>CAZOGK010000024.1:0-47571 GCA_964579295.1 uncultured Ardenticatenaceae bacterium
GCGCGGCGCCTACTTCCGCTATGGCGATACCCTCCTCGGCCAGGGCCGGGAGAACGCCAAAGCATTTCTACGAGATAATCCACAGATTATGGACGAGGTGGAGAATCTCGTGCGGCGCGCTGCCGGCCTGCCAGAGCTAGCCACTGCAGCGGCAGCCGCAGAATAAAGGATCAATGAGACCGTAGACGATTCGTTATCAGCTCATCGTATTCGTATTAACGGTTCTAACCACGGCATTTGACTGCAACAGGCCGGCCCCAATCTGGCCGGCTGGTTGAGAAAGAACAACCAGAAGACCATCGCTGTGAGACCTGTGCTAGGCACAGGCGCCCTTGATCGGGTAGCCGGGCCGACAGCGCCGGGCGACGAGACCAGGCCGCAGCCAACTGGACAGAGACGCGAGCGCCGCCACGCGAGGTGGTTGCCAGCCGTTCCTTCTTAGCTACAACCTGTTGTGGCCTGCAATTGCGATGCCGTGGTGTATAACCCACGGCATTTTGCTTTCATGGCCGAGCGACAGATTACCGCGTTAAAGCGGCAGAAGAAGAACCAGGAGCGGGTTAACGTCTATCTTGACGGGGAGTTTGCCTTTGGCCTGCCATTGGACGCAGCGCTAAGCCTGCGCGTTGGGCAGGCGCTGAGCGAGGGCGATATTGCCGCTCTGCAAGAGACGGACCGTTTTGCCCGGCTGCGCGACCAGGCGCTGCGCTATCTCAGCTATCGGCCGCGCAGTGTCGCGGAGCTGCGGCGTCACCTGCTGCGTAAGGGGCATGAAGCACCGCTGGTTGACCGCGTCCTCGCCTATTTGAGCGAGCGGTCGTTGCTCGACGATTTTGCCTTTGCCCGCTACTGGGTGGAGCAGCGCGAGACGTTTAAGCCGCGCAGCCGGTTGGCTTTACGCCAGGAGCTCTATGCGCGCGGGGTCGAAGCCGCGGCTATCGACGCCGCGCTGGACGAGGTAGACGAAGCGGCGGCGGCCAGCCGCGCCGCGCACAAGCTGGCCTGGAAATGGCAGGGGCTGCCTTACGACGAGTTTCGCAATAAGGCGGGCGCCTATTTGCAGCGCCGCGGCTTTAGCTACGACATCATCAAATCGATAGTGGAAGAAATCTGGGCCGAGTTCGGCGCAGAGGACACAGCGACTTAAAGGAGACCTTACATGGTTGAAATTATCATCGGCATCGTCATCGGCCTGCTGGTTGGCGCCGCCGTGGCTGCCTACATTGTCTACAACAGGCAGAAGCCGCGCACCGAGCAAATCTACGAAGAAGCGCGGCAGGAAGCAGCGCAGATCAAGAGCGACGCCGAGCTGGAAGCGCAGCAGCTGCTGGAAGAAGGCCATCAGGAGCTGCGCGTGGCGCGGGCCGAGGCGGATAAGGGCATCGAGCGGCGCTATGAAGAGTTGGCCCGGCGCGAGGAGCGGCTGGATAAGCGGCAGATGACCATCGATCAGCAGCAGGCGCGCATCGAGAAAGGGGTGCAGCGCCTGAACAAGCGGCAGTCGCGCCTGGAGCGCCGGCACGCGCAGCTCATGGAGCTGGAGAGCGAGCGGCGCGACGAGCTAGAGCGCATTGCGGCGCTCACCGAGGAGGAGGCCAAACAGCTGCTGCTGGAGGCCGTCGAGACAGAAGCGCGCCAGGATATGGCGCGCATCATGCGCGAGATCGAAGACGAGGCGCGCGAGCAGGGAGAGGAACGGGCGCGCGAGCTGATCAGCCTCGCTATCCAGCGCGTTGCCAGCGAGCACGTTTCCGAGGTGACCATCAGCGTGGTGCCGCTGCCCAGCGACGATATGAAAGGGCGCATCATTGGGCGCAGCGGGCGCAACATCCGCGCCTTTGAGCTGGCCGCCGGTGTAGACGTGGTGGTGGACGATACGCCCGAAGCGGTGACTATCTCCAGCTTTGACCCTACACGGCGCGAAGTGGCCGTACGCGCCATGTCCAAGCTCGTGGCCGACGGCCGCATCCACCCGGCGCGCATCGAGAAGCTGGTGAAGGAGCAGGAAGACGAGGTCGAGCGCATCATCAAGCAAGCCGGCGAAGAGGCGGCCTACGAGGCCAACGTGCACGGCCTGCACCCGGAAGTGACGAAGATGCTGGGCCGGCTCAAGTTCCGTACCTCCTATGGGCAGAACCAGCTGCACCACGCGGTGGAGGCGGCCAAGATTGCCGCCGTGCTGGCCGCGGAGCTGGGGGCCGACGTGGAGACGGCCAAGATGGGCGCGCTGCTGCACGACCTGGGCAAGGCGATGGACCACGAGCAGGAAGGCACCCATGCCATGCTGGGGGCCGAATTTGCCAAGCGCTTTAACGTGCCCAAGAAGGTGGTTAATGCCATTGCCTCGCACCATCACGAGGTGGACCAGGAGTCAATTGAAGCGATCATCGTAGAGACGGCCGACGCCATCTCCGGCGCCCGGCCGGGGGCGCGCCGGGAGAGCCTGGAGAACTACATCAAGCGCGTGCGCACGCTGGAAGATATCGCCCAGACCTTTGAGGGCGTCGAGACCGCCTACGCGCTGCAGGCCGGCCGCGAGATCCGCATTCTGGTCAAGCCGGACGCTATCGACGACCTGGGCGCCATGCGGCTGTCGAAAGACATTGCCAAGACGATTGAGGACAGCATGCAGTATCCGGGCCAGATCCAGGTGACCGTCATCCGCGAAACGCGGGCGGTCGGCTTTGCCAAATAAGTAAGCAAGAGACAGCCGCCGGGCGGCTGTCCGCTATCTGAGGAGGAACAGCGATGCGTAGACCGATCATTGCCGGCAACTGGAAGATGTACAAGACGCCTGCCGAGGCGGTGCGCTTTGTGGAAGAGCTGCGCGACGGGTTGGAGGCTATCGACGGCGTGGACGCTGTCGTCTGCCCCCCGGCGATAGCCATCCCGGCCGTGGCCGCCGCCCTTGAGGGCAGCCGCGTCGGCGTCGGCGCGCAGAACATGCACGCCGAAGATGAGGGAGCCTACACGGGCGAGCTGGCGCCACCGATGATTACGCCCTACTGCCAGTATGTCATCCTGGGCCACTCGGAGCGCCGCGCTTATTTCTGCGAGACAGACGAAGCGGTAAACCAGAAGGCCAAAGCGGCGCTGGCGCACGGCTTGACGCCGATCATCTGCGTGGGCGAAAGCCTGGCCCAGAACGAGGCCGGCGAGACGCAGCGCTTTGTCAGCAGCCAGGTGCGCGCCGCCCTGGCGGGCCTGAGCGCCGCGGCGGTCGCCCGCTGCGTCATAGCCTACGAGCCAATCTGGGCAATCGGCACCGGCAAGGCGGCCAGCGCCGCACAGGCCGGGCAGATTATCGCGGAATCGGTGCGCAATACGATTGCTGGGCTCTATGACGAGGCGACGGCGGAAGCTGTTCGCATCCAGTATGGGGGCAGCACCAACCCGGACAATATCGGCGCTTACATGGCCCACCCACAAATTGACGGCGCCCTCGTCGGCGGCGCCAGCCTCAAGCCGTCGTTTGTCGATATGGTGCGCATCGCCGCCAACCAGTAATTGTCGCCGGCCCGGCGCAGCATGATGGCCGGGCCGGCGTCCTACTTCATGGAGCAGGCGTTAGCATCCTTCCTCTGGGTGGCCGCGGCGCTGCCGGTGCTGCTCTGGCTGCAGCGCTGGATACACCGCCACCTGCGCGGCCTGGCCTATCTGCTCACCGGCCGGCAGAGCTGGGCAGTCATTCTCTATGCGCTGGTGCTCTTCCCGGGGGTACTGCTGCACGAGCTGAGCCACTGGCTCTTCGCCAACCTGCTCGGCGTGCGCACGGGGGCCGTTTCCCTGCTGCCACGCCAGCAAAGCGACGGCTCAATCCAGCTCGGGTACGTCGAATATTATCGGCACGGCCGGCTGGACCCGCTGCGTGAGAGCCTGATCGGGGGCGCGCCTCTGATAACGGGCATGCTGGCGATTCTGCTCATCGGCATCCATATCTTTGACGTGCCGGCGCTGCGCAGCGCGCTGACCTCCGGCGAGGCGCTGACGCTGACGACAGCGCTGGGCCAGCTGTTCCAGACGCCCGATTTCTTCCTGTGGCTCTATCTAATTTTCGCGGTGAGCAACGCCATGCTGCCCAGCCCGTCGGACCGGCGCGCCTGGCCGGCGTTCATCATCCTGCTGTTAGCCGGCGCCGCAATACTGTACGCGCTGCAGCTGCAGCATATCCTGGTGAACGGGCTGACCGGGCCGGCGGCGACCGTCTTTGGCCACCTGGGTCTGGCCCTCACCCTGGCCATTGGCGTCGACCTCGTCTTTATCGGCCTTATCTACGTGCTGGAGACGCTGATCAGCCGCCTGAAGAAGGTCCGGCTGGTGTACGGGGGACCGGGCCCGCTGGAATAGAAAGAGCCGGCGCTGGGCCGGCTCATTTCATGCCTATAGCTAAACGCTTCGGCCCGAGTCAATCCTCGGTCACGCGCTCGACGGCAATGGTGCAGTCGGCGACGAGGGCGGCGGTGAGGGCGATAGAGGCATAGACAGGCAGCAGGGCAATCCCGGCCAGGCCCATAAACAGGGGAATCTCAAAGAGGACCCGCTTCTGCTCGTTCTTAATGATGATGCGGCGCACGCCGACCTCGCGCACCAGGCCGCGCACGGTGTCCAGTAGCTCTTCGCCGGCTACGGTGAACTCCTCGGTCCAGGTGCGGCCCGCTTCCTTCGCCTGCTCGGCGCCTTTCAAATCCTCCTCCTCAATGCGCACAGACTCGCCTTCCGCGAACTTTCTTTCGTCGTCCATTGTTCATTAACTCCTTTTGTCCCGCAGCCATAGATAGAAACCAAGCGCGACCAGCATGAGGGGCCACCAGGCGCCCAGGCCGCGGAAGAAGAACAGCTCGAAGGCGACAGCCAGAGCCATAAAGACCACAATCAGGCCGCGCAGGACACGATGGCCGCTGTTGTGAATGGGATGATCCGGCTCGAAGCGCTTCATATACATGGCGCCGGCCACGCCTGCCCCCGGCAACAGCACCCAGGAATAGGCCCAGCTGCCGTAATGGGAGGTGACGCCGCTGATGACGGTCAGCGCGCCCAACAGCAAGAGGATGGCGCCGGGGATAGCCAGAAAGCTAAAGCTGCTGCGCCGCTCCGCCGTCGAGCGATAGGCGGGCCAGAGCAGCAGCAGGCCGGGCGCCACCAGGAAGAGGAGAGGCGCCCAGAGACGGTCAGGCAGCAGCGTGGGGAGCAGCAGAAAAAGGCCGCCACCAATGAGCAGCAGGGGCCAGGCCGAAGCGGGCTCGCTCCTTGCCTTGCGCTCGGCTTTGTAAACAGTCTCGTCAGTCATCGTCAAGATCCTCCAGATTTGTTCTGGCCGTGGTTCTGGAAGACTATACGCGCCGTCGCGCGCCGGGTTGCACTCATGAAAAAGGCCGGCGGGATAACCTGGCCGGCCTTTTGTTTGCTTTGACCTTGTAGCCGTTAGGGAACCGGCTCGCCGTCCTGCCGCTCGTAGGGGAGGAATTCGATTTCGAGGACGCCGTTCACCAGGCGGCCGGTACCGGCGCGCCGTTTGGCGAGGACGTTGGGCAGGATCATCTCGCGCTTGAAGTTGCCGATGGTGATGAACATCTCGTCCCCCCGCTTGCGCAGGCGCACGTTGCCCCCTTCGACAAAGGGCAGCGGCAGGCGCAGCACGAAGGTGTCGTCCGCGCCTTCGACAACCTCCTGCAGGATGCCGCGGTAGAAGATCTGGCCGGGGTCTTCGTCGCCGAAGGTGTCGAGGGCCAGCTGGCGCAGGGCGTCGAGGCCGACTACCTCGTATGGATAATAAGGCGCCGTCCAGAGGGGCAGCGGGCGAAAGGTAGACTCGATAATCTCCAGGTATTTCTCCTGCACGGCGCGCCGCTGCTGGTAGAATTCGCTTTCGCCGCCGGCCTCAGGGAGAATGCGGTTGATGACGACGCTATCCACCGGGTAGTTGAAGAGGCCGAGATAGCTGATAGCGCGCTCCGCCTCGCGCACCACCATACGCTCCGGCTGCACGACAACGCGATAGCTGCTGATGTCCGGGTCGCTGAGGGTGGCGCGCAGCTCGGCAGTGGCCTCGTCCAGCTTGCGCAGGGCTTCCATCACGTCGGCCGGCGCCTGTAGCAGCCGGCCGGCAAACGGGCGTAGCAGAGAGAGGACGCCGCGCTCCATGCGCGTGAGGTGGCTGGCATACCAGCGGAAGGTGTCGGGCATCGTCAGCAGCCGGATCGTCTCGCCGGTGGGCGCCGCATCGACGATGAGCCGGTCGAAATTGCGCTCGGTGGCCTGCTTGTTGATGTGCAGCAGGCTGACAATTTCGTCCATGCCGGGAAAGGCCGATAGCTCGTCGGCCACGACGCGGTTAAGACCCTTGCCGACGATCAGGCTGGAGGCGAACTCCTGCAAGGTGTCCCAGTAATTATAGATGTCGGCGACGACGCTGATCTCCTGCGCCCACAGGTTATTGGCAACCTCCACCGGCTTGTTGCCGAGAGATACGTCCAGCGAGTCGGCGAGGCTGTGAGCGATGTCGGTGCTGGCGACGAGCGTCTTGTAACCCAGCTCGGCGCTGCGCAGCGCTGTCGCGGCGGCGATAGTTGTCTTGCCGACGCCGCCCTTACCCAAATAGAGAATGATGCGCATTGCTTACTCCAGTCTAATGCCAGATGGCGTGTGCCGTTAGTGTACCACTTTACGGTTGGCGACGGCAGCGGTTGTAGGCGCTGTGGTAGAATAGGGGAGACGGGCGCGAGATTTCCTGCAACTCCGCGCCGGTTGGCGCGTACAGGTAGATGTGCGGACCCGGACCCGGCGACAGGCCGTCGCCGCTACGGGCTGCGGCCCGCCGAACGCTAAGCAAACAGGTTGTTAGAGGATGACAAATATGACCACGAAGCAATTGGACCGCTACGAGGAGCTGCGACAGTCGCTCCAATCCCTCCCCTTCATTAGCGAGCCACAGGTTGACCAGTGGATCGCCCTGCAACAGACGATAGATAACACCCGTGATTACCTCATACGGGCCGTCCCCCAGGCGCAGTACAGTATCGGCGAAGCCGAAAAGATTCTTGACCAGCGCACCTACACGCTCATCTTTTTCGGCGGCACGGGTGTGGGCAAGAGCACGCTCATTAACGCGCTGTTGGGCCGCAACCTGCTGCCGACGGGCGCAGTTACGGCAGTGACGGGCACCATTGTCTACATCGAGCAGGCGGACGAGGACGAGCCGGAATCGCTGACGCTGAGCTTCTGGAGCCGCGACGAGTTTGCCAGTCGCGTGCGCCGTCTCTGCCAGCTCAGCGAGATGGAGCCGTTCGACATTACCAGCCAGGCAGAGCGCGATCAAGCCCGCACCGACATCGAGGCGATCGTCGAAGAAGGGCGCGACAACGCGCGCACCGAGCGCGACGAATACCTGGATATTCTCATCGATTGCATTAATACCTATGAGGTGCACGAAGAGATGTTCCAGAACGGCCCGCCCGCGCCGCAGACGTTGCCGCTGGACGACCCGGAGTCGCTGCTGCACCTGCGCGAGGACGGCTTTAAGGGCAACAAGAACCAGCGGCAGATCCGGCTGGTGCGCTCGGCTACCTTCCGCATCCGCCCGCGCGCCGGGCAGCCTAACCTGCTCATGGATGGTCACCTGCGCATCGTGGACGTGCCGGGGCTGGGCGCGGGTATGAAGCTGCACGAGGCGATTACGCTGGAAGAGATGAAGCGTGAAGATGCCATGATCGTGCTGGTCACGGACGCCGGCCGGCAGCGCGTGGACGAGATGAAGTCGCTTTCGGCAGTCAACTGGATTAAGGAGAACCGTCTCTACGGACTGAGCGGCAGCGACCTGGACGAGGCGGCGTCGAAGATTTTCGTCGTGGTCAACGGGGCCAACGTGCGCCAGGCGTTCGACCGCCTGAACTCTGGCCTGCCACAGGCCGAGCTGGAAGTGAAAGAAGTAACGCGCTACATCGCCCCCAACTACTGGGAGCGCTACGCGGACCGCGGGCACAACCGCCCCTACTTCCTGGTGATGGCGCCGCCCGCGCTCTACGTGGAAGACCCGGAGAATGCGCCGGCCGAGTTTGAGAGCGAGACTGAGCGGGTGTTGAAGGTATTCACCGACCAGCTCCGTGCCCTGGGCGGGGCCGGCATTAACCTGGCGGACCCGTTGGACCCGGATACGAGCGAGGCGCTGCTGCAGCTCAGCGAAGTACCGCTGCTGCGTAACAGCCTGCTCGAGTTTATCCGCAACGACCGGGTTCGCAGCCAGCTGCGCGAGGCCGGCACGCGCGTGCGCAACGCGCTGCAGTCGCTGCGCTTCTACTATGAGAAACAGCTTGCGGCGCGCGGCATACACCCGCCTTTTGCCACCAGCTGGGAGGCAATGCAGGAGCGCCGCTATGAGAATATCCTGGTGCGCCAGCAGAAAGAGCTGCCGCGCGCGCTGCACAACGCACTGCTGGAGCTGAGCCAGCGGACCAACAGCGAAGAGCGCTTCCGCAACTTGCTGCGGCCAACGCTCAACGGCGTGAAGGATATGGTCCAGGACGCGGTCCAGCGCGAGATTGAGACGCTGCTGGAGAGCTATGGGACCGAATATTGGGATGACCGCGACGTGACCTACGACAGCCTGGTCTGGGGCACGAGCGGCATCGAGGTGCCGATTAAGCGCATCCTCTATCAGGTCGAGCTGGTCATGCAGGAGGCTGTCTCCGACTTCATGCCGGAAGTAGCCGACGTGATATATGCCGAGCTGCAGCGGACGTTGGAGGCGCACGATATACTGGCGCGACTGCAGCGGGCCAGCTACGGGCAAGAGTACAGCTATACCTTGCCGGATAGCCTCGGCGACGTGTTGAGTCTCGACGACGCTTACAACCGGCTGGTCAGTCGCGTCGGCGAGAGCTTCCGCCAGACGTGCCGGCAGGCGACGATGTACGAGCTGGTACGCGCCGAGCGTTCGATTCACACGCGGCTGCAGCAGAGCGAGGAGCAGCTAGCGCTGCCGGACAACGACCGGGTACTGGACGCCATCCTGCACGGGGCGGAGACGGTACGCGCTGAGTGGCAGCGGCAGGCGCAGACGGCGCCCGCCGAGGCCGCGGAGATGGCTGCTGAGCCGGCCGAAGAGGAAATCGCCATCAACATTCTGGACGAGCCGGCCATTCCCGACTTCGAGCTGGACATCAGCTTCCCCGGCGAGAAGGGTGAAGCGCTGGCCCTGGCGGAGCTGGAGCCGAGCTACGCCGACCGGTTGGACAACGTCGCCGTAAAGACCAACCGTATCTTCGGCGAAATCGTGCAGGATCTCTTCAGCGACGACAACCTGCTGCCGCGGCTGCGCCGGCTCTTCTGGCTGGAAGCGACGCGCGCCGAGCGGGACTTCAACAACCATCTGGTTAAGCCGATGCTGCGCCAGCACGACCGCAAGCTGCACGACGAGGAGCTGCGCCAGGCGATGGAAGTCGATCTGGAATCGGTATCCGACGTCGAGGAGCTGATGCGGACCTGGGAAGGGCTGCACCGGCTGGAAAGCAACCTGATTTCCTGATTGAGTTAGCGTGGGGAGGGCGGCTGCCGAAAGCAACCGCCCTCCCCGCCTGCGCACCAGCAGCTTAGGAGCATGCGCATGACAAACAACCAGGCGCACCAATTGATCCAATCTCTGCCGGACCACGACCGGCTCCTCATCTTTGGCGAGCAGCTTGCTGCCTGGCTGGTTGCCGACCTGAACGCGGCCGCCGAGGCGCCGGCGCCGGCGTTTACGGGCTCGCGGGCCAGAGCGCTGCTGCGCACGGCCGAGGTGGCCGACGAGACGATGCTACGCGATTTCCACGCGCTGCTCGAACAGCCAGAGGCGCAGCGCATCGCGCTTTATGACCTGCTGGAGCAATCCGGGCTGGCTGACGACGAGGCCGTGCAGGCGTTTGCCACCATTGGCGCGGCCAGCGCAATGGCGAACGCCAGGCCGCTGGACTGGGTGACGCTGGCCGTGGCCGCCTTTGCCTGGCAGCGCCAGTACCCGCTCTTCCAGTTTGATCCCGAATCGCCGCCAGAGCGCTACAGCCCGGCGGGCCAGATTCTGACGCGAGCCGCTCAGTTCCTGCGGCGCCAGGTACAGCGCAGCGCGACTGAGCGCGACAAGCTGGGCCGGCAGCTCGCGCCGCGGCCGGGCGGGACGGCTGCGCTCGACCAGCTCCCTGGGCAGGCGCCCATCGCCCCACTGCCGCCCCATTTCCGGCCGCCAATTCCAGTGCGCTACCCGGAGATGGCTCGCGAGACGCTGCACGTGGACGCCGACGAGCCGGCGAGCGCGCCCCCTGAGCGCGGCGAGCCGCTGGTCATCTCCGAGGATGAGCTGAGCGAGGAGCGGCCACCGGAGCGGATGCCGCCGATTACCATCAGCCGCGAGCAGGTGCAGCCGCCGGCGCCGCCCAGCCCGGTGCCGCCCACCGGCGTGCTGATGCCGGCCTCTACGGCGGGCACGCGGCCCGGCCTCACCGTTGCCATGCGCCAGATGTTCCGCAATGAGGAGCTGAAGACGACGCGGCTGCACGTCATCGTGCAGGAATACCCGGAGGGGCCGGGCCTGCAAGGGCTGCAGGTGAAGGTCAGCTGCAAAGGCGTGCGAAGCTATGTGGCCGGGACGACCGACAGCGCCGGCAATTTCGTGGCCGAGCTGCCGGTGCGTCTGCAGGAAGGGCTGACCTACGACGTGGACGTGACCTGGCCGCGGGACTTTGGCGGCGAGACGGAGCGCAAGGCGATCACGGTGAATGCCGACCGCACCCGTTTTACCCTGCCCTTTTACCATCGCAGCCAGCCGGCGCGCTAGCAAGAGAGCGGCCGGACAGATGAGCAGATAAGTGGGCCGAATGGACGACTGGCTGCAGCTAAGCGACGAGGATATCGAGCGGGCCCAGCGGCTGACGCGGGCGACGCCGCCGGAGCCGGCAATTATCACCATTACCGAGGATGAGGTCGGCGCGCCTCCGCCGGTCATGCAGGGCACGCCGCTGGTCGTCACGCTGGACGATCTGGCGCCGGCCGGTCCGCGCCCACAGGCGGAGCCGGATATGGCCGAGATTGAGCAGCTCATGTTCCGGCTGCTGAACGAGTCACGGCGGCGCCACGTGCCGGGTTGGGTAGGCACGGCCACGCTGCAATGGGACGATCGGCTGGCGGCGGCTTCGCGGCAGCATTCGGCCGATATGCTGCGGCGAAGCTATGTGGCGCACGTCACGCCGGAAGGAGTGACGGCGGCGCAGCGGCTGGAGCGCGCCGCCATCGGCTACGTGGCCTGCGGCGAGAATATCGGTATTGTTTACGGCGAGGCGGCTCACGGCAGCCGGGCCGTAGTGGAAATCCACAATGCCTTTATGAACCAGCCGCGCAGTCTGACCAACCACCGCGGGAATCTGCTGAACCCGATCTGGACACACGTGGGCATCGGCGTTGCCTACAACCCGGATGGGGCGCTGGTGGCGACCCAGAACTTTATCAGTGCGCCGGGCGCGCGGCTGCGCGGACGGTAGTACGGTGAGACCTGACAGGGCTGGCGGATTGAGACCGACCAACAAGATTTGGATGCTATGAAAGAACAAGAATTGCTCGTTATTACCGATCCGGATACGGACCGTTACCATACTTTTGGCTATATCAGCTGGTGGCAGCAGGAGACGGTGCGCAACGCCACAGTGCTGGTCGTCGGCGCCGGGGCGCTGGGCAACGAGGTGCTGAAGAACCTGGCGCTGATGGGCGTCGGCAACCTGCTCATCGCCGACTTTGACACCATCGAGGACTCCAATCTGAGTCGCTCGGTGCTGTTCCGTGAGGGCGACCGCGGCCGGCGCAAGGTCGATGCCGCCGCGGAACGGATTAAGGAGCTGAATCCTGACGTGGGTGTGCTGCCCTGGCATGGCGACATTAACTACGACATGGGCCTGGGCGTATTCCGCCACGTCGACGCCATTGTCGGCTGCCTCGACAACCGGGAGGCGCGCCTGAGCATCAATCGCGCCTCGTGGGCGGTCGGCCAGCCCTGGGTCGATGGCGCCATTCAGGAACTGATGGGCATTGTGCGCGTCTTCTGGCCGGGGCGCGGCGCCTGCTACGAATGTACCCTGACCGACGCCGACTACCAGGCGATCAGCCTGCGCTATTCGTGCCCCCTGCTGGCGCGAGAGAACGTACTGCAGGGCAAGGTGCCGACAACGCCGACGAGCGCCAGCATCGTCGCCGCGTTCCAGAGTCAGGAGGCGCTCAAGCTCATCCATACGATGGAAGTGCAGCCGGGAACCGCGCTCCTCATTAACGGGCTGACCAACGACATATACAATACCGAGTATCCTGAGAAGGAGTTTTGCATGAGCCACAACCGGCTGGAGCCGATTGTGGAACTGCCGCAGGTGACCATTAACACGACACTCGGCGAGCTGCTGGCTCTGGCGCGGGAGCGGCTGGGGCCGGAAGCGGTGCTGGAGTTTGACGGCGAAGTGGTGGTCGCGATGGAATGCCCGGACTGCGGCCAGCGCGAGCCGATCTTCAAGAAGATGGCGCGCCTCTACGAAGGGACGGCCAGCTGCCCCTACTGCGGCAGCCGCCGCGAGATGGTGCTCACGCACCGCATCAGCGGCGAGGAGCCCTACCTGGAGCGCGCGCTCGGCGACTTCGACGTAGCGCCGCTGAGCATCATTCGCGCCCGCAACGGCCAGGAACGGATTTATCTGGAGATGACAGGCGACCGCGAGGCGTTCTTCGCGTTCACCTGAGCGCCGGAACAGGGCGCAACTCTGCACCCTCTCCTGCGTAGAGATAAGTGACTGGGCGCCAGACGCCCGTGGACAACAATGGAGGCACTTACAAATGGCAAGCATTAAAGTTATCGTCTACGATCCTACCGGCTCTAAGAAGACGCCTGTCGAGCTGCCGGGGGACGTGCCGATGCGGCGCCTGATTCCGGCGCTGGTCAGCAAGATGGGGCTGCCGACGACGCAGGGCGCCAACCCGATTACCTATCGGCTGGACCACCGCGCGTCGGGCAAGCGGCTGGGCGAAGATGAGTCGCTGGCCGACGCCGGGGTGAGTGAGGATGATATCCTCAGCCTGTTCCCGGAAGTCACTGCTGGCTAGCTGCTGGCTTTCGCCTGACCAGGATGACAGCGCCGTGCCGGGAGCCGGCTGACAGCAGGCTCCCGGCCCAATGAAGCCGATTCCCGGCTGAGAGACGATTCTATTTGGCAAGGAATTGACGATTATGTCATTTGACATTCGCGAGACCCGCTTGCGCAACGACTATAAGCGTGTCAAAGAACTGGTAGACCGGAGCGACCTGATCCAGGTAGTCGCCACCGAGGCGGACCCACCGGAGCGCTACCTGATCCGCTTTACCTGCAAAGGGGTCGAGCGCCTCAATGCGCACGGGCAACCGGTCTTCCGCGAAAACCATGAAGTGCGGCTCTACCTGCACGCCGAGTACCCGCTGAAGCAGCCGCAGCTGAAGTGGGTAACGCCCATCTTCCACCCCAACATCCACGTCACCGGCGCGGTCTGTATTGGCGCCTGGTGGCCGGCGAAGACGCTGGACGAGCTGCTGCTCTCGCTGGGCGAGATGATCCAGTACAAGAACCTGGACCCCAGTGACCCAATGAACTCCAAGGCTGCCGCCTGGGCCAGCCGCAACCGGAGCCTCTTCCCAATCGACCAGCGCCCGCTCAAAGGGGAGTCGCTTACCGAGCGTATCGTCATCGGCATGGAGGAAGAAGAGGATTCCGATGACTTCGGTATCCGCATACTCTGAGTCGCCCGCCCTGCCCCGGCGCGAGCCACCCCTGCGCGAAGGCGCCTATCGCCGCCACGGGCCAGAGCCGGCAGAGCGCGAGGCGATCCGCATCATCGTCCGCCCGGAGGCGCTGGCCGAGATTGAAGGGCATAGCGATAGCCAGACGGCCAGCGAGCTGGGCGGCGTGCTATTGGGGCGCGCCTATGAGCACGACGACCACACCTTCGTCGAAGTCGAGGCGGCGCTGCCGGCCCTGAGCGAAGACCGCGGGCCGTTTCACTTTACCTTCAACGCCGACGTCTGGTCGGCCATCAACCGCGAGCGCGAGGCCAGCTATCCCGGGCTGCAGATTGTCGGCTGGTTCCACACGCACCCGGGCCTGGGCGTCTTCTTCTCCGCCGACGACGTGGTCGTGCACACGGCGGCCTTTGTCATGCCCTGGCACATAGCGCTCGTCGTCGATCCGCTGCGCGACGAGGCCGGCTTTTTTGGCTGGGTAGCCGGCAGTGTCGAGCCGCTCTCCGGCTGCTACGAGCTGCTGCCCGATGCAGAATCTGCCGCCGCCTTTCCCTGGCGGCTGGTCACGGCGCGCGTCTGGGACGAGACGTACGAAGAGCATCTGGCCCAGCGCGCCGGCCTGACCAGCCGTGTGCAGACGGCTGCGCCGGCCTGGCCCAGCCCAACGCCCTGGCTGGCCGTCGCCGCTGCAGCCGGGGGCGTCGCCCTGATGCTGGCGCTGCTGATGGCGGCCGTCCTGCCGCTCTATCGCCAGACGCAGGCGCTGCGCACAGCCACGCTCCCCCTGCTGGAGGAGCGCCTGGCCTGGGGGACGGCGAACGGCGTGGCGGCCTGCAGCGACCCCGACGTGCGCATCTATGCGCCGGCCGCCGGCGCGACGATGACCATCCCCGATGGCGAACGGCTGGCGATTGTCGGCGTGGCCAATGTGCCAGACACGAACCGCTACCGAGTCGAGCTGCGGCCAGCCGGGGCCGACGCCTGGTTTGAGCTGGGCCGCGCCGGGCGCACCCGCTCGCTGGGCCCATTGCTGGCCTGGGACACAACTGATTTTGTGGCCGGCGAGTATGAGCTGCGCTTGCTGCCGCTGACCCGTCAGGGTAACCCGCTGCCGGGCGCAAGCGACTGTACCATCCGCTTTGCGCTGGCCCGCTGATGATAATGACGATGGAGTGTGCCTGATGATGGCTGCCGACGACCGGACCTACGCTGCAATCATCACAATCGACCTGCCGGGCATGGCGGCGGCCGAGAAGCTGACTGTGACCCTGCACCCGCCAGACCTGGTGACCGTAGCGGACGGCGTCCTGAAGCCGCTGCACGATTGCACCCTGGCGGAGCTGGTAGCCTACGCCGACGCGCTGGAAGCCGACGTGTTGGAGCAGCACCGCCAGCTATCGTTGCGGGAGCTGGCCGACGCAGGTAACGTCGAGCTGGAGGTGACGCTGCTCCCGGAGACGGGCGCCGCGGTGGATGAGGCGCCAATGGCAGCGCCGGAGCCTTCCGACGAGACGCCAGAGAACGAGGCGGCGGCAGCTGAGGACCGGCCGATGCAGGCCGGGGTAGAGGCGACAGCGCCCACTGACGTAAGCGCCGCCGAAGAGACGCCGCCGGCGGCCGGCCAGATGGACGCTGAGACGGAGGCGCCGCCCATAGTGGAAGAGCCGGCAGCTGAAGCAGAGGAGCCAGAAGTTGCCGCTGACGCGGAGGCGATAACCGAGCTGCCGCCGGCTGCGGAAGCGGCCCCACCGCCTGGAGAAGAGGACGTGGCTGTTGCCGGCGTCATTCCGCCGCCCGAGGCGGCGCCTGAAGCGCCGCCGCCGGCGCCGCGCAAGCTGCGCATTGCCGGGCTGCGCCGGCCGTTGGGCCACTCGACGCCCGCGGCGACCGATATCCTCATTAACGAGAGCGCTTTCCGCGACGCGCAGGCGCACGCACTATCCAGCATGGACCGCGAGGTGGCGGGCATGTTGATCGGCCCCCTACCCGAGAAGCAGCCTGACGGTCGCTACGTAGTCCATGTCAGCGACATCATCATCGCCAAGCACACGAGGATGCACGGCGCGAGTGTGACCTATACGCCGGAGAGCTGGCGCTACGTAACCGACCGGCTGCACGAGCGCTATCCGAACGAGGAAGCGGTCATCGTCGGCTGGTACCACACCCACCCCGGATTTGGCATCTTCCTCTCAGGTATGGACCTCTTTATTCACCAGAACTTTTTTACGCAGAAGTGGCACATCGCCCTGGTGCTGGACCCGCAGGCGCGCAAGAGCGGCTTTTTCTGCTGGGACCGGGCGCAGACTTCAGTCCTTTCTTACGATTTTCCGTGGCCGCCATGGGCGGCCGGGTCGTGGTGAGCGCGCTGTGAGCGGCCACCTTTTCAGGCTGGTTTCTGTTAAAATGGTGACATGCGCCTGTGCGCGCCCTTAGTTTCGCATCATGAACGAAGAAGACGGCATCATCCGCATCACCGCCGAGGACATAGCTGAGGCCAACCAGCTCAGTTTGAATTGTCCGATCTGCGCCGGCGCTGTCGAAAAGAACGTCGAGCGCTCTGAAGCGGCGCCTGTCTACTGCACGGATTGCGAGACGCTCTACCACCGCGCCTGTTGGGAGCAGAACGGGGCGCACTGCGCGGTACTCGGCTGCAATGGGACGACGGTCCGCCGCTATGGCGCGCTCAATCTGGAGCCGGCGCTGCGCATCGACCATCGCGACATTGCCCGCCACCCACCCCAGGTTGTGCCATCTCCCGAACGGCGCACCAAACGGCTGAAGCGCGAGGAGCAGCGGCGCCAGCAGGAGCAGCGCCACGGCTTTTGGTACGAGCTGTGGCATTCGCTGCTGCGCGCCATCCGCATATGGCCATCCGACCCATCCTGATTGACGCGCACTCCCCGTTTATCGAGGAGAGCTGCGCGCTGTGTAAGGAACCCTTTCATGCAGGCCAGGAGATCATCGTCTGTCCTGACGATGCGGCGCGCCACCATCTCGACTGCTGGCGGGCCAACGGCGATCGCTGTTCGGCCTACGGCTGTCAGGGGAGCGGCGCGCCGATTGTGCGGCGCCCGCGGTTCGACTTTGGCGCGCTGCCCGGCCTGGGCGACGGCGTGGTCGAAGGGGAAGTGGTGGGCGTTCCGGGCAGCGTCACGCACACGGCCGACGGCGCCTCGAAGATACGCGCCCTGCCGACCAACAGCCTGAGCTGCGCGCAGAGCTGCCTGATTCTGGCGATTGCCCTCGCGCTGATCATCTTTGCCGTGAGCTGTTTCGGCCTCTGGTATATCCTGGACTACTTGATGCTGAACGTGTTCGACATGCCGTATCGGGAGCCGCTATCGTTGCTGCCGGCGCAGCTCGTAGGTCTGGCAACCGGCGCCATCTGACCGCGTGCGTCTGGAGACCGTCACTTTGGAAGCGGCGTCCCCTCCGGTCGCTAGCTTGCTCCCCGCCTAAACAGAAGTAGACTTCAGGTAAACTAGCAGGAGACCGGCAAAGGGGAAGCGCCGCTCTCCTCCAGTCGCTAATAGCGAGGAACCTGATGCCTACCCCCTTTGAAACGCTCCTAAACAAGATAAACGAGCTGCACGACCTCGGAAAGGCGGCCGCGCTCCTATCGTGGGACCGCCAGGTGATTATGCCGCGCGCGGCCGAGCCGATCCGTGTGCAGCAGATGGCGACGCTGCGCCGGCTGACCCACGAGATGTTTGTGAACGACGAGATGGGCCGGCTCATTGCCGACGCCGCCGCGGAAGTCAGCGGCGATGACCCCGATAGCTTTGGCCCGAGCCTGGTGCGCTGGCTGCAGTATGATTACGGCCGCTCGCGCAAGCTGCCCGCCGACTACGTGCGGCGCGAGGCAGAGACCAGTGGGCGCGCCCACGGCATCTGGCGGGAAGCCCGCGCCGCCGCTGACTTTGCCAGCTTCCGGCCAACCCTGGAAGAGATTGTGGCGCTGGGCCGGGAAAAGGCGGAGCTATACGGCTACGAGGACGAGCCGTATGACGCCCTACTCGAAGGCTACGAGCGCGGTACGACGACGGCGGAAGTGCGCACTGTCTTTGCCGCCGTGAAAGCCGAGACGCAGCCGCTGCTACAGGCCATCGCCAAGCACGGCCGGCCGATAGACGACAGCCTGCTCTACCAGGATTACGACGTGGAGCGGCAAAAGGAAGCCGCGCGCTACCTGGCGCAGGCGCTCGGCTTTGATTTTGAGCGGGGCTACTTAGGCACAGCGGTCCACCCCTTCGCCAGCAGCTTCTCGCGCTATGATGCGCGGATTACGGGCCGCTGGTACCCGGACTTCCTCTCTCCTGCCATTCTTGGCGTCATGCACGAAGCCGGCCACGCCATCTACGAGCAGGGAACGCACCCGGATCTGGCACGGACGCCGCTGGCACGGGGCGCCTCGTCGGGTATTCACGAGTCGCAATCGCGCCTCTTCGAGAACGTGGTAGGACGCAGCCGCGGCTGGTGGCGGGCCCACTTCCCGGCGCTGCAGGAGATCTTTCCTGAGCAGCTCGGCGGCCACAGCGCCGAAGCGTTTTATCTGGCTGTCAACAAGGTCCAGCCCTCGTTCATCCGCGTCGAGGCCGACGAGCTGACCTATGGCCTGCACATCATTCTCCGCTTTGAGCTGGAGCAGGCGCTGATTAACGGCGAGCTGGCCGTCGCCGACCTGCCGGCGGCCTGGAACGAGAAGATGGAGGCGTCGCTAGGCATCACGCCGCCGACCGACAGCGAAGGGGTGCTGCAGGATATTCACTGGACGTGGCCCAGCTTCGGCTACTTCCCTACCTACGCGCTGGGCAACCTCTACGCCGCCCAATTCTTTGCGGCCGCCTGCGCACAGACGCCGCGCATCGTGGACGAGCTGGAAGAAGGTAAGACAGAGGCGCTGCTGGGCTGGTTAGGCAAGCACATTCACCAGCACGGGCGCAAGCTCACCCCGGCCGAGCTGGTGGAGCGGGCGACGGGCCGCCCGCTGAGCCACGAACCCTTTATCGCCTACGTGACGCGGAAATTCGGCGACGTTTACGACCTTTAGGCGTCGCGGCTGCCTTCTGTTGGCGCGCCGTCCGCGCCCTCCTTATCTTCCGGCGCCGGGTATTGCACCCGGACGCGCGAAATGGCGAGGCCGTCTACGTCCAGGACCGTGAAGCGGATGTCGCCGGCAAAGCGCAGCTCGTCGCCCAGACGCGGCGGGCGCCCCAGGCCGCTGACGACCAGCCCGCCCACCGTCTCCACGTCCGGCAGCGACTGTTCATCGCCGAGATAGACGTGGGTGGCCAGGTCGTCCAGCAGGTAGTTGCCGGCGACTTCCAGCGTGCCCGGCTCGATAATCAGGAACGGCTCGCGCTCGACGTCGAACTCGTCGCGCACCTCGCCGACCACTTCTTCGATCAGGTCTTCCAGGGTCACGATCCCGGCCATGCCGCCGAACTCGTCCACGACGATAGCCATGTGCAGCCGCTGCCGCTTGAAGGCCGCCAGCAGCTTTTCGACAGGCAATTGCTCCGGGACGGCAGGCGCCGGCCGCAGCAGCCCGCGAATGTCAATCTCGCCTGCGGCGCGCAGCTTTTGATAGAGCAGGTCTTTCAGGTGGAGAATGCCGAGCACATGGTCCAGGTCGCCGTCATAGACTGGGAAGCGGCTGTTGCTGCTTTGGGCCACGAACTGCAGCAACTCGTCTGCCGGCATATCGGCCGGAATCGCCTGCACCTTGCGCCGCGGCGTCATCACCTGCCCCACCTGGCGGTCGCCGAAATCAAAGATGTTGAGGATCATCTCCTCTTCTTCTTCGCGCAGCAGGCCCCCCTCGGCGCTCTCACTGACGATCAATCCCAGCTCTTCGGGCGAGTGCAGGCGCGCGTGGCCCTGGGCCGGCGGCACCCCCAGTAGACGCATCAGGCTGTTGCCGACAGCGTTGAGGATAACGACGGCAGGCCCGAGAATGAGTTCCGCTACACGCATCGGGCGGGCGAGCCAGAGCACAGCCCGCTCGGCGGTGGAGAGGGCAATTGTCTTGGGAACCATCTCCCCGAGCACGACGTGAAGGTAGGTGACAAAGCCGAGACTGAGCACGAAGCTGATGCTGTGCAGCACGGCAGGTGTCACGGCGTCGCCGGTGATGCGCTCCAGAACCGGCTCGACAAAACGGGCGATCTGGGGCTCGCCATACATACCCAAGCCCAGAGAGGCGATGGTAATGCCAACCTGTGCTGTGGCAATGTAACGGTCCTGCCGGCGCGGCGAGTCAAGAATAGCCAGCACCCAGCGCGCGACGCGATTTCCCTGCAGCGAAAGCTGCTCGACGCGGCTGGGGCGCACGCCGATGATGGCAAACTCGGCAGCGACAAAAAGGCCGTTGACGGCGACGAGCAGCAAGATGACGCCCATAACCAGCCAGACCGACGCCCCCGGGGTCGCTTCCACTTGCAGCAGGCTGGCGACGAAGGCCAGGAGGCCGGGAGCGCCGAAGGCAAGCAGGAGGAGCTTACTTGTCATCGCCCACCTCCCACTCTTCCACACGCGGCACGGAATCGGGCTCGCCAAGCTGCAGCGAAACCTCAGCCACGCCCAGGTCTTCCATGCGCTCCACGCGCAGCGCCGTTTCGCCAATGGCAACCTCGTCGCCTTCGGCGGGCGGATGGCCCATCGCATTGAAAATCAGGCCGCTCAGGGTCGTGGCTTCGTCCTCGGGGAGATTGAGCTCCAGGTATTCGTTAACGTCGGCGATAAGCAAATCGCCGCGGAGGTGGATGCGGCTGCCCTCACGGTCGACGGTCATCACCGCCATCTCATCGTCAAATTCATCCTGTACCTCGCCGAAGATCTCCTCGATGAGGTCTTCGAGGGTGATCAGGCCGGCCGTGCCGCCGTATTCGTCGAAGACAATTGCCATATACTGGCGGCGGCTCTGCAGCGTCTCCCAGGCACTGAGGGCAGGCATCGTCTCCGGCACGTGCACCACTTCCCGCAGGATGCCGGCCAGATTGGCGTTATCTTCGATAAAGAGACGGAAGAGGTCCTTGATGTGGACGAAGCCGCGAATGTCGTCTATGTCTCCCTGGTAGAGAGGGATGCGGGTGTGGCCGGCTTCCAGGGCAACCTCCAGCAAATCGCGCACGCTGCTATCAACCGATGCGGCTACCATGCGCGTGCGGTGGACCATCACCTGGCGGGCGGTCAGCTCGCGCAGCCGGAAGGCATTACGCAGCATCTGGCGTTCTTCGTCGTCCAACAGGCCCCCCTCGTGGCTTTCGGTGACGAGAATCTCGATTTCGGCCGGCGAGTGAGCATGGCCATGGGGATCAAAATCGTCATATTTGAGCAGGTGCAGCAGAAAGCGGGCGCTGCCGTTGTAGAGCCAGATGAAAGGGCGGAAGAGAGAGATCGACCAGCGCACGGGCGCGGCCACTGCCATGGCGATGCGCTCGGGATATTGCACTGCTATCGACTTGGGCAGCAGCTCGCCAAGCACGACCTGCAATGTCGTCAGGACGATCAGCACAAACGTTACAGAGATGGAGCGGGCAGCGCCGGTCGCGGCCTGCGCCTGGCTAATGCGGACCTGCTCAAGCGCCGGCGCACCCGCAGCCAGCAGCCGGCTGAGCGGTTCCTCGAGAAAGGCGGCAATGTAGCGCTCGCCAAAGGCTCCGAGCACCAGCGAGGAAACGGTGATGCCTAATTGGCACGCGGCTACGTAGCGGTCGAGCAAGCGCCCGTTCTCTAGAATGGGCAGGAGGAGGCGCGCCAGCGGATTACCGTTGGCGGCAAGCTGGCTTACCCGCGTCTTACGCGAGGCGACGGTGGCGAACTCACCGGCGACGTAGAGCGCGTTGACGAGGATGAGGAAGGCGGTAACCGCCAGGCTAATCACAATGGTGGTCATGAGCTGGCGCCGTAAGTGGGCAAGGCCCACGCGCTGCGCACGCGGCGGCCGTATAGTGCAACCATGCCGCTGCCCGCACTTCCGTGGAACGGGTAGCTACCTGGAGGAGGGTCGTCGCTATCTTCCGTTGTATCCGGCGTGGCGTTGTTAGTTCGGACCGGCTCCGTCATCACGGCTGGCTCTCCCGCATGCTCCGGCCGCTGAGACCAATCTGCTCAAATTGCGCAAAGTTCACGATAGTTTTCCCGACAAGCCCCAGCAATGTCTTCTCCTTTTCTACCCGGCTGTCCACCGATGGGGCCTGTTTGATTATAGAGCAGCGGCTACCTCCGGTCAACCGCTGGCAGGCTCTGTGCGTTAGAACTGCGTAAAATATCCGGGCGGCGCCCCGTTACCGGCCAGCGCCGCCCTCTGCTAGAATGGGTCACATGAGCGAATCACCGTTACCCCAGATATTTTGCTTTGTCTCCGACCTGATGATTGGCGTGCAGATTGGCAACGTCGTCGACCGGCTCGGCTACGCGGCGCGCTGGATCGAAAGCGCCAGCTCACTGCCGGGCGACCCAGCTTCCATTGCCGAAGGGCCAGGCGAGCGGCTGGAGGGGCAGGCAGGGGCGCTGTTTGACGAGATTACAAGGGCGCAGCCGGTGCTGCTCATCTTTGATCTGGACAACGAGGCCATTCCCTGGCGGCGCTGGATAGCGGCGCTGAAGTCGTCGCCGGCCACGCGGCGGCTGCCAATTCTTGCCTTTGGCTCCCATGTCAACACGGAGGCGCTGGCGGCAGCGCACAGCGCCGGCGCCGATGCCGTGGTGGCGCGCTCGCGCTTCAGCGGTAACCTGCCGCAGCTCGTCGAGGAGCATGCCCGCCAGCGTGACAACGCCGGGCTGGCGGATAGCTGCAGCCAGCCGGCCCCTGCCCTGGTCTGGGAAGGGATTGAGCTGTTCAACGCCGGCCACTACTACGAGTGTCACGACGCCCTGGAGGAAGCATGGCGCGCCGAGGAAGGGCCGGTGCGCGACCTCTACCGCGCTATACTCCAAATCGGGATTTCATACTTCCAGATCGAGCGCGGCAATTACCGGGGAGCCCTGAAGATGCTGCTGCGCGTGCGCCAGTGGCTGGCGCCGCTGCCCGCCGCCTGCCAGGGTGTGGATGTGGATCGCCTGCGCGAGGACGTGAGCCGTGTCTACGACACACTGACCGCCCTCGGCCCCGATGACATGACCGAGCTAGACCGCTCGCTCTTCCGCCCCGTTCGCTTCACTCCCCCGAGCTAAAGGCCAAAAGCTGCTAGCTTCTGACCTTTAGCTCCTAGCTTTCAGCGCTTCGCTTTCGACTCTCTTTCAGTCATTAATCGGCTGCCGCCGGCGGCGCCACTTGTCCAGCTCGACGACAAAGAAGATGATGGAGCTGACCGCCAGGCTGAGCAGCAGCTCTTGCCATGTCAGGGCCACGGTGCGGAAGATATCCTGCATGAACGGCACGTAGATGACGGCAAGCTGCAGCACGAAAGTCAGGGCGACGGCGCCGACCATTGCCTTGTTGGAGAAGAGGCCGACCTGGAAAAGAGAGAGGCGATTCGTGCGTAGCGCCAGGACATTTGCCATCTGCGCCAGAGTCAACGTGTTAAAAAGCATCGTCTGCCAGTGCTGGCCGCCGTCGTGTTCGGAGAAGGAGGGCCGGCCCGCTTCGTTCCAGAAATAGTAGCCAAAGACCAGCGAGATGATGCCCATCAGGATACCCACCCAGATGATCTGCCAGCCGAGGCCGCGGCTGAAGATACTCTCGCGGGGGTGGAAGGGCTTGCGCTTCATGATGCCGGCCTCAGACGGCTCGACGGCCAGGGCCAGCCCGGGCAACCCATCGGTAACCAAGTTAATCCAGAGAATCTGCAAGGGCACGAGCGGCAGCGGCATTCCCAGGAAGGGCGCCAACAACATCACGAACAGCTCGCTGGTGTTGCTCGACAGAGCATACTTGATGAACTTACGAATGTTATCGAAAAGAACCCGCCCCTCTTCGACGGCGGCGACAATGGTGGCAAAGTTGTCGTCCAGGAGCACCATGTCGGCGGCCTCCTTGGATACGTCGGTGCCGGTGATACCCATGGCGACGCCAATATCAGCCTTCTTCAGGGCCGGCGCGTCATTCACGCCGTCGCCCGTCATCGCCACAATGTGCCCTTTCTCCTGCAGGGCAGTGACGATGTTCAGCTTGTGCTCCGGGGCCACACGCGCATAGACTGCCACGCCCTCTACGGCTTCATCTAGCTCCTCCTTCGACATGGTCGCCAGCTCGCGGCCCGTCAACGTCGGATCGTCGTCGCCGGCAATCCGTAGCTGGCGGGCAATCTCCCTGGCCGTCGATGGGTGGTCACCCGTAATCATGACCGGACGGATGCCGGCCTCGCGGCAGATAGCGACCGCTTCGCGCACTTCCGGCCGGGGCGGGTCAAGCATGCCGACCAGCCCAATGATGGTCAGACCGTCCTCGACCTTTTCTTCCTGTTCCTCTTCAGGCAGCTCGGAGAGAGCGCGGAAGGCAACAGACAGCACGCGCTGCCCGTTCTGCGCCATCTCTTCATTGGCCGTTTCGATGCGGCGGCGCATATCGGCGTCCAGCGGCACCATCGCATCGCCGACCCAGACGTTGTCGCTAATCGGCAGCAGCTGGTCCACCGCGCCTTTACTGAAGGCCACGTAGTCCGCCTGCGCCCACGGCGTGGTCGAATCCGCCGTGCTGACCCGCCTCTCGTGAATGGTCGTCATGCGCTTGCGCTCAGAAGTGAACGGCACCTCGGCCACGCGCGGCCAGCGACGATCCAGATCATCCTTCATCAGGCCGAGCTCGGCCGCGGCAACCACCAGCGCGCCCTCTGTTGGGTCGCCGATTATCTTCCAGTTGCCGTTCTGCCCATTCTCTTCGCGCTCCAGCACAGCGTCGTTCGCCAGCGTCATCGCCTTTATCAGCAGCGCCAGGCTGCGCTCCGGCGCGGCCAGCTCCGGGTCTGCCTCCGCGCCCTCGCGCCAGACAGGAACACCTTTCTCAAGAATGGCATCGACTGTAAGAGCGTCGCCAGCCACGTCCAGCACGGTTACGGTCATCCGGTTCTCGGTCAGGGTGCCTGTCTTATCGGAGCAGATGGTGGTCACGGAGCCGAGCGTCTCCACGGCGGGCAGCTTGCGGATCAGGGCGTTGCGCTTCAACATACGCTGCGAGCCCAGGGCCAGCGTAATGGTGACGACGGCGGGCAAACCTTCGGGCACGGCGGCCACGGCCATACTGATTGCCGTGAGGATAAGTACCGACCACTCTTCATCGCGCAGGTAGCCGAAGAAAATGACGACGGCGACAATGGCGAGCGCGGCGAGAGCCAGCGCCTTGCCCACCCCGCCGAGACGGCGCTGCAGCGGCGTCTGCTCCTGGCCAACGTCCTGGATCATGTCGGCGATTTTACCCAGCTCAGTCGCCATGCCGGTTCCGGTGACGGCCATCGCGCCGCGACCGTAGGTAATGGCCGTGCCCATGAACACCATATTGAAGAGATCGCCCAGCGGATGGTCGCCACCGGAGATAACCCGGTCACGCTTGTCTACCGGTTCCGATTCCCCGGTGAGGGCCGCCTCCTGCGCCTTTAGGTTGATGCTTTCGACCAGGCGGCCGTCGGCGGGCACTTTGTTGCCGGCTTCGAGGAGAACAATGTCGCCGGGAACGATTTCCCGCGCCGACACCTCGACGTGATGCCCATCGCGCATCAGTCGCACCGTCGGCACGGCCATTTTCTTGAGCGCCGCGATGGCCTGTTCGGCGCGGTACTCCTGGCTGTAGCCCAGCAGCGCGTTCATCACGACGATAGCGAGGATGACGATGGCGTCCGTAAGCTCTCCCAGCGCGTAGGAGATGATAGCGGCGACGATCAGAATAACGACCATGATTTCGGTGAACTGCTCCAGCAGGATGCGCCACCGGCTCTTAACGCCCCTATCCTCCAGCTCGTTGGGACCATACTGCTCCAAGCGGGCCGCCGCTTCCGCGCTGGTCAGGCCGCTTTCTGCGTTCGTCTGCAGGGCAGCGACTACTTCCTCTTTCGTCTGTGCGTACCACTCACTCATCGGCTATGGCTCTCCTTCTTCCTTTCCTCTGGTGGGCCAGGCTGGCGACCGGCCAGGGGGGGGGGCCGTGTGCTTAGTCGAGGCACTAAGAATAGCAGAGGGAGCCTGAAGTGCAATATGGCCAGAGCAGCGCTAACATCGATCATGCAGAAGGCGTATAATAGTCGCGCGAGTCCAGTCCATCAGGAGGGAAGGTCTTATGAGTGACTTCTACGTCCCGCGGCGGGCGCTTTTTATCTACGCCCATCCGGACGATATTGAGTTTAGCGTCGCCGGCACGGCGGCGCGTTGGGCGCGCGCCGGGAGCGAGGTCACCTACGTGGTGATTACTGACGGCAACGCCGGCAGCCACGAAGAAGGCATGACGCCGGCCAGGCTGGCCGAAGTTCGCCGCGCGGAGCAAGAAGCGGCGGCGGCGACCGTGGGCGCAGCGCGCTGCATCTTTCTGGGTTACGACGACGGGCTACTGGAGCCGTCGCTGGCGCTGCGCAAGGATCTGGTACGGCTGATCCGCCGCTTCCGGCCCAATGTCGTCGTCACCGGCGACCCGACCGTCTTCTTCCCCAACGATACGCGCGTCAACCATCCGGACCACAGGGCGGCGGGGACGGCGGCTATTGACGCCACGTTTCCGGCCGCGGAAATGCCCCTGCTCTACCCGGAGATGGGCAGTGACGGATTGCTGCCCCACAAGGTGAACTACCTCTACATCTCCAACCCGCGCGAGGCGACTTATTTTGTAGACATCAGCGAGACGATTGACCTCAAGATTGAGGCGCTGCGGCAGCACGTCAGCCAGCTGGGCGAGTGGGACCCGGAGGAGCCGATGAAGAGTTGGGCGAACACCGTCGGCAAGAAGGTCGGTTTCAAATATGCCGAGGGGTTCCGTCTGCTAACGCTGAAGGTTGACGAGGGCGACGAGGAAGGCGAGGCTGGCCAGGAGGAGTAGAGCATGAAATTCAAGACGATTATCGAGCCGTTCCGCATCAAGACAGTAGAGCCGATACGGCAAACCACCCTGGAAGAGCGGCTGGCGGCGCTGGAGGCGGCGCGCTACAACCTCTTTCTGCTGCCGGCGGACGAGGTGCTCATCGACCTGCTCACCGACTCGGGGACGGGGGCCATGTCGTCGGCGCAGTGGGCGGGCATGATGCGCGGCGACGAGTCGTATGCCGGCGCGGCCAGCTTCTACCGCTTCGAGGAAGCGGTGCAAACCATTACCGGGCTGAAGCACGTCATCCCCACGCACCAGGGCCGGGCCGCTGAACGTATTCTCTTTGGCGCGGTGCTGAAGCCGGGGGATGTGGTACCCAGCAATACCCACTTTGACACGACCCGAGCCAACATCGAGCATCGCGGCGCGGTCGCGCTCGACATTCCCAACGCCGACGCCCATCATCCCGACGTGGTCAAGCCGTTTAAGGGAGACATGGATACGGACGCGCTGCGCCGGCTGCTGCAGGAGAGGCGACAGCAGGTGCCGATTGTGATGCTGACGGTGACCAACAATTCCGGCGGCGGGCAACCGGTGAGCATGGCGAATATCCGCGCTGTCAGCGAGATCTGCCGCGAGGCTGGCGTGCCCTTTTTCCTCGACGCCTGCCGCTCGGCGGAGAACGCGTGGTTTATCAGGCAGCGGGAAGATGGGTATGCAGGCCGCACGCCGCTTTCTATTGCCCAGGAGATGTTCAGCTACGTAGACGGCTGCACGATGAGCGCTAAGAAGGACGGCATGGCAAACATTGGCGGCTACCTGGCGCTTAACGACGATGCGCTGGCCGACCGCTGCAAGAATGCACTGATCCTCACGGAAGGCTTTCCCACCTACGGCGGTCTGGCCGGCTATGACCTGGAGGCGATTGCCGTGGGGCTGCTGGAAGCGTATGAAGAGGATTACCTGCGCTACCGCATCCGTTCTGTCGCTTATCTGGGTGACATTCTCACCAAGGCCGGTATTCCTATCGTGCAGCCGCCCGGCGGCCACGCCATCTACCTGGACGCCCGCCGCATTCTCGACCACGTGCCGCCGCTCAACTACCCCGGCTGGGCGCTGGCGAATGCGCTCTATATTGCCGGCGGTGTGCGCTCGGTAGAGATTGGCACTGTCATGTTTGGGCAGCAGCCGGACGGGAGCGAGAGAGCGGCGCCGATGGAGTTAGTGCGGCTGGCCTTCCCGCGCCGCACCTATACGCAGAGCCACGTCGATTATCTGGCCGAGGTGCTCCTCTACGTCTTTGGCCAGCGGCGGCGCATCCCCGGCTACGAAATCGTGGCGCAAGCAAGCAGCCTGCGCCACTTCACCGTAGAGATGCGCCCGTTGGGCGACGTTCGGCTAGAATAGTCTGCATCGACTTCTGCAGCGAGCCGGGAGATTCTCGTGACTACCACTCTGTACCTGGCGCCGGCCGGGTGTGGCAAGACAACCTACGTTGTCAATCGCGCGCGCACGGCGGCGGCCCGGCTGGGCACCCGGCCCTGGATCTGCGTCGCCTCGCCGCTGCAGCGTTGGGCGATGCAGCGCCGCATTGCCGCGGCCGGTGGCGCGATTGGCGTCCACACCGGGCTGTTCACCGACCTGCACCTGGCGCTGCTGCGCGAGGACGGCGGCAGCGGCGCCAGCTACACGCTCCTCTCGGAGCCGGTGCAATATCGCCTGCTGCGCACGCTCGTGCAGCAGCTTGACCTGCGCTATTTCGCGCGCCTGGTCAACCGGCCCGGTTTTATCCAGGTATTGCAGCAGCTCATCGCCGAGCTCAAGAGCGCCCGTATCGACCCGGCGAACCTGGCGCAGGCGGCCCCCGCGGGCGAGCGGCGGCTTGGCGAGCTGGCGGAGATATATAGCGCCTATCAAGAGCGGCTGCAGGCGGAGCGCTGGGCCGACCGGGCCGGCCTTGGCTGGCTGGCGCTGGAAGCGCTGGAACGAAATCCGGCGCTCGGCAGCCAGTGGGAGCTGCTTTGTTTCGACGGCTTCGACAGCTTCACCGTCAGCCAGTGCGCGCTGCTGCGCGCGCTGCAGGGCCGCGCCGGGGAACTGCTCATTACCCTCACCGGCGACGTGGCGGACGGCGCGCGGGCGGCGCACCGCCGCTTCAACGAGACCCGCACCCAGCTAGAGGAAGAGCTGGGCACCCAGGCGGTAGCGTTGCCCGAACGCCAGAGCTGCGACCAGCCGGCGCTGCGCCGCCTGGAGAGCACGCTCTTTCGGCGCGAGGCCAAGCAGGCGCCTGCGGGCGACGCGGTGCAGCTCTTGGCGGCGCCGGACCGCGCCGGCGAAGTGCGCGAGGCGCTGCGCTGGCTGAAAGAGCAGCACTTGCTGCTGGGGCTGCCGCTGCACAATTTTGCCCTGCTGGCGCGCGACCTCGACCCTTATGCGCCCTTCATCGAGCAAACGGCGGCCGCGTTCGGCCTGCCGGTCTATGCGCTGGATGGGCCGCCGCTGGGGCGCAATCCGCTGGTAGCAGCCTTGCTCAACCTGCTGCGGCTGATGCTGCCCCCCGCCGATGGCGCCAGCCCGTATGGCCTGCCGCGCGCCGGGGTGATAGCCGCCTGGCGCAGCCCTTATTTCGACTGGGCTAACGCCGCCGTACCAGATATGGAAGCGCAGGTAATTGGCATCCAGCCGGGCGACGCCGAGGCGCTGGACGACGTGGCCGGCCGCGGCCGGGTGATTGGCGGCCTCGGCCAATGGCGCGAAGCGTTCCAGGCGGAGCAGGCCCGCCGCGCGCTCCTGCCAGCGGCCGCAGGCGAGCCTGAGGGCGACCTGCAGGCGAAGTTCGAGCGCTTCGTCGCCCGGCTGGCGCCGCCCCGCCAGGGTACGTTTCGCCACTATATCGGCTGGCTGGAGGCGCTCATCGGCGACGACCCGGCGATGGTGGGCGCCAACGCGCCGGCGCCCGCCGCTTCGCTGCAGGTGATTGCGGCCATCGACCGCGGCGACGAGGCCAGCCAGCGCCGCGACCGGGCGGCCTTGCTCGCCTTCAAGGAGCTGCTGCACGGGCTGCTGCTGGCCGAGGCCAGCCTGAGCGCAGCAGAGCCGACCAGCTTTGCCGCCTTCTTTCAGGAGCTGGCCGGCGCCGCCGAGGGCAGCTTCATGGCGCCGCTGGGCGACCCGGACGGCGCCATTCTGGCGGCCAATGTCCCCCAGGCGCGCGGGCTGCCCTTTGCCGCCGTCGCCGTCCTGGGCCTGGGTGAAGGCAGCTTTCCGGCGACGCTGCGCGAAGACCCGTTTCTGCGCGACGACGATCGGGCGCGCCTGCGCGCGGCCGGGCTGCCGCTGCTCTCGTCGGTGCTCAGCCGGGAACGCGAGTATTTTTACGAAACGGCAGCGCGGCCGTGGCGGCGCCTGCTGCTCGTGCGCGCCCGGCTCGCAGACGACGGCGCAGCCTGGGAACCGTCCCCTTTCTGGCACGAAGTGGCGCGTCGCCTCGACGTGACGCCGCTGGAGCTGGGCAGCCAGGATCTGGTCGCGCCCCATCGCGCCGCCAGCCAGAGCGAGCTAATTGAGAGCCTGGTAGCCCACCGCCTCAGTCCGGAGGCTTTTGCCGGCCACGTGGCCGGGTTAAGCGAGCGCTGGCAGACACTGCAGCAGGCGGCGCGCATCTTCCGCGAGCGCAATAAGCGCCGGCCGGGCGCCCATGATGGCGATTTGCACCCGCTTGCCGCCGAGCTTGCGCACCGTTTCGGCGCTTCCTACGCATGGAGCGCGACGCAAGTTGAGACCTATCTCTCTTGCGCCTACCGTTTCCTCTGCGAGCGGGCTTTGCGGCTGCAGCCTCGGCCCGGCGGCGACTTCACGCTAGACCCGGCGCAGCTGGGCAGCATCTACCACAACCTGCTGCAACAGGTCTACTCCCGGCTGCCGCCGGCGCAGCGCAACGACGCGGAGGCGCTGCTAGCGATGCTGGAAGAGGTAGCGCCGCCCCTCCTCGACGCCGCGCCGACAGCGCTCGGCTTTCGCCCGGCCGCCTGGTGGGAGGAGACACGGCGCGAGATAACCCAGACCGTGGCGCGCACGCTCGCCGGGCTGGCGGCCCAGGCCGGCGACTTTGTGCCGGCCAGCTTTGAGCATCGTTTTGGCCGGGAGCGGCCGCTGCTGCTGGCGCGCGACGGCGAGCAGGTCCGCCTGAGCGGCATCATCGACCGGGTGGACCGGGACAGCACGGGCCGCCTACGCATCGTCGACTATAAATCGGGCGGCAGCCAGGGCTATAGCAAGAGCGGCGTACAGCGCGGCGAGCACATCCAGCTGCCGCTCTATGCGCTGGCCGCCCGCGACGCGTTGGAGCTGGGCGAGGCGGTCGATGGCTTTTACTGGCACGTGCGCGAGGCGAGTATGAGCCCGCTGCGGCTCAACCCGAGCAATGTGGCGGAGATGACCGCGCTGGCCGAGGAGCATACCTGGCGGGCTATCGACGGGGTGCGCGGCGGCGCATTCACACCGCAGCCGCCGCCTGGCGGCTGCCCGGACTATTGCAGCGCGGCTGCCTTTTGCTGGCATTTCCGGCCGAGGTTCTCCCAATGATCGGACCGCCCTCGTTGGTGCAGGCCGTTGGCCTCAGCACAGAGCAGGAGCCAGCCGTGCTGGCCCACGGCTGCGACGTGGTCGTCACCGCCGGCGCCGGCGCCGGCAAGACGCGCACGCTGGTCGGCCGCTATCTGGCGCTGCTGGAAACAGGCGTCTCGCCACGGCGCATTGCCGCGATTACGTTCACTCGCAAGGCGGCGCGCGAGATGCGCAACCGGGTGCGCGCCGAGCTGGATAGCCACGTGCGGCGCCTGCCGCCGGGCACCGCCGCGGCGCAGCGTTGGGAACAGATTCAGACCAGCCTGGACGCCGCACGCATTGGCACCATACACGAGCTGTGTTCGCAGATCCTGCGCACGCACCCGGCCGAGGCTGGCCTGGACCCGCGCTTCCGCATGCTGGAAGAGGGAAACATGGCCTGGCTGCAGAACGAGGCCGTCACTGATTGCCTGGCCTGGGCCGTGGATCAGCCCCATTTGCATCCCCTTTTCCGCGAGATCGGCGCATCTAAACTGCGCGGCCTGCTGGCAGCGCTGCTGCGGCGGGCAGAGAGCGGCTCGCTGCAGCTGGCCGCGCCGGAGCAGCAGCTACAGGAATGGGAAGCCCGGCTGCAGCGCGCCCAGGCAGAGAGCGCGGCTGCCTTTCTCGCCGACGCCGACGTTGCCGCGGCGCGCGCTGAGCTGGCGGCCTGCACACCCCTGACGGCCGACGATTACCTGGCGGCACAGCGCGCCGCTGTTCTGGCGGCCTTTGCCGCGACCGGCAGCGACGGCTGGCAGGCGCTGTCCGCCATCGCAGATGTGAAGCTCAGCGGCGGCCGGCAGAACGCCTGGGCCGGCGGCAAGGAAGAAAAGCAGCGCGTGTCTGACTGCCTGAAGACGCTGCGCGCGCGCTGGCAGCAGGGTCCGGGCCTCCTGCCCGCCGTCTGCCATGAGGGCGATCGCCTGCTGGCCGCGCTGCAGGCGCCGCTGGCCGCGGCGGCCGCGCAGGCAGAGGCGTTTTACCGTGCGCGCAAGGCCGAATGGGAAGCGCTCGACTTTGACGATCTGGAGCGGCTGGCGCTGGAGCTGCTTCGTGGCGACGCCGGCGTGCGCAGCTACTGGCAGCAGCAGCTCGATGCCCTGCTGGTGGACGAGTATCAGGATACCAACGACCGGCAGCGGCAAATTATCAACCTGCTCAGCGGCCGGCCTGGCGCGCTCTTCATCGTCGGCGACGGCAAACAGTCCATCTACCGATTCCGCGGCGCCGATGTCTCTGTCTTCCGCGAAGAGCAGCAGCGAATCGCCGCCGCGGGAGGCAAGGCGCAGGAGCTTTCTACCTCTTACCGGCCCCATGAGGCCCTGCTGCAGACGCTCAACGAGCTGCTGCCGGCGGTCATGGAGCCGGCCGTCGCCGCCGACGAGCCGTGGCGCGTGCCCTTTGCGCCGCTGCGCCACGTGCGCCAGAAGCCAGCTTTTGCCTTGCAAAGCCCCTATGTCGCCGTTGACCTGGCGGTGGGCAACAAGGAAGACGCCTTGCCGCGCGCAGCCGCCGCCTGCGCCGCCCGCATCGAGTCGCTACGGGCCCAACACGAGGAGCTGCGCTACCGCGACATCGCCATCCTCTGCCGCGCTTCCGGTTCGTTTGCCGCCTATGAAGACGCGCTGGAGTCACGCGGCATCCCCTACCAGACCATTGCCGGCCGCGGCTTCTATGACCGCCCTGAAATCCGCGACCTGCTAAACGCACTGCAGGCCCTGCTGCACCCGACCGACGATCTGGCACTCTACGGCTTCCTGCGTTCGCCCGTAATCGGCTTTGACGACGCTGCTCTCTACCACCTGCGCCGCCGCCAGCTCGACGCAGGCCTTCCCAGCCTGTGGCTGGCGCTGCAGGCGGATGAGAGCGCTCAGGGGCGGCGCGCCGTCGCGCTGGTAGACCGTCTCCACCGAAGCGCCGGCCGCACGGCGGCAGCCGCCATCCTGCAGCGCTTGCTGGAAGAGACCGACTATCTGGCCGCGCTGCAGCAGGCTGGCGAGGGCCGCGCCGCCCGTAACGTCGCCAAGCTGCTGGCCGACGCGCAGCAGTCGGGGCTGGCGCAGCTTGACGACTTCCTCACCACCGTGCGCGATGTGGAGCAGAAGGTGCGCAGCAGCGAGGCGCGGGCGACCGTAGACGACGCCGTGCAGATCATGTCGGTGCACCAGGCGAAAGGGCTCGAATTCCCCGTCGTCATTATCGGCGATGTCAATTACGAGGGCCGGCGCGGCGGCAGCGAGCTGCTTGTGCAGCCGGAGCTGGGCTTCTTGTTCAAGGCGGGCGATGGGCCGGAGCCGGCCATACTGACGCTGGCGCGGCAGGCGGAGCAGGCTCAGGAGCAGGCCGAATCCGACCGCATCTTCTACGTGGCGGCGACGCGCGCCCGTGACATGCTGCTGCTGAACGGCAACGTCGGCGTCAGCAGCGGCCGCCCGAGCCCGAGGGGCTGGCTGAAGCAGCTCTTTCCGGCACTCGGGCTGGACGAAGCTGGCTCGTGGGAGCCGGAAGCGGTGCTGGCGGCGCCGGCCGAGAGGCTGCCGGCGGTCGCCTGCACCCTCTATGGCGAAGGCTTCACGCTGCCGCCTGCGCCCGCCCCGGCGCCCGCGCCGCCGCCAGCGCCCGTCGACTGGCAGCCGGCGCTGCTGGCGCCAGTGGCGCAGCCCACCAGCCGGGCGCAGGCGGAGCGCCCTCCCCTGTGGCGCCTCGCGCCGGTGACCGAGCGGCCGCGCGCCCCGGCCTGGGCGGTGGGCGGTCTCGTCCACGAGGCGCTATCGGCCTGGCGCTTCCCCGCCGCGGCGGACGATGCCGCCTTTCACCGCTGGGCAGCGGCGCGTGCCCGAAGCCTGGGCATCGCCGACGCGCCTCGGCAGGAAGACGCCGCCCGCCACGTGGCGCGTCTGCTGCTGCGGCTGGTCCGCCACCCGCTCTACGCCCGGCTGGACAAGGCCTGCCGCTTCGGCGAGCTACCCTTTGTCTATGAGGACGATGACGGGCTGCACACCGGCGCCATCGACCTCCTCTTTGAAGACGAGTCGGGCTGGCACATCATTGAGTTCAAGAGCGACCGCGTCGCCGACATTGCCCGCTACGCCGCCCGTCCGCAATACGAAGCACAGCTACGTAGCTATGCCAGGGCGGTGGAGCGCCTGCTCGGCCTGCAGCCCGACTGCGCTATCTGCTGGCTGGGCGCGGCCGGGGGCATTGTGCTACAGGTGGTAGCCCCGGAGGGCCGTACGCCGGCGGCATAAGTGGCGCGCTGCCGGAAGCGCGCTAAGCTACAGGCAGAAGACTCCCACCAGCCCTGGAGGAGACAGCGATGATACCAGGCCGCCTGCCGCCCAAGAAAACGAAAATCGTCTGCACCATTGGCCCCGCGTCGGAAGAAGTAGACGTACTGGAACAGATGATAGCCGCCGGTATGAATGTGGCGCGCATTAACTTCGCCCACGGCGACTTCGACGGCCACGCGCGCATCATTGCCAACGTGCGCGCCGCCGCCGCGGCGCAGCAGCAACGCATCGCCATCTTCGGCGACCTGCCCGGCCCGAAAATGCGCATCGGTAGCCTGGCCGAGGAGCCGGTCTATCTGGAGCGCGACCAGCAATTTGTGCTGCAGACGGCCGAGACGGTGGGCGACCAGCACCACGCCTCGTTGGACTTTCCCGGCCTGCCGCACGTGGTCAAGCCAGGCGACCAAATCTACATGAATGACGGCTACGTGCAGCTTATGGTGGAAAGCACGGAGGATGAGCGCGTCATCACCAGGGTCATGGCCGGCGGCGAGCTGCGCTCGAACAAGGGCGTTAACTTCCCCGGTATTGACCTGGGCATCGCCGCCTTTACCGAGGCCGACCAGGAGATTCTGGCCTTTGCCGCGGAGCAGCAGCTGGACGCCATCAGCCAGTCGTTCGTGCGCGGGCCGGAGGATCTGATTGCCGTCCGCGACGCGGCGCAGGCGCTCGGCTACAGCCCGTTTATCATCGCCAAGATTGAGCGCGCCGTGGCCCTGGAGGTGATGGACGGCATCCTGGGGGCGGCGGACGGCATTATGGTGGCCCGCGGCGACCTGGGTGTGGAGATCCCGATTGAAGAGATTCCCGGCGTGCAGAAATCCCTCATTCGCCAGGCCAACCTGCACGCCCGGCCGGTCATCACGGCCACGCAGATGCTGGAGTCAATGACCGACAACCCGCGCCCGACGCGCGCCGAAGCAACCGACGTCGCCAACGCCATTCTCGACGGCACCGATTGTGTCATGCTCTCAGGCGAGACGGCGGTGGGCAACTATCCGATTGAGACAGTGGCCGTCATGGCCCGCATTGCCCGCGAGACGGAGGCCGGGCTGCCGCGCCTGCCGGTAGCAGCCATGCTGGAGAAGCAGCACGAAGAAGGCGCAATCCGCGCCGACGACCTGATGTCGCTGGCCGTCTACCACGCCACGCAGACACTTGACCCGGTGGTTGTCTTCGCGCCCTCACGCACCGGCGGCACGGCGCGGCGCATCACCCGCTTTCGTCTGGACCCCTGGATTGTGGCCCCCAGCCAATCGGAGCAGACCTGCCAGATCCTGCAGCTTTCCTACGGCATCTATCCGGTACACGTAGCCGAGGAAGGCATCCTCTCCGAGCCCTATCTGCGCCGCCAGTTCGCCTCCCAATGGCTGCGCGACCACGCGCTGGACGAAGGGGTTGTCATCCTGGTAGAAAGCTCCGGCACGCTCAAGGCCGAAGACACGAAGCGGATTGATATTATCGCGTTGGGGAAGTGAGGCATTGCCCCGCCTTGCGGCCCCCTCTATAATCCCGCCATGAGCTTGGATGCGACCTTCGTGCCCGGTATCGAGAGGGAAGAGGATGTCGACCAGGAGACTGCCGAAGAACCGCCGTACCGGGTACTCATACACAATGACGACTTAACGCCTTATGATTTTGTCGTCGCCATTCTGATCCGGATCTTTGCGCTGACGCCCATTATTGCCGAGCACATTACCTACCTGGCTCACAGCAAGGGCGTGGCGCTGGTAACGGTTCTGCCTAAGGCAGAGGCAGAACGGCGCGTGGGCAAGGCTCATTTTGCCGCCCGCCTTGAGGGTTATCCACTCACATTCACCGTCGAGCCGGAAGTTTAGGGTAAGGCGCGGCGGTTTATCACCAGCGACAAAGGAGAATTGCCATGTTGACCACCCTTGACGGTGTGGGCGAGCGCAGCCGCGCCCTGATTGAACGCGATAACAAGACGCTGTCGCCGTCCTATACGCGCGAGTATCCGCTGGTCGTGGACCGGGCGCAGGGTTCGGAGCTGTGGGACATCGACGGGCGCCGCTACCTCGACTTTATGGCCGGCGTGGCCGTGCACAACGTGGGCCACCGACACCCGCGCGTGCAAGCCGCCGTCATGGAACAGATAGAGAAGTTCTGGCATATCTGCCTCAGCGACTTCTATTATCCGCAGGCGGTCGACCTGGCCGAGATGCTGCAGGACATTGCCCCGATGACCGGCGATACGCTCGTCTACTTCGGCAACTCCGGCGCCGAGGCGGTCGAGGCGGCTATCAAGCTGGCGATGCACAACACGGGCCGCCATCGCTTCATCGGCTTTCACGGCTCCTTCCACGGGCGCACGCTGGGCGCGCTCAGCTTCACGTCCAGTAAATACGTGCAGCGCGCTGGCTTCATGCCCGGCGTCCACGTGCACCATCTGCCTTTCCCCGATGCTTACCGGCCGGTGCTGGCCGGCGGCAACGGCGAGGGGTATGGCGACACGGTCCTGCGCTACCTGGAGAGCGAGCTATTCCGCACCACGGTAGCGCCGCGCGACGTAGCGGCCGTGGTCGTCGAGCCGATTCAGGGCGAAGGCGGCTACGTGGTGCCCGCGCCCGGCTTCTTCCGGGGGCTGCGCGAGATTTGCGACGCGCACGGTATCCTCCTTATTGTGGACGAGATTCAGAGCGGCGCCGGGCGCACCGGCCGCTGGTGGGCCATTGAGCACGAAGGCGTGGAGCCGGACGTCGTCTGCTTCGCCAAAGGGGTGACGAGCGGAATGCCTATCGGCGGCATCGTCGCCCGCAAGGAGCTGATGAGCTGGCCGGCGGGCGCGCATGGCAGCACTTTTGGCGGCAATCCGGTGGCCGCGGTGGCGGCGCTGGAGACGCTGCGCGTCATCGAGGATGAAGGTCTGCTGGAGCGGGCCACGGCGGTCGGCCGCCTCATCATGGAACGTCTGCAGGAGCTGGCCCAAACGCATTCGAGCATCGGCGAGGTGCGCGGGCGCGGCCTAATGATTGGCGTCGAGTTCGTGCGCGACCAGGCGACGAAGGAGCGAGCGACGGCCCTGCGCAATGACGTGGTGCAACGGGCGTTTCGCAGCGGGCTGCTGCTGCTGCCGTGCGGGGCGAATTCCATCCGCTTTACCCCACCTCTGAACATTCCAATGGCACTGGTCGAGGAAGGAATGGAGTTGTTTGCGGACGCGCTGGCTGCGGCCGAAGGTAAGGGCCTGTAGACGGCGCGCGAGCGGGCCAGGAAGGCAAAAGCTATGCAAGATAAGATCTCGGCTCTCCACGAACGTCTGGCCGGAGGCGTGCTGCCGGCCATGGCGACGCCGCTGCACGACGACGGCTATACGGTGGCGACCAATGTCGTTCACGAGCTGGTTGATTTCCTGATTGGCGCGCAGGTGCGCGGCCTATTCGTCGGCGGGACCACCGGCGAAGGCCTGATGCTGGCGCTGCGCGAGCGCATGTCGCTGCACGAAGCGGCGGTGATGGCGGCGGCCGGCCGCGTGCCGGTGCTGCTGCACGTGGGCGCCAACACCACGGCCGAGGCCACGGCGCTGGCGCGCCACGCCGCCAGCCTGCAGGCGGACGCCATCGTCGTCATCACGCCGACGTTCTACGCCATGCCGGATGAGGCGCTGCAGGCTTACTTCGAGGAAGTGGCAGCGGCGGCGCCCGAGTTGCCGCTACTCATCTACGACATTCCCCACATGGCCATCAACGGCGTCAGCCCGGAGCTGGTGCGACAGATGGCGGGCTCTACGGCCAGTTTCGCCGGGTTGAAGTGCAGCCGGCACGACGCGCAGGTCATTCGCCGGCTCGTCGACGCAGCGCCGCCCAATGTGGCGCTCTATGCCGGCAACGAAGCCATTGCCCTCGGCTCGCTGGCCCTGGGCGCTCACGCGCTCATCAGCGGCCTGGCGACCGCCGTACCGGAGCCATTTGTGGCCCTGACCGCATGCTTCAGCCGCGGCGACGTGACCGCCGCGCAGGAGGAGCAGCGGCGCATCAACCGGCTGCTGGCCTTGCTGCCGGCCGGGGCGCGGCTGGGGGCCATCAAGCGCATCCTCGAGCAGCGGGGCATTGCGGCCGGACCCTGTGTGCCGCCGCGACCCACCCCAGAAGCGCCCGGCCTCTGGGAGCAGATGCGGGCGCTGCTTTAGAGCGCGCGCGGCCACGACTGAATTCGGTACTACCAGTAGGGAGCTCGTAGTAACGCATTTATTCGTTCGCCGCGCCGATTGCCGGCCACGTCCTCTCGCGTTAGAGTAGCGCCATGCGCCTGATTCTCTTTGACATCGACGGCACGCTTATCCGTATCAGCCGCGCCGGGCGGACGACGCTGGCGCAGGCGCTCGTCAACGTCTTCGGCACGGCCGGGCCGATTGACAGCTACGCGATGGCCGGCAAGACAGACGCGCTGATTATCCACGACCTGCTGGGGGCGGCCGGATTCACGGCGGCGGATATTGAAAGCCGGCTGGAGTCCGTCTATGAAGAGATGGCCTGGCTGGCGCCGGCCAGCTTCGCCCGCTTTGACATGCGCCCCTGCGGCGGCGTGCCGGAGCTTCTGGCGCGGCTGCAAACGCGCACAGACCTGCTGCTTGGCCTGCTCACTGGTAACAACCGCCATACGGCGCCGCTGAAGCTGGCCGCCGCCGGCATCGATCCCCTTCTCTTTCCGGTGGGCGCTTATGGCTGCGATGCGCGCGAGCGCAACCGGCTGCCGGGCGTGGCGCTGGCGCGCGCCCAACAGCTGATTGGCGACGTATTCTCGGCGGCGGAGACAGTGGTCATTGGCGATACGCCGGCCGACATTGTTTGTGCGCGCGCGGCCGGGGCCACGGCCATTGCCGTAGCGACAGGTGGATGTTCTGAGGAGCGGCTGGCAGCCTTCGAGCCGGACGTTCTGCTGCCGGATCTGCGCGATACCGAGCGGGTATTCTCCCTGTTAGTCGCGCCGGAAATCGCCGCGGCTAGATGACCGTGCCATCGGGAATGATGGCGTTCTTGGGGACGATGACGATCCCGTCGCGAGCCACCCAGTTTTCGTGTTCCTCGTCCGGCCGCTCCGGCACCATCCGGATGATGACGCGCCGGCCAATGCGCGCGTTTTTGTCGATGATGGCGCCCTCAATTACACATCCGGGACCGACGCCGATGTCGGGGCGATCCAGGCGGCGGTTCTCCTCGCGGTTAGCCTCGGTCTCGTAGAAGTCGGCGCCCATCATCACGGTACGGTGGATGGTGACGCCGCGGCAGAGCATGCTGCGCAGGCCGACCACGGAATAGCGCACGGTCGCATCCTGGATGCGGCAGCCGTCGCCCAGCAGGACGTGGTGCAGGTGCGCATCCTCGACGCGGGAGCCGGGCAGGAAGCGGGCCCGCGTATAGATAGGCCGGTCGGGATCATAAAAGTCAAAGGGCGGATTGGGCGTGGCGAGCTGCAGGTTGAGCTCATAAAAGCGGCGGATGGTGCCGATATCCTCCCAGAAGTCGTCGAAGGAGTAGCCCATGACACGGTGGTTCTCGATGGCCGCCGGGACGATATCGTGGCCGAAGTCGTCGCCAATATCATCAAGCAGCTCAAAGAGGACGTCCGTCTTGAAGACGTAGATGCCCATCGAGCCCATGTACGGCTTGTCGTGCTCGGTGCGGCTCTCCAGCCCGGCAAGCTGGTCACGCGGCGGTTTCTCGGTAAAGGAGACGATCTTGTTATCAGGGCTCAGCTTGAGAATGCCTAACGACGGCGCTTCCGCTTCGCTGACGGGCTGCACGGCAATCGTCACGTCGGCGTCGCTATCGATGTGATATTCCACGAAGCGGCGATAGTCCATGCGATAGAGATGGTCGCCCGCGAGAATGAGCACGTAGTCGGTGTTGGCCTCGCGGATCTCCAGCATCTGCTTGCGCACCGCGTCGGCCGTGCCCTGGTACCAGTCTTCGGTCAACGGCGTCTGCTCGGCCGCCAGAATCTGGACCCAGCCGCGCGTGAACGAATCGCGCGTGTAGGTGCGGAAGACGTGCCGGTGCAGCGAAACGGAGTTGTACTGGGTGAGAATGGCAATCTTTTGGATGCCGGCGTGCAGGCAGTTGCTCATGGGGATGTCGATCAGGCGGAACTTACCGGCCAGGGGTACAGCCGGCTTGGCTCGCTCCTTGGTCAGTGGGTAGAGACGAGCGCCGGCGCCGCCTCCCAGTATCAACCCTAACACGTTGCGCATGTCGGCCATGCTCTTCTCCCTCGGCGGCGACCGCTGCCAGAATACTGTGCGTTGAACTGCTGCTCTACTCGCCGGCGAGACGATGCGCCCGCGACACGCCCAAACTCATTATAAGCGCAAATAGCGGATTTGTTTAGAGCCAGTGCAGCAGACAGCCGGCGCCCCGTGCCGGACCGCTTGGCTGATTGGAACAGACGTGCTAAGCTCCCGCCAAAAATTCGAGGGAGACCGAATTTATGAGCCGTGTGATTAACACCAACAGCCCCGACAAGGTCCGCAGCCAGGCGCGGCGCACCATCGCCGAAATCCTGCGCCTGTTGAGCAGAAAGCCCGACGTCGACGACGAGGCAAAGGATATGGCCGCTATCATCGTCTATCTGCTGCGCGAGATTGATGCCAGCGTCAAGCAGACCGTGGACGCCTGGGAGAAGCGGGGCTACTGGATGAAGGCGGAGCGCTTTTTGCGCGACTGGGAATGGCCGCGCGAGGACGCCGCCAACCTGGAAGATGTCATCCGTAACGATGCCTGGGACCTTCTGCCCCAGCTGCTGGGCGAGCTACTGGCGCGCTTCGACGACATCCAGATCAAGAAGATAACCCGCTCGCCGGCCACGTGGCGCGGCGCCCGCGCCCGGCTCCTCGAGGAGCCGCCTGCCCCGCTCCCCTGGTAGCATGGTCGCTGTCGCCGTCCGCGCTGGCCGGCTGGCGTTGCTCTGCCTTACTGTCTGGCTCGCCGGCTGCGCGGCCGCTGAGGTAGCCGAGTCGCCGACGCTGGCGGCCACAGCCCCTTCCGCTACCCTTTTGCCGACCGCTACCGTTGCGGTAGAGCCCCCGGCCACAGCCCCGGCGGCTGGGACTGCGACGATGACTGCACCGCCGCCGGCGCCAACGCAGACGGCGACGCCAGCCCCCACCCTGACGGCCACAGCCACGCAATGCGCGGCCGCAGGCGAGGTTGTAGCCGGCTCATTCGCCAGCGCTCTGGCCGGCGGCGCCCACCGCTACCAGCTCTATCTGCCGCCGTGCTATGGGGACGACGGCCGGGCCTACCCGGCGCTCTATCTCTTCGCCGGCAATATTCACAATGAGGGCAAGTGGGTGGAGCTGGGTATGGTGCAGGCGGCCGAGGCGGCGATTGCGGCGCAGGAGATCGCGCCCCTGCTCATTGTCATGGCGGATGGCGGCTGGCTGGCAAACGATACGTCAGGAGGGCCGGGCTCCTATGAGCGTCTCGTGCTGGACGAGCTGATCCCGCACGTCGAGGCCGCGACCTGCGCCTGGCCAGAGCCAGCCGGGCGGGCCATCGGCGGGCTATCGCGCGGCGGCTATTGGGCGCTGGAGATTGCCTTCCGCTTCCCCGACCAGTTTGTCAGCGTAGGCGGGCACAGCGTCGCGCTGCTCGACAGCTTTGCCGGGCCGGACGTGAACCCGCAACAGACGGCGCTAACCAGCAACCTGGGCGCGCTGCGCATCTACCTGGACATCGGCGCCGATGACTACCTGCGCGAGAACACGATTCGCCTGCACGACGACATGGCAGCGGCCGGGGTTGCTCACGAGTGGCGGCTGAACGAGGGGCGGCACGACGACGACTACTGGTCCAGACACGTGGCCGACTACATTCGTTGGTATGCAGCCCCCTGGAGCCTGGAGCGCGGCTTGTATCCCCCCTGCGGGGAACGCTAATCAGTGGCCCGGCGGCGCGACAGCCACCACATTGTGGCCAGGACGGCGGCGCTCAGAAGCAGCAGGGCGACCAGCTTGGCGATAGGGCCGGGGGCGAGAATCGCCACCAGACCAAAGCCGAGGGCGACTCCATAATAGCCGAGCACGATGCGCCGGGTGGGAAGACCAAAATCAGAGAGGCGGAAGTGCAGATGGCCGCGGTCGCCGCGGAAAGGGCTCTGCCCGCGTCGCAGCCGGTCGAAAATCTGCCAGGCGACGTCGAGAATGGGCACGGCGAGCACCAGCAGCGCCGTGGCAATCTTAGCCGGGGATAGAATGGACATCGTCGCCAGCCCGTAGCCCAGGAAGTAAGCACCGGCCGAGCCGAGGAAGATGCGCGCCGGCGCGAAGTTGAAGGGCAGCAGGCCCAGCAGCGCTCCCGCCAGCACCAGCGGGAAGGCCGCCACAGTCGTCTGCTCCAGGCTGTAGCCATGCCAGGCAAAGAGCACGGCGGCGATAAGACCCACGCCAGCGGCCAGCCCATCCAGGCCGTCGAGGAAGTTGATGGTGTTGACCATACCCACTATCCACAAGGTGGTCAGCAGGTAGACGGCAACAACGGCCCAGAGCTGTGTGTCGATAGGCAGATCCACCGGCAGCGGCTGGCCGGGCACCGTAAAACGCTGGATGAACACCTTGTGGGAGATGGCGACGGCCACGGCCAGCAACTGAATGGCGAACAGGGCCCACGGTGGTAGCTCCCGGCGGTCGTCAAGGAGACCGCCGGCAAACATAATGGCGCTGCCGAGGAGGACGCCACGTAGCAGGCGCGCTTCCTCGGCGCTGGGCGGCGGCAGCAGCCGGTAGACGAGGGCCACGCCGGCGAGAAAGGCGAGGAAGAGCGGCAGGCCGCCCAGTTTGGGCACGGCGCCCAGGTGGCGCCGGCGCCCCCCAGGCGTCGCCACCAGGCCAGTGCGCCGCCCCAGCCAAATCGCCAGCGGCGTCAGCAGGAGCGACCCTAACAGCGCACCGGCAAACGGCAGCCAGTAGCCCATAAATGGCAGCAGTCCGCCCGCCTAGCCGGTGCCGAATTGGCGGTCGCCGGCGTCGCCCAGGCCGGGGACAATATAGCCAATGTCGTTGAGACGTTCGTCGATGGCGGCGATATAGATGGGCACGTCCGGGTGCGCCTCCTGCAGGCGGGCAATGCCTTCGGGCGCGGCGAGGATGCCGACGAATTTGATGCGCTCGGCGCCCCACTTCTTGAGCATATCGACGGCGGCGACGGCCGAGCCGCCGGTCGCCAGCATAGGGTCCAGCACCAGGCATAGCTGGACGGTGGGCGATGTGGGCAGCTTGTTGTAGTAAAAGACCGGCCGCAGCGTCTCTTCGTCGCGATAGAGGCCGATGTGCCAGACCTCAGAGCTGGGCATCATCTCCCAGATGCCGTCGACCATACCCAGCCCGGCGCGCAGAATGGGCATCAGGCCGATCTTCTCCGTGACCGTATAGCCGCGGGCCTCGCCCATGGGCGTGGTGACGATTACCTCGTCCAGCTCCAGATCCGCCGTCGCCTCGTAGGTGAGGAGAATCGCGACTTCCCGGATCAGCTCGCGGAACTTCTTGGGCTCGGTGGCTTGATGGCGCAGCAATGTTAGTTTATGCCGGACTAGTGGGTGCTTTGACTCGTAGATCATACGCCCCGATTCCTCCTTCCCTGATGTGCGGCGGAGCGCCGCGCGAAGGCACTCACGCGACGCTCAGAAGGATTGTACTGTCAGGCGGCGTGAATAGGCAATCGCCGGCCCTTGACGTATAATCGGCGCTGCCTATGAGTAAGGAAGAGCAGCCGCAACGGCAGATTTCTCCTACGGCCCGCAGCGACGAGCGGCACGTCGATGGCCTGCTGCGCCCGCAGCATCTGGTCGATTTCACCGGGCAGGAAGTGCTGAAGACCAACCTTGGTATCCTCATCGAAGCGGCGCGCGCCCGCGGCGAGGCGTTGGACCATATTCTCTTCCACGGCCCGCCGGGGCTGGGCAAGACGACGCTGGCCCATATTGTCGCCAACGAGATGAGCGTCAATATCCGGGTGACGGCCGGGCCTGTCATCGAGCGCTCCGGCGACCTGGCGGCCATTCTCACCAACCTGCGCGCCGGCGATATCCTCTTCATCGACGAGGTGCACCGGCTGGGGCGCGCGGTCGAAGAGATCCTCTACCCGGCGATGGAGGATTTCGTTCTTGACCTGGTGGTGGGCAAGGGACCGGGCGCTAAGAACGTGCGGCTCAAGCTGCCGCGCTTTACGGTCATCGGGGCGACGACGCGGCTGGCGCTGTTGACGGCGCCGCTGCGCGCCCGCTTTGGCGCCCATTACCGCATGGACTTCTACGACGAGGAAGCGATCCACGCTATTGTCACACGCGGCGCCGGCGTCCTCGACGTGCCCATTGACGATGAAGGCGCCCGCGAGATTGCGCGGCGGGCGCGGGGCACGCCGCGTGTCTCCCTGCGCCTGCTGCGCCGCGTGCGCGACTATGCACAGGTCAGGGCCGATGGCGCCATTACGCGCGAGGTCGCGCTGGATGCGTTGGCGTTGCTGGAAATCGACGCGCTCGGCCTGGATAATCTGGACAGGCGCGTTCTGGAAGCGATTATCGGCAAGTTTGGCGGCGGGCCGGTAGGGCTGGAGACGATTGCCGCTTCGATCAGCGAGGAGTCGGACACCATCATGGACGTGGTGGAGCCCTATCTGCTGCAGCTTGGCTTTCTGGAACGGACGGCGCGCGGGCGCGTAGCGACGCCCCATGCCTACGCGCACCTGGGCATCGCGGTGCCGGCGGACCATCGCTATCAGGCCGAAGAGGGGCAGCCACGCTTGTTTGAAGAGTGATGGTTTACTTCGCCCGCATACTCATTATTTTTGGCCTCACCTTGCTGCTGGCCGGCGGCGTTATCCTCCTTGCCGTGCGCTACTTCCCCTGGCTGGGGAACCTGCCCGGCGATATTCGCGTCGAGGGCGAGAAGTTTAGCTTCTACTTCCCGCTGACGACGATGATCCTGCTGAGCATCGTGGCCTCTGTGGTGCTTAACATCGTGCTGCGTCTGTTCGGCAAGTAGCACGGTGAGTGGCGCGGGCTGGCATACCGCCGACTTCGACTACGAGCTGCCGCCAGAGAAGATCGCCCAGCGCGCGGTCGAGCCGCGTGACAGCAGCCGTCTCCTCGTCCTGCACCGCCATGCCGGCGCTATGGAACATCGCCACTTCCACGAGATTGGCGACTACCTGGGCGCGGGTGATATCCTGGTCGCCAATGACAGCCGGGTCATCCCGGCGCGCCTTCTGGGACGCAAGCAGGAGAGCGGCGGGCGCGTGGAGCTGCTGCTGCTGGAGCGGCTTGGTCCCTCCCGCTGGCGGGCGCTGGCCGGCGGGCGACGGCTGCAGGCAGGGACGGTCATCGCCATCGACGGCAGGGACGGGCGGCCGAGCCCGTTAGCGGCGACGATTAGCGCCGTGCTGGAAGGCGCGCAGCGGGAAGTGACGTTTAGCGAGCCCCTGGAAAGCCGCCTGGACGAGGTCGGTCACACCCCGCTGCCCCCTTATATTCACGAGCCGCTGGACGACGCGGAACGGTACCAGACGATCTATGCCCGGCCGCCGGGCTCGGCGGCGGCGCCCACGGCCGGCCTGCACTTCACGGCCGACCTGCTCCTGGCGCTGCGCCAGGCGGGCGTGCTCTTCGAGACGGTGACACTGCACGTCGGTCTGGACACGTTCCGGCCGGTGGAGGCCGACGCCGTCGCCGAGCACGTCATCCACAGCGAATGGGCGACGCTGACGCCAGAGGCGGCGCAACGCCTCAATCAGGCCAAGCTGGCCGGCGGGCGACTGGTCGCGGTGGGAACGACGACCACGCGCGTGCTGGAAAGCGCGGCGCTGCGGTCGGCCGGCATCGAGGGCAGCCTGGAGCAGATTAGCGCCAGCGATGCGGCCGGGGAGACCAGCAGCATCTGCCCCTGGCGGCCGGTGGCTGCGTTCACGGGGAATACCGATCTTTTCATCTATCCGGGCTACCGCTTCCGCGCCGTGGACGCGCTGCTGACCAACTTCCACCTGCCGCGCTCCTCACTGCTGATGATGGTCAGCGCCTTTGCCGGGCGCGAGCTGACACTGGCAGCCTATCGGGAAGCGATCGAGCGCGATTACCGCTTCTACTCTTTTGGCGACGCCATGCTCATTCTGTAGCGGGCCAGCAAACGCCCCCTGCCCGGCTGCCGTCTACGTGCGAAAAATCTCGCCGCCGGCGAGGACAAAGATGCGGTCGCCCGGCTGCGGCCGGATGAGGGCCGTGCCGGTGAATTCGCCGAACGCGGGCAGCAGCGCCAGCCGTGGCCCAAAGAGAAAACAGGGGAGCTGCTCGGCCAGCTTGCCGCGCCCGATGCGCGCCGCCGGGTGGACGTGCCCGGCCAGCGCGTAGCCGTCGCCGGGCTCGGCCGGCTCATGCTGCAGCACAAACGGGCCATCACGGAGGGGCGCATCGACACAGCGCACCTGCCAGGCGTCGGGCGGGTCGCCGGCGTGGCGGTCATGGTTGCCGCGCACCAGCAGCCACTCCAGGCCGGGGCGCTGTGCGCGCCAGGCAGTGACCGCCGCCAGCGTCTGCTCGGAGCGGCCGCTGCGGGCATGGAGCAGATCGCCGAGGCAGACGAGACGCTGCGCGCCGGTCAGGGCCAGTGCGCTCTCGAGGCGGGCCAGGTTGCCGCCGGTCGTGCCGCCGGGCACGGGGATGCCGTTAGCGCGGAAGCTGGCCGCCTTGCCAAAGTGGGGGTCGGCAATAAACAAGGTAGCCCGGGTGGGCCAGTAGAGGGCGGCTTCGCCCAGAAGCACCAGCTGCTCGCCGGCGACTTCAATCTCAATCTGTCTGCTCAGAGTGCGCTCCTGCTGCGCGGCGCCCGCCGGCTAGTCTGTATCGCGATCGGCCCACTTCTCCAGGCCCTCGGTCATGCGCCGGATGCGGTCGGCCAGCTTTTCGGAGGTCAGTGTAGCCTGCATACGGCTGACGAACAAGGGAAAGCTGAGCGG
>CAZOGK010000025.1:0-47503 GCA_964579295.1 uncultured Ardenticatenaceae bacterium
ACGCCTTGCGGCACATGATCCTAAGTCATGCTCGTCTGCCAGTTCCGACACTTCCCCGAGCAATAGGTAATTATACCATTTTAGGGGCGTTCGGCCAAACCGGCTGCCGGCAGTACAATTGCGCTGGAGAGGCCTGGTCGAACTGCTCTGGCGGGCGATGAGAGGTTTTCCAATGCGCGTTTCATGGCCGGTTAACCATGACGTGGGATACTGGCGACTATCGTCCCAGGACGCCGTCCTGGTCGTTCATAATACATCGAATCTGGAACGCTCCCATTGAACCGATCTGCTCTCGTCTTTGTACTTGCCGGCCTTTTGCTCTTTCTCGCGGGTTTCGCGCTGGGCCGCTACGTCGCCGTGCAGCCAGATAATGGGCCCGGCACGGCCGAGGGGCAGCAGCCCGAGACGGTGTATCTGTCCGACGGCGAGCCCCTGCCTAGCTTCGACGTGACGGGCGCCGATATCGACGGGCTGCCCCGCTATCCAGGGTCAGTGCGGGTAGAATACCGCTATGTCGTGGTCGGCGACCTGGCGGAGACGGAAGTAGAGTACATTGTCGCCGACGAGCTGAACGCGGTACATGACTTCTACCGCCAGGTGTTCAACGACGAGGGATGGGTGGTCGCCGACGTGGGCATTTACCAGGGCGAGTGGACCTTCTTTATCGTCTCCGGCGAGCGCGAAGCAATTCTTGAGCTGGAATCGCGGCAATCCCTGATCGAAATCGAAATCGAGCTGAGTGAACCTTACGATGCGTCGGCCGCCCCCGGCGAATAGGCTCAGGCAGGCATCTCAAAGCGATAGCCCACACCGCGCACCGTCTGGATCAGCGACGGCTCGCCCTCCACGTCGATCTTACTGCGCAGGTAGCGCACGTAGACATCGACGACGTTAGATTCTGGATCGAAGTCATACTCCCAGACCGCGGAAAGAATCTGCGGCCGAGACAAGACCTGGTTGGGATGGCGCATAAAGTATTCGAGCAGGGCAAACTCCCGCCGCGAGAGGTCAATCAGCGTGTCGCCACGGAAGGCGCGCTGGGCCAGAATATTCAGGCGCAACGCGCCGGCGATGATCTGCGACGATTCGGGCTGGTCGGCGCGGCGGGTGACGGCGCGCAGCCGGGCCAGCAGCTCCTCAAAGGCAAAGGGCTTGGTCAAGTAGTCGTCGGCGCCGGCGTTGAGCGCATCTACCTTGTTTTTGAGGTCATCGCGCGCCGTGAGCATGAGCACAGGCAGCCGCGGCCGGACGGCGCGGACCCGCTCCAGCACCTGATGCCCGTTGAGGCCGGGGAGTGTGATGTCCAGGATCACCATATCCAGCGTCTCATCGGCGGCCAGAACGAGGCCGTCTTCGCCGGTCTCGGCGATGACTACCTGGTGCCCGTGGGCGCGCAGGCCACGTTCCACAATGCGCGATATAGCGGCTTCGTCTTCGACAAGCAAGATTCTCATCGGCCTCAGTATATAGTGTCTATGAGCGGGGCGGCAACCGGCGTGAGGAGATTATCAGGGTGACGTCAAGAGAAGCATGAGCTGGCTGGAACGTTGGCGCGCCCAGCCGGGATGGTTGGAAACGGTCGCTCTGGGCGGCCTGCTGTTGGTTATTGCCATTGCCGGGGTCGTCGCCCTGAGCATAAACAACCAGCTCGGGCGTACGACCGAGCAGGCGCTGGCCTTTGATATGGAGCTTGAAAATCGCAGCGACGACTTCCGGGTTGCGATCCTCGACATGAGTCGCTTTCACCGCAATATCTCCCTGGTTGGCCCAACGCGGCGCGGGCTGGAAGACTACGAGAATGCCTATTTGCTCCTGCAGCGCCAGATAGACCGGCTGGAAGCGCTCGGCGTCACCGACCCTAATGTATACAGCCCCGCCGAGCTGCGCGCCATCGCCCAGCAGTATTACGATAACTTCCGGCCGGCCATCGATCTTTACGACGAGGAGCGCCAGGCATTCGACCAGGCCAGCGACGCCGGCCTGCTGCAGATCGCCGAGCTGCAGGGCGCGGCGATTGAGCTGGATCGCCTCGGCGAGCAGCGCGCTGCCGAAGCGCTGCGCCGCATAGATGAAGCGGAAAGCCGCGCCCGTGCGGCGCTGTTGATCATTCTTATCGGCCTCGTCCTTACCGGCGTGGCCCTCTCTTCTATCGTCGTCCAGAACACGCGCGAGAAACAGGCAGTGGCGGTAGAGCTGGCCCGGGCGCTGGATATGAAGAATGCCTTTATTGCCGACGCCTCGCACGAGCTGCGCACGCCGCTCACGGTGCTGCGCGCCAACGCCGAAGTGGGGCTCGACCTCGACCGCTCCTGCGTGCACACCGAACTGCTGGAGGAGATCGTGCAGGAGTCGGTACGGATGACGCGGCTGGTCGAGGACCTGCTTTTTCTGGCCCGCTCTGATGCGGACGGCGTACCGCTGGAGACAGAGGTCGTCAGCGTCGAGCCGTTCCTGGCGGAGCTGGCGGAGCGAGCCGGTATCTTGGCCCGCGAGCATGGCGCTGCGCTGCAGCAGGAGCTGCGGGCACAGGGCGCCATCTCCATCGACCCGGCGCGTATCGAGCAGGTCGTGCTGATCCTGGTGGACAACGCCGCCAAGTACAGCCCGGCCGGCTCGCAGATCATGCTGCGCTCGGCTACGCGGGGAGGCGAGCTGATTGTCGAAGTGGTGGATCATGGCCCGGGCATCCCGGAGGCTGATCTGGCGCTGGTGTTCGAGCGTTTCTACCGGGTTAATGTCGCCCGCTCGCGCCGCCGCGGGGGCACCGGCCTGGGGCTGCCCATTGCCAGGAGCATCGTCGAAGGCCACGGCGGGCGCATCGAAGCCCAAAGCCGCCTCAACGAGGGGACGACGATGCGCTTTATTCTACCGTTGGAAGGGCGCTAACGGGCGTCGCCACAGCGGCCTTTTTCGGCGCGGCGACGACCAGCGCGACGGCGCCGATTTCGGTACGGATATATTCCAGCACCGCGTAGATCAGAGTAATGACGCCCATCATCTCCATCCACTCCTCCAGCGTGCCGACGGCGGAGAAGCGCAGGCTGGTGCCATCGTTGAGAAACCAGAGGTTGGCGCTGATCGATTCGACGAAAAGGGCGCCGCCTACGTAAAGAGCGCCGGCCAGCAAAAACCAGCGGCGGGTGCGCGGCGGCAGGCGCCAGACGAACGGCAGGTAGATCAGCCCGACCACGAGCACAGCGGCAATGCCGACAATAATCCAGCCGAAGTAGAAGAAGCCAGTCAGGTTAAGCTGCTCCTGCAGAATGGGCGTCAGCTTCTCGTGAATGGTGCCTGCCTCATCCATGGAGATGTAGGTGAAGATAGCCGCCAGCCCGGCCCAGCCCAGGTACGGCTGCCCGGCCTGGCGCCGCGAGAGGGCGACAATCAGCAGCAGCACGGCCGCCGCCAGCAGCAGCGCCGTGCTGTACCAGGTGGGAATGTTCGCCTCACGGTTGATGTTAGCCAGCTCCCCGTACTGGTAGAGCCAATAGCTGTTCGAGGAGCCCAACCGATACTGAAGGGCTCTGAGGAAAATGCTCTGGATAGCCAGGAAAGTGGCGACGGTCGCCAGAATCCAGGCCAGCCGGCGTGCAGGGAGATGAATAGAGGTCGTGTTCACGGGAACCTCACTTGTGAATAATGGCTGGTTACAAAGGAAGGGCCGGCGGTTAGCGCCGGCCCTTTTCACTCACTTCTTACGGTGCTGGCGGTGCGTTAGCTACCGCTCCAGCTACCACTGCTGCTGCCGCTGCTGCCGTTACCTCCGGCGGGAGGCGGCGGCGGAGGGGGGGGAGCCGGAGGCTGCGCGGGCGCAGGCGAAACGCTGTTGCTGGCGCCGCCGCCGCCGGCCGGGGGCGGGTTACCCGTGTTAGCGCCGGAGCTGTCATTGCGCGTGTCGGTGCTGGCATCCGTATTGACACGGCCGCCGCCAAACTCGCCGCTGCAGCGGGCGCGCCACTCGGTCGCCTGTGCCCAGCCTGGCGGGGCGTCGGCGCAGAGGCCGCTGTCGCGCCATAGCTGCCCGTCCGCGTTAGCATAGACCGGATTGCTCAGAAAAGCGAGCTGCGTATCACGGACCGCGACGTAACGGTCGTCGTCAATATCGTCGTCGTCGGCGCCGTCAAAGAGGTCGTCCAGACGATCGCTATTGACGTTGCCGCCCACGCGCAGCACGTCGCCGACCTGGATACCGCGGATGCGGTCGTCGTCGTCCAGCTCCAGGTCAAAGCCGTGAATGCGCACGCGCCTGCCGCTGAGGGCCGTCACCGGCCCCTCGATGACGAAGGGAATCTCGCTGACGCGCACGGCGGTCGGCGCAGCAGCCGGCTCTAATACCCAGACGTACTCGGCCACGACACCGCCATCATCGGCGCGCCGGCCCTGGACCTGAATGGTCGCGCCTTCCTCGATGAGGCCATTGTTGGAAGCGCGGCTGATGTCCACGCTGAGGCCGTTGAGACGCACGGTTGTGCCCGTCAGCGTCTCGACGATACCGACCAGCTGCATCGCCTCGCGCTGGTCGTCGCCTTCCTGCACGGCCACAATGTTGGCCGGTTGCTCCGGCTGGGTGAGGTTTGCCTCGGCCCGCGGCGTTTCATCACAGCCGACGATGACGAGGGCGACAATGATAAGGGCCGCGAGGAGACCCATTTTACGTAAGCCTGTTGGAAACAGTTTCATCTGGTTAATCCTTCCTTGAATGACAGGATATTGCCTGGTTTACAATCTCAGTGTAGCGCGTGGCAGTTAGAGATCCTTAAAGCCAAAATTAGATCTTTTCCAATGTTGCCTTCATGGTGGAAGGCGCTCGCGGGCTCAGTTCTTCTTGCCTGCGCGCCAGTCCCCTCTATAGTAAGGAGCCGGAGGCAGCTATGATCCTGGTCGTCGAAGGCATTGTGACCAATGAGTGGAACGAAGCGCTGGTGATCCTGCGGGATGACGTGCACACCTGGTGCCAGCCGGGCGGCGCGGTGGAGGCAAATGAGCTGCCCGACGAAGCGGTGGCGCGCGAAGTAGCCGAAGAGACAGGGCTACAGGTCTATCCGGTGCGGTTGGTGGGGTTGACCTTCTCGCCACACGGCAGTGAAGATCTGCTGGTGCTGACCTTCCGCTGCATCCAGCGCGGGGGCGAGCTGTCAACTTCCCCGGAGGCGCTGCAGACTGCTTTCGTGCCGGCTGCCCGGCTTCCCAGGCCCATGCTGAACATGCACCGGCAGCGGCTGGAGCAAGGGCTGCGCCATGCCGGGGGTCCACCAGCGTGGGCCGCCTACCAATATCCCTGGTATATGCGCCTGGGGCGGCCGCTGCGCGACGGCTACCTGTGGGTGCGCAACCGGCTGACAGGCCGCCGCTACACGCCGCCGCCGGAGTGGCAGGCAGCGGCCTTTGCCGTCATCCGCGACGACGCCGGGGCTGTGCTCTGGGTGAAGCGGCGCGATTACGACGTGTGGAATCTGCCGGGCGGGGCTGGGGAGCCAGGAGAGGCGCCGTGGGATACGGCTGTGCGCGAGACGCGCGAGGAGACGGGACTGGCAGTCCGGCTCGACGGGCTCAGCGGAGTTTATGTCAAGCCCGGCAACCGGGTCATCTTTGTCTTCACTGCCCGCGTCACGGGCGGCGCGCTGACTCCCACTGAGGAGGCGCAGGAGTTCGGATTCTTTGCGCCGGGCGCAGAGCCGCCGAACAGTCTGCCCAAGCACGTGGCGCGGGTGGCCGACGTCGTAGGGCCAGACCAGGTGACGCTGTTCCGCCGCCAGGACGAACCGGCGACCGATCTGCCAGCGCTGGCAGCGGCGGCCGCTCGCTAGCGAGGGCGCGGGCGGCCCCTACTCCCCCGGCCGGCTCTTCGCCTTGCGGGAGATCTCGAGATGGCCGTTGGTGATGTAGCTTTCCAGATAGTGGATGGTGTTCGCCTGCTGCGAGAGCAGCCCCTTGACCACATCGCCAATGGAGATGACGCCGACGAGCCGCTCCTGCTCGATGACGGGCAGGTGGCGGATGCGGTGGTTCGTCATCAGCGCCATACAGCCTTCAATCGAGTCATCGGGGCGCACGTAGAGCACGCGGCTCGTCATCCCTTCGCGCACGGGTGTCTGGCGCGACGACTTGCCCTCCAGGACTACCTTGCGCGCGTAGTCGCGCTCGGAGAAGATGCCGACCAGCTCATCATTCTCCGTCACCAGCACGGCGCCCACGTCCCGGTCAGCCATGACTTGCAGCGCCTCGTAGATCGACATGTCAGGCGGCACCGACCAGACATCGTAACCCTTCGTTTCCAGAATATGTCGGACTATATACATCCTCCACCTCTCTCTTTCACTACTCTGCGGGCCGTACCAGCCCGGCAATCGGTTCCGCCCACGCCAGCAGCAGCTCGTCGTCGTACCAGCGGCCAACCAGCTGCAGCCCCAGCGGCAGGCCCTCTACCGCACCGGCCGGCACGGTGAGCGCCGGCAGCCCGGCATAGGTCCACGGCAGGTTCATGATCGAGTTTCCGGTGCTCTCTAGCCCGGCCGGCGCCGGGCTCGTAGCCGCCGGCGAGATCCAGATATCCACGCCTGCGGTCTCCATGAGCTCCTGCAGCGCGGCCCGCAGCTCTTCCCGACCGGCGCGCCCCACGGCGACGAGATCGGCCGGGACCATCTCACCTTTGGTCAGCAGCTCAGCCGTCTCCGCGCGGTACAGGTAGTCGTAGCCGGCAAACCAGTCGTGGTGTACGACGGCTGCTTCCGCCGCCATAAGCAGCTTGTGTACCGTCTCCAGCTCTTCAAAGTCGGCGAAGTGGGGCACGCGACGCACCGTGTAGCCGGCGGCTTCCAGCCCGGCGGCCGTCTGGCGGAACCAGGCGAGGGTGGCCGCCTCGGCCCGCTCCAGGTACGGTCCCTCCGGAATACCCAGGACAGGCGCGACCGGGAGCACAGGCGTCTGCCAGCCGGCGCAGACAAGGGCAGCCACGCGCTGCATTCCGCGCACACTGCTGGTGAAGAAGCCGGGATGATCAAGCGAGGGTGACAGGGGAATCATGCCTTCGCTGGAGACGCGCTCGTAGCTGGGCTTATAGCCAACCACGCCGCAGTAAGAAGCGGGCCGGATGACAGAGCCTATCGTCTGGCTGCCCAGCGCCAGGGGGCAGAGCCCGGCAGCCACCGCCGCGGCGGAACCGCTGCTGGAGCCGCCGGGTGTATGTTCCAGCTTATGTGGGTTGCGCGTCGGTCCGGGCGCCAGATAGGCAAACTCGGTGGTCACTGTTTTGCCCAGGATAAGCGCGCCGGCCTGCCGCAGCGCGCTGACGATGGCCGCCTCCGGCCCCTGCAGCAGCTCGGCCGGAAGGCGGCTGCCCGCCTGCGTGGGGAAGCCGCTGGCATGGTAAATATCCTTGACGCCAACGGGAATGCCAAACAGCGGCGGCCGGCTTTCTGGCTGCGGGTAGCGGCGCAAGAGCCCTTCCGCCTCGCGGCGCAGGCGGGCAAAACGGTCGGCTTCAGGAAGAAAGGCCTGAACCTGGGGCTCCACCTCCTGGAAGCGCTTTTCCAGATAGGTCAGGTAGTCGAGTAGCGTTAAGTCACCGGCTTGCAAGCTGGCTGCAAGCCGGGCGAGATCGTTCATCGGCGCTAGTCCTCAGTGTGACGATGGACACCAATGTGCCTGATGGGACCACACGCCTCCATTATTGTGCATGGGCCGAGAGACTGTCAAGGCGGCTCAGACCATCTCCTCGCGGGCGCGGGCGCTCAGATAGTCCATGCTCCACACCATAGCGACGATGGCCCAGGTCGCCATACCGGCTTCCGCGTACTGGTTGGTGCTGACCCAGAGGCGGAACTGATGGCCGATGCCGCCACCGCCGACGAAGCCGATGACGGTGGACATACGGATGTTGATGTCCCACTGATAGAGGATGAACGCCAGAAAGCGGGGGACGAGCTGGGGCACAATGGCGTAGACCAGGGTCTGCATGGAGTTAGCGCCCGTAGCGCGAATAGCATCAACCGGTCCCGTATCGATCTCTTCGATAGACTCGGAGAAGAGCTTGCCCAGGTTCGGGATGTTGTTCAGCGCCAGCGCCAGCATACCGGCAAACGGGCCCAGGCCAACCCAGACGCCGGCAATGAGCACCAGAATGAGCGGCTCGATGGAGCGCGTCACGTTAAAGAGGGTACGGAAGCCGTAATAGACGGTGCGCCCGAGCAGGCTGTCGCCCATGATATTGCGGGCGGCGAAGAAGCTGAGCGGGATGGCGAAGAGGCTGCCCAGCGTCGTCGCCAGCAGGGCCATGAGCAGGGTCACCAGGGATAGATCGACGACCGTATGGAACGAGTCGCTCAGGCGCAGCGAGCCGGCGGACTCCTCCCAGGTGATCACCACCGCGCCGGGGCTTTCCAGCTGCACACCTTCTTCGACGACCATCAGTGGGCTGATGGTCGTCTCCAGCTCCAGGTTGCCCTCGCTATCTGTCGTACAGCAGTTGGAGCGGATGCGCAGATAAGTCTCCTCGTCAATCTGCCAGCGCACTGAGACGAGCTGGTTGGGCGGCAGGTCCGTCGCCTGGATAAGCAGCGGTGCGCCGGCTTCGCCACAGGGCGGCGTCAGCGTCAGGTTGGCGTCGCCGCCTCCCGGCTGCCCACTCTCGCAGGGCACCGGCAGCGGCTGGCTATAAGTCGTGCGCTCCTGCGGGCGGTCAAACATATCGGGCACGGCAAAGGCGCGGGCAATACGCAACCCGTCGGATGCGCCGCGAATGAGCTCCACGGGCCGAATCTGAGCGACCTGCCAGGACCAGATGAAAGCGGCGATAAAGAGGAGGGCCAGGACCGTCCGCACCACGGCGCGGCGCAGCGGATGTGCGTTTGCGACCGGGCTGCCTTCGATGATGCGCTGCCGCACCCAGCCGGAGAAGTAATCGAGGCCGGCGACGACGATGATGATGGCAATGAGCGCCGTCGCCATGCTGGAGAAGCGGTTGAGCCGGATCCACTGTACCACAAGGAAGCCGATGCCGGCGTCGCTGACCAGACCAATGACCGTGGAGAGGCGCACGTTGATGTCCCAACGGTAGACGGTGAAGCTGGTAAAGGTGGGCATGATCTGGGGAAGCACGGCAAAGGCAACAATCTGCGGCCAGCGCGCGCCGGTGGCCCGGATCGCCTCAATCGGCCCCGGATCAATGCTCTCGATGGCTTCCGAGTAGAGCTTGCCCAGCGCGGCCACCGTGTGCAGCCAGAGCGCCAGCGTGCCGGCAAAGGGGCCGAGCCCGACCCAGACGGCGAAAATAATGGCCCACATCAACGTCTCGATGGAACGGATGATGTTGAGCAGCGTGCGCACCACGTAATAGATGGCGCGCGTGAGCGCGTTGGCGTCCATCAGGTTGCGCGCCGCCAGGAAGCTAAAGGGCACTGCGAAGATGACGCCGAGCACGGTGGAGATAAAGGCCAGGGCAATCGTCTCGCCCATCTTCTCCAGCACCAGCGCCAGCGTTTCCGTCATGATCGGTGGGCCATAGGGGTCCTGCTGGATAGCGCGGATGCTGTGCGTCTGCGTCTCGCCGGGGCCGGGCCGCTGCGTCAGCGGCACCGCCTGCGGCACGGTGACGGTCTCGGTGAAGCGCCCGTCCTCATCGGGGATAAAGATAACCTGCTGCCGGTCGCGGATGACCCGCTGTATGTCGCCGATGGGGTTAATCCAGCGCAGCTCCCCTTCCACGCCGGGAAAGAAGCCTTCGCCAGTAACGGTAACTGTCTCGCCGACGGCGGCGCACGGATCGCTCAGCGTCAAGATCGGGTCGCTGGAAGCCGCCCGGTCCGGCGGCGGCAGGGGTTCGATACAGGGCACCTGGATGGGAGTCAGGCCAATGCGATCTTCCGTGGCGTAGGTAAACAGCTCGGGGCTGGCCAGCGCCGTGACATAGGGGCGCACTCGCCGCCAATCGCGGAAGAGGCGGTCCGGCCGCACGTCCACGGCATCCAGGCCAATGCTGTAGACGACGATGATGCCCAGCAGCAGAGGCAGGGTCGCGCGCGCGTCGCGCCCGCGCGCCGCCTGGTAAGCATCCCACACGTTCCAGAGCCAGAGCGCGGCGACCGGCAGAAATAGCACCGGCGACTGCCACCAGGCAACCAGGGCCAGCAGGCCGAGGACGGCGACGAAAAGGACAATGCCCCGCGTGCGGCGGCCGGCCAGAAATTGGGAGCTGCCGGGGATAATCAGCGACATGAGCGCGGCGCGCGCGGGGTTGACAGAAACGGTGGGTTGGTCTTCCATCGGCTTGAGCTAGCTCGGCTGGCCGCCGACGCTGACCATCTCTGCTTCTTCGCCGTAGACTTCTTTGAAGCGCTCGGCAGTCAGCTCTGAGGGCGGCCCGTCGAAGACGAGATAGCCGTCTTTGAGGCCCACGACGCGCGTGGCATAACGATGGACGAGGTCCAGAAAGTGTAGGCTGCAGAGGACGGTAATGCCGTCCTGCTGGTTGAGCAGCTCCAGGTACTGCAGGATAGAGTGGGAGAGAACGGGGTCGAGGCTGGCAACCGGCTCGTCGGCCAGCATCAGGCGCGGCTCCTGCATCAGGGCGCGGGCAATGGCGACGCGTTGCTGCTGCCCGCCTGAGAGCTGGTCGGCGCGATTATCGACCTTCTCGGCGATGCCAACACGGTCCAGCGCGGCCACGGCCCGGCGGTGATCGGCCCCCGAGAAACGATGAATGAGGCTGAGGAACGGGTGCGCGTATCCCAGGCGCCCAGATAGCACGTTGGTGCGAACCGAGCTGCGCCGGACCAGATTGAATTGCTGGAAGATCATCCCAATCTGGCGCCGGATGCGGCGCAGCTCGCCGGAACTGGCCGCCGTAATGTCGACGTCGTCCCAGATCACCCGGCCCGAAGTCGGCTCGATCAGCCGGTTGATGCAGCGCAGCAAAGTGGACTTGCCGGAACCGGACAGGCCAATGATTGCCAGAAACTCACCCTCTGCGACGGTGAAGCTGACGTCGTTGAGGGCAACGGTGCCGTCTTCAAAGACTTTGGTCAGGTTTTCGATACGCAGCAACGCTCTGCCTCCCAATAAGCGGGGAGGGGCCAGCGCCCCTCCCCCTTAAGTCAGTCGTCGGCGCCGGTTATTGCGCCAGCTCTTCGATGTCGATTCCGGCCCGGCTCAGGTCGGCGCGGAAGGGATCGTAGAAGGAGTCATCCTGCCGTTCCAGGCCGCTAATGGAGTAAAGCTGCTCCAGGGCTGCCTGGCCCTCTTCACTACCGGCAATATCCAGCAGCGCACTCACAATCGCTTCGCGCGTCTCTGCGGGAAAGTCGGCGATGAAGGAGACACTGTCGTTCGGAATGGCTGTGGTTTCCGAGAGAACCAAAACCCGCTCGTTCACATCGGGGAAATCTTCCTCGACATTGCTGCGGGCGTCGGCAAAGGTCGCGCCGGCGTCACAGTCGCCGTTGTAGACGGAGGTAATGACGTTCGGGTGGCTGCCGGCCTCAATCTGGTTGGCAAAGTCGTTATCCGGGTCAATGCCGTTGGCAGCGAGCATGATGCGGGGGATGATATAGCCCGAGGTCGAGTTGGGATCAACCCAGCACATGACCTTACCGCGCAGATCGTCAAAGGACTCGATGCCCGCATCCGCGCCCACAACAACCTGGCCCACGTAGGTGCTTGCGCCGAAACGCGCTGTCACCAGGCCGACGTCGACGTTGTACTGCTCGTTAGCCAGCACGTAGTTGAAGGTGTTGAGCCAGCCAATATGAGCCTGGCCGGCGCCCATCGCCTCGCGCACGGCGGCGAAGTCGGTGCCGACGTTAGACTGGATAACCAGCCCGGTCCGGTCGCTGATCATCCGGGCCAGCGCCTCACCGCTGGCAACAATCTCTTCCGTGTCGCCAGACGGCACAAAGGACATGACAATCGGGTTCTCTTCCGTGCCCAGCTCTGCCTCCTGCTGACAGGCCGCCAGCAGCGCCGTGAGGGCCAGCAGAACCAGTACGGTAACCAACATCTTCTTCATGAAAACACTCCTTTTGTGATTCTCGATAAGCGGACCAGCAGCAACATGAGATCGTTCCGCAGCCTCACCTCCTCATTCGGCCGGAATCTGGTAGGGTCGCCTGTAATTGTGGCGCGGTTTTTCGTCAATCGCCAGCGAACGGTAGCGCAATGTGGTAATCGAAGCAGTTTCTGGATAAGCGACCGGCAGCCCGAAGACGTCGAGCCGCTTTCGATTATCCACTAATAGCGCTTCATTGAATAGCCAGAGCCAGAGAAAGGCAATCGGGTCGGCGTGGGTGACGGCGACGGTGTGCTGGCCCGGGTGCTGGCGGCGCGCCCGCTGGATGAAAGAAAGCACGCGCTGCAAGAGGTCGGCTGGCTGTTCGTAGGGGAAGCTGACGCCAGTGTAAAAATCCCAGTCGCGGGCATCCATCTCTTCGCGCGAGCTGCCGTCGAAGGGCGAGTAGACCTCGTTGAGGAGTGAGGTCTCCTGCAGCGGCGGCTGCGGCTCGAACGCTGCCTGGATGATGGCCGCCGTCTGCCGCGTGCGCAGCATCGGGCTGGTGTAGATGGCGGCCACCGGCTCGCTCTGGCGGGCGGCCAGCGCCGCCGCCGCCGCCGCGGCCTCCCGGCGTCCCTGCTCGCTCAAGGGAAAGCCGGGCAGACGCCCATGATAGACCTGATCCGGGTTCTCAAAGGCGCCGTGGCGCACAATGGAAATGGTTGTGGCTGCGGGCATCGCCCTCCTGACTGGCGGTACTGGCTATTCCGCCGGCTGTGGCTGTGTGAACTGCTCGACAAGATCCAGCACCAACTCGTGCAGATCTCCCCGGTTAGGCAGTGTGCCCATCATACCATACATCGCCGCGCTGCGCCCCGGCAAGCCGGCGCCGCCGGCCAGCTGTGAGGAGACGCGAGCCATCAGCCGGCTGACGAGCGGCGAGGGCAGCAGGTTGGCGGCAGCGCGCGCCGCCGCTACCGTCGCCGCGTCCACCAGCCGGCGCGAGGAGGGACGGCGCGCCGCCTGTACGGCCGCTGCCAAAGCAGCCAGGAAGGCATCGACGTGGGCAACGTGCCCCGCATTCACGGTCAGGTGCAGCGAGGGCGGGTTCTGCTGGCGATCCAGATGCCAGCCGCGCGCGGCCAGCTCGTCGCCAACTTCGTAGATGTTCAGCGACGACGACGCGAGGGCCAGAACGCTCATCTCGGGCTCGCCGAGAATCTCGACGGCGCCGATGGCCGCGACCCCTTCCCGAATGCGAGAGACCGCCGCCATGACCTCGCGGGCGACGCCCAGGTAGCCCTCTTCGCCCATAAAGTTCATGATGGCCCAGGCCGCGGCGATGGCCCCCCCGGGCCGGGTGCCGCCCATTGTCGGCGAGGCATAGATGCCGCCCGGCCAGTCGGTGTAGGCAAAGAGCTGGTAGCGGCGCAGCTTCGCGTCGCGGTAGAGGATGACAGAGGCGCCTTTGGCCGCATAGGCGTATTTGTGCAGGTCGGCCGACAGGCTGGTGACGCCGGGCACGCTGAAGTCAAATTCGGTCACCGGGTAGCCCAGCCGGCGCACAAAGGGGAGCATGAAGCCGCCGACGCAGGCGTCCACATGGCAAAGAATACCTGCCTCAGCAGCGAGGTCAGCCAGCTGCGGAATGGGATCGACCACGCCATGTGGGTAGGCCGGCGCCGAGCCGACAATGAGGATGGTGTTGGGCGTGAGCGCGGCGCGCACGGCGGCTGCGTCGGCGCGGAAGCCGCCGTCGAGCGCGGTGCGCACCGGCCGCACGTCAAAGTAGTGGGCCGCCTTCTCAAAGGCGGGGTGGGCGCTGAGCGGCAGGAGCATCTCCGGCGCGGTGATCTGCGGGCGCTGGGCGCGCGCCCAGTCACGCGCCGTCTTGACCGCCATCAGAATGCTTTCCGTACCGCCGGAGGTCATGTTGCCCACGACGCTGCCGCCGCCGCCCAGCAGCGCCGCGCTCATGGCGATGACCTCCGTTTCCAGCCGGCGCAGGCTGGGGAAGGCAGTGGGATTCAGCGCGTTCTCGGAGAAGAAGAGCGTGTAGGCATCCTTGAGCAGCCGGCCCGCTTCCGCGCCGGCAGGAAAGACGAGGCTAAAAACGCGGCCATCCTGCCAGTTGACGTCGGCGCGCTGCAGGGCGCGCATCTCGTCCAGCAGCTCCTCGCGGCTGCGGCCCTGTTGCGGCAGGCGTATTGGCGCGCTCATGCCCTCCTCTGCGTAGCGCCGCGGCGGCCTAACCGCCGTTGCTGCCGGCAAGCAGCCCAGTTCGCTCATTAAACTGGGCAATCAGCGCATCGATTTCGCCGGCCATCCCCTGAATGCCAGTCCAGTAATCGTCGTCATACCACTGCGCCTGAATCTCCTCGTAGCTCTTGCCTTGCTGCTCGACCCAGGTGTAATACTTGAGATTGTGGATGCGCTGGCGGTCATAGTAGCCCAGTTCTTGCACATAATCAATCGTTGTTCCCAGCAGGTAGCGGTGGTAGGCGACGGCGGCGTCAACCGGCGTGAACTCGCCCTGCTCCGCGCGCAGCTCGCGCACGCGGCTGGCGTACATGTCCATCGAATCGGTCGCCACGGTGAGCACAACGTCGTTGCCGCCCAGCTCATAGTAACGGGCGAACTTGACGGCGGAGAGCAGGTTGGCAATGCCAGAGATGCCCAGCAGCGGCAGCTCCTCGATAAAGCTGGGCGCTATCCCCTGCGACGCCAGGTATTCCTGCCCGGCCGGCTCGTTAAAGAGGCGCAGCAGAGCCATGGGCGCGTTATCGTCAATGGCGACTACCATATCGGTGTTCTTCACGTTGTGCACCCAGGGCACGTGCTTGTCGCCAATCCCTTCGATGCGGTGCGCGCCAAAACCATTGTTGAGCAGGGTCGGGCACTGCAGCGCTTCGCTGGCGGCGATTTTGCTGTGCGGGTAGCGCTGCTTGAGGTAGTCGCCGGCGGCAATCGTACCGGCGGAGCCGGTGGTAACCACCATGCCGCGGTACCGGTCGGCCGGTCCCATCACGCTTTCCAGCGTCTCGACCAGCGCCGGGCCGGTGACGGCGTAGTGCCAGAGGTAGTTACCGAACTCGTCAAACTGATTAAAGATGACCACGTCCTCGCCGGAACGGCGCAGCTCCCAGCACTTGTCAAAGATCTCCTTGACGTTGCTTTCCGAGCCGTGCGTCTTAATCGTCTCGCCGGCGACCTGCTCCAGCCACTCGAAGCGTTCCTGGCTCATGCCTTCGGGCAATATGGCAATGGATTCGCAGGCCAGCAGGTTGGAGTCATAGGCGCCGCCGCGGCAGTAGTTGCCGGTGGAAGGCCAGACAGCCTTCTGTGTGGTGGGGTCGAACTGCCCCGTCACCAGGCGCGGCACGAGGCAGCCAAAGGCGGCCCCCACCTTGTGCGCGCCGGTGGGAAACCATTTGCCGACGAGCATGACGATGCGCGCGTCCACGCCGCTGATTGCCGGCGGAATCTCCACGTAGTTCACGCCGCCGAAGCCGCCGCCATGTTCCACCGGTTCGTTGTGCCAGGTGATGCGGAAAAGGTTGAGCGGATTCAGATCCCAGAGGCCCACGTCGCCAAGCTGGCGCTTGATGCTGCCTGGGACCAGCCCCGGGTTCACCATCTGGCCGAAGGTGGGGATGATAATGTTGCGCTCGCGGGCGCGCTGCACGGCGCGCTCCAGGACATCTTCACTGTGTATGGTCAGGTCAATCATTTCTTGTTTCCTCAGTCTCTGCTCGCCACGATGGTGTCAGGCGCGCGTCATGGGCATCGTTGCTATCAGCCGGCGTACCTCGTTCATGTCGGGCCGCACCCGGTGCGCCTCTGTGCCGGCCATCGCGACCGCTTTCATGGCGCTGGCAACGTCCTTGAGGCCGCTGCCGGTGTTGAGGACCACAATGCGCTCGTCAGCGCCGACGAGCCCCTGGTCGACGGCGGCGATCAGGCCGGCAAAGGAAGCCGCCCCGGCCGGCTCGGCAAAGACGCCACCGGCCCGCGCCAGGGGTGGGATGGCAGCCAGAATGGCGTCGTCGGAGACACGGATAAAGGCGCCGTCACTCTCGGTCACGGCGGCCATCGCCTTCAGCCGGTCGCGCGGCAGCCCGGCGCTGATGCTGTCGGCAACCGTATGCGCGGCGATCGGCGCCCTGGTCAGCACGTCCTCGCCGCTCTCCCAGGCCTGGACCATGAAGTCACTGCCGGCTGCCTGCACGCCGTAGAGGCGCGGCATCTGCCTGATCCAGCCCAGCGCCAGCAGATCTTTGAGCCCCTTGTGCAGGCCGCCGATAATGCAGCCGTCGCCCACGCCGACGAAGATGGCGTCGGGCGCCTGCCAGCCAAGCTGCTCGCAGATCTCGTAGCTGGCCGTTTTCTTGCCCTCGCTCATGTAGGGGTTATAGGCTGTGTTGCGATTGTACCAGCCATACTCGGCGGCCGCCTGCAGGCAGAGGTCGAAGGCGTCGTCGTAGCTGCCTTGCACGAGAATGACGGTGGCGCCGAAGACGAGTAGCTGGGCGATCTTGGCCTGGGGCGCGCTCTCTGGCACAAAGATGACGCTGCGCTGGCCGACGCTGGCGCTAATAGCGCTGAGCGCCGCTGCCGCGTTGCCGGTGCTGGCGGTTGTAATGACAGCTGCGCCTCGCTCCTGCGCCTTGACGACGGCGATGGCGCTGGCGCGGTCCTTGAAGCTGGCCGTGGGCTGGCGACCGTCATCTTTCAGCCAGAGGCGGCGGAGGCCCAGCGGCTTGCCCAGACGCGGCGCCGGGTAGAGGGGCGTCCAGCCGATGCTCAGCGGGGGGACGGCGGCGCCCGCCGCAATCGGCAGCAGCGGCCGATAGCGCCAGATGGTGTCGTCCGTGTTGTCGCGTAGGGTTTGTGGGCTGATCTGCTGCCGGATACGCTCGTAATCATAACGGACGTCGACAATACCCTCGCTGCCGTGCAGGGGGCAGACGTATTCGATCTCGTCTGGCCCGTAATCGCGGCCACAGATCAGGCAATGCAGGTAGGTGACGTTGCTCATGGCTGGCTGCGCACGGGGCGGCGTGTCAGGCCAGCAGCGCCGTGCGCTGGCGCACAATGCGCGTGCCGGACTCACGCGCCAGGGCGCGGGCGATGTTGGCCGGGTTGGTGATGATGGCCTGCTCGCCGCCGCGCTCCAGGAACTGGACGACCGCCTGGATCTTGGGTCCCATGCTGCCAGCGGCAAAGTGGCCGCCTTCCGCCAGGTAGGCGCGCGCTTCATCCAGCGTCATTTCGTCCAACCAGCGCTGTTCGGGCCTGCCATAGTTAAGGGCAACCTTTTCCACGGCCGTGCTGATAATCAGTAGGTCGGCGCCGATGGCGTTGGCCAGGAGCGCGGAAGCCAGATCCTTGTCGATGACGGCCGCCGTGCCACGCAGGTAGCCCGCCTCGTCGGCGACGACGGGAATGCCGCCGCCGCCCACCGTGATGGTGACGATGCCGGCGTTGATCAGGCTCTTAACTGCGGCTTCTTCGACAATGCGTAGCGGCTGCGGCGAGGCGACGACGCGCCGCCAGCCGCGGCCGGCGTCTTCGACGACGATCCAGCCGTCCTCTGCCCGGCGGCGCTCCGCCTCTTCGGCACTCATGAAGCCGCCGATGGGCTTGGTCGGGTTCTGAAAGGCCGGGTCAGCGGCGCTCACCTCTGTCTGGGTGACTATGGTCGCCACGCCCTTGTCGATGCCCAGCGCGCGGAAGTCGTTATAGAGGTTCTGCTGCAGCGCATAGCCGATCGCGCCCTGACTGTCGGCGCCGCACACGTCCAGGGGGAGTTCGTGCATGCCGGCGACCTGGGCAGCTATCTCGGAGCGGCGCAGGATGAATCCAACCTGGGGGCCGTTACCGTGGCTGATGGCCACATCCCAGCCGTCCTTAATCATCATGGCGATGTGGCGTGCGGTCTGTCCGGCCGCTTCGTACTGGTCCTGCACCGTCTGGTGCTGCTTGTCGATAATCAGCGAGTTGCCGCCAATGGCGACAACGGCCACTCGTTTCTTTGCCGGCGCTGCAGCCATCGTAGGAGTCTCCTTTCTCCTGATTAGTGGAGAACGGGAGCGCGCCGCCGAAGGCGACGCGCTCCCCAGGCTATTACATGGTGAGGGCCATCACTGCTTTTTGCGCGTGCAGCCGGTTTTCGGCCTCGTCATAGACAACCGATTGCGGACCGTCGAGCACGGCGCTGGCTACTTCGATATCGCGGTCGGCTGGCAGCGGGTGCATATAGATGGCGTCGTCCTTGGCCCGCGCCATCAGCGCTTCGTCGGCATACCAGTCCTTATACTGATCCTGAAGACGCTTGCCCTCGTCCGGATCAAGGGTCGTCAAGAGCGGGCCCCACGACTTGGCGTAGATGACGTCGGCGTCGTCGCAGGCAGCCTGCATGTCGTCGATCACCTCGAAGCCCGTGTGGTATTTGCGCGACATCTCGCGCGCCTGGTCCATGATGTCGGGCATCAGGGGGAACTCCGGCGGGTGCGCCAGGACAATGTCAGCGCCGAAGCGAGGCAGCTGCAAAATGAGCGACTGGGGCACGGAGATGGGTTTGAGGTAAGACGAGGCGTAGGCCCAAGAGACGACGATCTTCTTACCGCGCAGGTTACGCCCCTTCTTCTCCATGATGGTCATGAGGTCGGCGAGGCACTGGTGCGGGTGGTAGATCTCGCACTGCATGTTGAGCACGGGCGCGCGCGAGGCTTCGGCGACGTAGTTCAGGTAACGGTTGCCGACGCCAAAGTCGACGTGGCGGATGGCAATGCCGTCGAAGTAGCGGCCGTAAATCTCGCCCATCTCTCTTTCGGTGTCGCCGTGGCTCATTTGCGTAGTGCGGCTTTCGATGAAGGCGGCGTGCCCACCCAGCTGCGCCATACCGGCCTCAAAGCTGCCGCGCGTGCGGGTGCTGCTGAAGAAGAAGAGCATCGCCAACACCTTGTCGCGCAGGATGGGATGCGGCACGCCCAGGGCCCGTTTCATCTTCAGGTCCCAGGCGACGTCGAGAACGGTATCAATTTCCTCTTTGGAGAAGTCAAGGTCGCCGATGAAGTCACGACCTCGTAAGCCGGTCTGCATGTTGTTCTATCTCCTCAATTTTGCCGGATTACCGGATATGGTTGCGCAGCATGTAAGGCAGCAGCGCGTAGAACTTGGTGGCTTCGACCACGTCGGCCAGAGCCACATGCTCATCTGGCGAATGGGCATAGATCTCATCGCCCGGCCCAAAGCCGATAGACGGGACGCCCAGCTTACCCTTCCAGTAGTTGCCGTTGGTGGAAAAGTCCCACTTCCCGGACTGGCGCTCCTCGCCCCATATAGCCTGTACGGCCTCCTGCCCGGCGACTACCAACTCGTGGTCTTCGTCCAGGGACCAGGAGGGGAAGAACTTCTCGTAGACGAAGACAGCGCCGGTGCAGCTCGGGTCGGAATAGATGAGGTCCACCAGCTCAAAGTCATCGCGGCTCTCCGGCGGAATGAGGCGCTCGATGCTCGCGAAGACATCTTCTTTCGTCTCGCCAAAGGTAATGCGCCGGTCGACGAAGATGCGGCACTCGTCAGGCACGGCATTGTCGCTGGGGCTGACGCTTTCGATGCGCGTCACCGTGATGCGCCCCTGGCCCAGAAACGGGTGATCGGGCAGCTGGTCGTTCATCGCCTGAATACCCTCGATCACGGGCATCATTTTATAGATGGCATTGTCGCCCAACTGGTTGTTGGCCGCGTGCGCGCTCTTGCCCCTGGCGACCACTTCCAGCTCCACGCGACCCTTGTGGCCGCGATAGACCTGCAGCCGGGTCGGCTCGCCGATGACGACAAAATCGGGCTTGACATCGTTCCATTCCACAAAGGCCTGGCAGGCCACGCCGTCGCACCATTCTTCGATGTTGCCCAGATAGTAGGCAGTATAGCCCTCGAGCAGGCCCAGCTCTTTGGCCAGGGCCAGGCCGTAGACCATGCCTGGCGTGCTGCCTTTTTCGTCCAGCGCCCCTCGCGCATAGAGCTTGCCGTCCTCGACCTTACCCTCAAAGGGGTCCCACTCCCACTGCGCCAGATCGCCGATACCAACCGTGTCGATATGGCTATCGTAGAGCAGGATCTTCTCCCCGTCGCCGATGCGACCGACAATCGAGCCGTAGCGATCGGTAAAGACGACGTCGAAGCCGAGGCGCACCATCTCCTCGCCGATGCGCTTGCCGACCTCGGCAATTTCCCCGTCCATGCTGGGAATCGCCACGATCTCGCGGAAGAACGAAAGAATATCGTCCTCGGCGGCGGCAACACGTTGTTCGATTTGTCTGACTAATTCCTCCATGTCAATCCTCTTCCAATGTGAATGATGAACTCATGAGCGGCGACGGATCAGGCGCAGGCGCAGCCGGTCGTCGCGGAAATAGGAGCAGGTGTGCAGGATGGGGTTGTTGCTGTCGGCATAGCCCAGCTCGTCAAAGCTGAGCAGCGCCGTACCCGGCTCCACCTGCAGCGCTGCGGCGATGTCGCCAGTAGCCAGCGCCGGCACAATCTCCGAAAGGTAATAGGCGAGCTGCTGGCCGCCGAAGCGGGAGAGAAAGTGGAAAATGGGCATCTTCCAATCGTCTGGCTTGTAGGCCACAGTGACCAGCGCCGCCGGTACCCGGTTAACGGTCAGGATCACCGGCTGATCGTCTTCGAGAAAGAGCTTGCGCACCGTGATCAGCGGCGCGCCCAGGGCGACCTGTAGCTGTTCCGCCATAGCCCGCCCGGCCGGCTGCACCTCCACGCTCAGAATGCGCGTTGCCGGCGTGTAGCCGTGGGCGCGGAGGATGGCTTCATAGGACCAGATCTCCTCCAGGCGCGTCTTGATTTGTAGCCCCGGCTCGTTGACAAAGGTGCCCGCTCCCTGCTTGCGATAGATGACGCCCTCGCTCTCGAGGCGGCTCAGAGCCTCGCGGATGGTCGTGCGGCTAACGCCCAACTCGGCCGCCAGCTCCATCTCGGCCGGGATGCGCTCGCCGCTGAATTCGCCGTCGAGGATGCGCTGTTTGATATTGGCCTTGGCCTGTTCGGTCAGTGATGGCTTGCGTTGCAGCACGACAGTCCCGACGCCTGTTTTCTCTTACCAGAAAAGAAAGGCTAATTGGTATGGTTGTATGACAAATTTATAAGGGAATGAAACAGATAGCAAGTGACGAATGTCACCTGTTTACAGCGCGGTGGGTCGCCGGACGGCGCCATTGGTCGTTTGGAAGGCTTTGCGGCGGCTCCAGAAGCGCCGCGGTTAGCCTGCCTGGCGCTCCTGTCGCGCCGCGCGCCGCTCCAGGAAGCGCTGCACGCCTTTCGGCTTGCCCAGAATCGTGCCGTCACGCCGGTAGGCTTCCATGCAGGCTTCGTAGCCGAAGCGGTGAATGGGGCAGACCTTGACGCAGATCATGCAGCCGTCGAAGCGGGAGAAGTAAGACCAGCAGCGCACCGGGTCCAGCTTGTGCTTGTAGACGCCGCGCCACCAGATCTTTTCCTCGCTGAGCGCCCGGCCGGGGCAGCCATGGACACAGAGCAGACATGCTTCGCAGTAATCGCTAATGCCGAAGTCCGCCGGCTGGTCGGGTTCCAGCTCGGCGTCCACGCTGATCATCGCCCAGCGCTGGCGCGGCCCGAACTGGGGCGTAATCGCCATGCCATTCGCGCCCAGCTCGGCGAGCCCCGCGGCGACGGCGTGCGGTACGAACTTGACGGGCATGTCAAAGGCGACGCGGGCCACGCAGCGATAGCCAAGCGAACGAATGTGCCGGGCCAGCTCCAGCACGGCCCTGCCCGCGTCGACGTATGTTTCAAAGTCAGGCTGGGGACCTTCGCGAGAGGGCGTTTTATCCACCAGCTCGCGGTCCATCTCCATGCCGAGGACGACAGCGCCATCGTACGGAAAGGCGTCGTCGTCGCCGGCGCCGATGAAGCGGCGGTCGACAAAGGTGAAGCCGCAGAGGGCAAAGCCCAGCGCGCGCGCATAGCTACGAATCGCCTCCTGCAGCGCAGCGGGCTCTACCTGGGGCCGGCCGACGCGGAAGCGATTCTCGCGCGCCTGCTGCTGCATCCCGGTTGCGCCGGCCCGTATCCCCGTAAAGTAGCGCCGGAACTGGCCATGGCGGCGCCACATGGGAAAGGCCAGCCGGAACATCAGCGCCCGGAAATCGGCGAAAAAGGGCACGCCCTCTACCGTTAGCGGCTCAATCTCGCTGGCAATGTCCAGCGCACGGGGGTCGACCGCGATGGTGGGCAGGCTGTCGATAATGGCTTTGCCCCGGTTCGGCGGGCGTAGCTCCAGTTCCTGGCGCCAGGGGAGGTAGCGGCGCATGCGCGTCTCTCCGCTCAGATCAGGCCGATCCAACGCCGAGCGGGTCATCTTCTGCTGCTTTCGCGAAGACATCGTTGCTCCTGTCGGACGCCTGCCAGTTGGCTCCCGGCGTCCTGGCTCTCCACGCGCCTGATTGTAGCACAGGCTGGGCAGCGGGCCAGCCGTTCCGGGCCGGCGGCCAGCCGCGGGCAGGAGCGAGCTGCCGGCGCAGCCCTTCTACGTTATTCGTTCAATGCAGACGCAATAGATGGCGCCCGGGCGCGAGCGGACGAACGAAGGAAGTTGCGGCTCAATCAGCCTTTCGGGCCGCGTACTGCTCCAGCGAGCGCCGTATCATCTCGCGCAGCACCTCCAGATCGACATCCTCCAACTTGTTAATGTAGAGGCAGGCCACGCTGGTCTTGGCCTTGCCCAGGCGCGCCATCAGCTCGCCAAAGTCGTCGTAGGTGAAATCGAGATAGAGGGTAAGGCTTTGCTTGCGCGGCGAGAAACCGATGATGGGCGCATCCCCTTCCCGCCCGCTGGCATATTTGTAATGGTATGAGCCAAAGCCGATGATACTGTCGCCCCACATCTGCGGCTCTTCGCCGGAGATCTCGCGCATCATCTCCAAAACCTGCAAGCCGTCTGCGCGGCGCTTTTCGTTGGGCACGCTGTTGAGGAACTCCTCTACGCTGGCGCCGGTGGGGCGCATCTTGTTTTCGGCCATCGTCTCTCCTTGTGGCTAATGGGGAATCTGAGCGCGATGCTGGCTGGTCGTTGGCCCCATTATAGCATAGCCGGTGGGCTCATCTCTTACTCCACTTTTCGTCCCGGCCGTGGTATCGTAGCGGCGCCGGTCGATTGCTCTGGAGGCGCCATGACCACCCAGCCTGATTACGATCTCCTCATCCAGAATGGCAACGTCGTCGTCTCCGGCGACGTGCGCCGCGCCGCCATTGGCGTGCGCGATGGCGCCATCGTGGCAGTCGCGCCCGAGCTGCCGGGCACTGCCCGGCGGACCATCGACGCCACGCGCCACCTCGTCTTCCCCGGCTTCATCGATGCCCACACGCACATGGGCATTCCTATCAAAGATACGCGCTCCGCCGACGACTTTCGCAGCGGGTCGATTGCCGCTGCCTTCGGCGGCGTGACGACGATCCTGGACTTCACCGTGCAGGAGCCCGGTCAGAGCCCGCGCGCCGCGCTGGACGAGCGGATCGCCCTTGCCGCCGGCAACAGCCACGTGGACTTCGGCATTCACGTCAATATCACCGACCGGCCCCTGGAACACCTCGGCGACATTCCGGCGCTCATCGGCGAAGGCTTCAACAGCTTTAAGCTCTTTTCGACCTACCGCGAAGCGGGCATGATGAGCAGCTGGCCTGAATTTCGCGCCGTGATGGAAACCGTCGCGGCGCACGGCGGCATCGTCCTGCTCCACGCCGAGAGCAACGACATCGTCGAACGGGAGACGGCGCGTTATGTTAATTCCGGCATTACCGCCGCCATCTGCCACGCCCGCAGCCGCCCGGCAGAGGCCGAAGCCGAGGCCATCCTCCAGGCGGGCGCCATCGCCCGCGACCTGGGCGCCCGCCTCTACATCGTCCATCTCAGCAGCCGCGCCGGGCTGGAGGCCGGCCTAGCCGCGCGGGCGCAGGGAACCGACATCTACCTGGAAACCTGCCCACAATATCTGCTGCTTGACGAGAGCCGCTACGAGGCGCAGAACGGCCACTATTACATTACTACCCCGGCGCTGCGCACGCGGGCCGACGGCGAAGCCCTGTGGGAAGCGCTGGCAGCCGGCGAGATCGACGTGGTGGGCACCGACCACTGCCCTTTCACCCGCGAGCAAAAAGAGAGCGCCGGCGGCGTCTTTCACCTCACGCCCAACGGCATGCCCGGCGTGGAGACCCTCTTTCCCCTGCTCTACACTTACGGCGTCGCCGCCGGGCGCATCAGCATGAGCCGCCTGGTGCGCGTGCTGGCTGAGAACCCGGCGCGCATCTTCGGCATCGACCACCGCAAAGGCGCTCTGGCAACGGGCCGCGACGCCGACATCGTCATCTGGAACCCGGAGGCGGAGACGACCATCGCGGCGCCGCGCCAGCACGGCGCCGCTGACTGGTCGCCCTACGAAGGCATGCACATCGCCGGCCGGCTGGCCTACACGATCCTGCGGGGGCAGGTGCTGGTCGAAGGGGAGAGCTTCGCCGGGGAGGAAGTCAGCGGCGAGCTACTGCGCGCCGTGCCTGCGGCTACGGCCTGAGAGCCAGCGGCGCCGCCAGGCAGGTTACCGGCCCTTACCATGAGAGCGCTGTTAGCGGTTAAGGCCAGCGGCAACGGGCCGGCGCCGGGCAACGTAGGGGGAATAGAGAGAGGCGACAGCCGGACCAATCCGGCTGCCTGAGAAAAAAGGAGAAACTATGGCGAAAGAAGTGGTCTTGTTTGCCAGCGAGGAGCGTCACAGCCTGAAGAGCGTCGCCGCGTTTTTACGCGATCTGGCCGACCGGCTGGATAAGAATGAAGTGATCCTACGCAAGGGCGCCGAGGAGCTGGTCGTTCCCATTCCCGATAACGTGGTGCTGGAGATTAAAGTCGAAGAGGAAGAGAAGGGGCGGCGCACCCAGCGCAGCCTGGAGATTGAGATCGAGTGGTACGAGGGCGAGGAGCAGGGCAGCCTGAGCCTGGGCTAGGCTGCTCCGTCGCCGGTGCTGGCGAGAACCGCCCGCAGGGCCAGCCTTGCCGGCGGTCTCTATAGCCTGAGAAATTGAGCCGGCGTCGCTGCCAGCTCCGGGAATGCTCGCACCAGTTGCCGGTCTGTGGTTACCAATGGCACCCCCAGCTCGCTTGCCAGCGCGACGAACTCGCAGTCGTAGGCTGAACGGCCGCTGCGCTGAGCCAGCGCCAGGACAGGCAGTGAGGACGTTCTTCCTTCACGGCCGGCCATCAACCGCTCAGCCTGGTCCATCACAGCTACGGCATCCTCCAGGTCCAGCAGTCCCTGCCGTAAGTAGAGGGCCAATACGTTGCGCAGCTCGCTACGCCACAGGCGGGGCGCTACCCAGTCGGGATCCTTAACCAATACGCGCTCCGCCTCGTCTGTCTGCTCGCCGGGGATGACCAGATAGCCGATTAGGTTGGTATCAACCACAATCATGGCCGGCCGGCCCGTTTCGCTTCATTAAACGCTTCGTCGCTGATCACGTAGCCGGCGACTCGTTCTCGCAGCAGCCGAGCCGCCGCAAGGAACTCCTCTGGGTCAAAACGCGGCGCGCCAATTGCCTTTTCAATGCAGACAATGACTTCGCTGTTGATACTGCGACGGTTTGCTTCGGCCGACTCTCTCAACCGTTCATACAGATCATCTGGTATGTTTTTGATAGTTATCGTTGCCATGCTATCCTGCCGACCCTACCCGAACGAGCAGCATAGAACCGTTTTGAAACCATTATGCAACCATTGCCGGTCTTTGTCAATGCCTACGCGCAGCTATTTCGCCCCTCCTTCATCGCCAGCAGCAGCGCATCCTGATCGACCGGCAGGCGGTAGACGCGCACGCCGGTAGCGTTGTAGATGGCGTTGCAGATGGCCGGCGTCGTGGGAATGGAGGATAGTTCGCCCACGCCCTTGGCGCCGTAGGGGCCGTCAGCCGCCGGCTCTTCGACGATAACCGAGTCGATGCGGGGCGTGTGCTTGATGCTGGGCATCTTGTAGCGCGCCAGCACGTCGGTGAAGGGAATGCCCTTTTCGACGATAAACTCCTCGGTGAGGGCGTTGCCCAGGCCCATCATCACCCCACCCTCGACCTGGCCCTGCAGGCCGATGGGGTTAAAGGCCTTACCCACGTCGTTGACGGCGATGATGCGGGGCACGTGCACTTCGCCGGTGCTCAGGTCCACCTCGACCAGCGCGGCCTGGGTGGCAAAGCTGAAGGCAAAATGCATGTCGCCGCCCGTACCCAGCGGCTGGGTGCGCGGCGCCAGGTACTCGTAGTAGGTGCGCGGCTCGCGCCCTTCGTCGATCAGGCGCTGCACCGCCTCGCCGAAGCGGACCTCGTGGCCGTTGGCCCGCACCAGCCCTTCTTCAAAGCGGACGTCGCCGGGCGGCACGTCGAAATCTTCGGCAATGACCGTGCTGAGCGCCTCGCGCATGGCGCCGGCTGCCATGCGCGCCGCGTTACCCGTGACGTAGGTCTGGCGGCTGGCGGTGGTCGGCCCCCCATCCGGCGTCAGATCAGTATCAGAGAGCAGGACGCGCACCTGCTGGTAGGGAATGCCCAGCTCCTCGGCCGTCGTCTGCGCCAGCACGGTGACCAACCCCTGCCCGATTTCGGCGGCGCTGGTGCGCACCTCAGCCGTGCCGTCCACGTAGACCTCGACAATGGCCGCCGACTTGTCGGGCGCGCCGCCGCCGAGGCCCGTGTTCTTATAGGCGCTGGCGACGCCCCAGGCATAGACCTTGTGGCCCTCGCGCCAGAGCAGCTCGGAAACGGGCGGGCGCTCGGCCCTGCCGGCGAACGGGTTAGCGGCGACCGGCGCCTCCTCGCGGCTGGCGCGCCAGATATGCTCCTCCGCGGCGTCAATGCTCTGCAGCAAGCCGACGCTCTCCTCCAGGCGCTGCCCGGTGGCCGTTACCGAGCCGGGGCGCATGGCGTTGCGGCGGCGGAAAGCGAGCGCGTCCATGCCCAGCTCCTCAGCCAACAGGTCAATCATCTGCTCCACGGCGAAAGCCGACTGGGTGACGCCAAAGCCGCGAAAGGCGCCGCTGGGCGGATTGTTGGTGTAATTGGCGTAGCAGTCGATGCGCGCGTGGGGAACGACGTAAGGGCCGGTGGCGTGCGTCGTCGCCCGCGTCATCACCTTGTCGCTGAGGCTGGCATAGGCGCCGCCGTCGCCGTATAGCTCGGCCTGCACGGCTACGAGGTCGCCGGCGCGCGTCGCCCCCATCTTCATGCGGATCACGGTGGCGTGGCGCTTGGGATGAAAGCGCAGCGATTCCTGCCGCGTGTAGATCATCTTCACAGGCCGGCCGGTCGCCTGCGCCAGCAGCGCCACGTGAATCTGGGCGGCAATGTCTTCCTTGCCGCCGAAACCGCCGCCCACCAGCGGGCTGACGATGCGCACCGCCTTTTCGGGGATGCCCAGGGCTGCGGCGACCTGGTTGCGGTCGGCGTAGGGGATTTGCGAGCCGACGTACACGGTCAGCTTTTCATGCTCCGCATCATAGCCGGCGGGAACGCCAATGGCGCACTCGGGCTCCAGAAAGGCGTGCTCGGTCGTGGCCGTGTGGAAGGTGCGCTCGACGATTACGTCGGCCCGGGCAAAGCCTTCGGCCACGTCGCCGTGGCGCACCTTGATATGCTTGATCGTGTTGCCCTTCTCCCAATCCTCATGCACCAGCGGCGCATTGGAAGCCATGGCGAACTCCGGGCTATCGACCACGTCCAGCGGCTCGTAGCTGACGCCGATCAGATCCAGCGCGTGCTGGGCGATTTCCGGGCGCGAGGCGGCGACAATGGCTACCGGATCGCCGATATAGCGTACCTTATCCCGCGCCAGCGCCGGCCAATCCTGGTAGACGAGCCCGTGGTTGAGCCGGCCGGGCACATCTTCGGCGGTGAGCACGGCATAAACGCCGTCCAGCGCCCGGGCGCGGCTAGTGTCGATGGAGCGGATGCGTGCGTGGGGATGGGTGGCGCGCAGCGTGCGGCCGTACAGCTGGTCGGGAAAGACGATGTCGTCGGTGTAGATCGCCTCGCCGGTCACTTTGGCAATCGCTTCCGGGCGGATGACGTTCGTGCCCACGACGCGCAACGGCTGGTTGCTCTCGGGCACGGTCACGGGCAGCGGCTCTTCGCCACGGATGATAGCAGCGGCCGACTGGATGGCGCGCATGATCGTCGGGTAGCCCGCGCAGCGGCAGAAGGTGTCCTTCAGCGCCACCTTGATATCAGCCTCGCTTGGGTCCGGGTTAGCGTCCAGCAAGGCCTCTGCTGTCATAATCACGCCCGGTATGCAGAAGCCGCACTGCACGGCGCCGTGGCGCACGAACTCGCGCTGCAGGGGATGGAGCCGCTCCAGCTCATGCTCCTGGTAGCGGGAGGTGCGCCGTGCTACGCTGGGCCGCGGCGGCGGCTCCGCCTGCGCCGGCGCTGCCAGCCCTTCAATCGTCTGCACCTGCCGCCCGTGCGCCTTCCAGACAGGGAAGACACAGGAGTCAACCGGCACGCCGTCGACCAGCACCGTACAGGCGCCGCACTCGGCTTCGTTGCAGCCCACCTTTGTGCCGGTGAGGCCCAGGTCGTAGCGCAGAAACTCGGCGAGATAGCGGTTCCCGCCGACTTCTCGTTCAATCTCCCGGCCGTTTACGGTGATTCGCAGGACGGTCATTGGCTTGCCTCCATCTTCCTTCCGTATGCCATTGGCAATCGATTTCTGTTACTGGCCGAGTCCCTCGGGCACGGCTTCGCCTGTCAGCGCCCTCTGCACGGCGAGCGGCAGCGCCCGGCGCAGCAAGACGGCAATCATCTCCACGCGATACTCGGCCGTGGCCCGGTGCTTACTGGTACGGGGGGTAAACTCGGACTGGGCGGCGATGACGGCGCGCTCCAGCCCGTCACTCAGCGAGCGGCCAGCCAGCGCTTGTTCCGCCTGGCGGGCGCGCGTGGGCACGGGCCGCACCGGCCCGATGCAGATGCGCGCCGCTTCGATGACGGCTTCGTCGCGCTCGGCTGTCTCCTGCTGCGGCGCCAGGCTCACCCAGACGGCGCAGGCGAGAATGGGCAGGGAGACGCCCTGGGGCCGCATGATCCGCTTAAAGGCGGTGCCGCTATGGGGAGCGGCCGCAGGAAAGCGAAAGCGAGTGATCAGCTCGCTGCTGCGGTCAATGGCCGAGATACCCGGCCCCTTAAACAGGCTGAGGATGGGCTGCCACTGGCGGCCGTTGCTGCCGGCGACTTCTACCTCGGCGTCGAGCACCACCAGGGCCGTCGTACCGTCTCCCGCCGGCAGCGCATGGGCCACGTTCCCCCCGAGCGTGGCGACATTTCGTACCTGCGGCCCGCCGATGACGCCGCAGCTTTCCACCAGGCAGGTGGCGTGCTGCGCCAGAAACGGCGTGTTCACAATTTCGGTATGGCTCACGGCGGCGCCCACTTCCACCATGCCGTTCTCCAGCGCCAGGCGGCGCAGCGCCGGGATGGCTGTCACGTCAATCAACGCTTCCGCCGGCGGCTTGCGCCCCTGCTGCATCTCCAGCAGGAGGTCGGTGCCCCCGCCAATGAGGCGGGCCTCTTTGCCATGGGTGCGCAAATGCTCCAATGCTTCTTCTACGCTTTCGGGGCGGTAGTAATGCTGCCAGTAGGACATCGACGGGCTCCTGTTCTTATGTACTTAGTTCCTGAAAGCGGGCCCACACGTCGCGCGCCACGCGCTGTGACTCGGCGGCCAGCGCCGCCTCGTCCAGGCCGGCCGCTTCCAGCCCGAGAATGCGCCCTTCTTCCATGACAATGCGGCCGTTGACCACAGTCATCTGCACCCGCGCATCGGCAATGCCATAGAGAAAGTGGCCCCAGAAGGTGGCGGCGTCGAGCGGCGTCGGCGGATGGTAATCCACCAGGATAAAGTCGGCCAGGTAATCTGACGCAATCTTCCCCACCTTCTGCCCGGTCAGCCGGCGGTAAATGGCCGGGTTGTTGTGCAGCATCATCTGCTGGAATTCGCTCCAGCCCGGGCGCGGGTCGCTCAGGTGGTGCTTGTGCAGCAGGTAGCCGGCGCGCACATCCACTTTGAGGTCCGGCGTCATGCCGTCGGTGCCGATGCCCACCGTCACGCCGCGCTGTAGTAGGCCGAAGACATCGGCCCGTCCCACGGCGTTATTCATGTTCGACTGCGGGTTATGGACGACGATCGTGTCCCGCTCCGCCACCAGGTCCATGCCCTGTTCGTCAAGCGTAATGCCGTGGGCGGCGATGGTGCGCCCGGTGAAGATGCCGGCGTCATAGAGCCGCTGGGCGACGCCGGCCCCATAGCGGGCTCGCGTCTCGTTTTCGTCCAGCCAGCCTTCGAGCATGTGGATATGGTAGCCGCGCTGCAGCTCGTCCCCCAGCGCCACCGCCTGCTGCAGGGTGTCGTCGTCCAGGGTGAAGCTGGCGTGCAGGCCGATCATGCCGTCGTAAAGGTGGGCAGGGTCGGCCGCGCGCCCCGCCTGGCATTTGCGGATATAGCGGGCGTTCTCCTCCAGGCCGGCATCGCGGATCTCCTTGCCGTCACGGTCGGAGACCTCGTAGCAGAGCAGGCCGCGCATGCCCACGAGGGAGAGGGCGTCTTCGATCCGGTCCAGGCTGCCGGCGACGGCATGAGGGCTGGCGTGATGGTCGATAACTGCGGTCACCCCGCTGCGGACGGCGCTCATCGCCGGCAGCAGCGCGCTGTAGTAGACGGCGTCCAGATCCAGCGAGCGGTCCAGGGTCCACCACAGCCAGGCCAGGATCTCGCGAAAGTCACGCGGCTGGCGCGACATGGCCAGGCCGCGCGCATAGGTACCGTAGAAGTGCATGTGGGCGTTGACCAGGCCGGGCAGCAGCAGGCGCCCGCGCCCATCAACCTGCTCGGCGTCGCGGAAACGCCGGCCCAGCTCTGCCGCTGATCCCACCGCGACAATGGTCGTTCCCTCGACGGCGACGGCGCCGTCGGCCATAAAGGGGCCGCCGGGCGCCTCCTCGTCGTTGCTGTAGATCATGACATTGCTAAAGAGAACTGTCATCGAGACCTCCTGGTACGGTGTGGGCCGGCATGCGGCTTGCCGGCCACAGGCGTCTTGCGGTGGTGGTCGGCCGTTGACCGATTATAGGATTGAAGGGGGGGATTCGTCCATCAGCTCTGGCTCGCCGTCCGGCTGGAGGTCGGGGGCGGGAGCGGTCCCATTGCCGTGTACGGCGCTGGCGTCGTCCGGCGGTGGGGAGTGCGGCGCCAGCTCGACGTGAACGGGCAGCCTGGTGTGCAGTAGGGAGCGGGTGGTGTTGAGCTGTTCCGGCGTTACGCGCGCGCCGAGCAGGTCGGCGCCGTCAAGGCGGGCCTTGCGCAGGCTGGCCTGGGAGAGATCGGCGCCGCGCAGATCGGCGCCGCTGAGGTTGGCATCGCCCAGGTGCGCGCCGCTCAGGTTGGCCTCGCGCAGGTCCGCGCCGGAGAGATTGCTATACCAGAGGTCGGCATTGCGCAGGTCAGCCCGGCGCAGGTTGGCGCCGTGCAGGTCGGCCAGCCAGAGATAGCTGTGGCGCAGCTGCGCGCCTTCCAGGTCCGCGCCGCCAAAGGCGGCATGGCGCAGACTGATGATCCGGTTGCGGCCGACGAGGCCGGCGTCGCTGAGGAACTGCAGCACCTGGCCGCGCCCAACGCCGTCGAGCGTGCGCAGCACCGCCAACGTGCGGGCCATGGCGACGTGACGCACGGTGGCGTCGGGGGGAGCGGTGCGCAGCCCATTACGCAGCAGCAGCTCGGTCATGCTATCCAGATAGGACTCCAGCGCCGTCTGCCGCTGACGCGCTGCGGCCGTCTCCTGAACGGCGCTGATCGTCCGCGCCACGGCGAGGGTCACTGTGGCGCGCGCCGCCCAGACCAGCCAGAGGAGGCCGGCAAGAAGCAGCACGGCCGGGAAGAGCGCCTGAACCCAGTCCCATAAGTTTCGTGCGCGCGGCAGGTCGCTGTTTTCCGCCTGATAAAAGCCGAACCCCGTCCAGGCGGGCGCCAGCTCGGGGCGCAAGATAAAGATGAGGATGAGGCCCATGCTGAACAGCACGAAAGCCCAGAAGAAGATGAGGCGCGCGCGCGTCTGTTTCATGCGAACTGTGGTATTTCCCTCCGCCACGAATCCACGTTACAATGGGCGCTGTTAAGAGTGGGGCCCGGATGAGCAAGCGCGCAGCGACGGGCGAACCCCAGCTTTCATCGTATATTATGTAAAAATGACCAATTTGGCAAGTGGGTTTTTTGGGCCAGATGCCTTCCGCCACTTCCCCACCCTTGCCGCCCCAGACCCAAAGGAGGATCGCCCGTGAGTAAAGAGTGTGTCGCCTTATACCTGCAGGATGCCCACCCGCTGGACGAAGGGATCGAGCTGGTGCGATATGCGGAGGAAAAGGGCTTCGATGCCGTCTGGCAGGCAGAGAGCCGGCTCGTGCGCGATGCCATTGTGCCCATGGCCGCCTTTGCCGCTCACACCAAACGGATGAAGATCGGCAGCGGCGTCATCAACAACTGGACGCGCAACATTGGCCTGCTGGCTTCCACGTTCCTGACGTTGGACGATCTGGCGCCGGACCGCATCATCTGCGGCATTGGCGCCTGGTGGGATCCGCTGGCGCGCAACGTGGGCATCGACCGGCGCAAGCCGCTGCTCGCCATGCGCGAGACGGTCGAGGTGCTGCGCCGCCTGCTCAACATGGAAAACGTCACCTTTCACGGCGAGTTTCACCACGTCGACGGCATTGAGCTGGACGTCATCCACGGGCGGCGCGAGCCGCGCCACGTGCCCATCTATATCGGCGCCACCGGCGAGAAGATGATGGAGCTGACGGGCGAGATTGCCGACGGCGCCGTGCTCAACTACTGCGTGCCGCCGGAGTACAACGACCTGGCTATAGAGCAGCTGGCGCGCGGCGCGGCCCGAGCCGGGCGCAGCATCGACGACGTCGACCGCCCGCAGCTCATTGTCTGTTCGGTGCACGAGGATCGCGATGAGGCGATCCGCGGCGCCAAGATGCTGCTCACGCAATACCTGGCCCAGCAGCCGCACATCGCCAAAGCAAGCGGCGTGGATCAGGAGACTGTTGCCAATATCCAGTCGATCCTCGGCTGGCCGGCGACCAAAGAACAGATCCACGAGGCGATGAAATATGTGCCTGACGAGCTGGTGCTGCGCATCTCGGCTACGGGCACGCCGGAGGAGGCCAAAGCCAAGGTGCGCGAATACGTGGCCCGCGGCGCTACCTGCCCGATTCTCTACCCGCTGGGCGACGCGCGCCTGATGATTGATACCTTCAGCAACGGCTACAGCGACTAAAAGCGCGCTATTCGTTAGCGCACAACAAAAAAGAGGGCCAGCTGTTGGGCTGGCCCTCTTTCTTTTCGTGCCATTGCCGCGTTAGCCGCAGCCGCCGCCCGACGGCCCGCGCTTGACCTCGAGCTTCACTTTCGGCGTGAACTCAAGGAAGAAAGCGCTGGGGTTGGGCTCGGCTGCCGGGTAGCGCGACCCCAGGGCCGCATTAAAGCGATAGGCTAGCGCCCCCGCCGGCACCGCGCTGAGCCGGTACTCCTTCCGAAACTCCTCCGCCGCAAAGGTATCCAGCCAGTTGTTGATACCACCCTCCAGCATGTAGACGTTGGGCACCGCCGCGGCGACCAGCGTTTTCCAGACCTCCGCTGCCGCTCCTTCGTCATTGCTCATGACAACGGAGACGGTGTTGGCCGGGGCTGCATGCAGCTCGGCGATCAGCACGTCCAGGCCCGCAGGGTCGACGCGCTCGGCGTCAAGGATGTGGAAGAGGTTGTACTCGGCCTCCGGGCGGACGTCGAGCATGCGCACGCGAATGGCGTCGTCGTGGATGATACTTAACAGCTCGCCGGGATGGATCTGCACCTCGCGCGCCGCCAGCTGAGCCGTGCGCTCGGCCTCGATGCGGGCCCAGCGGTCGGCCGTCGACGGCTGGCCAACCAGCGCCACGGCGACGGCGACAAGCAGCAGGGCGCCGGCAGCGCCATAGCGCCAGCGCGGGGCCGCCGCGGGGTCTTTGCCGCCGAAGACGCGCTCCAGCTTCTCGCCGCCCCAAAACATGAAGAGGGCCATGAGCACGACGAGGATGACGACGATTCCCGGACTGAGGCCCAGCCAGTCAAAGAGGGTAAAGCGGCCGAGGTAGGAGGAGTGCCAGAAGCTCTCGTAGAGGCCCACGGTCTCGCCGAAGAGGAAGATGCCGAAGAAGACGCCAAGCACGAAGAAGACGCCGTCGAGCTTGGCGGTAGCGGCGGCGACGAGCGAGGTGCCCGGGCAGAAGCCGCCAATGATAAAGCCAAAGCCCATGATCAGGCCGCCGACGATACCGGGCCAGAGGTAAGTCGGGTTGACGTAGACCAGGTTGTAGTCGAGCAACCCGGCGGCTGACGCGCCGAAGATGAGCACCATGGCGACGATGATCGCGCCAAACATCACCTTCAGCACGGTCAGATCCTTGAAGTAGAACTGCGAGGCGAGCAGCTTCGAGTTGCCGAAGCCGGAGATCTCCAGCACGTAGCCAAAGGCAAAGCCAATCACCAGGTAGATGGCGTAGGCGCCCCAGGTGCCGAGCAGGCTTTCGAGAGGAAGGGGGAAGGGTGCCATGTTCAGTTACCTCTTAGTTCCAGACCTTACGCAGGGAGTAGGCCAGCAGGTAGGCACCGGCAAAGACGGCGAACATGAAGGCCCAGCTGCCGGCGGAGAGGACGGCGCCGCCGGAGAGCGCCTGGCCGGAAGTGCAGCCGCGTGCCAGGCGGGCGCCATAGCCCATGAGGCTGCCGCCGATGAAGGCGAGGAGCCAGCGCTGGCGTACGGTGATGCGCGGGCCGCGATTCGTTTCGACGCGTAGCCGGCCATTCACCAGACCGGAGACGAAGCCGCCGATTATGACGCCGACGGCGATGAAGACGACCCAGCTATCCAGCGGGTTACGCGCCCCACCGGCCATCTCCAGAAGGTACGGGGTGCGGTCGACGTGACCGGGCGCGATCCAGTCTTCGACGACGACGAGGAGACGGTTGAGTCCACCAGAGGCGCCCAGCCCATTGCCGCTGATAAAGAAGCTGGCAAAGAGCACCAGGCCGAGAAGGATACCGCCGAGGTAAGGGTTAATGTAGTCACGGGCTACGCGGGCGCTGCGGGCGCCCGTGCTGTCGCGCACCTCGCTGTCGACAGTTTGGTAGGTGGTCATGAAGATGCCTCCTGCGGGTGGCTGGGCAGCTCGACATCATCCCAGCCCATGATCATGGCTTTGATATTGGACGTAGCCGTATGGCCAGTAGTCGTCAGATAAACGTGCATGACGACGAACGAGGCGAGCAGCCAGGAGATAAGGGTGTGGAAAGGCGCCAGACCCGGCAGGCCGCCAAGTATCGCCGCTGCTTCCGGCCAGCGCTGCGCGCCCCACATGAGCAGGCCGGTAAGCACCTGCAAGGGCAGCAGCACGTTGAGCAGGCCGAAGTAGGTGATCTGCTGCAGGGGGTTGAGCTTGCGCTCGCGCGTCTTCACCGCCGGATGGGGCTCACCGCGGAAGATGCCGCCGAGGTAGTACCTGGCTTGATCGAATGTCTGGTCGAAGAAGCCGCGTGGGCGGGGGATGAACTGGCGGATTTCGCCGCTGGCCAGGTGGTAGAAGGCGCTGAGGGCCGCATTGGCCACGAGAATGGCGGCGAGCACGTTATGCACCAGCACCACGTAGCGGAAGCTGAAGATGCCGAAGATATCCGGCTTGTGAATGATCAGCCCGGTAAAGAGCAGGCCGAGAATGACCAGCGTCTGCAGCCAGTGCCAGAAGCGCTCGTAGACGCCGTACATATAGACACGGCGCAGCTGGGGGTTGTGGCGGGCATAGCGGTGGGCGCCGTAGCGCAAGGAGACAAAGCGCAGCCCGCCATGGAGCGCTACACCGCCGAGGGTGCCGGCAAAGGCGATGGCGCCGAACCAGTCAACCCAGGAGAGATTGTCACGGCCTAGCAGGTAGATGCTGCCGGCCCCGCTCTCGGCATCGCGCCGCGTCTGCGGCATGTAGTAAAGTGCGCCATCCTCGTCCAAGTTGAGGGCCCCGCGCTTGGTCGTACCGTTGCCGGTAATCATCTCGGGTAGGACGCCGCCAGGGACGTAGGAGGCCAGCTGCAGCGGCGTGGTCACCAGCGAGCTGCGGCTGTGACAGGCCTGGCAATCCTGGGTCGCCCACTCGCCGGCAGCCACATTGTGGCTGATGGTATAGGGCTGTACCTCGCCGGCAATGCGCGGGTTATCCAGTCCTAGCGCCTGCAGGCGGGCGGCGACCGCCGCTTCTTTGCGCTCGCCGTCGATGAGCAGCTCAGCCGGCGCCAGCGCCCCATCGCCATCGCCGTCGAAGGCAGCTACCAGTTCTGGCGCGTACCCATCCCCGTCCAGCCAGGCGGCCTGCAGGTCGCGCAGGGGCACGGGCTGGGCCGGGTCACCATAGACCCAGTACCAGGCGCTGATCAGGTTGTGCGGGGCCAAGCTAGTCGTGCCGTCGCCGTTGTCGCGCGGCAGCAGAACCGGCTGGTAGCCAGTGATGAGGTCGGGACCGCTGCTGACGGCGGCGGCGACGCCGCGGCACTCGGACAGCGGCTGCCCGCTTTCGTCCAGCGCAGTCCAGTCAATCGCCTGCTGGGCCGGCGCGTAAAGGCGCGGCACGTGGCAGCTCTCGCAGCTCAGCGCTGCGGTGTGGCGCTCCTTGTAGGGCAGCCAATCGTGGGTGGCCTCGATGCTATGGCAGCTATCGCAGCGGCGCAGGCTGTTGTCGAACTGCGGCGCCAGCCCGCTCTGGGCGCTCTGGCCTTTAGCAAATTCGTGCAGCGGGCGCTGCAGGTACTCGCTGATGTCAATGCGGCGCGGATCAAAGAGGAGATGGGCCGGCTGCGAGGCGTCGCTGGCCTGGTAGTAAACGGGATTGTTCAGGCTGTAATGGCAGTCGGTACAGCCGACGACCCGTTCTGCATGGATGTCCCAGGAGCGAGACAGTGCCTGCTTGTCACTCAGGTTAAGGCCAGTAGAGGCCAGCCGCTGCGGCGAGAAGAGCTGGCCCGTGGTCAGCGTGCTCCAGGCGGCCTGGTCAGCCGTGTCACTGCCGCAGAAGTCGGCCACCAGCGGCGTGCGGGCGTCGCTGTGGACGATGCCGTGGCAGCTGCCGCAGTTCTCGTCAGTTGGATCCTGGATGCCGAGATTGTCCAGGCGCACGTTGCCTTCATCGTCAAAGGCGCCCGGCAGGTAGTCCCAGCCGTTGGCGGCGGGCGCTACCACGCCGCTGGACGCCAGGGTCGCCGTGCTGGCCCAGGCGAAGTCGCCGGCAGCCAGCGAGGCGATACGCGCCGCGTTGTCTGGCGCCGCGGTGTGGCAGAGGAAGCAGTTCATCTCGACCGTGCCCGACTGTTCCCAGTCCCAGGGCCGCAGCTCGCCTGTATCCGGATCGACGATTGAAGCAGTGAGCGCCCCCGCACTGTCGCCGAGCGGCTGGCCATCGGGCCCGGTGGTCGCCGGGCCGCCGCCGGTATGGCGGGCGCCAAAGAGCTGGATCCACTCCGCTGTGGTCATATCCACGCGCCCGCTGCTGCCGTCAAGCGACAGGGTACGGTAGGTGAGCGGGTTCCAGTGCCCAAAAAGGCCGGGGCTGGCGTCCCAGGCATGGGCGGATTCGCCGCCAACGCCGGCCTGGGAGAGGCCGGCGTCGGCATGGAAGCTGTGGCCGGCGATGAAAGCCGTGTCGTGGCAGGCGCCGCAGGTCTCCATCGTGGAGATAGGGGCTCCGGAGTCGAGGACGTTGTCGCCGGCAGCATCCAGCAAGGGAAAGGTGGGATGCATGGTGTTGGTGGCAGCTGGAAGCGGGGCCGGCTGCTCGCGCTGGGCGAAGGCAGGGGGCAGAGTGAGGGCGCCGAGCGCCAACAACAGAACGGCGAGGATGATAAGGAGGCGTGTGCTGCGATACCGTTTCATGCTCTTTTCTCTACTGGCTACTCGGAGGCGGAAGCCACGCCGGCAACCGTCTGGTCGCGCCCACCCCAGACCATGGGGTCGCCAGGATAACCGAGGGCCTGCCAGTCCATCCGGCCGCCAGCGCCGTGGCACTCGCTGCACTGCAGGGCCTGCTCGCCGGGCACGACCATGTGGGTCAGAGACCAGTACATGGAGGTGTCGGCAAAAGCGACGTTGCCGCTGTAGGGCAGCCCAGCCGCTTCAGTGCCCAGGCGCGCCGCCAGATCCCAATCATACTGGGTCCAGTAGCCGCCTTCGCCGGCCGTCTTGACCTGGAGCAGGATGTTGTAGACTGGATCGTAAGGCTGGCGTCCCTGGTGAACCTTAAAGGGCCAGATGCGGGCGGTGGGGTCATCGATGTCGCCGAGGGGCTGGTTGAGCACCGTGACTTGCGTCGGTTCGATGGTATCGCCCAGGATGTAGCGGTCGGCGCTGCCGTTAAACCAGGCGTACTCAGGCAGGAAGGCGCGCTCGTAGACGAAGGAGCCTTTGATCTTCAGGTAGGTGTGAGCATCTTCGGGGATGTCCTGGCCCGCCGTGGACCAATCCCAGGCCATCTTGGTGGCGTCGCGGACGGCGCCAAGCGGGACGTGGCAGGTCTGGCAGGCAATGGTGTCCACGTGGGCGTTAATGCGCTCATCGGCGTGCACGTCAGCCGCGTGGCAGTCGGTGCAGGCCAGGGGAGCACCGGCGTTGGGGCTCACCGAGATGGCGTGACCGGCAATCTGGTGATCCTCGGTGCGATGGCAGTCGACGCACTCAAAGTCGTGGCGGCCCATGTGCACGTCGACATCGGGCGACGGGTTGAGCAGGCTATTGTCCAGGTCGCCGTGCTTAACCGCTTCGCCGCCGCCGCCGTTAAAATGACAGGTGCCGCAGTTGCTGCGGGTCGGCGTGCCGACACTCTGCGCTGCCAGCACCAGATCGACGCCCTCGACTGGCCGGCCCGCGTATCCCTTGACGTACTGGCCCGACTGGTCGTGGCAGACAAGGCAATCGACCTTTTCTTCAACCGTGAAGTCGAAGCCGGCATCTTCCCAGCCATAGCCAGCATGGCAGCTGGTACAGGCGGGCCAGTTACTCTGGATGCCGATGCAGAAGTTGTTGATCTGGTTCTTCTTACCAACGGTGACAGGCTCATCGCGGCCGGGGAGCATTACCGGCTCGCCTTCCCAGCGGAAGTGAACGCTGCTGAGCATGTCCTGCCCAGCTTCTTCGTGGCAGTCGAGGCAGGCGCGCGTGACCTCCTCACCGCTGGCAAAGGGACCGGTCAGCAGGGCGCTGTGGTCGACCGGGGGCACGCGCTGCGGCACCCCGGCCCAGGGGTCCTGCGACGGTGTGCCGTCATGGCCGAGGACGACGGCAATAGGGATGATGACGACGAGGGCTGTGACGACCAAGCCGATTAACCAGATGTACTTGAAGTCTTTCATGTGGGTCCTGGATGCAACTACGGTGGCGGCGGTGGGTAGCTAACGGGCTCCGGCTAAAAGATCACCTGGGAACGCTGTTCCACGAGCCCGCGCAGCAGGGCGCGCATCTGGTCAAGGATGTCGACGATCTCCGGCGCCGCCAGCGAGTAATAGACCTGGGCGCCATCGCGGTCGGCGCTTACCAATCCGCGATCGCGGAGAATGGCCAGGTGGCGGGAGACCGTCGGCTGTGGCATCTCCAGCTCTTCGGCCAGCGCAGAAACGTGGCGGGAGGCGCCGCGCAACGTGTACAGTAGCTGGATCCGTTTGGGGTCGCCCATGGCCTTGCAGATGTTGGCATGGAGGAGGTTCAGTTCGTCGAGGGACGGCAGGTCCATAGCAATATCCTCACTTATTCGGATATCCGAATATTCATTGAGGATTATAGAACCGGTTGCGGCAGCGAATCAGAGACGAATGTCACAACTTGATTGTGACAGATGTCACAATCAGACGGTGCAAAAAAAGACCCTCCACGGAGGGTCTTTGCAGGCGCTGCAATAGCGCTCGAAAGGGTCAAGCGTCGCGGCTGGTGCGCCCGCCGTAGCGGGCGAAGAAGCTTTCCAGCGCGGCGGCCTGATCGTCGTCGACTTTGGCGAAGACGACGGTGCCGCCCCCCCGCAACGCCTGCGTGAACCAGGCGCGTTCCTCGGCGCCGATATCGTCATACTCCGAATCGCTAAAGGGCATGACAAACTCGCCGAGGACGTTGCCCGCGCCGGGCAGGGATTCGTTAACGTCGTCCATTTCCGGCTCAATCACGCGCACCTCGACATCGGCGAACGGCGAATCCGCTAACGCCCTCATCGCCTCATCCGCGTCGGCCTGGTCTCCAAATAGACTGGCTACAGTGGCCATGGTAATCTCTCCTTTCCTGTCATTAACAACGGCTCTGCTTTCATTATAACGGCCCTGGCCGCCGATTTGAGGGCAGCGAGACGAGATGTACCACGAATTGTAACCGGGCATATATCCATGCGTTGTGCCCGGCTCCGGTCAGGCGCCGGGGTCGTGGACACGGGGACGCGCCGCACGCAGCTTTGTCTTAACCGGATAGCTCCCGTTGCCCAGATCAGGGAACGAATTGCAGTAGCTGCTCAAATTCCTCGGCAGCCGCCGCCATCTCGCCACGCCGCTCGGTGAGGCTGAAGAGATCCCACTGGTCGTCATGGGGAAAGTCGTCGATGAACCAGATGAGCGCGGCAATTTGCGGCTCTTCGTTGACCACCTGAAGCGCCGCCGTCAGCCAGCCGGCCGGGTAGTTCTCAGCCGGCGGTACGCCGACCGCCGGGTGAAAGGTGTTGGCGGCGCTGATGAACAGCGGCAACCCCGCCGTGGTGCGGTAGCTGTTGACGATGTCCAGCCACTGCCGGTAGACACGGAAACCGGCCTGCGCTCCCTCCCATTGTGGCAGCGCGAGGTCGAGCCGGGGCTCGCGCCCACCGTCGCCGTCGACCAGCTCCGGCCGGCCGGGCGCCTGCACGGCAAAGCCATCGGGCGCCATCAGCGGCATGCCGGCCTGCGCGCGCAGCTGTGCGGCTTCGTCCAGCGCCGCCGCCAGCGTGTTCATATAGTTGAGCCACGGCGCATCGACCGTGTAAGCCAGCCGGCCATTCTGGTCCTCGTTCCAGGGGGTGACCGGCCCGACCAGCGCCCGCGCCAATGGATTCTCGCTGCGCAGCACCGCCAATACGTTGTCTACCCGCCCCGGCTCGGAATCGTAGCCGTTGAAGACGCGGGCGTACCATTCGGGGGAAACCGGGCGTTCCGGCGCCAGGCTATTGCTGCCGGCGCTGTTGGCGCTGCTGCCGATGATATAGCCATAGACGCCGGCCAGGCGAACGTCACGTGCCAGGCGGCGCACATAGCCCAGGTAGCGATCGAGGGCCATGACGTCGCCGGCCGGCGGCAGGCTTTGCCCCGGCGCGTAGTCAACGCGCACCAGCAGCCTCAAGCCGCGCGCCGCGCCGGCCTGGAGGCGCATCGCCAGGTCGTCGATGCCCCAATAGGCCTCGTCGGCAAGCGTGGCATAGGTCAGCTCGACAGCCCAGGCCTGCCGGCCATGCCAGTCACGCGCCGCATTAGGAAAGACAACGCCGAGCTTGGTAGGTACGGACGGCGCTGTGGCCGGCCCCGTCTGAGCCAGCCCCACGGTCACTGTCGTCCAGGGGCGGCAGCCGGCGTTGCAGCCGTGGTAGAAGGCCAGCTCGTAACCGGCCGCGGCGGGCACGACGAAGGTATATGTCCACTGCCAGACGGAATCTGGTCCGCTGCTTTCATACCCCTGGAGCGTGGCCTCCCGCCCGGCCACGAACAGCTTGACGTAGGGCCACGGCGCCGGGTCGCTGATGACCACTGTCGCCGTTTCTCCCGGGCGCCGCCCCTCGACATTCAGCCGTACTTGCGGCCAGGTCTGCTCCTCCTGCCAGTTGTCGCGCACCAGCAGCAGCTGGCCCGGAATGGGAAGCAGCCAGTAGAGAATGCTGGCCACGGCGAAGAGCAGGAGGACGGCCAGCAGCTTACGAGGTTGGGGAAGCTGCATGGGAAGCAGTGTAGCGCGGCGGCTGCGCGCGCCGGCCGGCGTGCGGAAGCGTGAAGCTCACCAGAACGCCGCCTTCGGCGCGGTTGCCGATGTGCAGGACGGCTTCATGCTGGCGCAGGATTTCGGCGACCATCGCGAGCCCCAGGCCGCTGCCAGCCACGTCGGTCCGTCCCCGGTAGAGGCGCTCGGCGACATGCGGCAGATGTTCAGCCGGGATACCGGGTCCGCTATCGGCGATGGTCACGGCGACGCCATCCGGCGCCGGGGACAGGCCAACCACCACACTGTCGCCCGGCCGGCCGTACTTGACGCTGTTGTCGAGCAGGTTGAGAAAGGCACGCTGCAGGCTGTCGGCGTCGCCCAGCACACGCGGCAGCGGCGTCTCGGCTGCCAGCGAGAGGGCAATGTCCCGCTTCTCCGCCGCCAGAATGACCTCAGCCATGGCCGCCTCGACCACCAGCGCCAGGTCGAGCGGGCGGCGCTCGACGCCATCGCTCATCTCCAGCCGGCCCAGGTGCAGAAGATCCTGCACCAGCCGCGCCAGCCGTTCCGCCTCTTGCTGCACGACGGCCAAGGAAGTCTCGCGCACCGGCGCCGCTACCTCCTCGCCGCGAACGACGGCCATGTGGGCCAGCACGGCGGTCAGCGGCGTGCGCAGCTCATGGGAGAGGGTGCCCAGAAACGCGCGCGAGGCGCGCTCCAGCCGCGCTTGGCGGCTCTGGTCGGTCAGCACGACCAGGCTCAGCCGCGGCAGGGGGCAGAGCCACCAGCTCAGGCTGCGCCCATCGGGCAGATGCAGGGCACGGTAGTGAGGCTGGCCGGAATCCTGGGCGGTCGCCAGATCCGCGACGAGATCCGCCCGCCACGGCGCATCGGGCAGCCGGCCCCAGCGCAGCGGCCAGGAGAGCAGCTCGCCAGCGGTCTGGTTGGCGTAGCGGCAGCGCCGCTCGCAGTCGAGCAGCATCAGGCCAAAGGGCGCCGCGTCTAACAGCCGGCCCATTTCCGCCTCGCCCGCGCCGCTGCGCGCCAGCAGCGGATCGCGGAAGCGGCGCCGGTCGAGGGCCACGGCAAAAAGCACCGCACCGGCCAGCACAAGCAGAAAGAGGTAGAGCGCCCACTGTAGGTCGATGGCAAACATGAGGTTATTCAGCCTCTGGCCTCTGTTGGCTAACCGAATAGGTCATTCATCTCCCCCTACCAGCCGGTAGCCAAAACCACGCACCGTCTCCAGCAGCGGCGGCCCGGCCAGGCCACTCTCTATTTTGGCCCGCAGCCGCCGGATGTGCGTATCAATGGTGCGTGAATCGACCGGCTCGTCGTAGCCCCACACCTGGCGCAGCAAGGTCTCCCGGCCGATAGCCTGGCCTGCATGCTGTATGAGGTAGGCCAGCAGCTCATACTCCTTGGGCGTCAGCTCAACGGCGGCGCCCTGGACCGTTACCCGTCTCTGCGCCGGCCAGAGCTGGAGCGGGCCGCACGTGAGCGGCTGCTCCGCGCCCGGCCCTTCGCGGCTTTCGACCAGCCGCAGCAGCGCGCGCACCTGAGCCAGCAGCTCCCCCGGGGCAAACGGCTTGGTAAGATAAGCGTCGGCCCCCCGTTCCAGACCCGCCACCTTCTCCCACGACTGGTCTCTGGCGGTGAGCATGACGATGGGCACATACTCCTCGCGCCCGCGCACGCGCCGGGCCACTTCATAGCCGTCCAGGCCCGGCATCATGATGTCCAGGACAATAAGGTCGGGCCGCGTGTTCAGCAGCGCCAGCGCCTCGGCGCCGGAGCGCGCTACCAGCACCTGATAGCCACCCTGCTCAAAGAGCACTCTGAGCGCGCTGGTGATCGCCGCCTCGTCGTCCACGACCAGAATCGTTCGTGTATCTCCCATTCTGCCGCTGACTATAACGCGGGGCTACCTTCAACGCATGACGATTGCCCGCCTGATCTCCCACTGTCACATAACTGTAACATGCCGGTCGCCAACTCGTAACAGGGCTCCGCTATAATCTCGACCGTATTCCCTGATGGGGGCGGAGATGCAGGAGGCGCACTGTGATGGCGAGAGGTGAAACCAAACCGGCAAGCAAACCTATCCTACCCCTGCTGCTGGCGCTGACGTTAGCGCTTGTCGCCGGCTGCCAGGGGGAAGCCGTAGCGGTCACGAGAATACCACTGCCTCCGGCTACCATCCCCGCCGTCGTGCCGGAACAGCCGCAGCCAGTCGCTACAGCCCCAGCGCCGGCGCCGGCCGGCTGGTTGGAATTTGGAGGAGGCCGGCCCCTACACGGCGCGCCGCCATACGAAGCGCAGTTCATTGCGACGCTGGCGGGTGCGGCGGCCGTGGACTGCACGGAGCTCGCTTGGCTGTTTGGCGACGGCGTGGAAGCGCGCCAGCCCTGCCTGCCGGCCGCGCCGGAAAGCGCCACGTGGCAGGCAAGCCACCGCTACGAGGAACCGGGCATCTACCATGCCCGCGTGCGGCTGGAGCTGGCTGATGGCGCGAAGATAGAGAGCGAGAAGTCGCAGACGGTCATCGTCGCCACGCCGCAAGGGCCCACGTTGCGGGCGACCGTACTCCGCTGGGCGGGGGCCGTCACCTTGCTCACGGCTATCGGCGCTGCGCTGATAGTGCTACGCTTCCTGCACGGGCGACGACGGCTGCTGGGCGCCGGGCTCCTCATCCTGTTCCTCATCAGCTTCGTGCCGCCCTTCTCTTACGTCCCCGACCCGCTGGGCATCGTCGTCGCGGCTACGGGCGGCTACCGCTACGACCCGCGTCTGCCCCTCGCCAACCGCTTTCTCATCGCCGGCGACCCGACCGAGACGCTGCGCCCCACCCTCGACGGCCTTATTGGACAGACAGGGCTGGATCCGCTCGACCCGCTCTCGCCGCTGGCCCGTTACGACATTTTCCTGGTTGCCCGGCAGCGACATCACACCGACGTTCACGTCCGTTTCAGCTATGAGGACGGCACGGCGCGCACTTATGCTGTGCCGCTGCGACAGCCTCAAGATATCTTAGGCTTCTACGCCTGCTGCTGGCAGTACGATGGGCTGGGCCGGCTGCGCACGGAGCATCGCGCCCTGGCCCCGGCGCCCTTTGCCGGGGAGGAGGGCATACGACTGGGGACGCCGCAGCAGCTGGCGCTGCCGGCCATTGATGCGGGGAACCCGCAGAGCTGGTTTGGCGCGGCGGCCAATGCGCCACAGCAGCGCCTGGTATGGTCGCCGCAGGGGGACGCTTTTCTGGCGCCGGTGCATGATGGCCTGAATTCGGCGCTGTGGCTATTCGTACCGGGCGGCGGCAGTGCCACGCGCGTGGCCGAAAATGTGTGGGAGTATGCCTGGCTGCTGGACGGCGAGGCCGTGCTCTATAGCACGGTCGGCGGTCAGCGTGCGGGCGGTCCCCAGCGCCTCATCTATCGCGTGGGCCGCGATGGGCAGGACGCCCGGATGCTTCTGTCGCTACCGGTGGGCCAGAGCGCCTTTCCGGGCGTCAGCGCGGCCGGGCTGTGGTACGCGCAGGGCGACGCGCTCTGGCTGCTGCCGCACGGCGACGGCGCGGCGCGGCTGGGTGCCGGCCTGCCCGGCTCCCCCGCAGCCACGTACACGACGCGCGCCGTGCAGGTCAGCCCCGCGCCGGACGGCGAGCGCGTCGCCTACACCTGCGGCTCGGCCCTCTGCCTCGTCGACGCCGGCGGCGGCAACCATACGGTGGCTGTCGCCGACGACCGCTTCGTCTCCCTGGCCTGGCGGCCGGACGGGCAGCAGCTGGCCGCCGTCTTCTGGGACTACGGCGATAGGGACAGGCGGCCGGCCACACTGCGGCTCATCGACCGCAGCGGCGCGACGGTCCATGAAGTCGCCATCGCGCCCAACGGCCCGGTAGAGCAGCCGCAGTGGCATGCGAGCGGCGATTCCCTTTTTCTCCAGGCATTTCCCCGCGACGGGCGGCGGATATTGCTGTTTGACGCGCCGAGCGGTCGCGTCAGCGACCTGAGCCAGCCGCGCTGGGACGCCTTCTTTGCGCTCCATCCCGCTGGGGACCGGCTGCTGCTCAGCAACGGGCGCGGCGGCTTCTGGCTGGCAGCGACTGACTGACCTGGACGGCAGTTAATAGGCGTCCACAGGCCAATCACCCGCTAACGAGAGTGCGCCATCACGTCATCGGCTGGCGAACGATAGTTTTCCACTTCTGGGGATCGGCTCGCCGTATATCGCTCAGATAAATCTCGTGATGCTTGCCCCTGCGGCTGGAGCGCGCGTCGATGTAGTCATGCAGGCGCGCAATCGTCGGCCCTTCTTCCGAAAATGGCCCGATGTGCAGTATCTGAGCGCAAAGGCCTTCGGCAAACTCCTCCAGGCGCAGCTTTTCCACGGCCGGCGTCGCTTCCTTCCGTTGCACCTCGGCCATGGCCGCAGCAATCACATCGTCGGCGACGAAGGAAGGCTGCATGATCATCATCGTCCACTTCCACTTTGCCTTGTCGCTAACCACGAAGGCGGACATGTCATCGGCCCACCAGAGCCCTTCAAGAGGCATAACGGCATAGTCAATTGCCTGTGGTCCCTTCTTGACCATGAACTTGGCCTTGTAAGATACAGAAAACAGCGCTTGCACAGCCTGGGCATATTCCTGGGAGGTATTGGGATCGCCTTCGCCGTCAATCATGAGGAACCGGAACGGTGGCACTTCCACCTGAACCACTTCTCTGGCCGATGGCTGATAGAGGTGCTTCAGTTCTTTCTTGAAATCGATCTTGGCCACGAACTACCCTCCTGCTGACCGTTAACAGCGCGGCTAGGACATACGCACGCCAGCCACAGACCACGCCAACGCTGGCCCGGCAGTTAGTATAAAACCGGCCTGCCGCCAGCACAAAAAGGGCAGCAGGCTACTGGTCGCCTGCCGCCCTCTTACTGTTTGTCAGTCGGACCGCCCTGTTTGCTTAGCGGCTGCCGGCCACGCTACGGGCCTGGGCCTCGTGCACCCCTTCGGAAAACTCCTCGACCAGCTTCGCGCAAAAGGCGTCCAGGTCGTCGGGCTTGCGGCTGGTGACCAGCCCAGCGTCGACGACGACTTCCTGGTTGACCCAGTCGCCGCCGGCGTTGCGGATGTCCGTCTCCAGCGTGGGATAGGAGGTCAGACGCCGGCCATCGACCACGTCTGCCTCCACCAGTAGCCAGGGGCCGTGGCAGATGACGGCGACGGGCTTGGCTTGCTCGAAGAAGCTGCGGACGAAGCGCACGGCGGCGTTATGGCCGCGCAGCTTGTCGCTGCCCACCGTGCCGCCAGGCACAATCAGCGCATCGTAGTCATCAGTCGAGACCTCGTCGAAGGTCTTGTCGACGGTGAAGGTATCGCCCGGCTCCAGGTCGTTGTTATAAGCTTGCGCCTCGCC
>CAZOGK010000026.1:0-34488 GCA_964579295.1 uncultured Ardenticatenaceae bacterium
TATTTTCGCTGTTCATGCTGCTGCGTGGCCACAACGATCCCGGCGGCGGTTTTATCGGGGGTCTGGTCGCCGCCGCGGCGATCCTGCTTTATCTGGTGGCGGTCGGGCCGCTGCAGCTGCGCCAATCGTTCCCCTATGGCTTCCGCCGCCTCCTACCCATCGGCCTGCTGATTGCCATCGCCGCCGGCCTGCCGGGTATGCTGGCCGGGCAGCCCTTTCTCACCGGCGTCTGGATATCGCTCGACCTGCCCGGTCTGGGCGAGCTCAAGCTGGGCACGCCGCTGCTCTTTGACGTCGGCGTCTATCTGGTCGTCATCGGTATGACTCTCGAGGTTATCGTCACCATGGCCGAGGAGGAAATGTGGAAACAATTCTAGCCGTCGTCGTCGGCAGCCTGTTCGCCGTGGGGACCTATCTCATCCTGCGCCGCAGCATCGTGCGGCTGCTGCTGGGTCTGATGCTCATCGGTCATGGCACGAACCTGCTGCTCTTTACGCTCACCGGCCTGCGCCGCGGCGCGCCGCCCCTGCTGCGGCTGAGCGATAACCAGGAAGTCTACTCCGACCCGCTGCCTCAGGCGCTGATTCTGACGGCGATTGTCATTGGCTTCAGCCTCAACGCCTTCACCCTGGTGCTGGCCTACCGCGTCGACCAGGTAGCCGGCAGCGACGATCTGCAGCGCATGGAAACGACGGACCGATGAACGACCACATCGTCCTTCCTCTTCTCATCCCGCTGATCGCGGGCGCGGTGGGGCTGCTCGTGGGGCAGCGCCGGCGGGAGGTGCGGGCCATCACCTTCGGTGCGGTGACCATCGATCTGGTCTATGCCATTTATCTGCTCTGGCTCGTCTGGACAGATGGCGTGCAGGTGAGCGCCATCGGTAGCTGGCCGCCGCCGTTCGGCATCGTGCTGACGGTAGACCTGCTGAGCGCGACGATGCTGCTGCTGGCGACGCTGATAGGCTGGGTTGTCCTGATCTTTACCTTTGCCACCATCGACCGGGCGCGCGAGCGCTTTGGCTTCTACCCACTCTACCTGTTCCTGTTGCTGGGCGTGAGCGGCGCTTTCCTCACCGGAGACCTGTTCAACCTCTACGTCTGGTTCGAGGTGATGCTCATCTCCTCATTTGGACTGATGACGCTCGGCGGCGAGCGCGATCAGCTGGAAGGCGGCCTCAAATATGTGGTCATTAACCTCGTTTCCTCCACCTTCTTTTTGATTGCCATCGGCCTCTTGTACGGCGCTACCGGGACACTGAACATGGCGCACCTGGCGACGGTGCTGGAAGGCGCCGAATCGTCGCGGCTGCTTTCGGCGCTGGCTATGTTATTCCTGCTGACCTTTGGCATTAAGGCGGCCATCTTCCCGCTCTTTTTCTGGCTGCCGGCCTCCTACCACACGCCGCCGGCCGCGGTGACAGCCCTCTTTGGCGGGCTGCTGACCAAAGTCGGCGTCTACGCCATGTTCCGCGTCTTTACCCTTTTCTTCGTGGAGCAGCCGCCCTACATGCACGATCTGCTGCTGATCCTGGCCGGGCTGACGATGGTCGTCGGCGTGCTGGGCGCTATCGCCCAGAACAACGTCCGCCGGATCCTCTCCTTCCATATCATCAGCCAGATCGGCTATATGATTATGGGTCTGGGCCTGTCGACGATGCTCGGCCTGGCCGGCGGCATCTTTTACGTCATCCATCACATCATCGTGAAGACGGCTCTGCTCATGATCGGCGGCGCGCTGGAAGAGATCAGCGGCACCGGCGACCTGCAGGATATGGGCGGGCAGCTGCGCCAGCGGCCCTGGCTGGCCTTCCTGTTCCTGCTGGCTGCTCTATCGCTGGCGGGTATCCCGCCGCTCAGCGGATTCTTCAGCAAGCTCACCCTGCTCAGCGCCGCGCTGCAACAGGGGCGCTATACCATTGCCGCCGTGAGCCTGGGCGTCGGCCTGCTCACCCTGTTCTCGATGACGAAAATCTGGGCCGAGGTATTCTGGAAAGCGCCGCCCCGGCCTGTGCCGGAGACGGTCCGCGGCGCTCCTTACTGGGGCCTGGTCGCCCCGGCCGCCATACTGGTCGCCCTGAGCTTTTTCCTGGGCGTTGGCGCCGGCTATGCGCTGGAGTTTTCCAATACCGCTGCCGCTCACCTCACGGTCCCGATCGAATACGTACAGTCAGTCCTGGGAGTACGGTAAATGCTTAACTCCTTCCTTCTCAATATCTTTCTGGCCCTGGTCTGGACTTTTCTGCAAGGCGAGCTTCAGGCCCTTAACTTTGCCATCGGCATGATCGTCGGCTATCTGATCATTGCCGTCAGCCAGCGTGTCCTCGGCAATAGCGCCTATGCGCAAAAGGCGCCCCAGGTTGTCTCCTTTCTCCTGTACGTGCTCTGGGATATTTTTACGGCCAGTCTCTCGCTGGCCTGGATTATCGTCCATCCACGCCTGCAGATCCGGCCCGGCGTCGTCGCCATTCCCCTCGATGCCGAGACTGACATGGAGATTGTGACGATGGCGAACTGGATCACCCTGTCGCCCGGCTCGGTGAGCCTGGACGTTTCCACCGACCGGCGCACCCTCTACGTGCACGCCATGGTCCTTGAGGACGCCGACGAGTTTCGCCGCACGGTCAAGGAAGAGGTGGAGCGGCGCGTGCTGGAGGTGACGCGATGACCCAGGCGCTTGATATTGCCATGTTGTTGCTGACCATCTCCACGGGGCTGTGCATGGTGCGGCTGTGGCGCGGGCCGTCACTGCCGGACCGGGTCGTGGCGCTGGATCAGATTGGCATCCACGTCGTGGGGCTCTCGGCTATCTACAGCATTAAGGTAGGCCGGGTCGTTTTTCTGGACGCTGCCGTGGTCACGGCGCTGCTGGCCTTTATCGTCGTCGTCGCCTTTGCGCGTTACCTGGAGCAGGGCAAAGACATATGAGCATTCACGAATGGATTGTCGTCTTCCTCGTCTACTTCGGCGTCGCCTTTATGCTGGTGGCCGCCGTCGGTCTCACCCGGATGCCCGACCTCTATACGCGGATGCACGGGGCCGCCAAATCGACGACGCTGGGCATTACGGCCATCATGAGCGCGGCGGCCGTCTACTTCTTAACTTCGGCGGCCGTCACGCGCGCTATTCTGGTCATTGTCTTCTTCTTCCTGACGGCGCCGGTCGCCACTCACGTGCTGGCCCGCGCCGCCTACTTTGCCAAAGTAGCTCGTTGGGAAGGCACGATTGTGGACGAGCTGGAGGGGCGCTATGATCGCGCCTCGCACATCCTGCAATCGGGCCAAGAGCAAGAGGGTGAGCTGAGCGAATATTAGCCCGGCGCGGCGCAGGCTGTGGCTTACGGCTCGGCGGCCGGCTCTGCTTCCAGGTCGGGGACCAGCGCGCCGGTGAGCGCCTGCAGCTGCTCCAGCGCCTGGCCGAGCGCTTCCTGTTCCCGGCCGTAGGCAGCCCAATCGCCGGCCTGCAGCGCCGCCTGCGCCGCCTGGTAGTGGGCGTTGGCCGTGGCAATCAGCTCGGCGACGGTCGCGGTTCCGGCCGGCGTCTCAGCGCCGGGCGTGGTAAACACGGCGTCAGAGCCACTGAGATCAAGCTCGGCGACAGCCGGCGCGTCGGCCACGAGCGCCGCCAGCGCCTCCGCCAGCGTGGGCCGCATGAGCACTTGCTCGCCGCTGGCGACAATGACCCGCCGCAGCTCCGGCAGCGCGCTGGTTTGTGACTGCAGGTAAATCGGCTCTACGTAGAGGAAGCTATCGCCCAGGGGGATCACCAGCAGGTTGCCGCGGATGACGCGCGAGCCGGCCTGGTCCCACAGCGAGAACTGCTGGCTGATGGCCGGGTCCTGGTTGATGCGCCCTTCCACCTGTATAGGGCCGAAGACCAGCTCCTGGCGCGGCAGCTCGTAGACGCGCAGCTCGCCGTAATTCTCCGGCGAGCTGCGCGCCGCGATCCAGGCCACCATGTTGTTGCGCCCGGCCGGCGTATAGGGCCGGATCAGCAGGAACTCGGGCTCCGTTTCGCCGGGCAGGGGGAAAATAACGTAGTAGGGCTCTACCTCCACCTGCTGGCCGTCGGAGTAAAGCTCCTGGGGCAGGGCCCAGAGATCTTCCTGGTTGTAAAAGATCTGCACGTTCTCGATGTGGTAGGTCAGATACTGGTGCGTCTGGATGTGGAACAGGTCTTCCGGGTAGCGCACGTGCGCCTGCAGCGACTCGGGCATCGCGGCGAACGGCTTGAACAGACCGGGGAAGGCATTGGCATAGCTCTGGATAATAGGGTCGTCGGGATCGACTATATAGAAATTGACGGCGCCGTCGTAGGCGTCAACCGTGATCTTGACGGCGTTGCGGATGTAGTTGATACCGGGGGGCACGGTGCGGCTGCCTACCTCGGACGGCGTGCTGTAGGGGAATCTGGTGCTCAGCGTGTAGGCGTCCATCATCCACACCAGCCGGCCATCGGCGACGATGAGGTAGGGATCCTGATCCTGCCAGAGAAAAGGAGCAATCTGCGTCACGCGCTCCTGGATGCGCCGGTGGAACATGACCCGCGTCTGCGGCGTGATGTATTCGCTGAGCATCAGATTGCTCTCGGCAAAGCGCAGGGCAAAGGCCAGGCGGCGCAGGAAGCTGCTGATGGGCACGCCGCCTTCGCCTTCGTAGTTGCTGTAGACGGCGCCCTCGCTGGTCGGGTAGTCGAACTCGGGCAGGGCGCTGGCGACGTAGACGTGATCAGCCGTTATCTCGCCGTAATAGATTTCCGGCCGGTTCACCGGCAGGTCAACGCTGCTCTGCGGCGGCAAATCCTGGATGTAAAAGGAGGGGCGGCCGGAGGCGGTAACCCGGTCAACGGGGTTCATGACGATGCCGTAGCCGTGGGTAAATTCCAGCCGTTGGTTAACCCAGGTACGGTTCTCCAGCTCGCCCTTATCCATCTCGCGCGCCGAGAGCATCACCTGGCGCAGCTCGCCGTTGAGCCGGTAGCGGTCCACGTCTACGTCGGTAAAGGTGTAATAGGGCCGCAGCTCCTGGAGCTGGGCGTAGCTATCCAGCAAGGGGCGATAGTCCCACAGGCGAATGTTCTTCAGCGCGGCTTCGTTGGCTTCGAGGTCGGCGCTGGTGATAGCCTGCTCCGGTGTGAGCAGCGCTTCCTGCACGTCGGCCAGGCCGAAGGCGGCGCGCGTGTAGGCGATGTTATGCTCGATGTAGGGCGTCTCCCGCGCCAGCTCGTTGGGCTCCACTGCATAGCGCTGCAGCAGCGCCGGGTAAAGGCCCGCGCCGAGCAGGCTGACCAGAAGCCAGACCCCCATGGCGATGAGCGCCGGGCGCGGGTTGGGCCGCCAGAGCAGGAGGAGCAGCGCGCCGGCGACGAGCGCCATCAGGACCATCTGGATGCGCAGCACGGGCAGGATGGCGGCAATGTCGGTGTAGCCGGCGCCGAAGACGACGCCGCGCGGCGAGAGGAGCAGGTCGTAGCTGCTCAGCCAGTGGCCCGCGCTCCAGAGCAGGGCCAGAAGCGCCAGCAAGAGGGCGCCCTGGCGGCGCAGGCCAGGCGGCAGCGCCCCCCAGCGCCAGTTGCCAGCGCGCAGCAGCGCCAGATTGTTGCCCAGGTAGATGACGCCAATGCCCAGCAGTGTGATGATGATTAACGGCGATAGCCAGCCGTGGACGATGCGGTAGACGGGCAGGGTAAAGAGGTAGAAGCTGACGTCGCGCCCAAAAATCGGATCGGCGAGGCCGTACGGGACCTGGTAGAAGTAGCGCAGGAACGTTTCCCAACGGCTGGCAGCCGCCTGGCCGAGGACAAAGGCCAGAAAGAGGGCAATGGCCAGCAGCAGCCAGCTCATGCCGGGCAGCGTCATGAGCTGCAGGCCGGTGGCGCGCAGCGCCTGCCGCCGCGCCACTCTCCAATTGACCAGTAAAAAGAGGGCGGCGAAGGTGAAGAAGATGAGAAAGGTGGCGACGCCGGCGCCCCATTGCCGCAGCCAGATGTTGCGGTAGCCAACGGCGTCGAACCAGAGCCACTCGGTGTAGGTAGTCACCAACCAGCCAACGCTGCCCAGGAGAACGACGGCCAGAATGAGCAGCCAGAACCAGCGACGGGACCAGAAAGGCTCGACAGGATGGGCGCTGCGCGGCCGGCGCGGCGGCTGCTCCTCACGGTCGCTCCGGTCGCGGGTGGCTTCTTCCATGAAACGGCGAAAGGCGTCCGGAATATCGTCGTCCCAACGGCTCATAGGTGTCTCCTGGTCGCGGCGGGTGAGAATGGCGCTGCCGCCGCAAGGATTGGCAAAGCTACGGTCTGCTCCTACTATATGCTATCTCTGGCCTGTGCGCCCCTCCGCCGTCGCGCTGGAGCCAGCTTTCCTATGACTGTCCAAACTATAACCGGCGCCGGGCTACGCGGGGGGCTAGGGGCGGCTGTCCACGCCGGCAATGGCGAAGTTACATCCGTCACCCCATTCCTGTGACATCCGGCTCTCCCGCCGGCAAAAGAAGCCTTTATACTGCTAGTGCAGGGGACAGTACCTGAAGAGGATGGGTTTTCTCATGGCCGGGCGCGGGGGACCGCACCGCCGGAGAGCGGCCCGATCAGATGAGGAATCAGTGAATGAGGAGTGGAAGTGACAGATGCTTTCTGAGACTGCTTTTCGTGTAGGCGACCGGCACGTCCGGGCCAACCTCGAGCCCGTACCCTATCTGAAGCGGGAGGTGGACGAGCGCATCTGCGACTTCGACGAAGTCATCCTCGGCTTCGACGGCGAGCTGGCCATGGAGGAGGCGCTGCGCTGCATACAGTGCCCCGAGCCGCAGTCCTGCACGCTCAACTGTCCGGCCGGCAACAATATTCCGGAAGCGCTCTGGCTGATCAGCCAGGGCCGTTTTGTGGAGGCGGGTCTGGCTTTCGCCGCGACCAGCCCGCTGCCCGAGGTGTGTGGGCGCGTCTGCCCCAATTTGTGCCAGGAAGGCTGCGTGCTGAGCACTCGCAAGGGAGCTGTTTCCATCGGCAAGCTGGAAGCCTTTGCCGCCGACGCGGCCCGCGAGGCCGGGGCGCTGCGCATTCCGGCGCCGGCGCAGAAGAGCGGCAAACAGGTAGCCGTCGTCGGCTCTGGCCCGGCGGGCCTCACCGTCGCCGAGGACCTGGTCCGGCTGGGCCATGAGGTGACGGTCTACGAAGCATGGCCCGAGCCGGGCGGCGTGCTCGTCTACGGCATTCCCAGCTTCAAGCTGGAGAAGCACGTGGTCATGCGCAAGATCCGCGATCTGGAAGAGGCCGGCGTCACGTTTGTCACCAACACGCGTATCGGCGAGATGGTAACGCTCGACGACCTGCAGGCTGTGTATGATGCTGTCTTTCTGGGCACCGGCGCGGGGGTTGAAGCGCGCATGGAGATCCCCGGCGAAGATCTGCAGGGCGTCTACACCTCCACCGATTTCCTGATACGGGCTAACGTGCCCGCCGCCATGCGGCCGCCGGAGAAGAAAGAGCCGCCCCAGATCGGGCGGCGCGTGGCCATTATCGGCGGCGGCGATACGGCCGTGGACTGCGCGCGCACGGCCGTCCGCCTCGGCGCGACCGACGTGACGATCGTCTACCGCCGCACTGAAGCAGAGATGCCGGGTAACGCCCGGGAACGGGCTATCTGTCTGGAAGAGGGCGTAACCATTGAATACCTGCAGGCCCCGGTCGAGTATATCGGCGACGAGACGGGCCGGCTGCGGGCCATGAAGATCGTGCCCATGAAGCTAGGCGAGCCAGATCGTTCCGGCCGGCGCCGCCCGGTTCCGATCGAAGGGGCGGAGTACGTGCGCGAAGTCGACACGGTGCTGCTGGCCGTGGGTTACTGGCCCGACCCGCTCCTGGGCGAGCGCACGCCCGATCTGGCGACGCACAAGTGGGGACTGATTCTGGCCGACGAGGAGGTAGGCGCTACCAGCCGCCCGGGTGTTTTTGCTGCCGGCGACAACGTGCACGGCCCGGACCTGGTGGTGACGGCCATTACCGCCGCTCATAAGGCGGCAGCCAGCATCGCCGCCTATCTGGAAGGGCAGCCAGCGCCGCTGCCGGCGATGCCTGAAGCAAAACACTAGGCCCTTACAGGCGGGGCGCGGCGGTCACGAAGCCGGCCCCGAGACGTTTCTTATCCTCTTTGAAGCAGACCGCCCGCTGTGAAGCGGGCGGTCTCTTTGTTGCGGCAACTGGTGTCTGCCATGCTCAGCAGGCGGCGGGCGCTGCGGCCTGTGTCGCCGTGACGGCGCCGACGAGCTGCTCGAGGCACATACGCACTTCACGAATACCGTGAGCCAGGGCGCTCTCGTAGGCGATCCCGCTGGCGCGGATGAGGCGCATGACGGCGCGATTCTCCGGGTAGATAGAGGCGACGAAGGTGTGAATGCCGCGGGCCAGCGCGTGCCGGCCAAGCTCGGCCGCCAGGCGGGCGCCAATACCCTGCCGCTGGTAGCTATCCTCGACGAGCAGGGCCGGTTCGGCCGTGCGCCCGCCGTTGCGGGCGTAATAGCCGACGCCGACGATCGTCCCCTGGTGGACAGCAACCAGGGCGCCGCCGCCGTTTTCGTTGAGCCGGCTTATCTGCTCCAGCTCAGCCGCTGAGGGTACGCGTGGCGAGAGGTAGCGCCGGTAGATCGTATCGCGTGACAGGCGCTGGTGCAGCGCCTGCAGCTGGGCGACGTCACTACGGCGGAGCGGCCGGATGAGCACGTCAGTTGTTGCCGGCGCTGCAGCCGGGGAAGATGCGGTCATGATCCTGTCTCCGATTCTCTTGCTTCTTTAGCCGTTAGCTGCGGCCGGTGGGGCCAGCCACCGGCATTTCCATATCGACGACGGGGGCAACGATTACGTGTGTCATCCTTTTATCCTCCTGTCGTTAAGACCCGTCCGGCGGCGGCCAGCGAACGCTGGACCAGGCCGCGGCCGGCGCTGTTCTCGCTGTGGACAGACGCGCTGCGCTGGAAGCGGCGCGTTGCGGGCCGACGCTGCCGGGCGCGCTGCCGTAACTGCTCGTTGATTGCTTCCTGTTGTGCCAACCAGTTCTTGTCGATGAACATGGCCAGTCTCCTTCGTAGGCTCTGTCTCAGAATCTGGCTATAGAATACAGAGCAACCGTCCCTCAAACGTCAACTGAGGCGTCCCGCGCCTGTCCCATTGCCGGCAATCTGCATGTCAGGGTGACAGGGAGTTGCCGCCGCGCTCCCGGCGACTATAGTTGGCCCCAAACTGCGCCGGCCGATTGTCTCCTGAGGGGCTGCCGGAGGTAGCACTGCAGCCCGCACTGGCGGACGAGGAGGTGTGATGAAGAAAGGCAAACACTTTTCGTACTTCCGGGTCGTGGAGGCGCTGAGCGGGGCTGGCTGCGCCCTGTGCCGGCTGGGCGGTGTGGCCGCCAACCGCTTTCTCGACTCGCTGCTCTACGAGTACGTCAACGATACCGGCATGCGCCAGCGCATCGTCGAGGCGCACGGCTTTTGTCCTAATCACAGCCAGGCTCTGGTCGCCCGGCACGACGCCCTGGGCACGTCGATTCTGTACAAGGCCATCCTGAATCATCTGCAGGCCGAGCTGGAGGCGCCGGAGGCAAGAGCCGGATGGGGAAGCAGGCTGCGCGACCAGTTTCGCGGGCCGTCCGAGGCTGCCGAGCGGCTGGCGGCGCACCAGCCCTGCCCCGCCTGCGTGCAGCGTGACGATGCCGTGCGCCGGGCGCTGACCCTGATCGCCGAGCATGAGGGCGACGCCGAGCTGGCGGCGGCCATAGCCGCCGGCGATGGGCTCTGCCTGCCCCATCTACGCCTGGCGCTGGCCGAGCTGCCAGGACGAGCGCTGGCCCAGGTGCTGCAGCGCCAGCGCGCCGTGTGGCAGGCGCTGGACGCCGAGCTGGCCGAGGCGCTGCGCAAGCACGACTTCCGCTTTCGCGACGAAGCGTTTGGCGCTGAGGAAGATTCCTGGCGGCGGGCCGTGGAAGCCGTAGCCGGGATGCCGGAAGTCTTTTAGAGGGAGTCGCGGGCGAGCGCCCGGCTGTGGCTAACGGCAGATCAGCGCTGGCCAGCGACGCCAGCGCAATACCTGGTCTACCGTGCTGCCCAGCACGACTTCCAGGAGCGGGCGGAAACCGTAGCCGCCCATCACAATGAAATCGCAGCCGTGGCGTTTGGCCGTCTCCTCTATCGCCCCGGCGACGGGGGCGCGGGCGGCCACGTAGGTGGCCGAGACGCCGCGGGCAATAAGATAGAAACGGGCGTCGTCGAGTATTTCCTCGGCGTTCGCGCCCTCATCTTCCACGGCGAGCACCACCAGCGGCCGCTCCCACTTGGCGCTGAGGTACGTGGCGACAAAGAGGGCTTCCCGGGCCTTGGGGCTGCCGTCGTAGGCCAGCAGGGGGCGCTCCAGCGCCGAGGGAGCGTCGGGAACGGCCAGAACGGGCCGGCCGCAGCTACGGATCAGCGTGCTGATTCCCGAGCTGAGCCGGCGCGCGGGGCGTGAACCGGGCAGATGGCGGATACCCAGCACCAGCAGATCGGCCCAGCGGGCCCGCTCACAGATGGTACGGGTGATCGGACCGCGCTCCAGAGCAAGGTCGCCGCTGACCCCGGCGGCGGCCAGCTCGGCGTCAAACGTCGCCGTCAGGGCATCTGCGCGGCGCTGCACGGCGTCCCGGTCGCTGGTCAGCACGTGCAGGCCGTGCAGGCGCGCCGCTTCGCGGCGGGCGACGACGAGCGCCTGGGCCAGGGCCCGCTCGCCACTTTCGGCCGCCGCCATGGGGACGAGAATGTCGCTGAAGAGGAAGAGGGCGAGGCGTTCGGAGACGGCCTCTTCGCGCCAGAAGCCCGGCGGCGGGCCTGAGGAGAGAGGCGCCGGCGTGAGGACGTCGCGCAGCCGGTCGCGTACGCGGGAGAGCACCCTGGCCGGCTCGCCGCTGTAGCGGTAGATAATATGCTCGGCTGCCAGATCGCTGGCGACCTCCCAGCCCAATTCTTCGGCGATCTCTGCCTGGTGGCGCACCACCCAGACGTAGAGATCGGTCTCTGTGCGTCCGGGGAAGTGGCGCAGGATGCCGCGGCGGCGGATGGCTGCGACGACCGGTTGGTAGATGGCGTCGTACCAGCGGGCCGCTGCTTCACTGGCGGCAACTTCCCGCTCCTCCTGGCGCAGTAGCCACTGCTTGTGCTGCTCGATCTGCTCGCGCAGCAGGCGATATTGCCCGGGCGCGGTGACGGTGAGGTCGGCGCCCGGCCGCAGCTCGTCGAGCGCCGTCTCTTCGAGAAAGGCTGCGTACTGGGCCTGGCAGATCAGCTCGTCCTGCTCGGCGCCGGCGCTCAGCGGCGCCCGGCTCTCCACGACGGTGACCTGAGCCGGGATGTGTGTCGCGCCCAGGCTGCGGGCAACGGAAACGCGGTGGTTGCCGTCGAGCACAAAATAGGCGTCGCCGATCTGGAAGACGGTGATCGGAGGGATGTCTTCAACGCGCGGAAAAGCAGCCCGTACCCGCGTCCAGCGCTCCTGTGCGCTCTCCCGCCTCGGCAGGAAGCTGCGCGTAAAATCAGCATAGCGCCCGACGCTGCCGACAATGGCGTCGAGAGGAATCTGGTGCAGGCCGATGTCCGCGGCGGCGCCAGTGCGTAGCTGCTCGCTGACCTCAGAGAAGCTGAGCAGCCGGTCGGAGCGGCCCGTGAGCTGGGCGACGATGCTTTCCAGGCTGCCACGCTGCCGTGCCCGCCGGAAGTCGTGGAGGGCGTCCAGATAGCGGGCCGACTCGTCTGGATGCTGCACCGGACGACAGGGCGGCTACGACCCGGCCTGAGCGACATGCTCTCTGGCCTCGTCGTGCCGCTCTCCCGCCATCATTAGGCCCAGCTCCTCGATCGTCACATCTTCGTTGCGCACGATGCCCATGATCTCGCCGCCAAAGAGGACCATAATGCGGTCGGAGAGCGCCTTCACTTCGTCGAGATCCTCAGAAATCAGCAGCGTCGCCAGGCCGGCCGAACGCTGCCGCAGCAGTTGGGCGTGGATGTATTCGGTGGCGCCAATGTCCACGCCGCGCGTCGGCTGCGAGGCAATGAGGAAGCGCGGCTCGCGCGCCAGCTCCCGCGCCAGAATCAGCTTCTGGATGTTGCCGCCGGAGAGGCTCTTCACCGGCGTCTCCTGGTTGGGCGTCTTCACGTTATAGGCGCGTATCAGCCGCTCGGCGTGCTCGTCCACCGCCTTGAAGTCGATGAAAAAGCCATTGCTGAACGGAGGCCGCCCGTGGTCCTGCAGGATCGCATTCTCGGCGACGGAGAAGTCCTTAATGACGCCGTCGTGCATGCGCTCTTCGGGAATGTAACCGAGGCCACCGTCGAACATCTCGGCCGGAGTGCAACCCGTAACATCCTTGCCGTCAAGGAAAATGCGCCCGTTGCTGACGTGGCGCAGGCCGGCGATGGCCCGCGCCAGCGGTCGCTGCCCGTTACCGGAGACGCCGGCGACGCCCAGGATTTCGCCGCTGCACACCTCGAAGCTGACGTTCTGCAGCACTGGCTTGCCGTCCTCGTTGAGCGCGGTGATGTTATCGACACGGAGCCTGACATCACCAGCCTGCAGCGGCGGGCGCTCGCGCTCCAGGATTACCTCGCGGCCGACCATCATGTTGGCCAGGTCGCGTTTGGTCACCTCGCTGGTCAGGCGGGTGCCGATTACCCGCCCGTCGCGTAGCACAGTGACCCGGTCGGTGAGCGCCAGAATCTCGTGGAGCTTGTGCGAAATAAAGACGAGGGCGTGGCCGTCTTCGGCCATCTGGCGGAAGATCACCGAGATGTCTTCCACTTCCTGCGGCGTCAGCACGGCCGTCGGCTCGTCGAGCACGAGCAGGGCGGCCCCACGGTAGAGCGCCTTGATAATCTCCACGCGCTGCCGCTGGCCGACTGCGAGACGGTTGATCACGGCAGTAGGGTCAACCTGCAGGCGATAGCGCGCCACCAGCTCGTGGATCCGCTCGGAGACGACGTCCAGATCGAGCCGTGGTGCGCGCGACGAGCGCAGGCCGAGGGCCACGTTCTCGGCGACAGTCATGTTCTCCACCAGCATAAAGTGCTGGTGGATCATGCCGATGCCGTGATTAATGGAGTCTGTAGGCGAATGGATCTCAATGCGCTCGCCGTCGAGGTAAATCTCGCCAGCATCGGGCTGGTAAAGACCGTAGAGAATCTTCATCAGCGTGCTCTTGCCGGCCCCGTTCTCGCCGAGCAGAGCATGGATCTCGCCGGCGCGCACCTCGAAGTGCACGTTGTCGTTGGCCAAGACGCCGGGAAACCGTTTGGTGATCCCGCGCATCTCCAGTGACTCTATGCGGGGCAAGCCCGAGGGCAGCAGCTTTCTATCCTTGGCCATCACGTTGTTTCCTAAGTTGGGGCTCGTGCCAGCGTGTTTCCGTGGTCGTTTCGGCAATCAAGCGCCCCTGCCGGATGACAAAGCGGCGGTTGGGTTGGCGGCGCAGCGCGCTTACCGGCGTTGGCGCGTCGAGGACAATCACGTTGGCCGGTGCGCCGATTGCCAAGCCGTAGTCCGGTAAGGGCCATAGGCGCGCGGCGTTGGCGCGCGGCATGTCAAAAGCCGCCTCGATCTCCTCAGGTGCGCCCATATGGGCCGCGTGGGCGCTAATCAGCGCGACCTCGAGCGGATCCAGCTTGCCGAAGGGATAGAACATGTTCTGAATGTCGTCCTGGCCACAGGCCACATTGACCCCGGCGGCAAGCAGCTCTTTGACGCGGGCAATGCCGCGCGGCTTGGGGTGACCGTTACCGCGCCCTTCAAGCATCAAGTTAATGGGCGCGTTGGTAATGACGTGGATCCCGGCCTCGCGGACTTTGGCGATGATCCGTTCGGCCGTTGCGTCGTCCCAGGTGGACATCGCGCAGCAGTGTCCGGCCGTCACTCGCCCCTGGTAGCCGCTGGCGATGGTCTGGTCTGCTAAAAGCTCCAGCGTCTGCCAGTACGGATCATCTGTCTCGTCGATGTGCATGTCGACGTCGGCGTCATAATGGCTGGCCACGGCAAAGGCAATTTCAATGTGGCGAGCGGCGTCGTCCATGTCGCGCTCGCCGTGTGGCATACCCCCGACGAGGTTCGCTCCATTCTCCATCGCCTGCCACATCAGATCGGCTGCTTCGGGGTTACGGGCCAGGCCCAACTGGGGGAAGGCTACCAGCTGGATGTCGATCTGCTCCTGGTAGGCGGCGCGCGCCGCGCTTACCGCTTCCAGGATTTTCAGACCAGAAATATGGTCGATGTCGACATGGCTGCGTAGCCAGAAGGTGCCATTAGCCAGCGCGCGGCGTACGACCCTCCCGGTGCGTTGCAGAACGTCGTCGGGCCTGAGATCGTGTTTCACGCGGGCATAAATCTCGATGGCCTCGTTTAAAGTCCCGCTCTGGTTGATCAGGCCGTCCCAGAGGTAGGCGTTCTCCAGGTGGAAATGGCTCTCGACAAACGGCGGCGAGATGATGCCGCCCTGTGCGTCCAGCTCCCGCTCAGCGCCGGGCAGCCCGCGCTCGGCGAGCGCTGTTATCAGACCGTTTTCAATCCCCACCTCCAACGGGGCGCCGCGGTCGCTTACCCCATTGCGGATTACGATGTCCATATGATTCCGGTGGGAAGCCCTGGCAGGCGCATCCAGTGCGCTGCCAGGGCTCCCTTAAAAAGCGTAGAGACTTAGTTACGCGGCTCGGCGACTATGTCAACCATGCCGTCGATGATGCCCTGTTCCGCTTCCTGAGCGGCGGCGACAGCCCCGGCCGGCAGGCTCTCGTCGTAGATCATACGCTGGCCGCCATTGGCCAGGGTCAGCTGCAGCACCCGGCCGCCATACTCACCACGCTGGTGCGAGGTGATCATGTCGAGCAGGGTAGGCTTCCAGTCGTAGAGCACGGTAGCGACCACCGTCTCCGGCGACAGGGGGCTCTGGTCCGACTGGATGCCCAGCCAGGGCACGTCGTTCTCCGCGGCCACGGCGACGGCGCCGACGACCTGCTGTGAAGAGCCTGTTAACACGTCGGCGCCGGCCCGGACGTGTGTGTTAGCCGCTTCCGCGGCCAGGGAGGTGTCGCCAAAGCTGCCGGTGAAGGAGATGTTCACCTGGATGTCCGGATCGACCGCATGGACACCGGCGACGAAGCCGTCTACGTGCAGCTTGGCATCGCCCGCGTCCACCGGACCGACCACGCCGATGATGTTCGCTTCGGTGAGGTAGGCAGCCAGGACGCCGCTGACGTAGCCGCCTTCCTGGGCGCGCGGCTCGTAGGCAAAGACGTTGCTGACCCCTTCCGCCTCACCTGTGTTGGTCGAGGTGCCCCAGGCAAAGCTCGTCTCGGGGAAATCGGGGGCAATCTCGAAGAGCGAGGTGCCATACTGCGCGCCGTGGGCAAGGACCAGGTCGTAGCCGCTCTCGGCGTAGTCACGGATGGCCGAGGCGGCATCCGTCACGTTAAACATATTCTCCGTAAAGACCAGCTCGATCGTATCCTCGCCGTAGATCGCCTGCAGCTCCCGGATCGAGTCATAGATCGACTGGCTCCAGGCCAGGTCACTGGTCGTCGAAGCCAGCACCAGGGCGATGCGCACCGGCTCAATGTCGGGGTAATCGCCTTCCATTGGCTCTTCGACTTCGGGTTCTTCGACGACGGGTTCTTCCACGACGGGCTCTTCGACGACGGGCTCCTCCACGGCCGGGGGCTGGGTCGGCTCGGCCGGCTGGTTGCCGCCACAGGCTACCAGCGCGAGCATGAGTGCCAGGGCGAGCAGCACAATCCACGATCTCTGTTTCATTCTCTTCTCCTCATGTTGGGCCGCCAACAAGCAGGCGACCTGAACGTTTACTGGCCATCGAGACAGGATGGCCTAAGACACAGACAAATGCCCCGCCGCTAACCGTCGCCGCGGGCAAAGGGTTTGGTCAGCGCCGCCGGCTGCATGGCCCGCCGGAAGGGTAGGGCCAGGGCGATGATCGTCAGCAGATATGGCAGCATCACGGCCACGTCCGAAGGAATGTTGAGGTTCAACACCTGCACCCAGAGCTGGAGTGCATTGACGCCACTAAAGAGCAGGGCGCCCAGCAGCACGCCGGCCGGCTTCCAGCTGCCGAAGTAGACCAGGGCGACGGCAATAAAGCCGATGCCGTTGGTCATCTCCTCCTGAAAGACGTTGAGAATGGCGATGGAGAGGGAGGCGCCAGCTATGCCGGCGAGCATCGAGCCGGTCATCACCGCTGCGTAGCGCACGCCGGTGACACTCACGCCGAGCGAGTCGGCCGCCTCCGGGTTCTGGCCCACGGCGCGAACTTTCAAACCCCAGGTAGAACGGTTGAGCACCCACCAGGAGATGGGCACCAGCAGGAAGGCGCCGTAAGTGAGCGCCGAGTAGCCGAAGAAGATCTCGCCGACGATGGGGATGTCGGCCATACAGAACTCATCGCTGATGCAGAAGAAAAGGCGGCGGAAGCCTCGCACCGGCTCGATGGTGCCGAGCATCGTCTTAAAGAGCAGGCTGGAAGCGCCGAGGCCGAACATGTAGAGGCCGATGCCGCTGATCCCCTGTTGGGCCTTGAAGGTGACGCTGACAATGCTCATGAGCAGGCCCATGAGCAGGCCGACGACGGCGGCGGCGCCGACTCCCAGCCAGGGGTTACCGGTCTGGAACACCGTGTAAAAGCCGAAGAAGGCGCCCATGAGCATGATGCCTTCCACCCCAAGGTTAAGCACTCCGGCCCGCTGCGAGATGGTCTCGCCGATGGCGGCATAGAGGTAGGGCGTGGCCAGGCGGATGCCGGAATGGATGATGCCCAGAATGATGGCCATGGTCGTCAGATCTTGATTCATGAACCGGACTCCTGAGCAGGGATCACTATCCGTTCCTCGGAGGCTTGCTTCTCCGCTTCACTGATCTGGGCGGCCACACGGCGGGTCACACGGCGCTGGACCAGGTAATCGGTGCTGACGACGAAGAGGACGACCAGGCCAAGCACCGCCACGATCATCACCTGCGGGATCTGCATGGCCCGCTGCATCTTGTCGCCGCCGACCAGCAGCCCACCGAACAGGATGGACGAGGGGATGATGCCCAACGGGTGCAGCTTGCCGAACAGTGCGGCGACAATACCCGAGAAGCCGTAACCCGCGGAGACGGCCGTCGGCTCGAACATACGGTGGTGCAGTCCCAGAATCTCGACAGCGCCGGCCAGCCCGGCGAACATGCCGCTGAGCGTCATGGAGAGCACCATCGTGCGCCGGACGTGAATACCGGCATACTCTGAGGCAGAGAGGCTTAAGCCCACTGCCCGGATACGGTAGCCGAGGGTGGTGCGCCAGAGCAGGACGTAGACGAGGACCGCCATGATAATGGCCAGGATGAGACCGCTGTGGAGGCGCGACGGCTCGACAAAGGCGCCATACACCTGGCCGAGATAACCATCCAGCTCCAGGTCGGCGGCCGAGCGATCGATGCCCAGCCAGCGGGCCAGATCGGTGAAGCGCGGCATGTCCAATGTGCGCGGCAGCCGCGCCGACTGGGGGATGTTCGTGCCTGCCGCCAGCTCGGCGGGATCGATCATCGGCCGGCGCAGCAGGTAGTAGCCGATCTGGATGGCAATCTGGTTCATCATGATGGTGCTCAGGATCTCGTTAACCCCGAGCCGGGCCTTGAGATAGCCGGGCACCATACCCCAGAGGGCGCCCATAAACGCCCCGGCGAAAAGGCCGATGAGGATGGCGAAGACCGGGGGAAAATCGCCGACCAGCTCGACGCCCACATAGGTGGTGAGCAGGGCGCCGACGATGAGCTGCCCCTCGGCGCCGATGTTGATAACCCCGCCGCGAAAGGCGATGGCAATGCCCAGGCCAACGAGCAGGAGGGGGATGGCTTTGACCAGAGTATCGGTGAGCCCGTTCTTGGTGCCAAAAGCGCCGACGATCATCGCCTGGTACGCTTCGATGGGGCTCACGCCTTGCAGCCACAGAATCACTGCCCCGACCAGGAAGGCCGCCAGTACAGCCAGGACGGGCACCAGGGCATCGACAAGCCGGTCTAGAAACTGCCGGTTCCGCTCAACTTTGCGCAATGCCACCTCGCTTTATGCGTGGTCCGCGTTCAACCTCTTCTGCTCCCCTTGAGCATGGAATTCTGCCCAAGTGTAACGATTCTTGGCCGGGCTGCCTACTGACGATCGTCACCTATCAATCGTGAGGTCTCCGATCGGGAGGCGGCCATTACCCCGGTCAGGGTAGAATCCTGTCCTCAATCTCCCAGGCGTGGTCGAGGATGTGCCAGCCGGCGCGGCGCACAAAGTAGCGCGGGGGCCAGATCACTCCGCCGCGCGGCCCGCGTTCCGGCAGCTCGCCACGAACGGCGGCCTGGAGCGCTGCTGTCTCGGCCTGGCGCATGCGCTGCATCGCTGCGCCGAGCTCCTCCTCCTCGTCAAGCTCCGGCCTCTGCCCCAGACGCTTCAGGTAGCTGGCCTCGGCGTTGAGCACGTGGCTGGTGATGCCGGCGAGATCGCGCCCCCCGCCGCGCGGTCCCTGGCGCAGCTCTTTCCCGGCAGCGGCCTCAGCAGCGGCGGCATAGGCCGCCCAGCAGGCGGCGAGGATCTGATCGAGACGTTCTGCGCTGGCCTCGTCCAGCGGCTCCCGATCGGCTGCGGGTAGGGCGTCCGGCGCGCCAAAGTCGGTGGTCTTCGAGCCTTCCAGCCGCTCCACGACATCCAGGCCGGCAACGCTATCTGGAGGAGAAAAAGCAAGCCCTGTACCAGCCAAGGCCCTGGCAAGACGGGAGGCGGAATCGACCAGTGCTTGCAGCGCGCTCTCCTCGTCGCGGCCGCTGCGGCTCCAGCCGGGCCAGTCGATCGCGCTGGCGAAGGTTCGCTTCTTGCCGGTCTCCAGGTACACAGGGATCTTCTGGGCCATTATCTTCCTCCATAAGCGCTGATAGGGGGATTATAGCCGGCCCGGAGGGAGCTGACCCGTCTCGCCGTACAGCAGAAACGGCCGGTCCTCTGCTGAGGACCGGCCGTTTCGATTAGCCGAAATGGCGGTGTATAGCCTGCCGGCTATGCCGGGACACGCTCTTTCGTCTGGCGGTCCCAGTGGCGGTGCTGGGCGATGGCCTCGATGAACGCCTGGCCGAACGCGCTGAGGTCCATGCCGTTCTGGCTGGTGACGACGCCGCGGTGGGAGACCAGTTCATCCTCGCTCTCCGGACCGGCCATATGGACGCCAGGGAGGTCGGCGGCCTGCAGCAACAGCACGCCTTCGCCGCTGGCGGCGACGGGCTTACAGTGCTTGAACGCCTCGTTGACGAAGTGTAGGGCATCGCCGTGCATTTTCAATGTCTCTACACTCTCGCTGCCGCCGGGAACAAACAGGGCATCGTACAGGACCGAAGCCGTAGTAACGTACGCCTCGTCGACCTCAATACTGGTACCATTGTTGCTGGCGAGCGGGCCGAGAAACTTAGAGACAACGTCGGTCGTGGCGCCGGCTTCCTCGAGCGCATTCTTTACCGACATGAGCTGGTCGTGGTCGTAGCCCTCGGCGGCGAGGATCGCCACGCGCCGTGTCTGGATGCTATCCTTGACCGTGTTCTCCATGCTGAGAGCTGGCGAGCGCTCGACGCTGCGGCGCCCGCTGATCTTCTCGGCCACCTTCTCGCCGGCGTCCTTCACCCGTTCGGTCACGGGACGGGCCGGCTCGGCCGGCGGCGTCACGCCGATGCCCTCGGCCGTGCGCACGGCCAGGTCGTGGTCGATGTGGTTAAAGAGGTCGACCACACGCTCGCGTATTGCCATCACCGCGACCTTGCCCAGCTCGAAGTGAGCTGCTTCGACGAGGTGCTCCTGCTCGATTGGCGTTAGGCTTCGCCAGAACAGGGTCGCCTGGCTGAAGTGATCCTGGAAGCTCTGGCTGCGAGCGCGGATCTTATGGCCTGCCACCTTCTCGGCATAGTGTACGTAACCCCCCATCTCCTCCGGCGCCGTCATCGGGCAGCCGTTGCCCAGAGAGTTCGGGAAGTAGCTGACACGCCCCTTGTTGATTGTCTGCCGGTGGTAGCCCTCGCGCTGGTTGTTGTGGACGGGCGCCAGCGACCGGTTGATCGGGATTTCGTGGAAGTTCGGTCCACCCAGCCGGATTAGCTGCGTGTCGAGGTAGGAGAAGAGCCGGCCCTGCAGCAGAGGATCGTTGGTGAAGTCGATGCCGGGCACAACATGACCGGGGTGGAAGGCGACCTGCTCAGTCTCGGCGAAGAAGTTGTCGGGGTTGCGGTTGAGCACCATCTTGCCAATGCGGCGTACGGGCACCAGCTCTTCGGGAATGAGCTTCGTCGGATCGAGTAGGTCGAAGTCGAAGGCGAACTCGTCTTCCTCTTCGACGATCTGCACGCCCAGCTCAAACTCGGGATAATTGCCCTTCTCGATGGCGTCCCAGAGGTCGCGCCGGTTGAAGTCAGGGTCTTTGCCCGCGATCTTCTGCGTCTCATCCCAGACGAGGGAATGGGTACCGAGCAGTGGCTTCCAGTGGAACTTGACGAAGCGGCTCTTGCCCTGCTCGTTGACGAAGCGGAAGGTGTGGACGCCAAAGCCTTCCATCATGCGGTAGCTGCGCGGAATCGCCCGGTCCGAGAGGACCCACATGATCATGTGCATCGACTCCGGCATCAGCGAGATGAAGTCCCAGAAGGTGTCGTGGGCAGCCGAGGCCTGCGGCATCTGATGGTGCTGCTCGGGTTTAATCGCGTGCACCAGATCCGGAAACTTGATCCCATCCTGGATGAAGAAGACGGGCATATTGTTGCCCACCAGGTCAAAGACGCCTTCCTCCGTGTAAAACTTGACGGCAAAGCCGCGCACGTCGCGAACAGTATCGGCCGAGCCGCGGAAGCCGACGACGGTCGAGAAGCGGGTGAACACGGGGGTCCTCACAGATGGGTCCTGCAGAAAGCGGGCCCTGGTAAACTCGGTCATCGGCTCGTAAACCTGAAAGTAGCCGTGGGCGGCCGAGCCGCGGGCATGGACGACGCGTTCCGGGATGCGCTCATGGTCAAAATGGGTCATCTTCTCACGGAAGTGGAAATCTTCCATGAGCGTCGGTCCGCGTTCCCCGGCGGTCAGCGAGTCATCGGTGTGATTGACGCGCACGCCCTGGCTCGTGGTCAGGTATTCCCCGCTGCTGTCTTCGCGGAACTGCTCCAGGTCCCGATCCTTGCTCCCCTCGTCAAGGCGATAACGGTCACCATTCTTCTGGTCGTGTTGGGTCATATCTCCTCTCACTTTTGCCGCTTTGCCGGCTGCCCGCACGATGCGGGGCAGAGACAGCCGACGATACCGGCACTGGTATTGTTGTAATACCTCTGGATGAGGTCAGACGCTTAGTTGACATGACCCACCGCGACGGTCATAGGAAAACGCTTGCGCGCCAGCTCACCTCTCGGTAGCGACGAATGGCGTTGACCGTGCCCAGGATTGGCCCCCTGAACCGTCGGACTTGTTTCGGGCAGTGCCCGGTCCTGGCCGAGCCAGGCGATTGCCGGTTATCTGCCTTTTCCTCGTAAGCGCGAAAACCGAGGGCAGATAGGCGCTGCACCGTCACACATACACAGGCTCCCTCCCTGCTCTGAATGCCCGGTACAGACATCCCGACAGTGAGAAGGTTGCCAGCAAGGGTGGCCGCTGTCAAGCAATCTTATATCGATCTAACCGTATCCGGGGCCTGACCGCGACGGCCAGCTCTAGATGGCCTCGCCCTTAAACTGGCTCATGTATAGCTGGTAGAAGAAGCCGCGCCGCTCCAACAGCGCTTCGTGCGCGCCTTGCTCGACAATCTCGCCATCGCGGATGACGACCACGTTGTCCGCGTCGCGAATCGTGCTCAGGCGGTGGGCAATGACAAAGGAGGTGTGCCCTTCCATCAGCCGCAGCAGCGCCCGCTGGATACGGGATTCGGTGCGCGTGTCCACGCTGCTGGTGGCCTCGTCGAGGATGAGGATGGCCGGGTTGGCCAGGATGGCGCGGGCGATGGCCAGGAGCTGGCTCTGCCCCTGGCTGAGGTTGCTGGCGCGTTCGGATAGGACCGTCTGGTAGCCATTGGGCAGCAGCCGGATGAAATGGTCGGCGTCGGCCAGCCGCGCTGCCTCGATGACCTCCTCGTCGCTGGCCTCCGGCCGGCCATAGCGGATGTTGTCCATGACGGTAGCCGAGAAGAGGAACGTATCCTGCAGGACCACGCCTAGCTGCCGGCGCAGCTCGGCGGCCCGCAGGCAGCGGATGTCGGTCCCGTCAATACGAATCTCTCCCTCGTCGGCCTCGTAGAAGCGCATGAGCAGGTTGACGAGTGTGGTCTTGCCAGCCCCGGTTGGTCCGACAAGGGCCACCGTCTGCCCCGGTCTGGCCTCGAGCGTCATGTTGCGGATAACGGGCGTGCCCTCGACGTAGCTAAAGCGCACGTTGTCAAAGGTGACGTGCCCGGCGACCTCGTCGAGAGGCAGGGCGTCCGGAGCGTCGCGCTCCGGCGCTGCGTCGAGAATCTCGAAAACGCGCTCGGCGCCGGCCAGCGCCGCCTGGATCGAGTTGTACATGTTGGCCAGCTGGCGCACCGGATGGATGAAGCTGCGCCCATAGCTGATGAAGGTGACGATGGTGCCCACGGTGACCAGACCGCGCAGAGCCAGCCAGCCGCCGAGGCCGGCGATGGCGATGACGAACAGATTGCCCAGCTGGTTGGTCATGGGCATGAGCAGCAGTGCGTAGGAGTTGGCGGTGACGGCGCTGCGAAAGACGCGCTCATTGTGCTCGCGGAAGAGGTCGGCCACCTGGTCGTTGCGCCGGAACATCTGGATCACCCGCTGGCCGCTGATGGCTTCCTCCATGACGCCGTTGAGCTGGCCCAGGTTGACCTGCAGCTCGCGGAAGCCCTTGCGCGTATAGCGGGCCACGAAGTTGGTGAACCAGAACATGATGGGCACGACGACCACCGAGGCCAGCGCCAGCCAGACGTTGAGCACGAACATGGCCACCAGTATGCCGACCAGCGAGAGCACGCTGGCCAGCAGGGCCACGACGTTGTGCGCTACGGCGGTGTTGATCGCGTCGATATCGTTGGTCAGCCGGCTCATCAGCTCGCCGGCCGAGTGCGTGTCGAAGAAGCGCAGCGGCAGCGTCTGAGCGTGGCCGAAGAGGTCGCGGCGCAGGCTCTGCAGCGCCTGCTGCGAGACGCGGGCCACCAGCCAGCCGGAAATGGCATCGACCAGATTGCCGCCGAGAAAGGCAGCCAGCATCCACACGGCAATCCGCGCCAGCCCGGCGGCGTCGCCGGTGGCGATGTAGCCGTCGATGGCCCGGCCGAGCAGGTAGGGGCCCGCCAAGCCGAGGAGGGTGGAGATTAGCACGAGGAGAAAGACCAGCGACAGCGTGAGGCGGAACGGGCCCAGGTAAGGCAGCAGCCGTAGCAGCGCCAGGCGAGCGTCACGCGCCTGCTCGATGGCGCCCGGGTGGCCCGGCCCGCGGCGCAGCATGCGCGTCCGGTAGTCGAGGTTGCCGTCCTTCCTGGCTGTACCGGCCATGCCCTAGCCTCCGTTTACCCCGTTGCCCAGCTGCGAAGCATAGATTTCGCGGTAGATAGGGCTGGAATCAAGCAGCTCGCGATGGGTGCCCGCGGCGACAAGGCGACCGCGGTCGAGGACAAAGATCTTATCGGCCTTCAGCACCGTGCTGATCCGCTGGGCGATGGTGAAGCTGGTGCGCCCGTCCATGAGCTCGTCGAGCGCTGCCTGGATGCGTGTCTCGGTCTCGACGTCTACTGAGCTAGTGCTGTCGTCGAGAATCAGAATCTCAGGATCGAGCAGCAGGGCGCGTGCGATGGCGATGCGCTGCTTCTGCCCGCCGGAGAGGTTGACGCCACGCTCCTCAAGGTGGGTGTCGTAGCCGTTGGGCAGATCGAGAATAAAGTCATGCGCCTGAGCTGCCCGCGCCGCCGCTTCGACTTCTGCGTCCGACGCCCCGGGCCGGCCATAGCGGATGTTGTCACGCACCGTGCCAGAGAAGAGAACCGTCTCCTGGGGCACGATGCCGATGCGCGCCAGCAACGAGTCGCGGGAGAGGGAGCGGACATCTTCCCCGTCGATGAGGATGCGGCCCCCGGTCACATCGTAGAAGCGAGGAATGAGGCTGATCAACGTCGACTTGCCCGACCCGGTGGCGCCGAGAATAGCGACGTTCTCACCGGGTTCGGCGGTCAGATCGATGCCTTCGAGGACCGCTTTCTCGGTCGAGCCGTTGTAGTGGAAGCTGACGTTTTCAAAGCGGACCCGGGGCAGGGCTTTTTCTGGCAGCTCGCGCGCGCCCGGTGCATCCTGGACTTCGGGCTCGGTTTCCAGCAGCTCATTAACGCGTTCGGCCGAGGCCACGCCCGCCGCCCAGACGTTGGCCAGGTTGGCCATAATCAGCAGGGGACCGACGGCCGTCTGCAAGTAGTTGATAAAGGCCACGATCTGCCCCGTGGTAATCTCGCCTGCCATCGCCTGCAGGCCGCCGGCCCAGATGACGACGACGATGCCAACGTTGATGCCGGCGCTGAGGAGCGGACCCATGGTGGACATGAATTCCATGACGCGGATGTTGCGCTCGGTGTAGTCCAGGTTGGCCGCTTCAAAACGCTCGGCTTCCTGCTCGGCGCGCACAAAGGCTTTGACCACGCGCACGCCGGCTATGTTTTCCTGCAACACCGTGTTCAGGCGATCCAGTTTTTGCTGCATGGTCATGAACAGCGGGCGGATTTTCATGACGTAGAGGACGATGATCGCCGGGGCAATGATCAGGAGCGGCGCCATCAGCAGCGCCAGGCGACGGTTGGTCGTGTACATGAGGATGACGCTGCCGAGCATGATCAACGGGGCGCGCGTGCCGATGCGCAGCGAAATCTGCAGCAAGCGCTGCACGACGCTCGTGTCGCTGGAGAGCCGCACCATGAGCTGGCCCGTCTGCATCATGTCCAGATTGCCAAAGGAAAAGGACTGGATTTTGAGAAAGAGAGCCTGGCGCAGGTCGCGGGCCACACTCTCGCCCACCTGCACCGAGAGATTGTTGTTACCCACCGCGAAGAGCGTATTGACGACCGAAATGGCCATCATCAGCAGGAAAGTGCGCCCTACCTCCTGCACATTGCCGGCGAGGATGCCCTGGTCGATGATCCTTTGTACCAGGCGCGGGATGGCCAGATCCAGCAGGACGACGACGATCAGCAGGAACAAAGCAAGCGCGCTTTTCCCGCCGTATGGTCTGACGAAAGGTAACAGTTTGGCGACGTGGCTCATCGCGGGTCGATTTTCTTCAATGTTTCCAGTCCCTGCTGCAGCGCCTCCAGCTCGGCCACGCTCAGCGGGGCCAGGATCTGTACCATGCGCTGCCGGGTGCTCTCGACCACGGCGTCAAGCAGTTCCTCGCCGGCAGCGGTGAGGGCAACCTGGACATAACGACGGTCGTCTGGATTTGGCTCGCGCGTGACCAATCCCTTGGCGACCAGGGCCTTCAGCGCCTGGCTGACCGCGCCGCGGCTGATCTGCTTGGCGTCCGCCAGCTCGCTGGCGGAACGATGCCCGCGGCGGATATGACGCAGGATGTGAAACTGCTCCACGCTGATATCAAACTGCTCGGAGGTAATCTGGCGTATGTGGGCCCGTATGCGCTGCCAGAAGGGTGGCAGGCTCTCCCAGAATGTGGCTACGACCGCGCGGAGCTGCTCGTCGCTCATGGCGCCCCTCTTCCAAAGGTAGTTTCACGCCCTAATAGTTAAGACGCTAAACTATCGTAACAGAAGCGCCCGATCTTGCCAAGTGGGGCAGTCGTTAGCGCAGCTCGAGAATTACTTCGTCGATCTCCTCGTCTCGGGCGTTGGCAAAACCGCGATCGGCGCCGATTACTCGGAAACCGCACTTTTCCAGCACACGTATCGACCCAGCATTGTCTTTCGCCGCACGGGCGTAGAGCGGGCGGGTTGTCTCCTCTTCCAGGAAGGCCGCCAGCGCCCGGGTGGCCAGCCCACGACCCCAATAGCGGCGGTCAAGCCAGTAGGTGATTTCCCGTTCCCCGTCCTGAGACCAGCTGGAAATATGACCGATGACCCTGTCGTCAAGGAGGATCGTTCGCACCAGTACCGTTTCACTGGCCAGCAGCCGCTCCCAGTGGGCGGAAAAGGCGTCATGGTCTGCCGGATCTCTGGCGGTAAAGGCCGCCATGTGTAGGGCAACGGGGTCTTGCTGGTGGGCAAAGAAGGCAGCCAAGTCCCCGGGAATGACCTCCCGCAGGCGCAGGGTGTTTCGTAGCTCAGGGTGAGAGGGTGACGCCATTGGCTCTCCGTGGCCGGCGCCTGGACGACATAGGCGCAGCGATTTGTCTCGATTGTAACCGATCGGTAGGACATCCCGCCACGAGACGCACCAGATGGCCTGCAGGCTCTTCGGGTTATCCCCCATTGTCACGCGCCTGCCCTGCAGCTAACCTGAAGCTACCATTTCCCAACAAAGGAGTAACTATGGAACGCGTACACGACATGTTGGCCAGCCATCCCCACCCCGTACAAGATGAGGACGGCCTGTTGGCCGATGTGATCAGCTCGCTGCACACCTGTGTCTTGACCTGTACCTCGTGTGCGGATGCCTGCCTCGCCGAGTCGATGGTCGACGAGCTGCGGCGCTGTATTCGCCTCAATCTGGATTGTAGCGACGTCTGCCACGCGACGGCGGAGCTGCTCTCGCGGCAGACGGAGCCGGACTGGTCGCTCATCAGCCAGCAGCTGCGCGCCTGCGCCACCGCCTGCCGCGTCTGCGGCGACGAGTGCCAGCGCCATGCGGATATGCATGAGCATTGCCGCATTTGCGCTGAGGCCTGCCGGCACTGCGAGCAGATGTGCAACCGGATGCTTGAGGCCATCTCCTCCGGCGCAATGGCCTGATTCTGAGTGGGGACGGGTCTGCACGGAGAGTCAGCCCCATTGAAGTAGGTAGGTCGGGTTTCCAACCCGGCGCCTGAGCGAGAAGACCTGACGGGTTTCCAAAACCTGCCAGGTCTTTCTCGTGGTCTGGCCTAGAGACAGATAGAAGCGAACCACTATCGCTGAGGACTATCCCCCACCCGGCCCGGCCGCATCGGGCAGCGGCGCCGCCGGATAAGAGCCCAGTACCTTCAGGAACGAGGCTCGCTTCAGGATGCCGAAGAGCGCGTCACGCACGGCCGGCTCGTCCTGGTGACCTTCAAAGTCGACGTAGAAGAGATAGTGCCAGGGCCGGTTGCGGCGCGGGCGCGACTGGATCTTGGTCAGGTTGATGTCGCGCACGGCCAGCTCATGCATCACGGCGTGCAGCGCCCCGGGTACGTGCCGCGTGGCGAAGACAATCGACGTCTTGCTCGGGTCGCGGCGTTCCGGCTCTTCCGTGCCGAGGACGAAGAAGCGGGTGAAGTTGAGCAGGTCATCTTCCAGGTTGCGGACGAGGATCTCGAGGCTGTAAGTTTCCGCCGCCAGCGCGCTGGCGATGGCGGCGACGCCGGGCTGCGGGTTGGCGGCCAGGTCGCGGGCGGCGCCGGCCGTATCATAGTGGTCCACCGCCTCGATGCCCAACCGGCGCAGAGTGTGCTCGCATTGAGCCAGCGCCTGGGGATGCGACAGCGCGCGGCGTACCTCGCCCAGCTCTGTGCCCGGCGGCGCCAGCAGGCAGTGTTCGACGCGCAGCACCACCTCCGCCTGGATGCGCAGATCGTGATCAAGTAGCTGGTCATAGGCGGGGATGACCGTCCCGGCCAGCGTGTTCTCCACCGGCAGCATGGCCTTATCCGCCTGGCGGCGGTGGATGGCATCAAAGATCGCCGAAAAGGAGCGGCAGGGCAGGGTGGCGGCGCCGGCGCCGAACTGCTGGCGCACTGCCTGTTGCGAATAAGCGCCGGGCTCTCCCTGAAAGGCGACTACTATCTTAGTGGCGCCGCGCTGGGTCTCATCGCTCATGGCATCCTCCGTGGGCGGGGCCGGCTGTTCGGGCGCCGCGAGTCTATTATAAGGCCGGCGGCACGGCCTGGCAGGGCAGGGCCGCTTCGCACCTGGTAGAAATCGCTTGCGTAGCGCACTATACTAGACACACGACTGATTCTGCGTGAACAAGACGGAGTGGAACCATGCACGAAGATCCTGGCGACACCTCAGACGGCACACCCGATCTGGAGCATGTCTGGGAATTCATGGACCAGCGCCTGCGGCCGAATGACTTCACCGCGGCCATGATTCACTTCTACCGTGGCGAGGTTTCCCGGTCCAATACCTGGCGCATGCGGCTGGACACCACCACCAATTGGGCGGTAGTGACCACAGCGGCCGCCCTGAGCTTCGCCTTTAGCGCCGCCGGCAATACCCATCTCGTCATTCTCATCAATACCCTTTTGGCCTTGCTGTTTCTCTTTATCGAGACGCGCCGCTATCGATATTACGAGCTCTGGGCCTACCGGGTGCGGCTGATGGAGACGAACTTCATCTGCGGCCTGCTCTCGCCTCCCTTCCGGCCGCAGACAGACTGGGCCGAGAAAATCACCGCCAGCCTGCGCCGGCCCACCTTTCCTATCAGTCTCAGCGAGGCTTTTGGCCGTCGCTACCGGCGCAACTACGTCTTTCTCTTCCTCATCCTGGCCGTGAGCTGGCTGCTCAAGGTGATGATCCATCCACAGCCCGCGCACACCGTCGCCGATTTGCTGGCCAATGCCCAGGCCGGCCCCATCCCCGGCTCCGTGATGCTGACCATAGGCATCGTCTTTAATGCTCTGCTGCTAATCGTCGGCTACGCTACCGCCGGCCTGCAGCAGACCACCTCAGAAGTGCTCGCCACGCCGGAAACAGGCCAGATTCTGCGCCGCGCCGGCCGCCGCGCCCGCCGCGCCTTCTTTGAGGTTTTTGAGGCCGACGTGCCCCTGCTCTCGCGGCTGCCCCACCTGCCGGAAGCCAAGCAGCTGGCCTATGTGGTTACGGACCAGGAGGAGGCGGTCAGCCGGGCCGTCATCGACGAGCTGGGCCGGGGCGTGACGCGCCTGGAAGGGCGCGGCATGTACACCGGCGAGCGGCACGGGGTGCTCATGGTTGCCTTTAAGGCCACCCAGTCCGCGCGGCTGCGCCAGATCATTGGCCGTGTTGATCCCAGGGCGTTTGTGATTATTACCGGCGTGCACGACGTGCGTGGGGAAGGGTTCCGGCCGCTGGAGGCGTAGACCGTGAGCGTTACTTCCAGGCAGGAGACGAGATAATGGAACTCCCAGAATACTGGCTGCGGCGGCCGGGGATGGCGATCGACGGGCAGACGCGGTCGGAGATAGACGCCTGGATGGCAGGGATAAGAGCGGCGGGAACGAATACCTGGATTGGTTACGATTTCCCGGTTCCCAGGTGGCAGTTCTTGTGTTATCTGGCCGACCAGCATGGCGTTATCTTGCATGGCACTGGCGACCCGCACATCGAGAGTTTTGAGCCGCGCCCGGCGCACGACCTCAATGCCTTTGGCGCGCAGACGGCTGTCTATGCCGCCGGGGATGGCTTGTGGGCGATGTTCTTTGCCATTGTGGATAGGGAGCGCTACGCCATGGCGACCAGCAACGCCTGTATCCGGCTGGTAGATGAAGCCGGAGAGACCAGCGAGCCGCGCTACGTGTTTGCCATCAGCCGGGATGCCCTTGTCCAGCAGCCATGGCGAAACGGGATGGTCTATTTGCTCCCGGGAGATACGTTTGTTACCCAGCCTTCGCTGCAGTTCGGCCCCTATGAGGTGCGCGTGCCGCAGTTAGCCAGCCTTGTGCCGGTAAAGCCGTTGGCTCGGCTGCCGGTTTCCCCTGAGGATTTTCCTTTCTTGCAGGATATCCGTGGCTTTGACGATTCCCGGCTGGAGGCGTATACGCAGGCGCTGCAAACGGGCGCTCCCCTGCCGGAGTAGGGGTCGGCGGCGAGCCATAAACCCGTACTCGCCGCTACAAGTTTGCGATATAATAGGGTTTGTACGATTGTCGGACAAGGCAGCGCCGCGGGCGGGTGAGGGCGGCGTATTCAACGAAAAACGGACGGCATTCCTCTGCCGCGGTATGTATGGGTAGCGACCGGGGTGATGATTGGAGCGGGGGCGCCAACCAGCTTGCTTCAGGCTGCGCGCCGGCAGTGGGGTCCGAGGAGCAGCCATATCGATTCTGATTTTACGAGCAATACAGATGTATGCAGGCTTCGCCGTACCAACCCGGCTGCCAGCTGGCGTGTGGCTTTGCTACCGGCTGGTGGGAGTATAGGTCGGCGGCGAAGCCGGTCGTCGTATGTCGGTGACGCAGACAAATGAGTTAAAGGAAGATGCAAGAATCACAAGTTCGCTCAGCAATACGGGGCGTGAAGAACGCCTGGAGCGCCGTCCGCCCCGAACACAAATATCTCAACCTCGCTGCCATTGTCTTGCTGGGGATTGTGGGTTTTCTGGTGGGGCCCAAGGATTATCCTCTGGGAGCTTATACGGCCCACATCGATCTGTTTCTGGACGGGGAGACACTGTCGGTGAGCCATCCGTTTACCCTGGGGGCGGCCGCGGGCGACGTCACGGAGGTGGCCGTCAGCGAAGGCGGCTACCGGCTGTTGGTCGAAGGACGTGACGCTCACCAGTATGCACTGGGCCAGCGTATTGAGTTCCGGCTGCAGGTATTGGACGCACAGGGAGAGCCGGTGCCCCTGACACTGGACCAGGCGACGTCGAGGATCCGCGGTGAGGGCCGGACGCAGACGCTGCCGCCTACGAGCCGCTCGGACGATGGCTGGCTGACCTTCACTCTGCGCATTCCCTATAAGGCGCAGATTACCACCGGTCTTCTGTTCGCCGTCGCGGGGCTGTGGCTGACGGAGCTGGTGCCGCTGTCGGCGGCGTCGTTGCTGATCCCGGTAGTGCTGGTCGTAACCTCGGTGGCCGAGCCGGGCGTGGTGCTGCAGCGCTTCTTTGACCCCATCGTCGTTCTCTTCTTCGCCGGATTCCTGCTGGCGGAAGGAATGAACCGCACCGGCGTTGACAGAATCATCGCCCTGAACATCCTCAAGCGAGCCAGTCTGAAGCCGGCTTACTTGATGCTGACGATGATATCCCTCTCGGCGTTTCTCTCGATGTGGATGTCGAATACGGCCAGTGTGGCGATGCTGATTCCCATCGCCCTGGCGGTACTGGCGAAGATACCCGGCGAGATAAGCCGCACCGGCTTCCGCCGGGCGCTCATTCTGGGCATCGCCTACGCAGCATCGGTAGGCGGGATTGGCTCGGCGATTGGCACGCCGGCAAACATGCTGGCAATGAGCTTCCTCGGCGAGTTCGCCGGCGCGAAGCTGGGCTTTGCCGATTGGTTTGCCTACGGCCTGCCGGTCGTGATCATCATGGTGCCGATTATCTGGCTGTACCTGCTGCTCTCCTTCCGGGTCCGGTTGCGGCACGTGGGCGACCATCTCAGCCACGACGTTTATGAAAAGGAGCTGACCGAGATGGGCGGGCTGAAGAAGGAGCAGCGCCTCTTACTCGTGGTTTTCATGGGCATTGTGGCCCTCTGGCTGACGGACTTCTGGCACGGGATTGACCCGGCTATTGTCGCCCTCGGCGGCGTCCTCATTCTCTTCTTCACGGAGACAGTTGAGAAGGAGGATATCAGCCGGATCAACTGGGATGCGCTGCTGACCTTTGGCGGCGGGCTGGCGCTGGGCAACATCCTCGTGCTGACGGGCGTGTCCGACTGGGTGGCGCTGCAGCTGACAGGGCTGGTGACGCTGCCGCCGCTGCTGGTGGTCTTCCTCGTCGGCGGCATCACGCTGGCGATTGGCGCGCTCATCTCCAACACTGCCTGCGCGGCGATGCTGATCCCGCTGGCCATTCCGCTGGCGCAGATATTACATCTGGACCCGCGGCTGCTTGTTGCCGTCGTGGCTATTGGCTCGTCCATTGATTTTGCGCTGGTCATTGGCACCCCGCCGACGATGATGGCTTATTCAACGGGCCTGTTTAAGGTGTCGGATATCTTCAAGCGCGGTATCGTGTTGGACGTGATCGGTATCGTTATCCTGACCCTGGGTGTGATCTGGATCTGGCGCTGGCTGGGGGTGATCACATTCTAAAGAGGGCGGGGCTGCCGCGCACAGCGGTAGCCCTGCCCCTCTGGCTTAGCGGCCGGGCACTGAACTGGTTCTCTCAGCCTGTGGCGCGGGCGGTTCTTTCATCTGCACTGATGGATGTTTTTTGCTGCGGGCCACGCTGACTCCCAGATTGTCGGCGTGATCGCTGATTCGCTCCAGCAGGCGCAGTGTCTCGGTGTAGATCACGTTGGCATCCGGCTGGCATAAACCGGTTTCCAGGCGACGGATATGCCTCTCGCGGGTTTTCCAGTAGAGCTGGTCGAACTCCTTCTCTGCCTGGCAGACCCGTTGCGCCAGCTCGCTATTGCCATCGCGAAATGCCTGCAAGGATTGCCGGTAGGTCGAATGGGCGGAGCGCCATAACAGGCCCAGTTCGTGGATGGCCTCGTCTGAAAAAGGCGCCCCGGTTTCGACCCGCTCCAGAGCGTAGTGGGCGATATCCTCGGCCATATCGCCAACCCGCTCGATGTCGGTCAGCAGATTCTTGATCTGGAAACAGCGCTTCTGCTCGCTGATACTGAGATCGGCGCGCATCAAGGTATTGACGAAGGTCTCCAGCTCATGCGTAACGGGATCGACTACCTCATCTTCCAGCCTCAAGACGCGCTCTGCCTTGCCGATGTTCTGGTCGAGCAGCGCGTTGCAGCTCAGCTCGATCATCTCGGCCGTCACCTCTCCCAGGTGGACCAGCTCGCGCGCCGCCTCGGTGAGGGCGACGGCCGGCACGGCGTACTGCATTTCGTCGATGTACAGGGTAGGCTTGGCCCTGCCCCTGTCCGGCGCGGCCGGGGATAGTCTTCTGGCAATCGCGGCAATCTGACCGACAAAGGGGAAGGCGAGGATGCTGACGGTCACGTTGAAGAGCGTATGCGCGTTGGCAATCTGTCGCGGCAGCAGGGCGGACGTGCGCGCCACGAGGCCGGCAAACTCGGAGATGAAGGGCAGGAAGAGCACCACGCCGGCGACGTTAATGATGATCTGGGCGAATGATGCCTGGCGCGCCGTGGGCGAGAGGCGGACGGCAGCGGTCAGACCGGTGACACACGAGCCGATGTTGGCCCCCAGCATGATGCCTACCGCCCCTGGTAGGGTTATCACCTGGCTTATGCCCATGGCAACGACCACACTCATGACGGCGCTGCTGCTCTGGGTGATGGACGTAATCACGATGCCCGCCAGAAGCCCGATCCAGGGACGTTGTCCCATGGTGACCAGCGTAGTCTCTACCCAGGGAATCGCCACCAGCGCGCGCAGAGCATCGGCCATGAAACCCATCCCGACGAGGACAATGCCGAGACCCATGAGAATCTGGCCGTACTTCTTCCAGTCACGCTGCGGGAAAAACTCCATAAAGACGAGGCCCAGGACGACCAAGAGCAGCCGGAAGTCGCCGACTTCAAAGGCAACGATCTGAGCCGTGAGCGTGGTGCCGATTTCCTGGCCAAGCATGACGGCAATCGACTGCTGGACGGTCATGAGGTTGGCATTGATGAGGCCGAGCATGGTCACCATGACGAGGCCGCTGCTCTGCAGGATAGCGGTCCCGACGGCGCCAAAGGCGGCGCTCTTGAGCCGGTTGTTGATCACCCGGTCCAGCCACTCCTGGATCTTCGCACCCGCCAGCTTCTCCATACCGGAGCCAAGCATCGTGATGCCAAAGAGAAACAACGCTAACCCGCCCAGAACCTGGAGAAATCCCTCCATAACTGATCCTTAGCCTCTCTGTACCAGTGACAGCAAGTTGTAAAGCACGTTCGTATCCTGGCCCCACCTCCCGTCGTGCAGCACAAGGGAAGCGTGTAGCCACCCTATTGTGCCCTAATTCACATGATAGTGGTACTGAATTTTGGGTGAAAAAGGCAGGTTGATTAGCTCGCCGGCGCAAATGCGCTTCTCACGCCGGCGCTGGCAGACGGTCAGGACGCGCAGCGCCGGCGTGAGCGTAACCTTAAGAGAGCAGCGCTCGCAGGGTTGCCTGACTGGCGGTTGCTATACTCGCCGCCGGGTAACCAACTGGTTGCCTGCTGGCCCGGCGTAGACCGGGGCCGGCGCCATATGACCAGCCTTGCCGTGAAGAGAAACGACGACCCACAAAAACCCGTGACGACACCGGTCGCTGCCGCTGCCACCTGGAGCGCGGTGCTGCTGGTGGCTGCCCTGGCGATGCAGCCGCTGCTCGGCCTGCCGCCGCGCGGGCACGATGCCCTGCTGCATTATTACCGCATTCCGGTGGTGAGCGAGCTGTGGCAAAACGGCATTATCTTCTCACGCTGGGCGCCGGATCTCGTCTACGGCTATGGCTCGCCGCT
>CAZOGK010000026.1:34588-47368 GCA_964579295.1 uncultured Ardenticatenaceae bacterium
TCCAATGCGCTGGCCCTGGCGTTCGCGCCGCTGGCGGCATGGGCATTGCTGCGGGCGGGCGAGCGCCCCGGCGGGAGGCGCATCGCCCTTGCCGCCGCCAGCGTCGCGCTGGTTCTCCTCTCCCACGCGGCAGCCGGGCTGTTCTCTATCCCTGTATTGCTCCTGCTGGGCGCTGGCGGCTCGCTGATCCTGTATCGTTCCCGGCCCTGGCCGGTGCTGGCGGCCCTGCTCCTGGGCCTGGGGCTGGCGGCGTTCAGCTGGTTGCCAGGGCTGGGGGAGCTTGACGCCACCCGCTATGCAGACTCGGTCGAAGAAGGCGGCGCCATCTTTTCTGATCACTTTGCCGCGGCTTTCTCCTGGCCGGAGCAGACGATCGCCGGGCTGGCCAAGACGCCGCTGCCCCACAGCCCTGGTCTGGTACAGCTGCTGCTCGGCGGCGGCGCCGTCGTGCTGGCAGCCGCACAGTGGCGGCGCGATCCCCACTCCCCGGCCGCGCGCGCGCCGGCTCTGGCTGCTCTGGCCGGGCTCGCCGGGCTTGGCGTATTCCTGCTGACCATCCCCGTCTCGGCGCCGTTGTGGGAACGGAGCGAACTCCTGCGGCAGGTACAGTTTCCCTGGCGGCTGCTCGACGTGCCCACATTGCTGCTGGCGCTGCCGGTGGCCTGGTGGGCAGTAGCCCTGAAAGCTGCCTGGCGGCCGGGGCTGCTGGCCACTGCCCTGACACTCGCCTTTCTCAACGCGGCGCCCTACCTTTATCCGGCGCGCCTGGCTGCACTTCCGCCGCAGCCTTCCCTGGCCGACGTCACGGCCGTGCAGCAGCGGGCAGGAATTGTCGGCCTGACTGCCTGGGGTGAGTACAGCAGCGAGGCGGTCGCAGAGTGGCCTGCCGGTCCCGCGTTCAGTGGCGCCGACCGCGGCGCGCCGCTATTCAAGAAGCTGCTCGTGCCCGACGGTGTTGCCGTGCGCAGCGCCGGCGGCGGGCTTCTCTCTGCCCGCTGGGAACTCCACTTACCAGCGCCGGAGACCGTGACGCTGGCCGTCCATTACTTCCCGGGCTGGCGCGCCGAGGTGGACGGCGCCCGCCGGCTCATCGTCGCCGGCGAGCAGGGGCGCCTGCAGATCCGGCTACCGGCCGGCCGGCACGAGCTGGTCGTAACCTGGACGCGAACGCCAGTGCGCTGGCTGGCAGATGGGCTCTCGCTGCTGAGCCTGGCCGTCGTGGCCGCGACCCTCCTGGCGAGCGCGCGCCGGCGCCCGGCTGCCCCCGCTATCATTCCCGGCCGGGGCCAGCCGGGCGCTGTCTCCTGGTGGCTGCCCGCGCTGCTGGCCGGCCTGCTTGTGCTGAAGCTGGCGATCCTTGATACCCGCAACACACCGCTGGTCGTTCATCCTGAGGCGGAGGGGATCCCCGGCATGGCGCGCCCGGACGCAGGTGATTTTGGCGTTTTCCGGCTCCTCGGTTACGAGATGGAGGAGCCAGACCTGCTGGCTCTGTACTGGTATGCCCCACAGCAGGTGGAGCAGCGCTTCACTGTGCGCGTGACGCTGGCCGATGCGCTGGGCGTGCCCGTCAAAATGATTGACAACGCCTATCCCGGCGACAACCCGACCACTGGCTGGGAAGCAGGCATGCTCGTCCGCGATGTCTACCGCCTGCCGCTCGACGAACGCCCGGCGCCTGTGGCCTACACCCTGTCGGTCGCCGTCGTCGATCCGCAGTCCGGGGAGCCAGTGCCCGTGCAGGATGGGCTGCCCGGCGCCACGACCAGCGGCGTTGGCACGCTGAAACGCGCGCCGCAGCCTGTTACCATCCCTGCGGAAGCGCAGAAGCTGGACGCGCTTTTTGACGAGTCGATCGCCCTGCTGCAGGCGCAGCTACCCATGTCGGTCGCGCGCGGCGAGCCGCTGCCGCTGACCCTGTTCTGGGCGTCGCGGGCGCCGGTGGAACGGAATTACACCGTGTTTTTGCATCTGCTGAGGGCCGATGGCGAGTTCGTCGCCGCCTTTGATGCGCCGCCGCTCGAGGGTCTTTATCCCACCAGCTTCTGGGCGCCCGGGGAGATTATCGCCGACAGGCGCGAGCTGCCGCTGAATGTGCCGCCAGGCGACTACCTGCTGCAGGCCGGCCTCTACGAGTTGGAAAGTGGAGCCCGGCTCCCACCGAGCGGCGACTCTGCCGATTTTGCCGACCGGCTGACCATTGGCTCAGTCATCGTCCGCCCGTGACGGGTGTGCTGCCAGCAAGGCGCGGACCTCTGCGAATGAAGGCATGGCGGGCGCCGTGCCGAGACGGGTGGTAGCCAGCGCGCCGCAAGCATTGGCCCAGCGGGCCGCGGCGACTGGCGTCTTTCCTTGCAGCAGTGCCCAGGTCAGGCCCGCGGTAAAGGCGTCGCCGGCGCCAGCAGGATCGACGACCGGCACGGAGAAGGCGGGCAGATGGATGCTGCCGCCGCGCTCCACCAGCAGGGTTCCCTGCGCGCCCAGCTTAACGGCGACCAGCGCCGGCCCTTGCGCCAGCAGCGCCCGTGCTGCCTGTTCGGCCCCATTCAGATCGGTAACGCCAAGGCCGGTATGCACGGCGGCTTCGGCCGCGTTGGGAGATAGCAGCGCCGCGTGCGCCCAGAGGGTCGGGGGCATGGGGCGCTCTGGGCCGGCGTCGATGAAAAGGGGCAGGGCGTGGCGGTGCGCAATGTCCGCCGCCGCCAGCAGCGCCGCTTCGGGCGCTTCCAGGTTAAGGTAGATAGCGTCGAGGCCGGCAAGGTGGGGGGCGAGACGTGCGGCGAGCGCCTCCGCGGTGAGCGTGCGGCTGGCGCCGGGAGCAGCGAGGTAGCAGGTTTCGCCGCCATCCTCGGCTATCATGACCACAGCGCCGGTAGCTGTCTTGGGATCGGCGCCCAGGCCGCCAACCGCGACGCCTTCTGCCGCCAGCGCCGACCGTATGTGCTCGCCGGCAACATCGTCCCCCACATTGCTGATGAGGTGGACGGTGGCGCCGTGGCGCGCCAGGGTGACGGCGGCATTGCTCCCCTTACCGCCGGGACCGGTTGTCACTTCCTCGACGTAGAGATTCTCGCCGCTGTGCGGAAGGCGCGGCGTGCGGACCGAGATGTCGGCCAGCACGGAGCCGACGACGGCAATGGTCAGGTCGCGCATGTCCCTGATCGTAGCACGAACGATTCACTATGACCTGCTGTAGATGGAAGGTGACGGCTACGGGAGAAGCTCGGCGAGGCTGCCAATCACGTAAGTTGGCTGAATGGGCGCGCCCGCCAGCTCTTCCGCTGCGGTCGCGCCGGTGAGGACAAGGGCGGCGTCCATACCGTGCTCCAGCCCCAGGAGCACGTCGGTCTCCAGCCGGTCGCCGATCATCAGGCAGCGCTGGGGCGGGGCGCCGGCCAGGGCCAGAATGGCCTCGGCCATAAAGCGGGAGGGCTTGCCAACCACGGCTTCGACAGGGACGCCAGTGCTGGCCTCGATGGCCGCAATCATGGCCGCGGCGTCGGGCTGCCCGCCGCCGGGCACGGGGCAGTAGCGGTCGGCGTTGGTGGCAAAGAAGCGCGCGCCGGCCCGGATGGCGTCAAAGGCAATCTGCAGCTTGCGGTAGTCGAAAGTGCGGTCGAAGCTGGCGATGACTGCGTCTACCTCGGCCGCATTTTCTGTCAGCGTAAAGCCGCCACTCTGCAGCTCCTCCTGCAGCGACGACTCGCCGACGACGAACAGCCGGGCGCCGGGCATCCGCCGCTGCAGGAAATCGACCATGACGCTGCTGCTGTTGACGACCTCCGCTGCGCCGGTGGGCAGGCCCATGCCCGCCAGCCGCTGCGCATAGGCCTGCCGCGTCCGCGTCGGATTGTTGCTGAGGAAGAGGACGCGCCGCCCCAGCGCGCGCAGCCGGCCGATGGTCTGCGCCGCGCCGGGCAGCAACGCGTCGCCCAGATAGACGGTGCCGTCCAGGTCGAAGATATAGACGTTGTAGAGAAAAGTGGGCCGGCGCATAAGGCTATTACAGTAGCCGGGATGGCTGCGCCCGACAACTGGAGCAGGGCACGCGCCTCTCGAACAAATGGTCGTTCTGGGCTACAATCTGGCCGATGCTGGAGCTGAACGATTTCATCCATCTGCCGGCGCTGGATCCACTGATCGGCAGGTTGTTGGCCGACGACTCGGGGCTGACCATCGTCGCCGGCCTCGACCCGCGGCCGGAAATCTGCGAGGCGGCCGGCGTGCCCGGCTCCGGCCGCACGACCATCTTTCGCATCCTGGTGCGCCAGCTGTTGGAGAGCCAGCCCCAGACCCGCGCACATATCATCAGCGGCGAGCGAGGCGCGCTGCGCGTCGCTCGCCGGCTGCGCAACCGCGTCGTGGAACAGGTGGTACAGTCGCCGGGCGAGGTGGTCGCCGCGCTGGCCGCTCTCAGTAACTCTGCGGATACAGCGCTCGTGGTGATTGAGCATATCGACGCGCAGGTGGCGGGCCCGGCCCTGGCGGCGGCGCGCGCCGGGCAGCGCATCCTGGCGCAGCTGGAGACGGCCGCGCGCGGCCCGGCAGTGGCCCGCCAGCTGGTGGAGCTGGGCGCGGCGCCGGGCGACCTCGACGCGCTGCGCTGGGCGCTGGCCGTGCAGCGCCTGCCCGCGCTCTGCCCCCACTGCCGCGCGGAGATTGCGCCCGACGACGCCGAGAGCGCCCTGCTGGCGCAGCGCTGGCCGAAGGCGCTGCCCGGCCCGTTCTTTCGCGCAGCCGGTTGCGATAGCTGCCAGGGCCGCGGCCGCCAGGACACGATCGCGGCCTTTGACCTCTACTGCCGCCACGACCCGGCCGGTAATCTGCCGCTGGAAGAGTACCTGAGCCACCTGGCCCAGGATGGGCGCCTCGCGCTCGACGACCTGCTCTACCTGCACGAGGATGAGGTGCAGCGCCACTACCGGCTGTTCACGGCCAGCGAGCGGGCGTTGAGCGAGGCGCGCTCGACCGTGCAGCTTCGCCGGGCGGAGCTGGAGGGCGCCTACCGCGTGGCGCAGCAGCGCACCGAGGCGCTGATCTCGCTGCAGGCTGTCGGCGAGGCGCTGGCAAGTACCGGCGACCTGCGCACGCTGGCCCACCAGATCTGCGTGCAGGCCTGCGAGCTGAGCGGCGGCGACTATGCGCTGCTCTACCTGCGGCACGAGGGCGACGAAGCCGAGATCCTCGCCAGCCACGGCTGGGACTTGGCGCGCATCGAATCCCCCGTGAGGATCGGCCTGGAGGAATACAGCGAGCGGTCCTTCGACGGGCGCCCACCGGGCATCGGCCCGCTGCGGCCCGGCGTCCGCGCCTCCAATATCCGCGGCGGCCTCTTCCTGCCTCTGCTCAAGCAGGGCGAACCTGCGGGCGCCCTGCTCGTCCAGTCGGCGCGCAAGAACCACTTTGCCCCCGGCGAGATATCGTTGCTGCGCGGGCTGGCGGCGCTGGCGATTGTCACCCTCCACCGCGCCGGCCTGATTGACCTGCTGCAGCAGCAGATGGCGGCGCTGGCGGCGGCGCACGAGGGGCTGGCCCAGAAAGAGCGGATGGAGCGCGAGCTGGAGCTGGCGCGGGCCGTGCAGCAGCGCATGTTGCCGCGCGCCTTCCCGCAGGTGCCCGGCTATGACTTTGCCAGCTACTACCGGCCGGCGCGCGAAGTCGGCGGCGACTTCTACGACGCCTTTCTCATCGACGACGAGCATATTGCCGTTGCCGTGGGCGATGTCTCCGATAAGGGGATGCCGGCGGCGCTCTATATGGCCCTGACGCGCAGCCTGCTGCGGGCGGAAGGCACGCGCGCTCGCTCGCCGCTGGCGACGCTGGCCCGTGTGAACCAGCTGCTGATCGACCTGGGCGAGCCGGATATGTTTGTCACCGTCTTCTACGGCATCCTGGAGCGCAGCAGCCGGCTCTTCACCTACTGCCGCGCCGGTCACGAACGGCCCTTCCTCCTGCGCGACGGCCAGGTGACCGAGCTGCCCGGCGACGGCATGGCATTGGGGCTGGTCGGCGCCGGCCGGCTGCAGCTAACCGAAGCGATTGTGCCGCTGGCGCCGGGCGACCGGCTGCTGCTCTACAGCGATGGTCTCAGCGACGTGCAGTCGCCGGCGGGCGACTTCTTCGAGCGGGAGCGGCTGGCGGCGCTCATCGAAGCGCAGGCGGAGGAGCCGGGCAACCTCTGCAACACGATTTTTGACGCGCTGATCGCCTTTCAGGGCGACGCAGCCCAGTTCGACGATATGGCGCTGCTGGTGGTAGAGGTGTCGTAATCTATTAAGAGGAAAGTTGGGGGTTGAAAGCGGCTTTGGCGCTGCTGGTGGTGGCGGTGTCGTCATCTATGACAAGAGGCTTGCTTGTTAACTGGCCGACTCCAAACGACACGACGCTATCTAGCTCTGTAATCATCTTTGCCTCTGCTCTCAACGCTCGCTCAGCTTCTCATCGGAAGTTGAAGGCGGCTGCCAGTCGCTGGCCTGTCGCCGCAGCAGATCGAGGGTTTGCCAATATTGCCGGATGGTAGCCTGACCCGTCTCCGTCAGGCTTGCCTGCGTATTCGGCCGCCTGTTGACGAACTGTTTCTCAATTGCCACCAGTCCCGCCTCTTCCAGCCGCGTGAGATGGGCGGAGAGATTGCCGGCGGTCAGGCCGGTCAGCCGCTGCAGATAGAGGAAGTCGGCGCTGTGGCAGGCGTTGAGCGCCGTGAGAATGGCTAAGCGCGCCGGCTCGTGAATCAGCTTGTCTAAGCCGGCTATCCCGGCAAATGGCTCATTCATAGTTTTCCAGCGGCAGCGGCTGCACGCTCTGCACCAGCAGGCGGTGGTTGTAGAGGCCGCCGGCGACGACCAGCAGTGCGACCAGCAGATCGATGGCGACGCAGCTATTGAAGCCGTTCGGGTAACAGGCTTGCTGGCTGGGCGAGCCGGGCAGGCTCCAGAGACCAGTCGCCAGGAGAATGACGATGGGCCATAAGGAGAAGCGGCGGGGCCAGCCAAGCCGGGAGCCGCTCAGGCCCCAGAGCGCCAGCAAGAGCAGGGCCAGCGCTGCCCACCAGGCGATCATGATCTGCGTATGGTAGCTCTGGCCGGTCGCCCGGTCGGCTGCCGCCAGGGCAAAATTAAGCAGCAGGAAGGCGACGAAAAGCGCCATAGATACTCGCTGTTTCCCTGGCTCCACCCTGGGCTGTACCTGTCCAAACTCCCGGCGATAGTAGTCGCCCAGGCGCAGATAGGCAACGCCGGCGGCCAGGGCGGTGAGCCAGAGCACGGTCATGCCGATGGTCGCATGGGAACGATAACCCCAGGTCGCATCGTAGAGCGCGCCGGCAACCAGATAGAGGGCAAAGGGCAGGATGCGCAGCCCCTGCAGCTCGGCAAAATGGCGGGTTACATATTCAATACGCTGCAAATCCTGTTTCACAATTAACTCCATAGTACAGCTTAGTTTGTATTACAAAGTTAATTGAAGCATAAAGCAAAACAGATAGGTTGTCAAGAGGCAGGTGGGGTCAGCCGCCAGTAAGTAAGGGGCTGCTCACAGCCCGAGTGCGGCGCGGATGTGGCGGACGATGGCGGCGGGCGTCTGGGCCGCATCGACGATGAGCGCGTTCTGCGGCGGCTCAAGGTCGTCGAACTGGCTTTGCAGCAGGGCGGGCGGCATGTAGTGGCCTGCGCGCTCCTTGAGGCGGCGGTGGATGAGATCGTAGTCACCGCGCAGGTGGACGACGGCGGCGCCCGCATTGCCGGCAAGGATGCGCCGGCGGTAGTCTTCTTTGAGCAGCGAAGCGGCGAGGACAACAGGCTGGTTGCTGGTCAGGCGCCCGGCAATCAGCGCGTGCAGCCGCTCCAGCCAGGGCGCGCGGTCGTCGTCTGTCAGCGGCTGGCCGCGCGCCATTTTGGCGATGTTGGCCGCGGGGTGGAAGTCGTCGCCGTCCAAGAAAGACCAGCCGAGTTCCGCGGCGAGCCGCCGCCCAATGGTCGTCTTGCCTGCGCCGGAGACGCCTATGAGGATGATGATGCTGGGAGCAGCCATCCGTTACCGTCGCCGCGCCAGCAGCTAGCCGCGTGGGATTAGCGGCCGGCGTGGACAGTCTGCCGCACTCTGGCGGCCGCCATCTTCACGGTATATTGTCCGAATGCACAAAGCCGTGCGCCGGCAATCCAGGCGCCGCGTACCGGGTCCAGGGCGACAGCTCTCCAGAACTGCGCGCTAAAAACCGAACGAATCGGGAACGTAAACTTCGTGATCAGGAAGTGGGCATAGGCCCGTACTTTGCGCTCCTCGCGGGTGCCTCTCAGCTCCGGGTGCCGCTTGAGATAGCCGCGGATGATAATCGCCGTAGAGCGCGCCGCATTTTCATGGGGCGTCCGGGCGCCGGTGAGCGAAGCCTCGTGCTGCCGGTACATATAGACGGGTTCTTTTGTGCCGCGGATGTCGGCCATCTCGCCAATGCGCAGCACAAAATCCCAATCGCTCTGCACGATCAACCGCTCGTCAAAACCATCTCCCTGCAGCGCGAGATGTCGTGGTATCAATAGGGCCTGCATCATGCTGTGGAAATGACCGGCGGCGACCTGCCAGTGGATGCGCCCGCTCAGCTTCGAGCGCATGGCGCCCTGCGGCTGCAAGCATGAATCACAGACAATGGTGGAGCCATAGGCGATGGTGGCCGGTTCGGTGCGGGCCAGGGTGAGCAGCAGAGACGTGCTTTCGCTCACGCTCACATCGTCGCTATCGAGGAAACGGACGAATTGGCCGCGGCTATGCTGCAGGGCGACGTTGCGAGCGCGGCTGACGCCGCTATGAGGGATGCGAATCAGGCGGATGCGTGCGGCATCGGCCGGCGCCAGCCACTCGCTGACAGGTACATCCGAGCCGTCGTCTACCATGATCAGCTCGATCTGGCAGCCGCTCTCCTGGAAGGCGCTTGCTACTGCTTGTGCCAACCAGTCGCGGCGCGGATTCCACACCGGCATAATGACAGTGACCAGGGGCAGCTGCCCAGAAAAACTCGGTGAGGCTCTCATATGACCACCGATTTTCCTGTGAGGGAAGTGCATACTACAACAGACGTGCTTAGATTCTACCCTGTCCATGGGGTAGTAAGCAATCTATTCGAAGATAGCTCCGGCCCCAGGGGCGGCGCGTCAGGTTGCCAGCGGCGAGCGGCGCAGGGCCAGCAGCAAGATCAGGGTGATGACCACGGCCGAGCTGAGGCACCAGATGCAGGTGGCGCCGATGACGAATGGCTCCAGAAAAGTCAGGTAAATGGAGAAGAGCGTGCCGCCGAAAGCCAGGAGCGCCAGGGGGGTAAAGGAAAGGTGGCCCCGATGGGCGGCCAGCCAGGCGATGCCCAGGGCCGCGTAGCCGGCCAGTCCGACCACGCCGATGGGCAGGACGCCGAAAAGCAGCGCATAGCTGCTCTGCTGGACCGCGTTGCAGTCGCCAACCGGGCCGCAGACGGCGGTGGCGCCCGTCGTCTCCACAAAGGTCATGTAGGCGGAGATGAAGAGGCCGGCGACGACCAGCACGGGAATGGCCCATCGCTGCCAGCCCGGCACCCTGCCGCGGGCGGAGGTGCGGCGGAAGCTGGCGACGACGACGGCGACCATGCCGGCCAGGACGACGACGGCGAGGGAGTTGCCCACCAGGTCGCGGCGGAAGCGATCGGCGACCGTCTCTGGGGCAGCGGTCGCTAACGGATTGTCGCTGCTGGCGGCCGTGGCCGCTGCGGGCGCAGTCTCGACCGGCGTCGCGGCGACGATGGCGACCAGGCCGGGGATGGCCGGCCAGTCCACGCCGCCGGCTGCCAGATGATCCTCGATGAGGCCGGGAAGCAGTTCTGGAATCTCCACGGAGCCGACGAGAACCCGGTCGCCAATGATGAGCGCGGGCACGCCCAACCGCTCGCGGGGGATGGCGAAGGCAGTCACAGCCGCCTGGTAGAGCGCCTGACCGTCGGGGTGCGAGGTGTTAATGCCGACGATGTCCAGCTGCTCGCCGTATCTGTCCATGAGCGGCGGCAGGTCGTTGTCGATCACGTCATGGCAATGGGGGCAGGTTGGCGAGTAGAACAGGACGGCGTGGACGACAGCGCCGTCGGCGGCAGCGGCGCTAGAAACCGCCACACCTAACCAGGTGACGGTGAGGACAGCCAGCAAGTAGTTGCGCAGCAGACGAGGCATGGTTTCCCTCTCCAGGTTCTCAGGCTGAATAACGGGCACAGGGCGACTGTGCACCCAGGCTGACTATAGCTCACAGGGGAGAGGGTGGTAAGTGCCAAAACGCGCGACCGCAGGTGACTTTCGTCACAAATTGCGGGCGACAAAGCGCGCCAGGAAGGGCCAGCGAGAATGCCGTCAGCCTGTGGCCGGGGCCGGCTGGGCGCGCGGGGTGACGACGCGGCCGATCAGCTCCAGCAGCAGCGAGACGAAGACGGCCAGCAGGCCGGCGACTACGCCGCCAGCGTCGTTCTGCAGATAGGGGCCGCTGGGCACGGCCAGCGCCCAGGCCATGAAGGCGATGGTGGCGGAGACGACGCCCCAGATGGGCCACTCGAGCCGTTTGGGAATGACGGGCAGGTTAGCGGCGCGCCGCTTGCCCAGATAGATGAGGATGAACAGGATGGGGGTCAGCACGGCGAAGAACCAGTAGATCACTTCGACGGTGGCAAAGCTAAGGGCCTGTTGCAGCGACGGCGCGGCAGCCAGCGTGGCGATGTAGAGCGTCACCGATTCGGTGGGAATATACTGGATCAGGGCATTGAGCGCGTTGGAAAAGGTGGAGGGCGCGGCGGCCGGCCCTGGCGCTCCCAGGACGGGCGGCGCGCCGGCAAAGGCGCCCGGCCGCTCTCCTTCGCCGGGAACGGTGACGGTGCGCCGTTCCGCGACCATCGCCTCGTAGATCATCGTATCGGTCATGCTGTTGATACTCATCTTAACCTCGCTCTGATGACAATTGTCGGGCCTACTCGCAGCAGCCTGCTCAGGGCTCGTCCTGCTCGCCGGCCGGCTCTGGCGGCGCAGTGGTCAGGGCGACGCCGGGCAGCACGCGCATGTCGCCGTCGCAGTAGAGCGCATAGAGCAGGCCCAGCAGGTTGTTGTCCTGGGTCAGGAAGCGGCGGCGCAGCGTCAGGAAGGTCTCGCCCAGGGAGCGGTTGCCGGCCAGGAACAAGTCGAAAAAGGCGCGGGCCCAGGCGGCGGCGAAGATAGCGGGCACCTCGCACTCGGCGCCGATGAAGCCGCGCGCGCCGCGCGCCGTGAAGAAGGGCATGAAGCCGCTGTAAAAGAAGGGCGAAAGGTCGGCCGTCTCGCAGGCGTTGACGAAGACCAGCGGCGCGCCGGCAAAGCGGCGCTCCTCCAGGCTCAGCTCCAGGTCGTCGAGCGTGATCCTCTGCCCGCCGCCGAGGCCGAGATAGACGCTGTTCTGTCCCTGGTCCGGGCGCCCGCCCCCGGCATGGCAGTAGAAGTAGAGGATCTGGTCGGCTGTGTTTTCCTGCTGCAGCCGCTGCAGCAGGCTATCGGCGCTGTCGGCGACGGCCACCGTGGCGCCGGCCCGCCCCAGCTCCTGCCAGTAGCGCTGCTGCTCGGCGATGACGCCCAGTGACATCTCGGCGTCAATGTCGGCGTTGAAGTTGACGCTGACCGCCAGCTCCGGCTGGCTGAGGATATTCGGCTCCAGCACGGCGCCCGTCTGCTGCAGCGGGATCTGCTCCAGGATGTGGCGGAAGCCGAGGAAGGCGCCGGGGTCGATTTCGTCCATCCCCGTCGGATTTTCCAGATAGAGCGCGCCCCAGGGCAGCAGAAAGCGGTCCGAGACGATCTGGATCTTCAGCGTATGCTGGCGCGCCAGCTCGCGCAGCCGGTCGCCAATGAGGCGCGCGCCGGCGTCGTTGGCCGGGCTGTAGAAGATGCGGCGAAAGAGCAGATAGCCGGCGGTCGCCAGCTTTTGCAGCGCCGCTTGATGCACTTCCTCGGGGATCTGTACCTTCTCCTGGTAGACGTAACAGTCGCTGCAGCCGTAGGGGAAGAAGACGATCTCGTGCAATGCCGCGCGCAGCGCGCTGATGTGCGCGTCCAGCTCGGTCAGCGTCAGGTTGAGCGTGGCGGTCGCCACGCCCGTGTCTACCAGCGTCACGTCAAACGGCCCCTGCCCCTTGATGACGAGCGAGAGGTCGCGCGGCTGCACCGGGAAGGCCAGCTCGGGACCGCGCCCAGTGCTCTCCGGCTGGCCGACAAAGGCGCCGCCCTCGCCGCCGACGCGCAGGCGCAGGGTCATATCCTGGATGAAGTTGTTGTACTTGTAGAAGGAAACGCTGACCGTGCCTTCGCCGTTGCGGCGCGGCTCGACGTCGAAGCGGGCCTTGTTCTTCGACTTGCCGCTGCTGGGCAGGAAGATGCGCTGCGGCTCCAGTGTGTAGACGTGGAAGTCGTCGCTGTGCAGGATGGCCGTCAGCTCGACGAGGCGCTCGCCGGGGGTGAAGACGCGCCCGCTATCGAGCAGGGTTGCCACATCGCCCGGCTTCGTGTCAATGCCGAAAGCCAGCGTGTAGATCTCGCCGGACTGCAGCGGCTTTTCAGCATCATGATCGGCGATGGTAGCGTCGATCCAGCGGGCCGTGGCCCCCTCGGCCGCTTCGGCTTCCTCCGGCCCGGCGCCCGTTTCCGGCGGCGCGGCCGACATCTCCTCCTCGTCGCCGGCGCCGCCCCGGTCGCCGCCGTTCGCCGGCACGGGCGGCAGCAAGTCGGGCGGGATAGATAGCTCCACTTCGTCGTCTGCGCCGGC
>CAZOGK010000027.1:0-2120 GCA_964579295.1 uncultured Ardenticatenaceae bacterium
GGCGGCACGCAGAGCCTGCACACCAACAGCATGGACGAGGCGCTGGCCCTGCCCAGCGAAGAGGCGGTGACGATTGCCATGCGCACGCAGCAGATCATCGCCGAGGAGAGCGGCGCGGCAAACACCATCGACCCGCTCGGCGGCAGCTTCTTCGTGGAGCATGAGACCGATAAGATAGAGCGCCAGGTCTACGATTACTGGCAGCAGGTAGACGCCCTGGGCGGCGTACTGCCGGCTATCGAGCAGGGCTTCTTCCAGAACGAGATCAGCAACGCCGCTTACGAATACCAGCGGCAGGTTGACAGCGGCAGCCGCAAGATCATCGGCGTCAATGCCTTTGACGGCGAGAACGACGAGCTGCGCATTCCCATTCTGGATATGGACCCACAGGGCTACGAGCGGCAGGTCGCCCGCCTGGAGCGCCTGCGGCGCGAGCGCGATAACGAGCGCGTGAGCAGCACACTGGGGGCGCTGCGCGGCGCGGCCGCCGGCGACGAAAACCTCATGCCCTACCTGCTGGACGCCGTGCACGCCTACGCCACACTGGGCGAGATTACCGGCGTGCTGCGCCAGGTGTTCGGCGTCTACGAGGAGCCAACCTGGGTCTGATGGCCGCGCCGGTAGAGCCGGCCTGACTCCCGCTTCCAGGGCCGACAACCGCAAATAACCCGGAGCCAGCCGGCCGGCAAGGCCCGCGCCGGTCATTTCCTGCTTGACACGCACTCCCTTCGTATTGTATATTGTCTTTATTGGAACCGGTTCCATCTGCCGCATCCGTACCGGGGAAGTGCCCAGGAAGGCGGCCCTTCGCAGCGAGGGTTCCGCACGGTTTGAGTCAGGTGGTGCGCGTGTTTAGAGAGAAGAAGCGAATGCCAGCCACCATCCGCGACGTCGCCCGGCGCGCCGGCGTCGGCGTCGGTACTGTTTCCCGCGTGCTCAACGGCAGCCCGGCCGTGAGCGCCCGGACGCGCGACAAGGTGCTGGCGGCCATCGCCGAGCTTGACTACAGCCCCAACGTCATTGCCCGCCGCCTGTCCCTGGGCAAGACCCTGACGATTGCCGTCATCGCCCCCTTCTTTACACGGCCGGCCGTGGTCGAGCGGCTGCGCGGCGTTGAATCGGTGCTGGCGCAGACGGAATATGACCTGGTCGTCTACAACGTGGAGAGCGCCAATCGCTACGAGGCGATGTTCCGCGATGTGCCCCGCGCCGAGCGCTTTGACGGCCTGCTCATCATCTCCTTGCGCCCGCCGGAAGCGCAGGTCAAGCGGCTGCTGGGTTTTGGCGGCCCTTCCATTCTGGTGGATATTGCCCACCCGGATTTCAGCCGGGTCGTCATCGACGACGTGGCCGGCGGCAGGAAGGCGACGCAGCACCTGCTGGACCTGGGCCACCGGCGCATTGGCTTCCTGAGCGATTTTGCCGACAGCACCTTCCACTTCACGGCCAACCGCGACCGGTACACCGGCTATGCCGAGGCGCTGCGCGCGGCCGGCATTGCCGTGCGGCCCGACTATAGCGTGCACGGCGAACACAGCCGCGAGTCGGCCTATGAGCAAGCCTGCCGCTTGCTGACGCTTGCAGACAGGCCGACTGCCATCTTCGCTACCAACGACACGCTGGCAATCGGCGTCCTGGAAGCCGCCAACGACATGGAGCTGGCCGTGCCCGAACAGTTGTCAGTCATTGGCTACGACGACATTGAGATGGCGAAGTATCTCAACCTGGCGACGGTGCGGCAGCAGCTCTTTGAATCAGGCGTCCTCGGCGGCGAGCTGTTGCTTGAGGCGATCACCTCGCCCCCGCACGGCCCGCAGCAGATTATCTTACCGACCGAGCTGGTCGCCCGCGCCACGACGGCGCCGCCGCCCGGCCGGTGACCCCACCAGTTAGCAGAGATTGGAGCAAGCCTGCACCCACGAAAGGAGGTGATGCCCGGGAAAAGCTGATGTGACAAAAGATGAGATCTGGTTCACCCCATTAACGAATGTGCGAATATCTGGAGGAGAACATGTTTAGTAACAAGAAGTTTCTCATGCTGGCGCTGCTGACCGTTCTGGCGCTGCTGTTTGTCGCCTGCGGCGGCAACGCCAATGTCGTCGAGGATCCCGTCGTCGAGG
>CAZOGK010000027.1:2220-46414 GCA_964579295.1 uncultured Ardenticatenaceae bacterium
CTGTTTGTCGCCTGCGGCGGCAACGCCAATGTCGTCGAGGATCCCGTCGTCGAGGCGCCGGTCGATGAAGCGCCCGTGGACGAAGAACCCATGGACGAAGAACCCATGGATGAAGAACCCATGGACGAAGAACCCATGGACGAAGTCGTTATGGGCGACATAGACTGCATGGGCGCCCAGGCCGGCGACGAAGTGACCATGCTCTACCAGTGGTCTGGCCAGGAGGAAGAAAACCTCAACAATATCCTGCAGCCGCTCATCGACGCCTGTGGCATTGTCCTGGCGCCAGAGGCGAGCCGCGACCAGGCGCTGCTGGACACCCGCGTCCAGGCCGGCACGCCGCCGGACATTACCTTCTTCAATGTCACCCAGCTGGAGCAGTACAAGGATCAGCTGATCCCGGTCACCAATCTGGGCGTGCATGAAGAAAACTACGCCGACTTCTGGCGTGAGATTGGCACCGTCGACGGCGAGTGGCTCGGCGTCCCGGTGAAAGCCGACATCAAGACGATCATCTGGTACAGCCCGCTCAACTTCGACGCCTTCGGCTATACCGTGCCCCAGACCTGGGACGAGCTGGACGCGCTGGTCGAGCAGATGGTGGCCGATGGCAACGTGCCGTGGTCGATGGGCTTTGAGTCCGGCGACGCCACCGGCTGGACCGGCTCCGACTTCATCCAGGACATCCTCCTGGTGACGCAGGGCCCCGACTACGTGAACAGCATCATCTCCGGGGAAATCCCCTACAACGACGCCGGCGTGCAGGAAGCGTATGAGATCTACCGCACCTGGGCCTCTGACCCGGCCTACACCATAGGCGGTGCGCAGGGTACGCTGTCCACCGGTTTCGTGGATGCCATCTACCGCGTCTTCTCCGATCCGCCCGAGGCGATGATGGTCAAGCAGTCTGGCTTTGCCGGCGGCGAGATCATGAATCAGTTCCCGGACCTGGAGTATGGCGTTGACTTCGACTTCTTCGGCTTCCCCGGCGCCCAGGGCGTGCAGGGTGGCTCCGACTGGATGATGGCCTTCAGCGACGAACCGGCTGTACAGGCGATCTTTGCCTATCTGACCAGTGAAGCCGGCGCGCGCCGCTGGGCCGAGGTTGGTTTCGACCTGACCCCGAACAGCGCTGCTGCCGACGCCTACGTCGATCCTGGCCTGGCGAATCGGGCCCAGATCCTGGCCGAGGCCGGCGGCTTCGCGCCGGATATTGGCGACTCCATCCCCGGCGGCTTTGGAAACGCCGAATGGACGGCCATTATCGCCGCCGTCAGTGGCGACGATATCGCCGAGGCGCTTGGAGCAGCAACGGAAATCCAGGCAGAGGCAACCGGCCAATAAACGCTTAGACTGATTGAGAGGCGGCCGTGTGGGCCGCCTCTCAATCTTTTCCCTGATTGCCGCTGCCGCCCCGGCGCCTGCCAGTCGCCGGCGGAGAGAGCGGCAAAAACGTGCCAGCAAAGGAGGGAACAATGACTGCACCCGTGCCGCAGATCATGAAACAGGGGCGCGTCACGCCGTGGCTCTACTTGCTGCCGGCGCTCCTGATCATGGCGTTCTTTATCATCTACCCGATGATCAACACCATCGGCCTGAGCCTGCAGAATGCAGACGCGACGGCGCCGGCAAGCACAACCTGCCGGGCAGACCAGCCCTGTTGGGGAGTCCTGGAGAACTACCGCTTTGCGCTGACGCAGGAGCTGGATCTTAGCTCGCCGCTGAGCGCGCTGCGCAGCTTTTGGTTCTCATCCTACGGCAATAACCTCAAGTGGATTGTCTTCATGGTGTCGGGCACGGTCGGACTGGGCCTGCTCATTGCTGTGCTGGCCGACCGCGTGCGCTATGAAGCGCTGGCGAAAGCCATCATCTTCATGCCCATGGCAATCTCCTTCGTCGGCGCGGGCGTCATCTGGAAGTTCGTCTACGACTACGGCACAGGCAACGTGCAGATCGGCCTGCTCAACGGCATCATCACCGCGCTGGGCGGCGACCCGGTTGCCTGGCTGCAGACGCCAAACATCAACACCTTTGCCCTCATCGTCGTCGGCGTCTGGATGTGGACCGGCTTCTGCATGACCATCCTTTCCGCGTCGCTCAAGGCCGTGCCCTCGGAGATTCTGGAAGCGGCCCGCGTCGACGGCGCGTCCGAATGGTCCGTGTTCTGGCGCATCATGGTGCCCATCATCGCGCCGACGATTGTCGTCGTCATCACGACGATGATTATTAACGTGCTCAAAGTCTTCGACATTGTCTACGTGATGACCGGCGGCGCCTTTGGCACGGAAGTGATGGCGACCCGTATGTACAAGGTCATGTACCAGAACTTTAACGTTGGCCGCGGCACGGCGGTGGCCGTCGTCCTGATCGTGGCGATTATTCCGTTCATGTTCATCAACATCCGGCGCTTCCGGCAACAGGAGTCCATGCGATGAATAACCAGAAACGCCACCGCGCTCTGGAGCGGTTACCCCTTAACATTGTCGTCATCGGCCTGGTCCTCCTCTGGCTCATCCCCACTATTGGTCTGCTCGTCACCTCGCTGCGCCCCTTCCAGGATGTTAACAGCTCCGGCTGGTGGACGATTCTGGCGCCGCCCACGGGCCGGTCAGATTACGCGAATCTATGCGCCTCGTGCCATGGAGATGACGGGCAGGAAATTGCTACAGCCGACCTGACGAATGCTGAGCTGGTCGGCCAATACCCGCGCTCGCTGCAGCTGCTGGCGATGCTGCGTGACGATATCAACGGGCAGCCGCACATGGGCGATCACCCGCTGCCGACGGCGCAGGAAGCGGCCGATATTGCCGTCTACTTGCGGCGTATCTCCGGTATTGAAGCGCCGCCGCGCCTGACGCTCAACAACTACGTCGATGCGCTCATGGGCTATCGCGGCACCGAGAATTACCTGGCAGCCTGTGAGGCCGGGACGCAGGCGCTGGATCTCAACTGCGACATTAGCGATATCCTTAACCGCCGCGGCATGGGCCGGGCTTTCCTGAACAGCGTCATTGTCACGCTACCGGCCACGCTGGCGCCCATTCTGCTGGCGGCGCTGGCTGCTTACTCCTTCGCCTGGTTCGATTTCCGCTACCGCAACCTGCTCTTTGCCCTGCTGGTCGGTCTCCAGGTGGTGCCGCTGCAGATGACGCTGGTGCCCATCTCTCGCTTTTACGCCCAGGCGGGGCTGAACGGTACCTTCCTCGGCGTCTGGCTCTTCCATACCGGCTTTGGCATGCCCTACGCTATCTATCTGATGCGCAACTTCCTGGGCGCCCTGCCGCGCGATCTCTTTGAGTCGGCCTATCTCGACGGCGCCTCTCACTGGACCGCCTTCACGCGGCTGGCGCTGCCGCTGGCGATGCCGGCTATCGCCTCGCTGGGCATCTTCCAGTTCCTCTGGGTCTGGAACGACCTGCTGGTGGCCCTGGTCTTCCTGGGCGGCACCCGCCCTGTGCTGACGTACCAAATCAGCAACATGGTCACCTCGCTGGGCGCCGGCTGGCAGCTGCTGACGGCGGCGGCCTTCATCTCGATGCTGCTGCCAATGATCGTTTTCTTCGGGCTCCAACGCTACTTCGTGCGCGGCATGCTTGCCGGCGCTGTCAAGGGTTAGCCCGACAACCAACCAGTTGATCTGGCGTGAGGGGCTGCTGACAGGCTGCGGCGGCCCGGCGCGGCTTGCGCGCTGTGGCCGCCTGCGCCCTCACAAAAAGGAAGCTGTCTATGAGTTCTGACAATCTTCGCTGGTATCAGCAGGCCGTCTTTTACCAGATGTATATCCGCGCCTACCAGGACAGTGACGGCGACGGCAACGGCGACTTCCGCGGCGCCATCGAGCGGCTCGACCACGTCCGCTCGCTTGGCGTGGACTGTATCTGGATCATGCCCATGTATCCCTCGCCGCTGCGCGACGACGGCTATGACGTGGCGGATTATTACGGCATCCATCCCGACTATGGCACCCTGGACGACTTCAAAGCCTTCCTCGACGCCGCCCACGAGCGCGGCCTGCGCGTCGTCACCGACCTGGTGATGAACCACACCAGCGACGAGCATCCCTGGTTCCAGGAAGCCCGGCGCGACCCCAATAGCCCTTACCACGACTACTACGTCTGGAGCGAGACGGGCACGGAATACGCCGACGCGCGCATCATCTTTCTCGACTTCGAGGAGAGCAACTGGAGTTATGACGAAGTGGCCGGCAAATACTTCTGGCACCGTTTCTACAGCAGCCAGCCCGACCTGAACTACGACAACCCGGCGGTCCAGGAAGAGATGTTCAACGTCATGCGCTTCTGGCTGGACATGGGCATCGACGGCTTCCGCGCCGACGCCGTGCCCTACCTCTATGAGCGCGAGGGCACCAATTGCGAGAACCTGCCGGAGACCCACGCCTTCCTCAAGAAAGTGCGGGCCATGCTGGACGCCGAATATCCGGGCCGGATCCTCATTGCCGAAGCCAACCAGTGGCCGCAGGACGTGCGCGACTATTTTGGCGACGGCGACGAGTTCCATATGTGCTTCCATTTCCCCATCATGCCGCGCCTCTATATGGCGATCCGCCAGCATGACCGCCGCCCCATTGTCGATATTCTGGAGCGCACCCCGCCCATCCCGGAGAACGCGCAGTGGGTGACCTTCCTGCGCAACCACGACGAGCTGACACTGGAGATGGTCACGCCGCAGGAACGGCAGTGGATGTGGGAGCAATACGCGCCGGAGCCGCGCATGCGCATCAACCTGGGCATCCGCCGCCGCCTGGCGCCGCTGGTGGATAACGATAAGCGGCGCTGGCTGCTGCTCAATGCCATGCTGCTCTCGCTGCCCGGCACGCCCGTCGTCTACTACGGCGACGAGATTGGCATGGGCGACAATATCGAGCTGCCGGACCGCTACGGCGTGCGCACGCCCATGCAGTGGGACAGCTCGACCCATGCCGGCTTCAGCACGGCGGCCGCTACCTACCTGCCGGTCATCGCCGAGGGGCCGTTCGCCTATGATAGGGTCAACGTGGCCGCGGCTGAAGGCGATCCTGATTCCTATCTCTGGGCTACCCGCTTCCTGCTGCAGGCGCGCCGGCAAAGCCCGGCGCTGCAGCAGGGCGAGATGAGCTGGTTCCACGCCGAAAACAAGACGATCCTCGCCTACTGGCGCACGCAGGGCGAGCAACGCGTGCTCTGCCTCTATAACCTGGACCAGCAGCGGCAGAGCGTCAGCCTGGAGCTCGGCGCCTACGCTGGCCGGCCGCTCGTCGATCTGCTGGCCGAGACGGAAGAGCTGGTGGTGAACCATTGGCCGCTCGTCTTGAACCTGGAGCCGTTTGCCGCACACTGGCTGCAGGTCGGCTAGCGGGTGCAACAGGGGTGGGCGCCACGGTAAATCCGGGGCCAGGGGCGCTGGTCGGCGGCATCGAGGCCGGCGGCACCAAGTTTGTCTGTGCCGTGGGCAGCGGGCCGGAGGATCTGCGCGCCGAGGTCCGCTTCCCCACCGGCGCGCCGGAGGCGACGATTGCGCAGGCCATCGCCTTCTTGCAGACGCAGCGCGAGCGCTACGGCGCGCTGGCCGCTATCGGCATCGCCGCCTTTGGGCCGCTCGACCCGAATCCGACCTCCCCCGGCTACGGCCAGATTACGACGACGCCGAAGCCGGGCTGGGCGCACACCGACCTTGCCGGCGCCGTGAGCGCGGCGCTGGCGCTGCCGGTCGCCTTTGACACCGACGTGAATGGCGCGGCCCTGGCCGAGGGCCGTTGGGGCGCCGCCCAGGGGCTGGACACCTTTCTTTACCTGACCATTGGCACCGGCATTGGCGGCGGGGCGCTGGTCAACGGCCAGCTGCTGCACGGCCTGCTCCACCCGGAGATGGGCCACCTGCGCGTGCCCCACGATTGGGAGCGCGACCCGTATGCGGGAAACTGTCCCTACCACGGCGATTGCCTGGAAGGGTTGGCCGCAGGGCCGGCCATTGCCGCGCGCTGGGGCCAGCGCGCGGAGACGCTGCCGCCCGACCACCCGGCCTGGGCGCTGGAAGCCGGCTACCTGGCTACTGGACTGGTCAACCTGATCCTGACGCTCTCGCCGCAGCGTGTTATCCTCGGCGGCGGGGTCATGGAGCAGGCCCAGCTCCTGCCAATGGTGCGCCAGCGCGTGCTGGCGCTGCTGGGCGGCTACCTCGCTTCGCCCCGCATCATCGCGGAGATCGACAGCTATATTGTGCCCCCTGCCCTGGGCAAGCGGGCCGGCGTGCTCGGCGCGCTGGCGCTGGCCCAGGCCGCCATCGCGCCCTAGGCCCAGCGTAAAGAAAAAAGCCCCCGGGCATCTGGCGGGGGCTTCCATCTCGTCTTTAGGTTCGCGCTGTGTTTAGCGGCGCCGGCCGCCGGTGAGCAGAATGACGTAGTAGAGTAGCTGGCCGACGGCGGCCACGGCGGCCGCGACGTAGGTCAGCGCCGCTGCATTGAGCACGCGGTTAATGCCCTGGCTCTCGTCGCCGATGATAATGTTCTGCGCCCGCAGCTCGTGCTTGGCGCGCTTGCTGGCGTCGAACTCGACCGGCAGCGTAACCAGCGTGAAAGCCACGGCGGCGGCAAAGAGAATGACGCCTGCCCAGGCCACGCTGAGGCCAAAGCCGGCGAACGCTTCCAGCATGAGGCCGGCGAAGAAGATAAGCGGCGCCAGGCTGCTGCCAAAGCTGGCCGCAGGCACCAGCGCGCTGCGCAGCGCCAGCGGGGCGTAGCCCTTGGCGTCCTGCAGCGCGTGGCCCGCTTCATGCGCCGCCACGCCCGCCGCCGCCACGCTGGGCGTGCGGTAGACTTCCGGGCTAAGACGCAGCGTCTTGCTGCGCGGGTCGTAATGATCGCTGAGCGTGCCGCCCTGTGATTCCTCGATGGCTACGTCAAATAGGCCCTGCGAGTCGAGCATAGCCCGCGCCACCTGGGCGCCGGTCATACCGCGCGCCGTCGCCACGCGTGAATATTTGGCAAAGGAGCTCCTGACGCGAGCCTGCGCCCACAGGCCCAGGAGCAGCCCTGGCAAGGCCAGGAGTATGTAAAGGGTATACCCACCACCAAACATGCCTGTCTACCTCTTCTCTCGTGTTGCTAAATAGCTTTCTCTGCTCAGGCGTTGTGGCGCGAGCGCACCGGGATTGGCCGCAGCCGCCGCTGCCTCTCTTGCCAGGCCTTTAACAGCAGAAACAGCCCCAAGCCGGCCAGCGCGGTCACAATGACAGTCAGTATCGTCAGCGAGAGTAGTGAGAGTAACATTTCCTTTTTCCTTTCTGGTCAGCGCCGGTGACCGCCGGTTCTGCCTATCGCCGCTGCCCACTCCTTTATCCCAGATTCTCTCAATTGAGACAATAATCACACTACTATCTATTAGATTGCCATGCACATGTAGGAATCGGGTAAGAGAGCGGGTCATCCTATAGATATCTTACATGCCGGAGAGTGGAAATGGCGCGGGCGGCGGTGGCAAGGTCTGTGTAACACACGGCATTTTCCGCCAAAAATGGGTACAATGCGTTGTCGCTATTTGCCGGATATCCGGCGTCAGTAAAGGAGCAAGCACCGTGACTGTGACTGTACGCAAACGCCAAGATGTACCTGTCGAAGACACCTGGGATCTGGAGAGCATCTACGCCAGCGAGGGAGCCTGGGAAGAAGCGTTCGCCGGCATCAGGACGCGGCTGGACGAGCTGGCATCCTGGCGCGGCCGCCTCGCCGAGGGCGCGGAGACGCTGGCCGCCTGGCTGGAGCAGCGGGACGAGGCCGCCCAGGAAGTCGCCCGCATCGTGGCCTATGCCTCGCTGGCGCACAGCGCCGAGACTACCGACCAGCAAGCCGTGGCCCGCCAGGACCGGGCGCGCGGCCTTTTCGCCAAGGCCATGGCCGCCATTGCCTTCGCCGAGCCGGAGATTCTGGCGCTGGGCAAGGAGAAGCTGGACGAGTGGATGGCCGCCGAGCCGCGCCTGGCGCTGTACGACCACTATTTCGACACGGTGATGCGCCGCCGTGACCACGTGCGCTCGACCGAAGTGGAAGCGCTGCTCAAGCAGGTGGCCGATCCGTTCGGGTCGGCTAACTCGGCCCATCGCGTCCTGGCCGACGCCGACCTGGCATTTGTGCCGGCTACGACGGGCGATCCGGACGAAGAGCCCATCGACATCGCTCAGAGCAACATCGGCGCCCTGCTGACCCATGCAGATCGCCACGTACGCCGCAGCGCCTGGGAGAATTACGCCGACGCTTATCTGGCCTTTAAGAATACGATGGCCTCGCTCTTAGCCACCGGCGTGAAGCAGGATGTCTTCATGGCCCGCGCCCGCAACTATGGCTCATCGCTAGAAGCCGCGCTCTCGCCGAACAACATCCCGACCAGCGTCTTCCACAACACGATTGAGACCTTCCGCCGCAACCTGCCGCTGTGGCACCGCTACTGGCGGCTGCGGCGCCGGGCGCTCGGCTACGACCGGCTGCACGTCTACGACATCAAGGCGCCGCTGACCGCGGCCATGCCCGAGGTGCCCTTTTCCCAGGCTATCAACTGGATCTGCGAGGGGATGGCGCCGCTCGGCGAGGAATACGTCTCGGTGATGCGCCGGGGCCTGGAAACGGAGCGCTGGGTAGACAAGTATCCCAACATCGCCAAGCGCAGCGGCGCCTTCTCCTACGGCGTACCGGGCACCCATCCCTTCATCATGATGAGCTACACCGACGACCTGTTCAGCCTGAGCACGCTGGCCCACGAGCTGGGCCATTCGATGCACTCCTATCTCTCGTGGCAGCATCAGCCCTTTGTCTACGGGCGCTACACGCTGTTCGCCGCCGAGGTCGCCTCCAACTTCAACCAGGCGCTGGTGCGCGACCGGCTGCTGCAGGCCGAGCAGGAACCGGACTTCCAGATTGCGGTTCTGGAAGAGGCAATGTCCAACTTCCACCGCTACTTCTTTATCATGCCCACGCTGGCCCGCTTCGAGCTGGAAATCCATGAGCGGGTCGAGCGCGGCGAAGCGCTTTCGGCGACGACGCTGATTGCCCTGATGGCCGACCTCTTCGAGGAAGGGTATGGCGGCGAGGTGGAGATAGACCGCGACCGTATGGGCATCACCTGGGCCCAGTTCCCCAACCACCTCTATTCCAACTTCTACGTCTTCCAGTACACCACAGGAATTGGGGCTGCCCACGCGCTGGCGCAGCGAGTTGCCGGCGGCGATGATGGGGCTGTAGCCAGCTACCTGCGTTTTCTGCAGGCCGGCGGCAGCATGTACCCGCTGGACGCGCTGAACATGGCCGGCGTCGATATGAACTCCCCGCAACCGGTTGAGGCGGCTTTCCAGGTGCTGGAAGGGTATGTAGCGCGGCTGGAAGAGCTGACGGGAAACAGGTGAGTAGCCGGCGCGCGGCTCAGACCATAGCCTGTGAAGGCACGTCGGGATGCCTGCGCACGAAGTCAACGAGCTTGTCGATGTAGCTGCTGAACGGCGGGCAGTAGATGCCGCTGCCCGCCAGGTCGGCCAGGGTATTGTCAGAGCTATAGCGCGTCGTCTGCACGAAATATTCGACTGACTCCGGCTCGATACCCATCAGCGACTCCATGCCGGGTAGGCGCTCCAGCGACGACTTGGCGACGCCTTTCGGCAGCGGCACGCGCACGATGCGGCGGCCGGTGGCGGCGCTAATGGCGTCAATCATCTGCGTCACTGTCATCGGCTGCGGGTCGCAGAGCTGGTAGACCTTGCCCGCCGACCGGTCCAGCCCGCTCAGGTAGGACATGGCGTCGATGACGAAGTCACGGGGCACGACGTTGACGCGCGCTTCGTCCGGCTTGCCGACAATGGGCAGCACGGCGACCTCTTCCGGCTGCTTGAGAATCCAGCGGATGTAGTAATAGGGGCCGTCATACTTCTGCGTGGCGCCGGTGGCGCTGTCGCCGGTGACGATAGAGGGGCGGTAGATGGTCGTCGGCAGGCCGCGCCTCATCGACTGCTGCACTTCCAGCTCGGCGAGATATTTCGTCTCTTCGTACCAGTTATTGAACTCCTGGCTGACGCTGAGATCGGTCTCGCGAAAGACGCCGGGATAGCTGCCGCTGACATAGCAGGTGCTGACATACTGGAAGCGTGTCAGGTTGGGGCAGCCGTGGGCAAAGCGCAGCATATTGTGCGTGCCGTCGACGTTGACGCGCATTGCCAGCGAGCGGGCCACGCCCAGGTCGTAGACGGCGGCCAAATGGAATATCTCCACCGTCTCCTGCTGCAGCGCCGGGCGCAGCTCGTCCAGGCCGAGATCGGGCACGGTGATGTCGCCGTCTACGAGCCGGATGCGCTCTTGCTCGTCTGGCCGGCCGCGCAGCAGCTCGCCGGCGCGCGCCTGGGCCTGGGGCCGGAACTTGCTCTGCACCAGGCAGGTAATGGTGACGTGGGCAGGATAACGGTCGAGCAGGCGCTCGACGAGGGCCGTGCCGAGGAAGCCGGGGAAGCCGGTTAGAAAGACGGTGGTCATGGGCCAAGCAGCTCCTTCACATCAGGCTGAACGCCGCTATTGTAGCATAGGGCGCCGGCGGGTCACGAAACGCCACAGCCGCACGCCGCAGCTGTGCTACAATGTCCCGCAGGAGGATGCTGCTTGCGCGACAATCCGCTCACCCCGTTCTTGCGGCGGCAGGGCGCCCTGATTCTCGACGGCGGGCTGGCGACGCTGCTGGAGGCGCGCGGCCATGACCTGAGCGACCATCTCTGGTCGGCCCGCCTGCTGCGCGACGATCCCGGCGCCATCCGCGCCGCCCACCGGGACTACCTGGAAGCCGGCGCCGACTGCATCATCAGCGCCAGCTACCAGGCGACGGTGGCTGGCTTCATGCGCCTGGGGCTGGGGCGCGCCGAGGCCATCGCGCTGCTGCAGAGCGCCGTTACCCTGGCCCGCGAAGCGCGTGATGCCTTCTGGCAGCGGCAGCAGGGTGCGGCCGGGCGGCTGCGCCCGCTCGTCGCCGCCAGCGTTGGCCCATACGGCGCCTATCTCGCCGATGGCTCCGAGTACCGCGGCGACTATGGGCTGGACGAAGCGGCGCTGCTCGACTTTCACCGCGAGCGCTGGCGCCTGCTGGCGGCCGCCGGCCCGGAGCTGATGGCCTGCGAGACGATCCCCAGCCTCGTCGAGACGCGCGCCCTCGCCCACCTCATCGCGGAGAGCGAGGAGATGCCGGTCTGGGTCAGCTTTAGCTGCCGCGACGAGGCGCATCTCAGCGACGGCGCGCCGCTCGCCGACGCCGTGGCGGCTGTCGCCGGGCTGCCGCAACTGGTGGCGACCGGCATCAATTGTACCGCGCCGCGCTATATTCCCGCGCTGATTGCCGCCGCGCGCGCGGTGACCGGCAAGCCCATTCTTGTCTATCCCAATTCCGGGGAGCGCTACGACGTGACCCGCCGCGCCTGGCTGGGCCAGTCGGAGCCAGCAGCGTTCGGCGAGCTGAGCCGGGTCTGGCAAGCGGCGGGCGCCAGCCTGATTGGCGGCTGTTGCCGCACCGGGCCAGAGCACGTGCGCGCCATTCGCGCCCACCTGCTTGCGGCCGAAGGAGAAGGAGGACAATGACGACTATCCAGGGTATCGCCGAAGCCGTGCTTTACGTGGACGACCTGCCGGCGGCTATTGCCTTTTATCACGACGTGCTGGGCCTGCCGGTGACGATGCGTTTTGACGACGCCGGCTTCTTGCAGACCGGCCCGCACTCGACGCTGATTCTGTTCGACCGCGCCAAGCTGGCGGTGCGCCAGAGCGCCATCCCCCATCACGGGAGCGAAGGCGCCGGCCACGTCGCGCTCGCCATTGAGCATGATTGCGTCGAGGAGTGGCGGCAGCGTCTCAGCCGCCACGGCGTGCTCATCGAGCACGAGCAGCGCTGGCCGCAGGGAACCTACTCCCTCTACTTCCGCGACCCCGCCGGCAATAGCGTCGAGCTGATCGACAACCGCCATTACCCGCAACTGTGGGCAAGGCTACTGCAGGGGGAGGGATGAGAGGGGAGTTGCGAGTTGCGAGTTACGAGGGGTGCGTTCCAGGGAAGAGGTCTCAAGGTACAAGTCTCTGGTTTCAGGCAGGCGGCATCACCCTTGCTGCACCGTGTATCCTGCTCCCTGTACCCTGCATCTTGCACCTTACTCCTTTCTCCTCGCAACTCGTAACTCGCAACTCGTAACTCGTACCCCCGCCCGTGCCCAGGCGAGAAGGGCAGAGTATAATCTAGTTCAGATCAACATGTCGCCGAAACAGGAGTAACCCATGATTGAACTGCTCACTACTGGGCTGGGGCCAATGTTATGTGTGCTTATTCTGGCCGTCGCCGGGATTGCCGGCTCGGCGATTCGCGTCGTGCAGGAATACGAGCGCGGCGTCATCTTTCGCCTGGGCCGCATCCAGGGCGCCAAGGGCCCGGGTCTCTTCTTCATCATCCCCTTTATCGACCGGATGATAAAAGTAGACCTGCGCACCATTACCCTCGACGTGCCGACGCAGGATGCGATCAGCGCCGATAACGTCACGGTACGCGTCAACGCCGTCGTCTATTACCGCGTCATGGACCCGGTCGCCGCCGTCATCCAGATTGAGGATTACCACCGCGCCACCTGGCAGATTGCCCAGACGAGCCTGCGCAACGTCATCGGCCAGTCGAATCTGGATCAGCTATTGGGCGAGCGCGAGGCCATCAACACCCGCCTGCAGCTTATCATCGACGAAGCCACCGAGCCCTGGGGCATCAAGGTGAGTATCGTCGAGGTCAAGGATGTCGAGCTGAACTCGCAGATGGTGCGCGCGATGGCCCGGCAGGCGGAAGCCGAGCGCGAGCGGCGCGCCAAGGTCATCCATGCCGAGGGCGAGATGCAGGCGGCCGAGAAGCTGCTGGAAGCGGCGCGCGTGATGAGCGCCGAGCCCGGCGCCATGACCCTGCGCTACCTGCAGACGCTGCTGGAAATTGGCGTCGAGCATAATACGACGACGGTCTTCCCCATTCCGGTCGAGATGCTCAACGCCTTCCTGGGCGGTCAGGCGCCCGGCCCGAGGACGACGGCGGATTAACGACGCGCGGCGGCGCTGCAGCAGCGCCGCCGCCCCTCTGGCGTTTGAAATACGTCGCCTGTCTGCTCATCTTCCTGCTGCCGCTGCTGGCAAGCTGCTCGCTGCTGGAGCCGCCGGCCCGGCCAGTGGTGCCCACGGCGCCGCCTTCCGCTGTGGAAGTTGATAATGCCGTGGCCTTCGACAGCCTGCGCACGGACGCCGCCGGCAGCAATGTCGCCGTGCCGGTCGCCGACCCGGCCATCGTCGGCCTGCTGCAGCAGACATCGCGCCAGAACCTCTATGCCTACGTGCAGACGCTGCAGAACTTTGGCACGCGCCATAGCCTGAGCCCGCGTGACCGGGAAGGGTTCGGCATCGGCGCCGCCTCGCGCTGGATTCACGACGAGTTTGCGCGCGTCGGCGCCGGCCGGCTGCAGGTCGGCTTCCACGACTTCGCTCTGGACTTCGGCGGGCGGGTGACCACGCAGCAGAACGTCATTGCCCTGCTGCCGGGCGAAGGGGAGCATAATGGTCTGATTGTGCTTAGCGCCTACTACGACTCACGGGGGCGCGAAGCCGAGGACGGCGCCAGCGCCGCGCCGGGGGCTAACAGCAATGGCTCCGGTGTGGCGCTCTTGCTGGAGACGGCGCGCCTGATGAGCGCCCACAGCTGGCAGCAGGATATCGTCTTTGTGGCCTTTGCTGCCGGCGAGCAGGACTCGTCGGGCAGCCGCCGCTACGTCCAGGAGCTGATGCTCGACGGTGTGATTATCGACGCGGCTATCAACGTCGATACGGTGGGCGGCCGGCCGGGCGTGCCGCGCTCGATGCTCATCTTTGCCACGCCGGACAATCCCGGCGCCGGGCAGCTCGCCCGCTACTTCGACCTGATCACCCGCCTCTACCTGCCCAGCTTCCCCGTGGAGCTACGGCCCATGCTCGACCGCCAGGGGCGCAGCGGCGACCAGGCGACCTTTGCCGCCGCCGGCATTCCGACTATCCGCATCAGCGAGTCGCAGGAGAACAGCGAGATCCGCCACACCAACGCCGACACCGCCGACCGGCTCGACTACGACTACCTGGTGCTGATGACGCAGCTCACCGTGGCGGCCCTGGCCAACATGGTGCTGGCCCCGCCGCTCCCCGCCGCGCCGGCCGTAGCGACGATGGCCGTGGAAGGCACCTATCTGCTCTCCTGGGCCACGCAGCCGCGCGCCGCTTCCTACGCCGTGGCCTTCCGTATTACCGATAGCGAGGAGCGCATCTTGCGCTACATCGGCGCCGCCGAAGCCGGCGAAGTGGTGCTGACCGGACTTAATCCCGGATACGACTACGCCATCAGCGTGGCGCCCATCGACTCTGCGGGGCGCGTGGGTCTTTTCTCCGAAGAAGTGATTACCAGCCAAGCAGCGTCAGCCGCGGTTGAGCCGTGAGAGAAAGCCTGTCTCTTCTACGAGACAGGCTTTCATTCACCAGCTGCCACATTTGTACGCCGGCTGAATCCGAGCACAGTACGCGAAGCAATTCGGCCACAACCGCAGTTAGACGCGCCCCACTTTCCCGGCCTCTACCAGCTTACGCACCGCCGCCCCCACATTCTTACTCGTCGCCAGCGCCTCGCCGACCAGTATGGCGTCGAGGCCGGCTGCGGCCAGCAGCGCCACGTCCGCGGCGGTACGGATGCCGCTTTCGGCGACGACGGGAATGCCTTCGGCAACCAGCGGGCGCAGGCGCACTGCTCGCTGCAAGTCGACGTCAAAGGTCTGCAGGTTGCGGTTGTTGACGCCAATGACCTGAACGGGCAGCGCCAGCGCCCGCGCCAGCTCCGCCTCATCGTGCACCTCGACCAGCGCCTCCATCTGCAGCTCGCCAACCAGCGCCAGCAGCTCGCGCAGCTCGCTATCGCTGAGGACGGCGGCAATCAGCAGCACGGCGTCGGCGCCGGCGGCGCGCGCCTCGTAAAGCTGGTAAGGGTGGAAGATGAAGTCTTTGCGCAGCACCGGCGCCCGCTGCTTGAGGATGGGCGAGCGCACCCTTTGCAGCGCCTCGGTCACATCGCGCAAATCCTCCAGGCTGCCCTGGAAGTGGCGCGCATCGGTCAGCACGCTGACGGCGCTGGCGCCATGCTGCACGTAGCTGCGGGCCAGCGCGGCGGCGTCGTAATGCGGCGCCAGCAGCCCCTTGCTCGGCGATGCCTTCTTGCATTCGGCTATCAGGCTGACGCCGGGCCGGGAGAGCGCTGCGCTCAGGCTGACCGTGGGCGGGGCAATACGGGCAAAGGCGCTCACGTCCGCCAGCGGCACGTCACGCATGATCTTCGGGAGCTGCTCGCGGTGGTAGCCCATAATCTCGTCGAGAATCTTGCCCCGCTGCCGGGCCAGCTTCGATACGCTCATCGTCTCTCCTGCAAGGCAGTGCTCATCATCGCTTCCAGCCTACTACGGCCATCGTAAGATTGCGTTAGAACGGGCGGCTGCGGGCGCGGTTTGTGCGCGCAATCCAGCGCTGCAGCAGGTCGAGCGCGGCGCCGCTGTCGACGGCCTCAGCCGCCGTTGCCAGCCCCTGCTGCCAGTCGCCATCCTCGACGCTGAAGACGGCGGCGGCGTTGAGCAGCACGACGTCGCGCCGCGGGCCGCGCTCTTTGCCGCCGAGAATGGCGCGGGTAATCTCGGCGTTCTCTTCAGGGCTGCCGCCAGTCAGCGCTTGTACCGGCGCCGGGTCCAGGCCCAGCGCCACCGGGTCCAGCTCCAGATTCTGAACCTGCCCGCGGTGCAGGCGGCTGACCCGGTTTGGCCCGCTCAGCGATAGCTCGTCCAGCCCGCCGGCGCCATGCACCACGCATGCGGCACGGCTATCGAGCGCGCCCAGCACCTGGGCTATCGTCTCGGTCAGCGCCGCATCGTAGACGCCGATAATCTGGTGGGTGGCGCCGGCAGGGTTGGTCAGCGGACCGAGCAGGTTGAAGATAGTGCGCTGGCCTATCTCGCGGCGGGGGCCGATGGCGTGGCGCATGGCCGGGTGGTGGTTGACGGCGTAGAGGAAGCCGATGCCCACCTCGTCGATGCAGGCGGCCACTTCCTCGGCTGTCAGCTCCAGATTGCCGCCCAGGGCCAGCAGCACGTCGGCCGAGCCACTGCGGCTGCTGGCGGCGCGGTTGCCGTGCTTGGCGACGGGGATGCCGGCGCCGGCGACGACGAAGGCGGTCGTCGTGGAGATGTTGAAGGTATGCTTGCCATCGCCGCCCGTGCCGCAGGTATCGACCAGCATGGGGCCGCGCCCGGCCGGCTGCACGGGCACGACATGGGCGCGCATCGAGCGCGCGCTGCCGGCGATCTCGTCCACCGTCTCGCCCTTCATGCGCAGTGCCGTCAGGTAACTGCCGATCTGCGCCGGCGTCGCCGCGCCGCGCATGATCACGTCCATCGCCGCTTCGGCCTGCTCCAGCGTCAGGTCACGGCCGTTGATGACCTCGGCAATGGCCGCCTTAAGAGGCATTGTCTACCGTCCTGCCTTCGAGGAAGTTTTGCAGCAGCCGCTTGCCGTGCTCGGTGAGGATGCTCTCCGGGTGGAATTGCACGCCGACGACGGGGAAGTCGCGGTGGCGCACGGCCATTACCTCACCATCACGGGTAAAGGCAATGACCTCCAGGCAGTCGGGCAGCGGCTCCTCGACGATGAGCGAATGGTAGCGCGTGGCGCGGAAGGGGCTGGGCACGCCGGCAAAGAGGCCGTGGCCCTGGTGGTAAACGCTGCTGGTCTTGCCGTGCATCAGCCGCGGCGCGCGCGCCACCTTGCCGCCGTAGACGTGGCCGATGCACTGATGGCCGAGACAGACGCCGAGCAGGGGAATCCGCTCGCCCAAGGTGCGGATGACCTCGTTGCTGACGCCCCCGTCATTGGGGTCGCCAGGTCCGGGGCTGATGACGATGTGCGTCGGCTGCAGCGCCTCTATCTCCGCCAGCGTGACCTGGTCATTGCGAAAAACCCGGACCTCGGCGCCCAGCTCGCCGAGGTATTGCACCAGGTTATAGGTAAACGAATCGTAGTTGTCGATGACGATGATCATGAGGCGCCTCGCGGCAGCACCAGCCCCATCATCTCTTTCATCGCGTCCAGCTTGGGCGTGGCCACGGCGCGCGCCTGGTCGGCGCCCTTCGCCAGCAGCCGGTCCAGCTCGGCGGGGTCGGCCATCAGCCGGTCATAGCGCTCGCGCAGCGGCGCCAGCATCTCCACTACTATCTCGCCGACGCGCGTCTTCAGGTCGCCATAGCCACGCGCATGGGCGAAGTCGGCCAGCACCTCCGCCTCGCTCTTGCCGGTGACTGCCTTGTAGATGCTGAGCAGATTGTTGACGCCTGCCTTCTCCGGCTCGTCGGAGAAGGCGATTTCACGGCCGGAATCGGTGACGGCGCGGCGGAAAGCGTACATGACCTCGTCCGGCTCGGCCAGCAGGCGCACGGCGTGGCCGCGCACATGCGCCAGGCTCTTGGACATCTTCACGAGCGGGTCGTCCAGCCCCATGACGCGCGCGCCCACCTCCGGTATGACCGGCTCGGGGATGACAAAGAACTCCTCTTCGTAGAGGCTGTTGTAGCGCTGGGCAATGTCCCGCGCCAGCTCGACGTGCTGCTTCTGGTCCTCGCCGACCGGCACCTCGTGGGCGTCATAGAGCAGAATGTCGCCGGCCATGAGCACCGGATAGTCGAGCAGACCGGTGAGCACGCTTTCCTGTTTGGCCGACTTGTCTTTAAACTGGGTCATGCGCTGCAGCCAACCAATGGGCGTGATGCAGTTGAGCAGCCAGCAGGCCTCGGCATGGGCCGTCACGTGGCTCTGGATAAAGATGGTGCTGCGATCCGGATCGAGGCCGGCCGCCATGAGGATAGCCGCCAGCGAGCGCGCCTGGAAGCGCAGCTCTTCCGGATCCTGGGGCACCGTCAGGCTGTGCAGATCGACAATGCAGAAGTAATTCGTCTTCTCGTCCTGCCGCGCTACCCATTGCCGCACGGCGCCGAGGTAGTTGCCGATGTGGATGTTCCCGGTCGGCTGGATGCCGCTGAAGACGATGCGTTTGTGGTTGGTGTTGTCGTTCATGTCCATTTCCTAATACCCTCTAGCAGTAAGCTATACGCTACAAGCCGCTGGCTAACGGCTGATGGCTGCTTCAAAGCTCGCCGCGCTCGGCGCGCTCGACGGCGACGGCGAGGGCGCGGGCCTTGTTGAGGCACTCCTGGTGCTCGGCGGCAGGGTCGCTGTCGGCGACGATACCCGCGCCGGCCTGGATGCTGATCGTATCACCGTGCATGATCATCGTGCGAATGGCAATGCAGGTGTCCATGCTGCCGTCATAGCCAAAATAGCCGATGGCCCCGGCATAGAGGCTGCGCCGCTCGCCCTCCAGCGCTTCGATGATCTCCAGTGCGCGCACCTTGGGCGCGCCGCTGACCGTGCCGGCGGGGAAGGTGGCCCGCAGCAGGTCAAAGGCGTCCAGGCCCGGGCGCAGCCGCCCCTGCACGTGGCTGACAATGTGCATGACGTGGCTGTAGCGCTCGACGGTCATCAGGTCGCGCACGGCGACTGTGCCATACTCGCTGACCCGGCCCAGGTCGTTGCGGCCCAGGTCCACCAGCATCACATGCTCGGCGCGCTCCTTGGGGTCGGCCAGCAGCTCTTCGGCCAGGGCCGCGTCTTCTTCTTCGCTGGCGCCGCGGCGGCGGGTGCCGGCAATGGGCCGCACGCTGGCGACGCCATCTTCCAGCCGCACGTGCATCTCCGGCGAGGCGCCGATCACCTGCAGGTCGTAGGCGCCAAAGTCGAAGTAAAACATGTAGGGCGACGGGTTCAGCATGCGCAGCGCCCGGTAGACGGCGAATGGGTGGGCGTCGGTGCGCCGGCTGAGCCGCTGGCTGAGCACCACCTGGAAGATGTCCCCGGCGGCGATGTGCTCGCGCGCCTGGGCCACCATCTCTTCGTAGCGCGTCTGAGTGACGTTGGCGATGAAGGGCGCCGGCTCGCCGTTGCGCGGTGGCCCGCTGCGCCAGCGGGGAATCGCCGGTAGTGGGCGCAGCAACCGCTCGCCGACTCGCTCGATGCGCTGGATGGCGTCGACGTAAGCCGCCTCGGTATCGCCATTGACGCGCGCGTTAGCCAGGATGAGCAGCCGGTGGCGGGCGTGGTCGAAGATGACCAGCGTATCGGCCAGCATAAAGAGCGCGTCGGGAATATCCAGCACGGGTTGGGCCGTCTGCGGCAGCTTCTCGAAGAAGCGCACCACATCGTAGCCGAGGTAACCGACCGCGCCGCCGCTGAAGCGCGGCAGGCCGGGCACGCCTGCCGGCGTAAAGCGGCCCAGCTCGGCCTTGAGCACGTCCATGATGTCTTCGCCGGCCGCCAGGGGGCGCACGGCCATCTGCTGCCCGTCGTGCTGGCTGTGGACCTCGTCGCCCAGCAGGGCAATGACCCCGCGCGGCGCCACGCCGACAAAGCTGTAACGGCCAACCTGCTCGCCGCCCTCCACCGACTCCAGCAGGAAGCTGGGGCCGAAGCTATCCATAAGCTTGAGATAGACGCTGACCGGCGTCTCCAGATCGGCGGCAAACTCGCGGTAGACCGGGATTAAGTTGGCCGGGCCGCCCGCCAGCGTACGGAAAGAGGCCAGGTCGGGGCGATAGACGCCGCTCTGGTCACCGGCAGGGCTCTCAATCATGACCTCAACCTCGCTTAACATTGTCGCCGCAGCCTGCTCGTTCATTGCATCACCTTCATCGCTCTCTTGACCAAACAAAAACGCCCTCATCCCTGCTGGGACGAGAGCGCTTGTTCTCGTGGTGCCACCCGGCTTAGGCTGCTTCGCCAACTAAAAACGCGCTGTGTCAAGCGCGTCTCATGTGACCAAAGCCAGCCTCACTCTTATCGGTCCAGCCTATAACGGCGAGACCTATGCCCTGTAACGGTGGCATCTCCGGCCGGAGCTACTGGGAAGACCGTTCGCCCCGGCGACTCCTCGGCCCATTCCCCTGCGGCGCTGTCGCCGGTGTTCCAGCCAAGCACCAGCTCTCTGGGACCCGCTACACAGGGTACTCTTCCGAATCGTCGTCGTTCGCTTTTTAATTGTGGCGACATGGTAGCATGGGGCCCGCGGGTTGTCAATTGGCGGACGGCCACTTCTCAGCTTAGGGGAAAAGCGTCGCCGACCTGGTCTAGCGGCGGTATGCCGGCCAGCTTAAATGGGTTGCGCATGGTATAGACAGTCGTTATGCGGTCGCCTTCGACCACGGGAATGAACAGAATTGTGGCGACATCCCCCTCGTAGACGGCGAGCGCCAGCGAGCCGTTGACCCAGAGGAAGGCGCCAGAGGAATCGGGCGGCGCCATCCGGTTGAGATTGTAGAAGAAGCGAGCCACTTCGGCGGCGCCGGTAATGGGCCGGCGCGCAGCGGCAACCTCGCCCCCCCCATCGGCGACCATGGCGACATCCGGCGCAAGGAGATCGAGCACACGGTCGACATCGCCGCTGCCCATGGCCTGCACAAACTGCATGGCCAGTGAAGCCTGCTGCTCGGGCAGGGCGGCGAAATGAAGCCTGTCGGCGCGCAGTCCATCCAGCTTGCGCCGCGCCCGGCTGACGAGCTGGCGGGCATTGGCCTCGCTCGTCTCCAGAATCCGGGCCAGCTCGTCATAGCCGTGGGCGAACACCTCGCGCAGCAAGAAGGCGGCTCGCTCGACCGGCGACAGCCGTTCGAGCATGACCAGAAATGCCAGCGAAAGCGATTCTCGCTCGGCGACACTGTCGGCCGGACTGCCGCCTGGCGCCGTGAGCAGTGGCTCCGGCAGCCACGGGCCCATGTAGCTCTCCCGCTGCGCCCGCGCCGAGCGCAACTGATCGATACAGAGACGGGTGATGACCGTGGTCAAGAAGGCCCGTGGCTGCTCGACGTGGCCGGCGCCGGCCCGCTGCCAGCGCAGGTATGCTTCCTGCACCATATCTTCGGCATCCATGGCGCTGCCCAGCATGCGGTAGGCAATGCTGAATAGCAAAGGCCGGTAACCGGTGAACAGGTCGTCGCTATGGCTATCAGGCATAAACGGGCTCGGGCCTCTCCTCAGAGACGTGCTGCAGCAGTTGTTGGGCCGCCTCGCGCCCGCTGGCCAGACTGCCGTCGGCCAGCCAACCGTTGGCGCCGATCCAGTCGCCCGCCAGGAAGAGGCGCTCGCTGCCGGGAAGGCGGACGCCGGGGCGGGTTGCCAGGCCGCCAGGTCCCACCAGCCAGTTTACCACCGTGAGTTCCTTGAGGAAACGGCGGGAGACCAGATGGTCGCGCCAGGCAGATTGGACGCGGTCAAGCAGGCCGAGCATTTCCCCTTCGCTCTCCTCACTGGCTGCCTCACCAACCTCCAGATAGCGTCCAAGATGGACGACGGCGCCGCCTTCCGGGGCCAGGCTGGCGAACTCGGAATGGACAGAGAGGTAGAGCGGCCGGTCCAGGGCAAAGACGACGGCGCGCTCCGGGTGAGGCAGCCGGCGCAGGGCGACCTCGACGCTGGAGAAGCGCACGGGCACGGCCGCAGCGGCCACCGTCTGCAGGTAGTCGCTTTGCGGCAGCAGGCGCGCCGCAGCCCTCGGCGAGACGGCCAGCACGGCGGCGCTGGCCGCTAGCTGGCGCCCGCCGGCCAGTCTGATCCTGACGCCATCCCTTTCTTCCCTGATGCCGGCCACGCGTCGGCCGCTTGCGACGCCGCCACCGGCCTGTTCTATGCGGCGACGCAATCCCGCGACCAGGGTCTGCCAGCCGCCGTCGAGGTAACGGACGTTCTCCCCCAGGATCAGCTGCAGCTGCTCCAGGGCGACGGCGGCGCTCAGCTCATCAAATGAGGTCGCATAAGTGGCAACCCGGACGAGCGTAAACAAGAGCTGCCTGAGCTGCGGCGAAGGCGTCAGCTGCTCGATCCATTCCCGGGTCGTCAGACCGGCGACGGTGGCGGCGTCGATTTTGGGCAGTGGCATCATGATAGCCGCCAGGGCGACCTTCTCGCGAACGCTGAGCAGGCGCGTTTTCAACAGAGAAGGAACGTCGCCCGGCAACCCGGCTAGCCGGCCGCCCTGCTCGAGGTGGATGCGAGCCGGGGGCGGGGTGCGGCCGGTGAAGGGAACGCCCAGCTCGCGCAACACCTCAGCGCCGGCACCTCCGGCAAAGAGGGCATGCGGCCCCAGATTGAAGCGGAACCCACCCTGCTGGCGGGTGCGGGCGCGCCCGCCGGGAGTGCGCCCCTTCTCCAGCACGGTTACCTGCCGGCCGGCGCGCGCCAGATAGGCGGCAGCGCTCAGCCCAGCCAGCCCGGCTCCGACGACGACCACATCCTGTCTCTCTTCATTTCCGTACAACATCGCCATTTCTCCTGTCTTGCGTGGACGCGCTGCGCCCTTTCGTCTACATGCTCTAAGACGAGACAGCCGGCGAATTTGTGACAAAGTGATTGACCGGCCCTCGACTCCCTGCTAATCTGGCATTAAGCAGTTTCTCGCTCGACACAGATCAACGGCAAGCTGGAGGAAGACAGCGATGAAAATCGGCATCATCGGCGCGGGCAATGTCGGCGCCACGACCGCCTACGCCCTGCTCATGCAGGGCATCGGCCGCGAAATCGTTCTGGTCGATCGCACCAGGGAGCGCGCCGCAGCGGAGGCGGCGGACCTGTCGCACGCCGTCCCCTTTGCCCACGCGCTCAGGGTCCGCGCCGGCGACTACGCCGACCTGGCCGGCAGCCGCGTGGTCATCATTACGGCCGGTGTGGGCCAGCGGCCGGACGAGACGAGACTGCAGCTCCTGGAGCGCAACGCCGCCATTATGCGCGACATCGTCTGCAATACTTTGGCGCACGCTCGTGACGCCATTCTGCTCGTCACCAGCAATCCGGTGGATATCATGACGCACCTCGCCGCCCGCTTCGCCCAGGAGTGCGGGGGAGGGCCGCAGCAGGTCTTGGGATCGGGCACCACCCTCGATACGGCTCGCTTCCGGGCGCTGCTTTCGGAGCAGATCGGCGTCGATCCCACCCACATCCACGGCTACGTCGTCGGCGAGCACGGCGATTCCGAAGTGCTCACCTGGTCGCTGGTCAACGTCGGCAATCTGCCGCTCGACACCTTCTGCGGCCTGCACGGCTTCGAGGTGAATGCCGAGACGCGCGCGCGTATTGACCGTGAGGTGCGCAACGCCGCCTACACCATCATCAAGGGGAAAGGGGCAACCTATTACGGCATTGGCGCCGCGCTGGCCCGTATCGTGAACGTGATCCTGCGCGACCAGCGGTCGATCCTGACCGTTTGCTCGCCGATGGAGGAGGTTGCCGGCGTGGAGGACGTGACCCTCAGCCTGCCGCGGCTCGTCGGCGGCAAAGGGGTGCTGGCCACCTTTGACCTGCCGCTCAGCCCTGACGAGTCGGCGGCGTTACACAGCAGCGCCCGCGTTATACGCGAGGCCATTGATAGCCTGGACGGCAGCTAGCCGAGCCAACCCGCTGCGGGCGTTCCGCAGCGCGCTGTATTTGTTGAGTGACCGTGACCGGCGAGACGTGACAAATCGTCAAGAGTCTCTCCGGCGTTCGCTAGCGGAGGAAAGATGAGCGAGCATACCTATAAGATCATCAAGCTGACCGGCTCTTCGAGCACAAGCGTGGAGGATGCCATTCGCAACGCCGTGCAGCGCGCCGGCCGCACCCTGCGCCAGCTGCGCTGGTTCGAGGTGGTGGAGACGCGCGGCTATATCGAAGACGGCGAGGTTGCCTATTTCCAGGTGACGGTGGAAATCGGCTTTACGTTGGAGGACGACGACGAGGTCTGAGCGCCGCGCGTAGCTTAGCCTCCCCCCTCCTCCAGCGCCAACACCTTGTCGAGGCGACGCCGGAAGCGTCCCTCGTCGATAAAGTCAGCCGCCAGAAAGCCTTCCACCAGCTTCTGCGCCAGCCGCTCGCCGACGATGAGCGCGCCCAGGCAGAGCACGTTCATGTCGTCGTGCTCCACGCCCTGCATGGCCGAGTAGATGTCGTGGCAGAGACAGGCGCGCACACCGTCGATTTTGTTGGCGGCGATGCAGGCGCCCACGCCGCTGCCGCAGACGAGAATGCCGCGCTCGCCCTCGCCCGCAACCACTGCCCGCCCCACGGCGGCGGAAAAATCGGGATAGTCGTCGTCGCGGTCATAGTCATGGGCCCCGACGTCGACAACCTCGTGGCCTGCCGCCTGGAGAAAGGACCGCAGCTTCTCTTTGAGAGCGAATCCGGCATGATCGGCGCCAATGACAATACGCATCGTCTCCTCCTCTGAGAGCGGTTCACTGCTGCCCTGACGATTATAGGGCGGCTGGCTGGGCTGGCAACGGCGCGGCGGGCAACGCCTGGGCCGTGGCCGCTCATCGTCCATTGCGACCCGCCGGCCCTTATGCTAGAATGCGCGCAGCCACGGCTCCCCACCTGAGGTCCCTGCCGATGAAACGCAGTGTCATCGCCACACTTTCCCTGACAGACATTTTCGATAACCTCAACCCGGCCCAGCTTGAGCTGGTGGCTGCTCTATGCGAGCCGGTCAGCCTGCGCCGCCAGGAAGTCCTGTTCCGCGAAAATGAGGGCAGCGACGACCTCTACGTGATCGTGCGCGGCGAGGTCGACGTGCTGGTGGACCCGGGTCTCATTACGGCCCGGCCGCAGCGGGAGCCGGTGGTGCTGACCACCTTGAGGGCCGGGCAGGTGTTTGGGGAGATCGCGCTGGTCGATCAGGGGCTGCGCTCGGCGACCGCCCGCGCCGGGGACGGCAGCGCCGAGCTGCTGCGCATCGCGCGCGGGCGCATGATGCTGCTCTGCGACACCTACCCCGAGCTTGGCTATAAGATCATGCGCAACCTGGCGGCCGACCTGGCGATGAAGATTCGCAATACCGGTCTCACCATTCGCCAGTACCAGCTCCTCCTATCGACACGGCCCGAGCCGCCGCGCGGCTAAGCGCCAGGGAGTTCCCCCCACGTGAAAATTGGGATGGTGACGGCCTGCTACAAACCGGTGATCAACGGCGTCACGCGCATGGTCACGCTGTACAAGGCCGAGCTGGAGGCACTGGGCCACGAGGTGACGGTGTTCACCCTGGGCGAGCCCGATCCGGCCGGCGAAGACGCCAACGTGGTGCGCTCGCCGGCCATGCCGCTGGGCAAGACGGGCTACTACTTCACCTTCGGCTACAACCGTGAGGCGCGCGAAAAACTGCGTGAGATGGAGATTATCCACTGCCACCACCTCTTCATGGCGGTGGAGATGGCCCATCGCTACGGGCGCTGCCCGATCGTCTACACCAACCACACGCGCTACGACCTGTACACTGGCGCCTATATTCCCCTGCCCCAGCCGGCCGCCGACGCTATCATGCGCCAGATCTGGCCCGACTTTACCGACTATTGTGACGTGGTTATAACGCCCTCGGCCAGCATCCGCGAGGTGATGCGCGATTTCGGCGTGCGCCAGCCGATCCGGGTCATCTCCAACGGCATCGACCTGCAGCCGTTTGCGCAGCCGCGGGCGCCGCGCTCGCGGGCCTCTCTGGGCGTGCCCGGCGATGCGGTGCTGGCGGTCTATGCTGGCCGGCTGGCCGCCGAGAAGAACCTGCCGCAGCTTCTGGAGCAGTTCGCGCTGGCGCGCGAGATTGTGCCCGCGCTGCACCTGCTGCTGGTCGGCGGCGGGCCGGCGGCCGACGAGCTACAGCAGCAGGCGCAGCGCCTGGGCGTGGCCGACGCCGTCCACTTTGCCGGCAGCATCCCCTACGCGGAGGTGGGCAACTTCCTGGCCGCCGGCGACCTCTTTGTCACCGCTTCGGTTACCGAGGTGCACCCGTTGTCGGTCATCGAGGCAATGGCCGCCGGCCTGCCCGTGGCCGCGGTCAGCTCGCCCGGTATTGTCGATACGGTCGAGCCGGGACGGACAGGCTATCTCAGCAGCCGGCCGGCCGGGCTCAGCGCGGCCATCGTCGCCCTGGCCGGCAATGACGAGCAGCGGCGGCAGATGGGCGTGGCGGCGCGCGCGACCAGCGGCTGCTACGACATTAAGAAGACGGTGGCCGAGACAGTGGCCCTCTACGAGGAGCTGCGCGAAACGCGGCCGGATCTGCGCCGCGAGCGCGAGCATGGACGCTGGGTCCTGCCCTCGGCTCCGCCGCTCCTCGAGCAGCTGGAGCGGCTTATCCGCCCGCCGGAAGGCCAGGATGGCCGGTAAGGATGCGCGGCAGCGCCTCGGCGCCTGGGGCGAGCGGGTAGCCGCCCTGCACCTGGAAAGCCAGGGCTACAAGATTGTCGCCCGCAACTGGCGCTGCCCGCTGGGCGAGATAGACCTGGTGGCGCGCGCCGGCGCGCTGTGGCTCTTTGTCGAAGTGCGCACCCGGCGCGGGCGGGCGCTGGGCACGCCGGAGGAAAGCATGGCGCGTGGCAAAGCAGAACGCGTGCTGAAGCTGGCGCAGCAATATCTCTATGAGCACGGCTTGGAAGATGCCGAGTGGCGCGTGGACCTCATTGCCGTGGAGCTGGACAAGCAGGGCAAGCTGCTGCGCTGCGAGCAGATTGAGAATATGACGCCGCCGTGGTAGCAGGCGAGCGACTGCCGCTGCTGGTTATCGTGGGGCCGACGGCGACCGGCAAGACCGCCCTCTCGCTGGCTCTCGCCGCCCGCTTCGACGGCGAGATTGTCTCCGCGGATTCACGTCTCTTTTACCGCGGCATGGACATTGGCACGGCCAAGCCAACAGCCGCCGAGCGGGCCACCGTTCCCCATCATCTCATCGACATCCGCGAGCCGGACGAAACGGTAACGCTGGGCGAGTACCAGGAGCTGGCCTACGAGGCTATCGCCGCCATTCAGGCGCGCGGGCGGCTGCCCCTGCTCGTCGGCGGCAGCGGGCAGTACGTGCGCGCCGTCGTCGAGGGCTGGGGTATCCCGCGCGTGGCGCCGCAGCGCCGGCTGCGCGCCGCGCTGGCGCAGCTTGGCGCCGAGGAGCTGTATCGCTGGCTACAGCGGCTGGACGCGCCGGCGGCGGAGAAGATCCACGCCAACAACGTGCGCCGTGTTATCCGCGCCCTGGAAGTGACCCTGGTCAGCGGGCGGCCTATCAGCGAGCTGCAGCGCCGCCGCCCGCCGCCCTACGATACCCTCACCATCGGCCTCGACGCCGGGCGCGAAGCGCTCTACCGGCGCATTGACGAGCGGGTGGACGCGATGTTGGCCGCGGGGCTGCTGGCCGAGGTGGAGGCACTGCGGAGGGCCGGCTATAGCTGGCGCCTGCCGGCGATGAGCGGGCTTGGCTACCAGCAACTGGGCGGCTATTTGCGCGGCGAGATGTCGTTAGAGGAGGCCGTGGCGCGTATCAAGGTCGAGACCCACCGCTTCGTGCGCCAGCAGTATACCTGGTTCCGGCGCGATGACCCCGGAATTCACTGGTTCGACATCGGCGAACCTGACCTGGGGCTGAAGGTGGCCGACCTGGTCGCGGCCTGGCTGGATTCTGGCGGACGTGACAGACGTGATCCCGGTAATTTGTCTTTCCCCGGACCTACGTCTCGGTATTGATTCGAACATGCTTGGGCGCCGTAGCAGGGGGAATATACCACTCGCCAGGAAGAGAGCTGCTGGCGCTACCCTCTACACCAACCCCGGGCAACCGTCCTCAACGCGGGTCGCCTTCCCACCGGCCGTCCCCAGCAGCAGTCCCGCACCGCCGACGAAAGTCCGCAACTGGCCCTAGATATGAACAGATTGAGAAAATATTCACAAGCCGCCTCTATTGGTTTAGAATGGGGCTTATGAACACACAACATCGCTCTCTCGTACCCCTGCAGTTGGCGAACATCGTCGCCTTCGTAGTCACAATTGTCTTTAATGTCCTCTCCACAACCCTTCCGCTCAACGGGCAGACGCCTCAAGCAATCTCCGATGCGCTGCCTTCCTACTTCACGCCGGCAGGCTACACATTCTCGATCTGGGGGGCCATCTACCTGGCCTTGCTCGGCTTTACGGTCTACCAGGCTCTACCTGCCCAGCGCGAGCAGTCGCTGCTGCGCCGGATTGGATGGTTGTTCGTACTGAGTAGTGTGGCCAATGTCGGCTGGCTCCTGTCGTGGCACTATGGCTTCTACGCGGCGTCGGTGGTCTTCATGGTTGGCCTGCTGCTGACATTAATCGCCATCTACTTGCGGCTGCGAATCGGCTATGCGGCGCCGGGACTGACCCTGGCGCAGCGGCTGTTTGCCCATCTGCCCTTTAGCCTTTATCTGGGGTGGATCACGGTGGCAACCATTGCCAACATAGCAAGCGTCGCCGGGTACTATGGCTGGGAGGGCTCGGGCATCGCGGGCCAGGTCTGGTCGGCAATCATGATCGGTGTGGCAGTCCTGGTCGCCGGCGCGCTCCTGTTCAACCGGCGCAACCTGGCTTACGCAGCGGTGCTGGTCTGGGCCCTGTTTGGCATCCGCGCAGCCTATCCAGATGAGCCTATCATTACGACGGCAGCCGTCGTGGCGGCGGTTCTCGTGGCGGCCCTGGCTGTGCTTGGTTACGTCCGCACCCGCAAGCCGGTCGCGAAAGCATCAGGAGACGTGGTCCCGGCATAGCTCGTACGCGCGCCCTACCCGGCGGCGCCGTGTTGCTAGTGTCGTGTACGAGCCGGCAGAACAGCCGGGCGACTAGGGTGGTCGTCAGTCGGGTGACGGCGCACCGGTGGCTAAAGAGGGAGTTGGGGGCGCTCCCTCTACCCGCCGTGGCGCTGGAGCAGCTGCTCGATGCCGCGCTCGAAGCCGCTGTCGGGGAGATAGCCGACATTGTAGCGGCGGATGACGGCCGACCGCGCAGCCAGATAAGCGTCAAAAAGCCTGCGTAGCTCGCGCAGGCTGATGGCAGCCTCCCGCGTATAGTGGATCTCGATCAGCCCCTGATGGGCCGGGTCTTCAGGCGGAAGGGCGCGCAGCAGCGGCGGCAGCGTGAAATAGAGCAGCTCCAGGTAGGTAGTGAAGGGCGTGCGCGCATCGCCGCGCAGGAGCTGGCGGAAGATTTCCCAGAAGAGGCCCCAGAAGCGGGTATCAATTCGCTCCAGCTCGGCGGCCTCCAGCCGTGGCTGGCTGAGGATGATGCGCGCCGCCGTCGCCTGATAATTCTCCGCCCAGCCCTCGCTGTCCTTGAGGATACGGATCTCGCGGTCCTCCGGCTGCGGCGCCATCGTGTCGCGCGCCTCGTAGCGGTAATCAACCTTGGCGCCGTTGCTGTACAGGGCTATGTGCAGGTAGGGCCGGATGTGGTCGGCGTCAAAGGAGCGCGCCGGCACGTAGGGCAGGATGGAGCGGACAAAGTCGCGCCGGCGCGCCCAGGCGGCGTCGCGCGCGGCGCTGTTGGCAAAGACCAGCGCCACGTCGAGATCGGAGTAGGCGTCCTCGGTGCGGCGGCCGTGCGCGCCGCTGAGGAAGCAGATCTCGATCTCGCTCTCGCGCATCACACTTTGCTGTAGGCGGACGATGAAGCGATCTTGTTCGAACATATCAGAAACAGCCGAGGGAGATGAGCAGCAGCACGCAGCCGGCGCCAAGCAGCAGGCCGGCAATGACCTGGGCCACCGTGTGCCGGCGCAGGTAGAGGCGCACGGCGACCACGGCCGCGACGAGCGGGATGAGCGCCAGGCCGACCGGCAGGCCAAAGATGCGGCCGAGGACGAGCGTCATGGCGGCGGCGCCCATAGCATGAAAGCTGACCAGCCAGAAATGGTTGATCACCCCAATGGCCGCCAGGCTGGTGAGGTTAAACAGGGTTAGACAGCGCAGCAGCTCAGGCCCCTGCAGCAGGACGATGAGGGCGAAGACGACGAGCGAGCCGAGCACGGCCACTGCGTAGGGCAGGGTGCGCTCGCCCGTGTTGCTCATGTGCAGCTCGTGGATCCTGCCGTTGCGCAGCAGGTAGAGCACGAAGAGGATGGGCGCCAGGCTGACAAAGAAGCCAAAGATGGCCGCCCAGGCCAGCGCTTCGACCAGCGGCCGGGTATAGAGCGACACGACCAGCCCGACGACGGCAAACATCACCGGCGGGCTGACGATATTAGAGAAGAGCCGCGCGGCCCGCACGGCGCCGATACGGTCGGCGGCGTGATGGTCCCGCGGGCGGAGGCGGGGGATGATCGGCGGCTTGCGCACAGCCATTCAGCTACCAGGGAAAGAGCATTGGGAGACGGTCAGAGGTCGGGCGCCGGGGGCCGCGCGAGTGCGCCGCCCCCGGTCCCGTGTCATGTCGGCTCAGGTGCCTTCCTGCCACGAGTTCAGGTATTCGAGCTGTTCGGCGGTCAATGTATCAATTTCCACGCCCATCGCGCCCAGCTTGATGCGCGCGATTTCCTGGTCCACTTCTTCGGGAACGGAATAGACCTGGTTTGCCAGGCTGGCGGCATTTTCCTGCATGTAGATGGCGCTCAGCGCCTGGTTGGCGAAGCTCATATCCATGACCGACGCCGGGTGGCCTTCGGCGGCGGCGAGGTTGATGAGCCGGCCATCGCCGAGCAAGTTAATGGTGCGCCCGTCGGCCAGCCGGTACTGCTCGACAAACTCGCGCACGCGGCGCGGCTCCTCGACGGCCATTTCGGCCAGCGCCGGCAGGTTGATTTCCACATTGAAGTGGCCGCTGTTGGCGACAATGGCGCCGTTCTTCATCGCCTCAAAATGGTGGCGGTCGATGACGTTGATGTCGCCTGTGGCGGTGATGAAGATGTCGCCGATGGCCGCAGCCTTGTGCATGGGCATGACGCGATAGCCGTCCATGACCGCTTCCAGCGCCTTGAGCGGGTCTATCTCGGTGACGATGACGTTGCCGCCGAGGCCAGCGGCACGCATGGCGATGCCGCGGCTGCACCAGCCATAGCCGGCGACCACCACCGCCTTGCCGGCAATCAGGGTGTTGGTGGCGCGGATGATGCCATCCAGCGTCGATTGCCCGGTGCCATAGCGGTTGTCGAAGAGATGCTTGGTCAGGGCGTCGTTGACGGCGATGACAGGAAACTCAAGCGCGCCGTTGGCCGCCATTGCCCGCAGGCGGATGACGCCCGTAGTCGTCTCCTCGGTACCGCCGACGATCTGGCTCAGCAGCTCGCGCCGGTCTTTGTGCAGCGTGCTCACCAGGTCGGCGCCGTCGTCCATCGTTATGTGCGGCTTGTGGTCCAGCGCCGCGTGGATGTGGCGGTAATAGGTCTCGTTGTCTTCCCCTTTGATGGCAAAGACGGGAATCTCGTAGTGCGAGACCAGCGCCGCGGCCACGTCGTCCTGCGTGCTCAGGGGATTGCTGGCGGTGAGCACCACGTCGGCGCCGCCAACCTGCAGCGTGTGCATCAGGTTGGCCGTTTCCGTGGTCACGTGTAAGCAGGCGCTGACGCGCAGGCCGGCCAGCGGTCGATCCGCTTTGAACTGTTCGCGGATGCCGCGCAGTACGGGCATCTCGTTCTCCGCCCAGTCGATACGGCGGCGCCCGCCCGGCGCCAGGTCGATATTTTTAACGTCGTAATCCATCGAATACTCCTCTGCTGTACAACTAATATGCCGATATTTAGTGAGATTTCATCGAGCCAGGCCAGACCGCCGCAGTTCAGGCCAGGAGCGCATCGAGTGCGCCGCCGTCGTCGAAGTGCTGGCGATAGCGGGCGATAAACTCCTCAGGGGTGTAGTGGTGGTTCTGCGTGCCGATCTGTTCCAGCACGTAGGTCGCCGCCAGCGAGCCCATGCGGCCGGCGGTCTCCCAGGGCAGTCCAAGCTGGATACCGCGCAGGAGCCCGCCGCGAAAGGCGTCGCCGGCGCCGGTCGGCTCGACAACGCGGCGCGGGGCCACCGCCGGAATCTCGTAGCAGTCGTCGCCAATCCAGAGGTGCGAGCCCCTGGCGCCATAGGTGATGAGCAGTCCGTGGGCCAGCCCGCGGATAGCGGCGGCGTCCAGCCCAGTCTTCTCCGAAATCATACCCAGCTCATACTCGTTTATGGTCAGCAGATAGCAGCCGGTGATGCCTTCGACCAGCTCCTCGCTGGAGAGCCGGATCGTCTGCTGGCTGGGATCATAGATATAGGGAATGCCCAGCGCCTTACATTCGGCCACGTAGCCACGCATGGCGTCCGGGGCATTGGGCGAGATAATCGCCAGCTCGGCCCGCGGCGCCGCCTCGACAAAGTGGAGCTGCGCCGCGTGGGCCATGGCGCCGGCATAAAAGTGGCCGATCTGGTTCTGGTGCTGGTCGGTGTTCACAAAGAACGAAGCGCAATATTCACCCTCGACGACGACGGCCGCCGCCGTGTCGACGCCGTGCGCTTCCAGCCAGGCCCGGTATTCCTCGAAATCCTGCCCAACGGTCGCCATCAGGCAGGGGCGACCGCGCAGCAGGGCCATTGTATAAGCGATATTCGTCGCCGTCCCGCCGCGCTCGCGGCGCAGTGAATCGACGAGGAAGCTGAGGCTTAACGACTGCAGCTGTTCCTCGATCAGGTGGTCGGTGAACCTCCCGCCGAAGAACATCAGGTAATCATAGGCGACAGAACCGGTTACGACTACCGTTTTCATTGGACCAGCTCCGCCTCCCGTTGGGGAGTATGACTCTTCAGCAGCGGGGAAAGGCCCAGCCTCGCCCGCAGCATGGCAATGGTCGCCGTGATGAAGTCGCGCGGCCCAATCTTTTTACCTTCCTCGTAGGAGCGCGGCTGGTAGCTGATGGGAATCTCCAGGATCCGGTGGCCGGCCATTAAGATCTTACCCGGCAGCTCAAAGTCGAGGTCGAAGCCGTTGCCGTCCAGGTGCAGAGAATCGGCCACGTCGGCGCGGACCATCTTGGAAGCGGTAGCAACGTCGGTCAGGTTGCCGCCAAAAAGTAGATTTGCCAGCAGGGTGATGAGGCGGTTGCCGACCAGCGTGCGCAGGTAGCGCGAGCGGATGGCGCCGCCGAGGACGCGCGAGCCAAAGATGGCGGCGGCGCCCGTCTCCTCGGCCTTGCGGCAAAACAGCGGCTGCTCGGCCGGGTCGTATTCCGTATCGGCGTCCTGGATGAAGTAGTAGGCGCCCGTCGCATGGTCGAATCCGGTGCGGATGCTGCGCCCCTTCCCCATGTTGCGCTCGTGGTAGATGATGCGCACATCCGGGTAGTCCAGCTCCTGCAGGATTTCGCGCGTGCCGTCTGTGGAGAAATTGTCGACGACGATGATCTCCTTATCCCAGCCCGGACCCAGATCCACGGCGCGCGAGCGGTCGATGACGTCGCGGATGGACGCGCGCTCGTTATAACAGCAGATGATGACGGAGAGTTTCATAACTGGGCAAAGTAGCGGTGGAAGGTGTCGATGACGTAGTCGAGCTGCGGTATGTCGAGGCCAGGATAGACGCCGACAAAGAAGGCGCCGCGCAGGATCTGGCTGGCGATCGGCAGCTCGCCGACGACCCGGCGCCGGATGTGGCGGTAGGCGGGCTGCTGGACGATGTTGCCGGCGAAGAGCGGGCGCGTCTCCACCAGGTGCTGCTCCAGAAAGCGGGTGATGTCGTGGCGCATAAAGGGCGCTTCATCCCGCACCAGCAGCGGGAAGGCAAACCAGGACGGGTCGGCCTTTTCGTGCCACGCGGGCAGGATGAGATGCTCGGCAAAGGGCTGCAGCCCCTCGTAGAGATAGGCAAAGTTGCGCTTGCGGCGGGCGATGAAATCAGGCAGCTTGTCCATCTGGGAGAGGCCCACGGCCGCCTGCGGGTCGGTCAGCTTCAGGTTGTAGCCAATTTCAGTATAGAGATAGCGGTGGTCGTAGAAGCCGGGCATGCCGGGGATTTCGTGGCGGAAGCGGCGGCCGCACTTGCCGTCTACCGGGTTCTCGTAGCCGCACCAGCAGTCGCGACCCCAGTCGCGCACGGCGCGGGCGATTTTCGCCAGGCGTGGGTGATTGGTGAAGAGCGCGCCGCCCTCGCCCATCGTAATGTGGTGCGCCGGGTAAAAGCTCAGCGTCGCCAGCTGGCCGAAGGTACCTACCAGCTTGCCATCCCAGCGCGAGCCGAGCGCGTCACAGCTATCCTCGATGAGGTTAAGATCGTGGCGGCGCACGAAGTCGGTAATCAGGTCCATGTTGGCCGGGTTGCCGAGCGTGTGGGCGAACATAACGGCGCGCGTGCGCGGCGAGAGGGCCGCTTCCAGCTGGGCCGGGTCCAGGTTGTAGTCGCCAAGGCAGCTATCGACAAAGACCGGGATCAGGTTGTTCTGGATAATCGGGTTGACGGTGGTGGGGAAGCTGGCGGCGGGGACGATCACTTCGTCGCCGGGCAGCAGCGGGTTCTGCAGCTTGCGCGAGCAAAGGGTGGTGACGGCGACCAGGTTGGCCGACGAGCCGGAGTTGACCGGCACGATTTCGCGCACGCCGAGAAAAGCGCCCAACTTCTTCTCGAACTGCTCGGCGTAAGGTCCGGCGCTCAGCCAGAAGTCGAGCACGGCGGCCGCCATATGCTGCATCTCGGCGGCGTCGAAAACGCGCCCGGCATATTGGACCCTGGTTTCACCGGCGACAAAGGGGCGTTGGGCGTGAGCTTCCTGGTAGTATTCAGCAACCTGCGCCAGGATCGACTGGCGCAGACGTTCGGCCTCAGACATGGGGCCATTCTCCAATCTTGTTTCGTTGACCGAAGGGGGATTATAGCACAGCGCTGCTTTTGTCCAAGCGGGGAAGCGTGGGTGCAGGGGCGCGAATGGCGCATGGCAAATGGCGAATGGCAGGGTGCATCGCGGCGCCAGATGGCCTACACGGCTAGGTCGTTGCCGTTTAGAGCTCGGCGGTGGCCGTCGCATCGCCGGGCGGGTCCGGCGGGGTGGCTGTTGGCGGCGGCGGTTCGGTCGGCGCCGGCGTCGCGGTCGGAGGCGGCGTTTCAGTCGGCGGCGGTGGGGCCGTTGGAGGCGGCGTTTCAGTCGGCGGCGGTGGGGCCGTCGGCGGCGGCTCCGTAGGCGGCGGGGGCGCAGTTGGCGGAGGCGGCGCTGTAGGGGGCGGCGGCGCAGTCGGCGGCGGCTCTGTAGGCGGCGGCTCCGTAGGCGGCGGAGGCGGCTCCGTGGGCGGGGGCGGCGGCGGCTCGGTCGGCGGCGGAGGCGGCGTCGCCGATGGCACAGGCGTCGCCGTCGCCGGCAGCGGCGGCACGTAGAGGATCTGGCCGGCGAGGATGCGTGTGCTGACGATGCAGTTAGCCGTCATCAAGCCGTAGACAGTAACGCCGCGGCTGCTCGCCAGCGAGAAGAGGGTGTCGCCGCTGCGCACGGTGTAGCGCTCCCAGGAGGCGGGCGGGCCAGTGCAGACAGGCGGCGGCGGCGGTGGTTCGGCTGGTAGGAAGAGGACCATTCCTGTGTAAAGGCGGTTGCTCTCCAGGCAGTTGGCGGTGGTGATGGCGCTCACCGATGCGCCGGAATCCACGGCCAGCCGGAAGAGGGTGTCGCCGCTGCGCACCGTGTAGCTGATCCAGCCGTCCGGCGCTACCGTACATTTACGCACAACCTCGACGGCGGCCGTGGTCGGCGTATTGCGCGGCGTGCGGGTGGCCGTGGCGGTGGGCGTCGTCGTCGGCAGCGCCCGGGTGGGCGGCGGCTCGGTCGGCGTCGCCGTCGGCGCGGGCGGCGGCGTGGCGGGCGGCTCGCTTGTCGCCAGGCTGGCGGTGGGGACGACGGCGACGACCTCGACAGGGACTGAGGTCGGCGGCGGGGGCAGCCGCACCTGCAGCGTATCGGCGACGGCCAGAGTCAGCGCCAGAAAGACGGTGAGGACAACGCCGATAGTCAGCAGGAGAGCGCTGCGAAATGAAGGGGCGATGCCTTCCACCTAGCCTCCCGCTGCGGGGTTGGCTTCGTCCGCCGCCGTCTCGTCGCCGGCCGGCGGGCGCCCATTGGGCGCTACCGGCAGCAGAATGGTGAAGGTGCTGCCGACGCCCATCTGGCTATCGACCCACATGCGGCCGCCGTGGGCGTCGACCAGGGTACGCGCCACGTGCAAACCGGCTCCCGTATCGCCCAGGCCGGGCACAAGCGGGCTTTCCGCGCGATGCTGCGTATCGAAGACGTGGGGCAGCGCCTCGGGCGGGATGCCCTCGCCGCTATCCTGGATGGAGAGATGGATAAAGCGGTCCTCGGCGGCGGAACCGTTCTGCCCGTGCGTCTTAAGCGTGTCGACGCTGGCCTGAATGGTGATGGCGCCGGCGTTGAGCGAGGCCTGGGAGGCGTTGCTCAGCAGGTGGATCAGTGCCTGCCCCAGAGCGTCGCGGTTGGCCGGCACCGGCGGCAGGTCGGGCGCAATATCCAGGTAGAGGCGCAGTGACTTCTTGCGCACCTGGGTAATGATCGTGCTCAGGGCGCTGTCTACCAGCTCCTGCAGGTGAATCTCTTCAACATCGCTGAGCGTGGTGGGCTCGACCGGCGCCGCCGCTACCTGGACAATCTGGTCCAGCAGGACAATCGTGCGGCCGACATTAGCCCGAATCCGCTCCAGGAAATCGCGCTGGCGCGTGCCGAGTATGCCCAGCGTCTCTCCCAGCATCAGGTCAGTGTAGCCGGCGACGGAGGTGAGCGGCGTGCGCAGCTCCTGGGCCAGGGCCGTAATCAGGGCGCGCCTTTCTTCCGGCTCGCGCTCCTCAAGCTCCACTTCCAGCTCGGCAATGCGGCGCTGCGCCTCGTCCAGGTCGCCAGAATAGCGGCTGATGGTCATCGTCACCCATTCGGCGCTCAGCTCGCCTTCGCCGCTGGCGGCGAGCGCCAGCGCCTCTTCTGCCTCGCGCAGGGCTTCGCGCAGCGTATCGACCTCGCTCTCCAACGCCTGGGCGCGCTCGCTCTGCGGGCGCGCTTCCAGCGCCTCGACGGTAGCGGCCAGGTCGCGGACCTGCTGCTGGGCTGCCGCGAGGCGGCTGCCCGTCTCTTCCAGCTGTTCGCGCAGCTCTTTGGCCTCGCTACGCGCCCGGTCCCGCTCGTCTTCCAGGGCGATGAGCCGCCCGCTGGAAGCCGCGGCCGGGCCCAGCGGCGCCGCCATGGCCGGCGGGCGAGAGCGCGCGGCGACGTGGGCCAGATAGCTGGCCAGGGCGGGTAGGACGGCGCGCCGGTCGGGGGTAAGGGCGCCTTCGGCGGCCGTGGCCGCGATATAGAAGACGCCGAGCGGCGGCGCCTCGCCCACGCGCATCGGCAGTAGCTCCAAGCTGGCCGCGTTGCGAATGCCCAGCTCCTCGTAGAGGTCGTGAAGCTGGCGCGCCCCCAGCCCGTCGGGCAGCAGCTCGACGGGATGATCCTGTTCCAGCGCCACGCGGAAGGCGGGCCAGGCGTCGCGGTTCAGCTCCCACTGGGTCGCCTCGTCGCCCTGAACGGTGATGGCCTGCAGGTGCGCCGGCCGTTCCGGCCGCGCCAGGGCAATGCCGGCGGCGGCGGCCGGCTGCAGCAGCTCGAAGGCCACGCGCACGCCCTCGCGCAGGCTCTCGGCCGGCTCTTCGGGCGCCAGCGCGCGCGTTGCCTGGCGCAGGGATTCGGCCAGCTGCTCCAGCGCCGGCCGGTTGGCGAGCCGGGCGACGAGCAGCTCTTGCATGGCGTGGCGGTAGGCGAGCACGGCCAGCAGCGGGAAGGCAGCCAGATGGCCGAGGCGAATCCAGAAGGGGATTTCTGTGTTGCCGGGAAAACGCTCTGGGAAATCCCAGAACTGCAGGGCGTGACCGAGGAAAAGGAGGAGCAGCGGGAAGAAGCGCAGGCCGCCGCTGGGGAAGCGGCGCGCCGCCACCCAGATAGCGCCCGCGCCCAGGAGCGATAGCTGGGCGACGCCCCAGACGAGCGATTGCCCGGAGGCGTTATAGGTCATGCCTTCGCTCGGCGTCCACGACTGGGCCAGAATGCCATAGGTGACGGCGATGGCGAGGAAGGCGAGGAGGGCAATCGTGTCGGGCAGGCGGCGCATGCTGGCCGGCCGCGGCGCCACAATCCAGACGACGATGAGCGCCGTCACGGTGTTCAGCGCCTGCTCCAACGGCGGCAGCACCCGCGCCGCCATGACCTGGCTATTCTGGGTGAGCAGCCAGAGCGAGACGGCCAGCAGGGCAACCCGCGTCAGCAGCAACGCGCCCGCGCCCAGGGCCAGCCGGCGCGTCAGGGCGTCTGGCGTACGCTCGCGCCGCCACTGGGCCACGGCAATAGCCAGCGTGGCCTGGATGGCAAAGAGCGTGACAAGATGATAGACCAGGTTACCTGGAGTCTCGCTAAGAAGTTGATTGAGCTGCTGCCAGAAAGACATGATCGAATCGCCCCATGCCGCGATGACGAGCATTATAGCATAGGAGCAGGGTTACGAAAGCGCAAAGAGCCTGGATTAGACCAGTTTTCCTACGGTGAGGAGAGCCAATAGCGCCGGCTGCTGCACCGGGGCGCGGCCGTCAGCGACCAGCTGCCAGCGCGCCCGCCTGCTTGATCCAGTCCTCGGTGTCGGCCAGGCCCGGCGTCGCCTGGACGATGTCGAGCAGCCGCTGCGGCGACGCCTTCTGCAGATCACTGAAGGTACGAATCCCGGCCGCCTGCAGCCGCCGCTCGTAGACCGGCCCGATGCCCACGATGAGTTTCAGGTCGTCGGCGGCCGAGGCTGTTGCGGGCGCGGCCGGCGCCGTCGCGGACGAGGCCATCATGCCTTGCGCCGCCGGCTGCTGCGCCAGCCGGCGCGCCAGCCAGAGAGCGGCCGCCGTCACGGGGATTACGCCAAACCAGATCAATTTCTCGAATCGTTTCACGCCTTGCTCCTACTTTTCTCCTGATTCAGCCAGTATCAGCCGGTTGAGGGCCTCGCGGATGGCCGGCAGGTGCTGCATAGCGCCCCAGTCGCCCATGAAGTCGCGGGCGGCTTCAGCCTGCAACAGCCGCCAGACAGGGTCCGCCTCGGCAGGCTGGCCGGCGACCAGACTCTGCCGCCAGTACGGCTCCAGCGCCTCCTGCCAGGCCGGGTAGTTGTCCTGCAGCCACGGGCGCAGCCGGCCATACTCGGCCTCGTCCGCCGCGGTCGCTTCGTTGCCCTTATAGACGCGAATGACCAGCCGCTCCAGCGCGTCGAGATGCTCAACAAGCGGCGCCAGGGAAGCGCCGGGCCGGAGCCATTGCTGCAGGAAGTGGGTAAAGCGGTTCATCCGGGCGCGCTCCTAACGGGCAATTAAAATCGGCTGCTGCGATTCCCGCAACAGGCCGGTGAGCAGGCTGCCGGCAATCAGCTCGACCACCGGTTGCTGCGAATAGCCGCCGGCGACAATCAGGTCAGAGCCGCGGTCGGCGGCGGCGGCCAGGACGACATCCACTTCCAGGTCGCTCCTGACCTCGACATCGGCCTGCACCCCATGCTCGTCGAGATAGCCGCGGACGAAGGTTGCCGTCTCCTCCACCGGCTCGCCGGCGCCGGCCGTGACGACTGCCGCCAGGCCAATCTGCCAGCGGGCGGCGAGGTAGGTGGCGATAAAGAGCGCCTCTTGCGACTCGGCGCTGCCGGTGTAGACGAGGAGCGCGTTTTCCATGGCGCTGGTGGTGGGAACCGCGAGCATCGGCCGGGAACAGCGCGCCACAATCTGGCGCAGCCCGGAGCCGAGATAGCTGAGCGGCTTGCGGCCGGGCGGATAGGTGACGGGGAAGACGATGAGGTCATTCCAGCGGCCGCGATCACAGACGACGCGCGGCACAATGCCCGGCTCGACTACGAACTCGCCGGCCAGCCCGACTTCATGGACGTGCCAGTAGAAGCGGTCGCGCAGGTGGGCAACCTCCTCGCTTTCCTCAGCAGCGCCGGCTGGCACGACGTGCAGCCCGCGCACGGCTGTCTGCTCGCGCTGGGCAATGGTAATGGCGGCGGCGAGCGCCGCCCAGCCGCTGTCGGCGCCGTTAATGGTCACCAACACGTCGACAAAGAGCCGGTCGTCGTGACGCCCGGCGACGCGCTTGCTGCGCCAGACGCCGGGGGGCGGGCCCGGCTCCAGCTCGTCGGGAACCACGGCCGAACGCAGCCGTTCGCCGACGCGCGCCAGCACGCGCCGCGAGCGCTGGCTGGCGCGAGACGCCAGATCCTCGGCCGCATCGCCGGTCTGCACGCCCCAACCCAGCTCTTCCTCCAGCTCGGCACGGTGCTCGGCCAGCCAGAGATAGAGGTCGGTTTCGGTGCGGTCGGGAAACTCGGCCAGCAGGCCGTATTCCCGGATGGCGGCCGCGACCGGCTCGTAGACGCTGTCGTACCAGCTAGCGGCTGCTTCCTCGTAGCCGATTTCGCGCTCCTGTTCCAGGCCCATGTAGTAGCGGTGCACCTGAATGTGCTCTTCCAGGTGGCGATAGGCGCCGGGCGCCGTCACCAGCAGCCCGGCGCCCGGCCGGCTTTCGGCCAGGTTCGTCTGGCGCAGGAAGTCGGCGCGGCGCGCCTTGATGATAATCTCCTCCGGGTCGTCGTCGGGCGTCAGCGGCACCGCGGTGCGGATCTCGGTCACGTAGGCCGGGATCGTGTCCAGACCCATTTCACGCGCCACCGAGACGCGGTGGTTGCCATCCAGCACGAAATAGGCGTCGCCCAGCCGGTAGAGCTCGATAGGCGGCCAGCCGGTCTCCCCCACGGCCAGCGCCTTGACCCGCGCCCAGCGCTCTTCCAGGCTGTCGGAAAGGGGCAGGAAGGTGCGGGTGAAATCGGCGTAGCGCCCGACACTGCCGACAATGGCGTCGAGCGGTACATCCTGCAGACCACGGTTGAGTCTGGCGCCCAGCCCCAGAATCTGCTGCACGTCGTCAAAGCGCAGCAGCTCAGTCGGCCGGCCAGTCAGCCGGGACAGGACTTCCTGCAGAGCTGCCTGGCGCCGCGCCCGCCGGAAATCCTCGACCGCGCCGAGGTAATGGTTGCTTACCATGCGTTTCTCCGTGCGGCCTGCGCTGCCTGGTGTTGACGAGACACTGTTCTCATCAAGATGCATTGTAACCGAGGCCGGGCGGGGGCGGCAAAACAGATTGACCTGAAGGGAACCGGCAGCTCCAAGGTGCCAGTCACCTGCGGTAGTAAGGAGCTGGCGCGGCGGCGGCGATGGCGGTCACCAGGCAAAAAAGAAGGCAGCCGCGAAATTCTTCCCACCCGCGGCCGCCTCGGCGACTGGTGCCTGCCATCATTCCCGGCAAATAGTATACACATAAATGAGAATCTTGTAAAAGGTTTGGGGGATTTTGCGGCAGAGGTGCGCCGGTACGTCTGCGGCGGCGCCTCCGTTATAATCGCCCTATGGCTCGCGCGCGCGTTACAACCTGGCTGGCAGCGGTCGCCGTGACCCTATATGCCGGCCGTCTGCTGGCCGAATGGCTGCGGCCCGGAGTCGCCGGCGTGCTGCTCATCGTGCTGGTGTCCCTGCTGGCTGCCGCCCTGCTTGTGCGCCGGCGGCAGGGCGCGCTGCCCTGGCCGGCCCTGCTCCTGTTTCTGTACGTCTTCTACCCGGAAGCCGACCCGTTCATCGCCGCCCTGGCGGGCTTCGCGGCCGTGCTGGCGCTGCTGCTGGCGCGCGCTGCCCTCCCACCCTGGCGCTGGCCGGCGCTGCTGCTCTTTGCCGCCAGCCTGGCGCTCTACGCGGCCACCCTGGCGCCCGGCCTGCTCCCGGCCGACAGCGGCGAGCTGCAGCTCGTGGCCGCCGAGCTGGGCGTCGCCCACCCGCCTGGCTTCCCGCTCTACACCATGCTGGCCCATCTCTTTACCCGCCTGCCGCTGGGCGCCGGGGCCGCCGCGCGCGTGAACGCCTTCTCCGCGCTGACGAGCGCGGCGACGGTCGCCCTCGTCTTCCTGGCCGCGCGGCGGCTGACCGGGCAGCTCATCCCTGCACTGCTGGCCGGCCTTGCCCTTCTGTCGGCGACCACCTTCTGGGCGCAGGCGACGACGGCTAACGTGCGCAGCCTGGCCGCCTTCTTTGCCGCGCTGCTCTTCTTCCTGCTCCTGCGCTGGCGTGAAGAGCCGCAGAGCCAGGGGCGGCTGGCGGCCGTGGCCCTGACGCTCAGTCTGGGCATCAGCCACCACGCCTCGCTGGCCTTCATGGGGCTCGTCTTCCTGCTCTTTGTGGTCGCCGTCGATCCGGCGCTGCTGCGGCAGCCGCGCCGCTGGCTGCTGCCCGCGGGCGCGGCGCTGGCCGGCCTGCTGCCGCTGCTCTACCTGCCGCTGCGCGCCAACAGCGGGGCGCACGGCGCAAGCTCCGCGCTGGCAACCGTGGGCGGCTTCCTCGAACACGTCCTGGCGAGCGGCTTCCGCGGCGACTTTTTCGCCTTCAGCTCGCCGGCCGACCTGGCGGCGCGGCTGGCCGTCATGGGCAACGTGCTGCGCTTCCAGTTCCAGCCGCTGCTGCTCGGCGGCATGGCGCTCGGCCTGCTGGCGCTGGTCGCCCGGCGCGAGTGGCGGCTGCTGCTGCTAACGGGCGGCAGCTTCGCGGCGCACACGCTGGTAACGGCCATGTACCGCGCCCCGCAGACGGTGGAGTATATGCTGCCGGCCTATGTGGCCGCCGTGCTGCTGCTGGCGGCCGGCGCGGCGGCGCCGTGGCGCGGGCGTTGGGCGACGGAGGGGCGGGCGTTGCTGCTGGCTGCGCTGCTGCTGGCCACCGTCGTGCAGGCAGCGCTGCACAGCGGCAGCTTCCGCGCCCTGCACACCAGTGACGACACACGCGAGACGGCGGCGTCCTGGCTGGACGAGGCGCCGGCGGGCAGCCTGCTCCTGGCCGGCTGGCACTGGGCCACGCCGCTCTGGTACCTGCAGCAGGTGGAAGGCGCGCGGCCCGACGTCGAGGTAGCGTATGTCTTCCCCACGGCGGAAGCGTACGCCGAAACCTGGGCGCGGCTTATTGGCGCCGGGCTAGAGAGCGGGCGGCCGGTGGTCGCCACGCACTACGAGGAGCTGGCCTACGCCGGCCTGCCGCCGCCGCTGCCGCTGGGCGAAGCCTTTTTATTTGCGGCCGGGCCGGTGACGGCGCTGCCGGCCGGCTTCACGCCTGTTAACGCCGTTCTCGGCGACGCGCTGGCGCTGAGCGGCTACCGGCTGGAAGCGGACGCGCTGGCGCCGGGCCATGAGGCTGTGCTTACCCTTGCCTGGCGCCGGCTGGGCGACGAGCCGGCAGCGCTCTCTCTGTTCGCCCATCTCGTGGACGCTGGCGGCGCGCTCTGGGCGCAGGCCGACGTGGCGGCGCGGGCGCAGGCGGAGGGGTTATCGCTGACCCGGCTGCCGCTGACACCGCGCCCCGGCGCGCCGGCGGGCGCATACGAGCTGCTGGTCGGCGCCTACACGGCGGACGGCACGCCGCTGGCCGGGCTCGATGGCGCCGCGCGGCTGCCGCTGGCTACCGTCGCCGTGTCAGAGCGCGCGACGCCCTGGACCACGCAGCAGCGCACCCACCGCCCACTGACCAGTGGCGACCGAAAACTGATAGGCTACGACTGGGACCACACTCTGCCCACAGCGCGGCTCTATCTGCACTGGCAGACAGCCGGCGGCTACCAGACCGAGGTGCGCGACAACGGCGACCGGTCGCTGCCGCCCTGGGTCGGGCCCTGGGGGCTGGCGCGCACCGGCGCAGTTCCCCAGCGGCCGGGGCAGCAGTACGTGCCGCTGGGGCAGGGTATTGTCTGGCTGGGAGATGCGCGGCTGGGGGAGACAGCGCCCCGCCCCGGCGAGCAGCTCTACCTGCCGCAGCGCTTGGCCGCGTCGCAGCCGGTGCTGCGCGACCTGGTCGTCTCGGTGCGCCTTGTCGGCTACGAGGCAGACGGCTTCCATTGGGCCTGGTGGAACTTAGACGACGGCGTGCCGGCCCTCGGCGCCATCCCCACGCTGAAGTGGGTCGCCGGCAGCCGCGTCTGGGACCCGCACTGGCTGGAGGTGGACGGAGCTGCGACGCCGGGCCAGGAGCTAGGCGGGCTGGTGCGCCTTTACGACGCCTTTACCGGCGCGCCCCTGCCGATTCTGGATGAGCGGATCGGGGAGGGGGTGGTGGCGGTGGGGAGGGGCCGGGTAAAGAACTAACGTACTCGTCCGCGGCTCCGAGCGCCTGTGCTATAATTCTAGCGAAGCGGGTCTCACTCTGCGAGAGGTTTCACCATCGGTCTGAACGTGTTTCGCAGCCTATTTGTCG
>CAZOGK010000028.1:0-44447 GCA_964579295.1 uncultured Ardenticatenaceae bacterium
CGCACCATTATCGGCCTCATTGGCGATAGCCGCGTGCTGGACCGCGAGGCGATTGAGCGCATGCCGGGCGTGGATCGCGTCGTGCCGGTGCTCAAGCCGTTCAAGCTGGCGGGGCGCGACTTTAAGCCCAGAGATACGCGCTTTGCCATAGGCGGCCACACGATAGGGGGCGAGGCCATCTTTCTCATCGCCGGCCCCTGCTCGGTGGAGAGCCGCAGCCAGATTCTGGAAACAGCGTGGGCGGTAAAGGAAGCCGGCGCGCACGCGCTGCGCGGCGGCGCCTATAAGCCCCGCACCAGCCCATACGCCTTCCAGGGGCTGGGCGAAGAAGGGCTGGGCTATCTGGCCGAAGCGCGCGAGGCGACGGGCCTGCCGGTCGTCACGGAGGTGATGGAGCCGGATCTGGTGCCCCTCGTCGCCAGCTATGCCGACGTGCTGCAGATTGGCGCGCGCAATATGCAGAACTACGCGCTGCTGCACGCCGTGGGCAAGTCGCAGCACCCGGTCCTGCTGAAGCGCGGCATGAGCAGCCTCATGGAAGAGTGGCTGATGTGCGCCGAGTACATCCTCAGCCATGGCAACACCCGCGTTATGCTCTGCGAGCGCGGCATCCGTACCTTCGAGACCTACACACGCAATACCTTCGACATCAATGCCATTCCCGTGGTCAAGCAGCTTTCGCACCTGCCGATTCTGGCCGACCCCAGCCATGCCACCGGCAAATGGGAATACGTGGCGGCCGCAGCGAGGGCCAGCGTGGCGGCCGGCGCCGATGGTCTGATTATCGAGGTGCATCCACGGCCAGAGGAGGCGCTGTCCGACGGCGGCCAGTCGCTGAAGCCGGAGCGCTTTGCCCAGCTTGTGCGCGAGATGCGGGCTATCGCCGAGGCTACGGGCCGCTGCATCCCCTGAACAGGTCAGTCGCCGGCGCCGGGCCGTCAGTCGCCGCGGGAAAAGAGGGCGTAAATCGTCTCTACCAGCGGGCGCGGCCGCAGGGGAATGGCGTCCAGCCGGCTCAGCGGCACCCACTCCAGACGGTAGACATTGTGGCGTGACTGGCGCGCGGCTTCCGGCCCGCCCAGATGCAGCTCGCCGGCGAAATCGCCGGCCAGGTAATAATGCTCCAGCTGCTCGCCCTGGTGCAGCTCGCCGACCTTGCCGGCCAGCGTCACCTCTAGCCCTGTCTCCTCGCGCGCCTCGCGCACGGCGGCTTCCTCCACCGTCTCCCCTTCTTCCACGCCGCCGCCGGGCACCAGATAGTAGAACAGGCCATACTTACGCCGCTGCAGCAGCAAAATCCGCCCATCGCGGATGATGATCACGCCTGCGCGCTGCCGTCTGGGTGGGCCCCCGGCCATCGGCCGCTACATGCGCTCCGGCACGGCAATGCCCAGCAGGCTCAGCCCCAGCTCCATTTGCGCCAGGGCATATTGCGAGAGGGCCAGCCAGGATTGCTGGCGCGCCGCATCGCGCTCGCTGAGGATGTGGTAGTCGCGGTAAAAGCGGTTGAAGGTGATTGCCAGATTGTAGACGTAATCGGCAACGTGGTTGGGCGCGCGCGTCTCCACGGCAAAGGCAATGACGTCGGGAAACTGCGCAAGCTTCAGCATCAGCTCGCGCTCTTCCGGCCCGGCCGGCGGCAGAATGGCCCCGACCTGGATGCCCTGCTCGCCGGCGCGGCGCAGAATTGATTTGGTGCGTACCGCGGCGTAGAGCAGGTACGGGCCGGTGCGCCCTTCAAAGCTGGTGAAGCGGTCCAGGTCGAAGACGTAGTCGGTGGTGCGGTGGTTAATCAGGTCGCCGAACTTGAGCGCGGCGATGCCCACCTGCTCGGCAATCTGCTCGCGCTCCTGCTGGCTATAGGCGCCGGCCGCCTCCAGCTCGGCGAGCCGCTCGCGCGCCTTATCGACGACGAGGTCGATCACTTCTTTGAGCGTGGGAACGCCGCCGGCGCGCGTCTTGAACGGGCGGCCATCGGGCCCGTTAATGGTGCCGTTGGGCAGATGCTCCAGCACCACCTCGTCGGCCGGGGCAATGCCGGCCCGGCGCGCCGCGCGGAAGACCTGCTCGAAATGCAGCGACTGGCGCACGTCGACCACGTAGAAGATCATCTCCGCGCCCAGCTCTTCGACGCGGAGCTGGATTGTCGCCAGGTCGGTGGTGCCGTAGAGGAAGCTGCCGTCTGACTTGAGCAGCATCATGGGCGGGATTTCCGATTTGTCACCCGCTGCCGCGACGTCGACGATGAGCGCCCCGGCGCTGCTGCGGGCCACGCCGCTCTCGCGCAGCTTCTCCACCAGCGGCGCAATCCAGTCGTGCGCGTGGCTCTCGCCCAGCCACAGGTCGAACGCGACGCCCAGCCGCTCGAAATCCTCTTTCAGGGCGACAATGGAGACATCGACAAAGTGCTGCCAGAGGGCGCGGTAGCCGGGCCGGCCGTCCTGCAGCTCCTTGGTCGCCTGGCGCGCCGCCTCGGCGAAGGCCGGGTCGTCCTTGTAGCGCTCCGAGGCCGCCGGGTAGATCTCGCCCAGGTCGTCCATGGTCACCGGCGACTCGTCTGGATAGGGGCCGGTATAGTCGGGATCAAAGTAGGGTAGATCGGGCCGGCGCCGTTTGATCTCCATGATGAGCTGGCCCATCTGTGTGCCCCAATCGCCCATATGGATGTCACTGATGACGTGGTGGCCGTGGAAGCGGAAGATGCGCTGCAGGCTGTCGCCGATGATGCTCGGCCGCAAATGGCCGATGTGCATGCGCTTGGCGACGTTGGCGCCGCCGAAGTCGAGGACGACCGTGCGCGGCTGAGCCACAGGCGGCGCGCCCAGGCGCGGGTCGGTCGACATCTGGCCGACGTGCTGCGCCAGGAAGTCGTCGCGCAGGCGAATGTTAATGAAGCCCGGCCCGGCCACCTCCACGGCGGCCAGCATCTCCTGCCGGCCCGCATCATCCAGCGCCGCAATCACCGCCTGCGCCAGATCGCGCGGGTTCCGCCCTGCCTGCCGGGCGCCTGGCAGCGCGCCGTTGCACTGCAGGTCGGCCAGGTCGGGCCGGTTGGAGCCGACAACCGCGCCATAGGCGCGGTCCAGCCCCAGCGCCGCAAAGGCGTCGGCAAACAGTTTGGTCAGACGTGTCGTCAATGCTTCCAAGCTCGGTCAGCCTCCACAGGGCCGCCGGCCCGGCAGCCCAATCGGGAAATGATACAGGGTGAAAAGCTCCAGGCCAAACGACAGGTAGCTGCCGACGCCGAGCAGCGGCGCGCTCACCGGCCGAGTAGCTCCAGCAGCCGGTCGGGCCGGTCGGTAATGATGCCGTCCACGCCGAGCGCAAGCAGCCGCTCCATGTCAGCCGTTTCGTTTACCGTCCAGACGTGGACCTCGACGTTGCGGCTGTGGGCCCCACGCACAAATCCGCCGGTGACCACGTGCAGGCCGCCGCTATACTCCGGCACCTGGAAGGCGTCGGCCGGCGGCGAATAGAGGCGGGCCAGGCCAAGGCGGCTCAGCACCCAGAACGGGCGGATTTCTCGTTCCGTGCCCGAGGTGGCGACTTCCGGGCAGCTCTCGCGGAAGGCCACCATCGTGTCCGGGTGAAAGGAAGCGACCAGCACGTCGTGCTCGCGCCCGTACTGGCGGAGCAGCGCGCAGAAGGGTTCCACGATAGAGGGCTCTCGCTGCTTGATCTCAATGTTCATGGGCACGTCGGGGAAGGCGGCAAGCACCTCCTCCAGGGAAGGGATGCCGATGCCCTGCCCCCGGTAGGGGAAGGACGCGCCCTCGTCGCCGGTCCAGGCGTAGCCGGCGTCAATGGTCTGCAATTGTTCCCAGCTCATCTCCTTGATGAGGCCGCGGCCGTCGGTCAGCCTATCGACGGTGTCGTCATGGCTGAGCACCAGCACGCCGTCGGCTGTGCTGTGCATGTCCATCTCCAGCACGTCGGCGCCCAGCTCGACGGCGTGGCGGTAGGCGACCATCGTGTTGCTCGGCCTCAGCTGCTCGCCGCCCTGATGGGCAATGACCAGGACCTCTGGCCGGCCGGCAAAGAAGGGATGGTCAGCCCGCGCCCGCGCCAGCGCCATACCCGCGACGAGCAGCAGCAATAGCAACAGCAGGAGCCCCAGCCCAAAACGCGCTATCCGTCTCATATTCGTTCGGTTACCTCCTCCTTTCCATTGTAGAGCAGCGCGCGGCGGCGAGCCATTCAGTGCGCCTCCCGCTCTGCAAGGATCGCCTTAGCTTGCGGGAGGGCGCCGGGCGTTTGCCCAGGCGCTGTGCAGTTCCTATAATTCGCACAGCAGACATCTGCAGCAATTGGAGTATCTATGGCACGACCTGTGGTCTTTCCGTTCACCGCCATTGTGGGCCAGGAGCGCATGAAGCGCGCGCTCATCCTCAACGCGGTGAACCCGCAAATCGGCGGCGTTCTTATCCGGGGCGAGCGCGGCACCGCCAAATCGACGGCGGCGCGTGCGCTGGCTGCGCTGTTGCCCGACCTGGACGTGGTGGCCGACTGCCGTTTCGGCTGCGATCCGCAGCGGCCGAACCAGTGGTGCGACGAGTGCCGCCTGCGCCACGGCGACGGGCAGCTCACCATGCTCAGCCGCCGCACGCCCTTTGTCGATCTGCCGGTGAGCGCCACGGAAGACCGGGTCGTGGGCACACTGGACATTGAAAAGGCGATCCAACAAGGGGAGAAGCATTTCGACCCGGGCGTGCTGGCGGCGGCCAACCGCGGCCTGCTCTACGTGGACGAGGTCAATCTGCTTGACGATCACGTCGTCGATCTGCTGCTCGATTCGGCGGCGATGGGCGTCAACGTGGTCGAGCGCGAAGGGATTAGCTTCAGCCACCCGGCCCGCTTCATCCTTGTGGGTACGATGAACCCCGAAGAGGGTGAGCTGCGGCCGCAGCTTCTGGACCGCTTTGCCTTCGCCGTAGTCATTAGCGGCCTGCTCGATCCGCGCCAGCGCGTGGAGATTATGGAACGGCGCATGGCCTTCGAGGCGGACCCGGAAGGCTTCCGCGAGAAGTGGGCGGAGCAGGAGCGCGAGCTTTCGACGCAGATCCAGCGGGCGCGCGAGCGGGTCAGCCGTGTCACCTATTCGCGCCACGACCTGGCGAGCATCGCCTATCTGTCCGCCTCGCTCAAGGTGGATGGGCACCGCGCCGACCTCGTCATCCTGCGCGGCGCGCAGGCGCACGCGGCGCTGCAGGGGCGGGACGAGATTAGCGACCAGGATATTCTGCTGGCCGCCGAGCTGGCGCTGCCGCACCGGGTGAAGTCACGCGCCTTTCAGGAGAGCGGCGTGGATTTCTATGACCTGGAGGAAAGGCTGGAACGGGCCGAAAGCGAATGGGGCAGCGGCGAGAGCGGCGAGCCTGACGAGACGGCGGAACCAAGCCCGGTAAAAAAAAACAGACCCTAGACGCTGAAGCAGGCGAGGAGGCGGACACCGGTCAGACTGAGGCCGGACCGCAAAGCGTGCCGCAGTCGGCGCAGGATGCCCAGTGGTGGGAGGGCGGGCAGCAGCGAGCCAGCACCGACGAGTTTGACGCGCGCCGGCTGGATACGCAGCTCGACCGTCTGACGCGCAAGCAGGCGGGGCGCCGCTCGCGGACGAAGACGGAGCGCAAGCGCGGCCGTTATGTGCAGGCGCGCCCGCCGCGCGGCGACCGGGTGAGCGACCTGGCCTTCGACGCCACCCTGCGCGCCGCCGCCCCCCACCAGCGCCGCCGCCGCGAGAGCGAGCAAGGCCGGCGGCGGATGGCGCTCTCGCTGCGCAAGAGCGACCTGCGCGAAAAGGTGCGCGTGCGCCGCGCCGCCAATCTGATCCTCTTTGTGGTCGACGCCAGCTGGAGCATGGCCGTCAGCGAGCGCATGGAGGCGACGAAGGGGGCCATTATGTCGCTGCTGACCGACGCCTACCAGCGGCGCGACCGGGTTGGGCTCATTGTCTTCCACAAGAACCAGGCCCAGCTCGTGCTGCCCCCCACCAACTCTATTCAGCTCGCCAAGCGGGCGCTGGCCGATATTGCCGTCGGCGGCAAGACGCCGCTTTCCGCCGGCCTGCTCATGGCCTACGAGATCTTCCGGCGCGAGCACCGGCTGCACCCTGACGCCATGCCGCTGATGATTCTGCTCACGGACGGCGCGGGCAACGTGAGCATGACCGAGATGCCGCCGCAGGAAGAAGCCCACCGCGTGGCGCAGATGTTTGCGCCGGCGGGCATCCGCTCGGTCGTCATCAACATGGAACACGCTGCCTTCGACCAGGGCCTCGCCCAGCTGCTTGCCGACCGGCTCGAAGCCTCCTGCCACACCCTGGCCGACCTGCGCGCCGAGACGCTCTACAGCACGGTGCTGACACAGCTCGAATAGGGGCGACACAGCAATCAGGCCACGCCGGGCGGCATAAGCTACCGCCTCGGTGCGGACAACCGGGCCTCCAGAGCCTGACCAGCGCGGCCGTCTGCCAGCCAGCGCCAGGGTCTGAACGGTCGCTGAGCGGGGCGCCGCTCAGCTTGCCTGACCTCTGGCTGGCGACTACAATCGCGCCATTATCTCGACTGGAAGTTCGCGACAAGCAAACGGGCCTATGCTCCTCGCCATTGATATCGGCAACACGAATATCACCCTCGGCCTGTGGGACGGGCAGCAGTGGCGCCACCAGTGGCGGCTGCGCACCATTCACGAACAGACGGTAGATGAATACGGCATCTATCTCAAGATGCTGCTGCGCGAGGGCGGCCGCGAGCCGGGAGATGGCATCGCCAGCGTGGTCCTGTCCAGCGTGGTGCCGCCGCTGACCCGGACCTTCCAGGCGGTGGCCGAGCGCTACCTGGGCCGGCAGCCACTGCTGGTGACCGCGGCCACCGATACAGGCATCCGTATCGATACCGAAAATCCCGCCGAGGTGGGGGCCGACCGCATCGTCAACGCCGTCGCCGCCTATCATCTCTATCCCGGCGCCAGCATCGTCGTCGATATGGGGACTGCGACGACGCTGGACATCATCTCCGCGGCCGGCGCCCTGGCCGGCGTGGTTATTGCGCCGGGGTTGCAGCCGGCCGCCGACGCCCTGACGGCGCGCGCCGCGCAGCTGGGTCGCGTCGCCCTGGAAGCGCCGCCGCGAGTTTTGGGGCGCAACACGGTACATGCCATGCAGTCGGGCCTCATCTTCGGCTATGCCGGTCTCATCGAAGGGCTGGTCGCCCGCCTGCGCGCCGAGCTGGCGCTGCCGGAGGCGCGGGTCATCGGCACCGGCGGCCTGATCAACCTGATAACGCCGCACACAGCGGTTATCGGCTGCGTCGAGCCCTGGCTAACGCTGACCGGCCTGCGCCTGATTGCCGAGCGCGCCGGCTATATGCCTCTGCAAGTGACTGATGAAGATTAACCCCTATGCCGCCCGGCCGCGGCGCGCCGCCTGGCTGCTCGTCGTGGTCAGCCTGGCAGGGATTGCCCTGCTGGCAGCCGCCTGCGCTCCCGGCCTGCTCAACCCGCCGCGCGAGAGCGCCGGCAACCCGGCCCCGCCTACCAGCGGAGCGCCCATTGTAATCCTGGCGCCGACGCCGACCGGAGAGCCCTTTGCCCAGCCGGACGTGGCCCCAGGCTCGGAAGCGCCCCCAGCGGCGGCGGCCCCCACCATCACCTTCTGGGTGGAAAAGCCGTCGCCGGGCTATGAGGGAGCGCTGCGCGACCTGGTCGCCCGCTTCACGGCCAGCCAGGGCATTAACGTCGAGCTGGTGACCGTGCTGCCGGAGCTGCTCCCCGACCTGGTGACGAGCGCGGCGACGACGACCAGCTTTGCGCTGCCGGACGTGCTGCTGATGCCGCTGGAGTACGTGGCCGGCTGGCGCGAGGCGGGGATTCTGGACCCGGCCGCGGCGACGGCGGTTCTGGAAGAGCTGGACCCCGCGACTTTTGACGCCGCGGCGCTGCAGCTTGTCACTGCAGACAATGAGGCGGCGGCCATCCCCAGCGACGGCTGGCAGCAGCTCCTTCTCTACCGCCAGGACTGGTTCGAGGACAATGAGCTGGAGCCCCCCACTGATTTCGAGCTGATGATTACGGCCGCCGAGGTTATCTCCGACCGCACCAGCCTGATCTACAGCTTCAACATGCCGACTGAATCGTCACTCGTCGCCACCACGCGCACCTTCGAGCAGATGGCGATTGCCAACGGCTGCCAGCTCATCGACGGGCGCGGCGAGATACTCATACTGGAGCCGGTCTGCCGCGACGCGTTGGAGTTCTATCGCTTCTATTGCAACACCTATTGCCCGCCGGGCGTGCAGACGGAGGTGAGCGCGCTCAACGCCTTCCTGGCCGGCCGCTCCGGCCTTATCCTGACGACGCCGCGGGCGCTGCCGGCCATTGCCGGGCTGGACCCCGACTACCGGCCGACCTGCGCAGAGTGCGATGCGTCCGGCTTCCTGGCGGGCAACACCGGCGTGGTCACGGCTTTTGCCGGGCGGGGCGAGGAGGCCAGCACGGAGAACCTGGGCGTGGTCAGCTATCTGGGCATTACCAGCAATGCCCAGAGTGAAGCGGCGGCCGCCTTTGCGCGCTACTGGTTTGGCGAAGGCTACCTCGACTGGCTGGCGATTGAGCCGGCGCGCAAAGTACCCATGCGCCACGGCACGCCGGAGGAGCCGCAGCGCTTCAGCGAGGGCTGGTATGAGCTGCCCCTGGTTCCCGGCGGCGAGAGCATTGCCGATATCTTTGGCATGGAGATGGCCAGCACGCTGGCGACGGGCGTGGTCAATAGCAACCGTTGGGCCTACGCGCAGGGCGAAGGGGCGCTGATCACGACGGTCTTTGAGGATCTGACCCTATCCATTCTGCTGCAGGAGCTGCTTAGCGGCTATTACGACGCCGACCGCGCCGCGATCGAGGGGTACAAACGGCTGGTGGAACTAATCCCCAATTACCGCTATTATGTTGATCCAGAGCCCACGCCAGAGAATTAGGATCGAGAGCGGATGGAAGAAGCAGCAACTTACGTCGAAGAGGCCTTCGGCATCCTGACCGACGACGACATCTACCTCGACTGCGTGCTGGTCAAGCCGGCGCAGGCGAGCGATGGCGACCTGCGCGCGCTGCGCGCGTGGGTGCCCCGCTACCCACTGACCAAGAGCAGCGTCATTACCTGCGCCCGCCAGGAGGTCAGCGGCGCGGGGCCCGATGGCAACGTGGCGCACCTCGTCTTTGATCTGCGCGGCACGGGTCGCAGCGAGGGGCAGCGCGACGATTTCAACTTCGACCGTGACCTCGAAGGCGTCCGCCTCTGGGCTAAAGAGCGCTTTGGCGAGATCAATTTCGGCTTTCTGGGCACGCCCACCGGCTCGGAGCAGGTGCAGCAGGTTCCTATCCGGCCCGGCGTGGTCATGGAGACCTACCATTACCGCCCCCTGCCCGGCAGCAGAGCGGGTGGTCCGCTCGTCTACCTGTCAACCTACGGCAATTTCAGCCGCGCCGACGACGCGCGGGCGATTGCCCTGGCGAAGGCCGGCTACCATGTCTACGGCGTCGAGCCGCTGCGCTATCTGCTGCACGCCACCGTGCAGGGCCGCCTCACCCCCAACGAGCTGTGGCAGGATTTCCGCACGTATTGCGAGCAGCTTTCCGGCGAGCCCTTGCTCGTGGGCATGCCCGTGAGCGCCGGGCTGGCGCTGCTGCTGGCGGCCGGCGTAGAGGAGGTGCGCGGCGTCGTCGCCATCGGCCATGCGCAGGCAGCCTTCAAAGCGCACCACATCTTCAACGTGCGCAGCCCACATACCTTTTTCCTCAGCCGCCACGTGCACAAGATAGCGCCGCGCCCGATGGCCCTGGTGCAGCAGGAGAACCACCTGCTCGGCGGCGACCCGGACGAGCTGGCGGCGCTCTTCCAGACGAGCATTGGCCCGCGCGACCTGACCAGGACGGCGGCCATCACGCCCGATTTCCTGCTGGAGCGGCTGCGCTGGTTAGAAGCGCCGGCCTGAGCCGGACGGCGAGCTTCCAAGCTTCCTTGCCATCCCTTGCTACTTCCGCTATACTATAATCGTCACTCATGCGGGATAATACAACAAAACTTTGGGAGAGGACGATGAAGGTCACTTGCGCACAGGAAAACCTAGCCCGGGGACTGAATGTGGTCAGCCGCGCCGTCAGTACCCGTTCCACGCTGCCAGTCCTGGCTAATGTCCTGCTGGCGACTGACAACGGCCGGCTCAAGCTCTCGGCGACCAACCTGGAAATTGTGATCACCTGCTGGATACAGGCGAAGATCAGCGAGGAGGGTTCGATTACAGTGCCGGCGCGCACCTTTAACGATCTGATCAGCGCCCTGCCCCAGGAGCCGGTGGAGTTGGAGCTGGACGAGGAGACGCAGACGCTGCACGTCGCCTGCGCGCGCACCGAAGCCAACGTCAAGGGCATCGACGCCCAGGAGTTCCCGTTGGTGCCCGCGCCGGAGGGCGACAATCGCATCCGCCTGGAAGCCGATACCTTCCGCGAGATGATACAACAGGTGACATTCGCTGCCGCTACCGACGATACGCGGCCGACCCTGACCGGTATTCACACCCAGTTCGAGGGTGACACCATCTCAATGGCGGCGACCGACGGCTTTCGCCTCTCGCGGCGGACGGCCCAGTTCCCCGGTCATGTCGAGCGGCCGCGGACGGTCATCGTGCCAGCGCGGGCGCTTTCCGAGCTGGCGCGCATCATGAGCGACGACACGGAAGAGCTGTACGTCAGCCTGCCCGACAACCGCAACCAGATCATCTTTGAGCTGGACAGCATTGTGCTTGTCTCGCAGCTTATCGAGGGCAACTTCCCCGACTTTACGGCAGTCATTCCCAAAGGGCACCGCACGCGCACCATCCTCAATACGGCCGCCTTCCTGAAGGCGTGCAAGACGGCCGACATCTTTGCCCGCGAGGCCAGCCATACAGCCCGCGTCATCATCGAGCCAGGCGGCGGCGCGAATGACGGCTTCGCCAGCATCAGCGCCACCAACACGGAGACCGGCAGCAACGTGGCCCAGGTCGATGCCGAGGTAGAGGGCGATAAGGTGGAGCTGAGCTTCAACGTCAAGTATCTCACCGACGTGCTCAGCGTCGTGAACACACCCCAGGTGGCGCTGGAGACCAACTCCTCGACGGAGCCGGGCGTGGTCAAGTCGGTTGGAAGCGACGACTTCCTGCACATCATCATGCCCATGCAGTTCAATCGTTAGTCCCCCAGCTATGCATTATGTCAATAGACGAGGCGCCTGCGGGCGCCTCTTTACTTGCCAATCCCCCGCCCTACTCCTACAATCCCTGGTCGGAGGCTTACGCCAATTTGGCCCAGGAGGGACTCAATCCAGCCGCAGAATACCTGACAGGTTTTGCAGAGCTATCAGGTGTGGACGCAAGTAACTTTGACTGATTCAGTAAGCCCTATCTGCCAATGAGCTTACGCCAGTTTATCGAGCAGGCCGCGGCAAGCGGCGACCTCATTACCATCGCGCGCCCGGTCAGCGTGGAGTTTGAGCTGGCGAACGTGGCCCACGCCCTGGAAGGCCGGCTGGTGCTATTCAGCGACATTGCCGGCTACCCGGGCTGGCGCGTTATTGCCGGTCCGTGCTCGGCGCGCCGCTACTTCAGCATGGCGCTGGATATACCGGCGGCAGAGCTGATGCAGCACCTCGCCGCCTCCTTGGAGCGGCCGGCTGTGCCCGAGATGGTCAGCCCGGCTCCCTGCCAGGAAGTGGTGCTGGAGCAGGTGGACCTGCACCAATTGCCCATCTTGCTGCACCTGCCCGAGGACGCCGGTTACTACATCGCCAGCGCTGTCGTCATTACCGAGGATGCCGACACCGGGCGCAATATGAGCTACCACCGGCTGCTGCGGCTCGACGACCGCCGCTTTGCGGCGCGCATTGTCGAGCGGCGCGGTACGGACACGGCGCTGCAGAAGAGCGGGGGCGAGCTGCCGGTGGCTATCTGCATCGGCGTCTCGCTGGCGACCCACCTGGCAGCCTCGATGTCGCCGGCGGCCAACGTGGACGAGCTGGCGGTCGCCAATGCCCTGGCGCCGACGCCGCTGGTCAAATGTCTCAGCAACGACCTGGCCGTGCCGTCTGACGCCGAGATCGTGCTGGAGGGACGCATTACGCGCGAGCGCCATGAGGAAGGGCCCTTCATGGACCTGACGGAGACGATGGACATTGTGCGCGACCAGCCGGTGATTACCATTGACCTGATTACGCACCGGCGCGACCCTATTTTTCACGCGCTGCTGCCCGGCGGGCTGGAACACAAGCTGCTCATGGGCATGCCCAGAGAGCCAACCATCTATGCCGAGGTGAACAAGGAAGTGGCCTGCACCGGCGTGGCAATCACCCCCGGCGGCTCCTCCTGGCTGCATGCCGTGGTGCAGATCGACAAGCGGGGGCCGGACGATGGGCGCAAGGCCATTGCTGCCGCTTTCCGCGGGCACGGCTCGCTCAAGCACGTCTGGGTCGTGGATACAGACGTCGATATTTATGACCCGGCGGCGGTCGAATGGGCGCTCGCCACTCGCTTCCAGGCGGACCGCGATCTGGTCATCCTGGAGGACCAGCCGGGCAGCAGCCTGGACCCGTCGGGCATCCACAGGCCGGGGGCGAAGAGCCGCACCGCCAAGATGGGGCTTGACTGCACCATTCCGTGGGGGGCCGACCCGGCGCAGTTCCGCAAGGGCGCCTACGGCGCCGTTGACCTGGACGACTACCTAGATTGACTGGGAAGAGCGGCTTCGGGGCGCCCGCGTGGCGCCGGGCAGGGCTGGCCCTGGCGGGCAGGGAGGCGGTACCTTGAACGACAGCGTTCATCAGGAGGCTGACGCGAGCGGGCAGCCCTGGAGCCGTAACACGCGCCTGCTGGCGCTCTTCCTCACGGCCGCCGTGCTGCTGCTTGTCTTTTACGCCGCGCGCGCGCTGCTGGGGCCGCTGCTCATCTCCGCTTTTCTGGCCTATCTGCTCAACCCGCTGGTGACCGCGGTCAGCCGGCGCTCGCGGCTGCCGCGCAAAGTGGTGATTACACTCGTCTATCTGCTGCTCATCGCGCTCCTGGTCGTGCTGGTCCTCGTGCTTGCCGCGCCGCTGGCGCAGCAGGCGCAGCGGCTCAGCCTGGAGGTGGAGACCATCAGCGACAATCTGGAAGCTTTCCTGGCACAGCGCGTGGTCATCTTCGGCTTCACGCTGCAGCCTGATCAGCTCTTTGGTAACGCTGAGGAGTTGACGGAACAGCTAATCCGCTCCGATCGGCTGCTGCCCATCCTGCAGGCGGCGACGACCAACCTGGTCTGGATGCTGGTTATTCTGGTCACCACCTTCTATCTGCTGCAGGACTGGGTACGGCTGCGCGACTGGTTCTTTAGCCTGGCGCCGGATTGGGCCGAGGCGGATATGCGCCGTCTTTACGACGAGGTGAAGCTGGTCTGGCAGAACTACCTGCGGGGGCAGCTCGTACTGATGTTTTTCGTCGGCTTCCTCACCTGGATTGCCCTGGAAGCCATCGGCCTGGCCGGCGCCGGCGTGCTGGGCCTGCTCACCGGCCTGCTGGACATTATTCCCACGCTGGGGCCGACGCTGGCGATGCTGGTGGCCGTGCTGGTGGCGCTCTCCGGCGGCTCCCCCTTCCTGGAGCTGAGCAATCTCTGGATTGCTCTCATTACTATTGCCATTTTTGCCCTGATTCAGGCTTTTGAAAACGTCTGGCTGCGCCCGCAGGTGATGAGCAGCCGGCTGCAGATCCACCCGGCCGTCGTCTTTGTCGGCGTGGTCGCCTCGCTTTACCTGTTGGGCGTCATCGGCGCGCTGGTGATCGTCCCGGTGCTGGGCACGCTGGCTATCCTCGGCAGCTACCTGCGCGCGCGCATCCTGGAGCTAGATCCCTGGCCGGACGTGGAGCATATCATCGAGCCGGCCGAGACGGAAGGAAGCAGCTTATGAAGCTGAACAACGAGCAAGGGGCCATGCTGGCCGGCGAGCGCGGCGCGGCGCGGCAAATGGCGATGCGCCTCATCCTCGACCTGGCGGCGACGGCGGGCGCCGACAGACTGGCGCCCATTGCCAGCGCCCACCTCTCCGGCGTCAGTCCGCTGACTGGTGGGCTGGGCCTGCGCCGCTTTCTGGAGCGCCTCACGCGCGACCCGGAGGCGCGCGTCGCCGTGCCGACGACGCTCAACGCCGCCGGCTGCGACGCCTCCCAGTTCCCGGCGATGCGCATCACGGCCCCCCACTTCCTGGAGCATAGCCTGGAGATTGTGGCCCGCTACGAAAGCCTGGGCGTGCAGCCCATCCAGTCGTGTATCCCCTATGAGTGGGAAGGCGTGGTGACCAGCGGCACGGCTGCCTGGTCGGAGTCGAACGCCATCTGCTTTGGCAACAGCTACTGCGGCCTGCATACCAACCGCGAATCGGGTCTTTCGGCGCTGGCGGCGGCGCTGACCGGCTACACGCCCGACTATGGGCTGCTGCAGGCCGAGCGGCGCCGGCCCAACCTGGCGGTGACTGTCACCGCCGCCCTGGACGACCCGACCGATTTCTCCATCCTCGGCGACTGGATTGGCAAGCAGACGCTGCCCGGCTGGTCGCTGCCCTTTGGCCCGATCCCGGTCATTGCCGGCCTACCGCCCTCGCTCAGCCACGAGCAGAAGAAGGCGCTGGCCGCGGCCGCCGCCAACTATGGCTGCCCGCTGCTCTACCTGGAAGGGGACGAAGAGATGCCCGCGCCGGCGCTGCAGGGCGAGCTGACCTTTGACGACGCCGCGCTGCGGGCCCGTTACGAGGCGCTGCGGCCGCGCGCGGCGGCCAGCCTGGTGGCCATCGGCTGCCCCCAGGCGTCGGTCGGCGAGCTGCGCGCCGTGGCCGAGCTGCTGCGGGGCCGGCGCGTGCGCCATGACCCGGCCGCGCCCGGCGAGCCGCCGCCGCTGTGGGTCTTTACCAGCAGCGCCAACCGGGCCATTGCCGAGCGTACCGGGATTGCCGCCATCATCCGCGAGAGCGGCGCGCTGCTGCTGGAGAACACCTGCCCTGAGGTGGTGCCCTACGACCAAGCCTGGGTGCGCCACGTGCTGACGAATTCCATGAAGGCCGAGCATTACATTAAATCGGGCCTCAATGGTATTCCCACCAGCGTGATGCGCCTGGCCGACTGTATCGCCGTCGCTACCGGCGACGCGGTCCTGGCCGGCGAACCGCAGCCGGCGGCGCGCGCCGCCGCGTCGGCAAGCGGCGCCGCGGCGCAAGCGCCGCACATTCCCGCCACCGGCCCCTTCCAGGCCCAGGGGCGTGGGCTGCCCTCTCAAGGTGACTTCCGCGTCGAGGGCGAGGCGTTTGTCACCGACCGGCCGCTCACCTTTCTCGGCTTCGTCAACCGGGAGACGGGCGTGGTCGAAGAGCCGGGCCATCCCGCCGACGGCGCGAGCCTGGCGGGGAAGATTGCCATTTTCCCCAAAGGCTCTGGCTCGACGGTGGCGCCTTACGTCTTGCTAGAACTCTTCTACCGCAGCCGGGCGCCGGCAGCGATTGTTAACACCGACATCGACCAACAGAGCGCGCCGGCCTGTTCGCTGGAGAATATCCCGTACGCCTACGCCTTCGACGGCGACATCATCCGTCGTATCGACCACGGCGACCGCGTTGAGCTGCGCCGCGAAGGCGAGCGGGTGACGCTCCGCGTCCTGGCGCGCCGCTCCCCAGAGCAATCAAGCGAAGGCTAACTGATGCATATTGAGTTCCTTGACTTCCTCCTTGCACTGGCAATTATCGTCACCGCCGCCAAGATTGGCGGCTATATCAGCGTGCGCGTGGGGCAGCCCTCCGTGCTCGGCGAGCTGATCGCCGGCCTGCTGCTGGGACCAACTGCGCTCAATATGCTGCAGGGCTGGCCCATGTTCAGCAACGCCGGCGACCTGTCGGAGGCCATCACCCTGATGGCCGAGCTTGGCGTCATCTTGCTGATGATGCTGGCCGGGCTGGAGTTGCATCTCAGCGAGCTGGTCAGCTCCGGCAAAGTTGCGGCCCTCGCCGGGACCTTCGGCGTCATCTTGCCGATTGTCCTCGGCGGGGCGCTGGCGCTCCTCTTTGGCACGGGGCCGGAGGAAGCACTGCTGATTGGCGTTGCTCTTGCCGCCACCAGCGTTAGCATCTCGGCGCAAACGCTGATGGAGCTGAACATGCTGCGCAGCTCCGTCGGGCTCGGCCTGATGGGTGCGGCCGTCTTCGACGACATCCTGGTGCTGCTGCTGCTCTCGATCAGCTTCCTGCTGGTCGGCGGCGCGACGGGCGGCGCTGCGATGATCCTCGTCGCCATCGGGCGCATGCTGCTTTACTTCGTGCTGGCCGTCGTCGTCGGCCTCTATATTGTGCCCTGGCTGGCGCGGCGCGCCGCGACTGCGCCCGTGAGTCAGGGACTGCTCGCCTTCGCCGCCGTCGGCGTCCTGCTCTTTTCCTGGGCCGCCGAGGCGATTGGCGGAATGGCGACGATTACCGGCGCTTTCATTCTTGGTCTTTTTCTCGGCCGCACGCCCCATCGCGAGCAGATTCATCGAGGGATAGCGACCATGGCCTACGCCCTGTTTGTGCCAATCTTCTTCGTGAATATCGGCCTCCAGGTCAATATGCGCAGCATCGGCACGGGGAGCGGCCTGGTGTTCGCTCTGCTCATTACCGTGGTGGCAGTCATCAGTAAGATAGTGGGCTGCGGGCTGGGCGCCCGTATCGCCGGCTTCCCCTGGCGCCAGTCGTGGCAGCTGGGCATCGGCATGGTCTCCCGCGGCGAAGTGGGGCTTATCGTCGCCGCAGTAGCCCTTGCCGATGGGCTGTTGAGCCAGGAGAACTTTTCCGTGGTCGTCTTTATGGTCATTGCCGCCACGCTGGTAACGCCGCCGCTGCTACGCGCCAGCTTTGCCGGCGAACGGGCGCGCGCGGCTGACGCCGTGTAGGACGCCCGCACGCGCTGCACGCCTATCGAGCGGTAGCCCCTGAAGGAGAGAGCCAATGCATTACATGGTTATGCTGATTGTCCACAACATGAATAACTGGCCGGATATCCTCGACGCCTGGGAAGCGGCGAAGGTTCCCGGTATGACCATCCTGGAAAGCGCCGGTCTGGGCACTCTGCGGCAGATCGCGCTGCGCGGCGATATGCCGCTCATGCCCAGCATTTCCGACCTCTTTCGCAGCCGGGAGCACCCACACCGCACTTTCTTCAGCGTGGTCGAGGGTGAGGAGATGGTGGAACGGCTTATTCAGGTAACGGAAGAGATCCTCGGGGACATGACCCAGCCCAAAAACGGCATCCTGTTCGTCCTGCCGGTCTCGCGGGTGGTTGGCTTCCGGGGCGCGCAGCAACGGGAGCAGAACAGATAACCTGCCGTAACAAAAAACCCCAGGCATGGCGCCCAGGGCTATGTGAGAAACGTATCTGAGGTGGGCGCGAAGGGACTTGAACCCCTGACCTCACGGATGTGAACCGTGCGCTCTAACCAACTGAGCTACGCGCCCCTCTAACTTGCCAAGTATAGCAGAAGCAACTGGTAGCGCAAGGCTCTTAAGCCGCGGCTTATTGCCGGCGTGGGGCAGCCCGCATATGGCGCTGCGCCGGCGCTGGGATATAATGCGGCGCGTAATGATGGGCCACAGCCAGGCAACAAGGACGGGATAAGATGAAAGCATTCGTCACCGGCGGTAGCGGTTTCATCGGCCGGCACGTCATCCGCAAGCTGCTCGAACGTGGCTATCAGGTAGTCGCACTGGCCCGCTCCGACAGCAGCGCGGCGGCGCTACGCGCCGCGGGCGCCGAAGTGGTACGCGGCGATATTGGCGACCGGGCGTCGCTGCGGCCGGGGATGGAGGGCGCCGACGTTGTCTTCCACATCGCCGGCTGGTACGAAATTGGCAATCCCGACTGGATGAAGGCGGAGCAGATCAATGTCGGCGGCACGCGCAACGTGCTCACCGTGGCGACTGAGCTGGAGATCCCGCGCATCATCTACGTGAGTACGGTGGGTGTCTTTGGCGACACGCAGGGCGAGCTGGCCGACGAAACGTACGACGCGCCGGCCCGCTTTCGCACCGAATATGATCGCACGAAATGGCTGGCGCACCACAAAGTAGCGCTGCCCCTCATCGAAGAGGGCGCGCCGATTATTATCGTCATGCCCGGCGGCGCCTACGGCCCCGGCGACCGCAGCTTCATTGCCACGGCGATGGAAATGTTCTACCGCGGCATTCCCGTGCTGACCGGGCCGGAAACGGTGGTGACCTACGCCCACGTGGAAGATATCGCCGAGGGGATCATCCTGGCCGCGGAAAAAGGCGAGCTGGGCGAGTCGTATATCCTGGCCGGGCCGGCCGTGCCCCTGGGTGAGATGGTTGATTTCTGGTCGTATCTCACCGGCCGGCCGGCGCCCGCCCTACGCATTCCGGCGCGCGCGCTCAACCGGCTGGCGCCGGTCATGGAAGCGGTTGGCAGCGTGGCGCCGCTGCCGCCGCTGGTGAGCGGCGAGGCGCTCGGCACCATGGGCGCCACCTATATGGCACATTCGGACAAGGCGCGCGCGGCGCTGGGCTGGAAGCCGCGCCCGCTCCAGGCCGGCATGCTGGAGACGTTCGAGTGGATTGCCGCCAATACGCCGCCGCCGGCCCTCAACCCACAGCAGCGGCGGCTGGCCGGCGCGGCGCTGCTGGCGGCCGCAGCGCTCTTCGTCGCCTGGCTGCTCAGCCGCGACGATTAGCCGGCCGCCGCAAGGGGACGGTTACAAAACCGCCCCTACCAGAGGCTGCGTTATGGTAGTAACGAATTTATTCGTTCGCCGGCGCCATAAGCCGATTAGACTATTAGCGTTCATAGGAAGGAGAAGAAGTCGATGAACGAAGCCTACGAAATCGTGCGGATTCTGCATAATCTGGTGCGTTGGGCCGTGGTTATTTTTGGCCTGCTGGCCGCCGGTCGCGCGCTCGTCGGCTGGCTGGGGCGGCGCGGCTGGCTGGCGGTGGACAGCCGGCTTGGTCTCTTTTACACCATCAGCCTTGACATCCAGGTGCTGCTCGGCCTGCTGCTTTATTTCGTGCTGAGCCCGGTGACGACGACCAACCTGACGCGCTTTGGCGAGGCGATGAGCGAGCCGCAGACCCGCTTCTTTCTGGTGGAGCATAGCCTGCTGATGCTGGTCGCGCTGGTGCTGGCGCATATCGGCCGCGGCCGGGCCAAGAAAGCGCCCAATCCGATAGCGCGCCACCGTAGTGCGGCCATCTTTTTCACGCTCTCCATCATCCTGGTCCTGGTGGGCATACCCTGGGACGCCCTGAACCCGTTCCGCTAAGCCGCGGCGGGCGGCGCGCGATGAGATGGAGCCGGCGGCTTTCCACTTCCTGACCACGGCGGCGGGCCAGCGCTGGTTGGCCTGGCTGGCCGAGCAGGAGATTACGCCGCAAAGCCACCTGCAGATTGTCAGCCGGCTGCGCCAGGAGCTGGCGCCGGCGCTTTCCCACGCACTGCTGGAAACGGCGCTGCTGCGGCGGCGGGCGACGGCCAAGTTCTCGCGGGCGGCGGAGATGTATTTCACGCGCGAGGCGCTGGAGCAGGCGTCGGCCGAGCCGGTGTCGGCGCACCGCGCCCGCCGCTTTGCCGCCGCGGCTTATGAGACGGTCGCCGACCTCGGCTGCGGCATTGGCGGCGATGCGCTGGCGCTGGCCGCCAGCCACCAGGTTGTGGGCATTGACCGTGACCGGCTGCGGCTGGAGATGGCGCGGCGCAACGTCGCGGCCTATGGGCACGGCCAGCGCTTCCAGCCGCTGCAGGCCGACCTACAGGAACTGCCGCCGCTGGCCGGGGCGGCCTTTTTCTTTGACCCGGCGCGGCGCGACGAGCAAGGGCGCCGCCTCCATTCAGTGGCCGACTACCGGCCGCCGCTCGCGCTGCTCGACCGCTGGCGGCGGCGCACCCCCCACGGCGCGGCCAAGCTCAGCCCGGCCATCGACTACGACGAGCTGCCGCCCGACGCCGAAGCCGAGTTTGTCTCGCTCGACGGCGAGGTGCGCGAGGCGCTGCTCTGGTATGGCGCATTGCGCAGCGGGGCGCAGCGGCGCGCCACGCTCCTGCCCTCCCGGGCCACCCTCACCGACCAGGATCAGGAGAGCGAAGCAGTGCCCACCGGCCCGCCGCACGAGTATCTCTACGAGCCAGACGGCGCGGTCATTCGTGCCCATCTCGTCGAGGCGCTGGCGCAGCAGCTTGGCGCGGCCAGGCTGGACGAGGAGATTGCCTACCTCACGGCGCCGCGGGCGCAGGCGACGCCGTTTGCCCGCTGCTACCGGCTGGAGGAGGCGCTCCCCTTTCAGCTCAAGCGGCTGCGCCACTGGCTGCGCAGCCACGACGTGGGCCAGGTGACGGTGAAGAAGCGCGGCTCGCCGCTGGAGCCAGAGGAGCTGCAGCGCCAGCTACGGCTGCAGGGCAGCCGCTCGGTCATCCTGTTCCTGACGCACGTCGGCGGCGCGCCTTACGTGCTCGTCGGTCAGGAGTGTGCCGCGCCCTGAAACGAAAAGACGGCCGGCGTGGCCGTCTTTCTCCTTTCACAGTCGCGTTGTTTGGGGGCTGGTCAGCTCTGCAGATAGTGGCTCATCACCTGCCGCAGGCGGCGGATATCCAGCGGCTTGGGCAGATATTCGTCGCAGCCGGCTTCCAGGCAGCGCTCTTTGTCGCCGACGAGCACGTTGGCCGTGGTGGCGATAAGCGGAATGGCCGCCAGCCGCTTATCTTCCTTGATCATCCGCGCCAGATCCAGCCCGTGTATCCCCGGTATGTTCACGTCGAGAAGGATGATGTCGGGCTCCGCAACTTGAAGGAGCTCCAGCGCGCGCGGCCCATCTTCGGCGCGCAGCAGGTCGTAGCCGGCTGCTTCGACAACTCGTGAAACGAGCAGCATGTTGATCTTGTTATCTTCAATGCACAGCACAGTCTTCGACATTCTCATCTTCCTTCATCCTGATGCAAAGCGGGCCGGGCGGCTGGCCCGGCGATGATAAATCTAATCAGATTGGACAGTTTCCTCGGGCGCGTGGCCCGGCTCCAGCGCCGGCCGGGCGGGCAGTGTAAAGTGGAACTGCGCGCCCTGGCCTACCTTGCTTTCCACCCAGATCTTGCCGCCGTGCAGCTCGACCAGGCTCTTGCTGATGGGCAGGCCGAGGCCCGTGCCGCCGGCGGTGCGGGTCAGGCTGCCGTCCAGCTGGCGGAACTGCTCAAAGACAATGGGGACGTGGGCGGCGTCGATGCCGATGCCGCTATCGGCCACGGTGACCCGCACATCCTCGCCATCGGCGTCAATCTGCAACCGGACGCTGCCCTCGCTGGTGAACTTAATGGCGTTGCTCAGCAGGTTGAAAAGCACTTGCTTGAAGCGCGTCCGGTCGGCAATAACAGTCTCCGCCTCCGGGGCAATCTCTAGCTCAAAGTCAAGCTCCTTGTCATAGGTCATCATCTGCGTGCGGACGAAGGCGCGGATCTCGGCGTCCATCGCCGCCAGATCAATCGTTTCGTAGCGCAGATCCATCATGCCTGCCTCAATCTTGGACATGTCGAGGATATCGCCGATGAGGTTGCGCAGGTGCTCGCCGCTGTTGCGGATAAGGCGCACGTCTTCTTCCATGCGTGGGCTGAGCTGGCCGTCGATGCCTTCCAGCAGCACGTCGGCAAAGCCGATGATGGAGTTGAGCGGCGTGCGCAGCTCGTGGCTCATGCTGGCCAGGAACTCTGACTTGAGCCGGTCGAACTCGCGCAGCCGCTCGCTGGTTGCCAGCTGCTCCTGATAGAGCGTGGCGTTTTGCAGGGCAATGGCAATCTGGCTGGCCAGCGCTGCCTGAATCTGCGCATCCTCTTCGCTGAAGACATTGGCCGTATCCGCCTGCACGTCGAGCACGCCCAGGAGACGGTTGCCGACGACCATGGGCACGGCCAGCTCGGCCCGCGTCTGCGGCAGCAGCGGGTTGGGCAGGAAGCCGCTCTCACCGTATACGTCGTTGACGATCTGCGCGCTACGCTCGCGCGCCGCCCGCGCGACCACCGAGTTCGGGTGGTCGATGGGGATGCTCCAGCCCTGGGCGACCATCACTTCACCCGGCGTGCCGGCGCCGGCCGCCAGCGCCAGGGCGCCGCGGTGGGCATCCAGCAGATAAATGTGGGCGTGATAGAGGCCAAAGCTGCGCTTGGTGAGATCGACTACCGCCTGCAGCAGCGTATCGCGCTCAAGAATGGTCGAGGTCGCCGCGCTCACGCGCGACACCGTTTCCAGCTCGACGGCCCGCTTCTGAATCTGCTCCAGCAGCCGGGCGCTCTCCAGCGCCTCGGCGACCTGGGCGGAAAACTCCTCGAGAAGCCGCTGTTCTTCCTCGTTGAGCGGGTTTTCGTCGCCGGCGACAATGCCCAGCGCGCCAATTCGCTCGCCGCGAACAAAGAGGGGCAGCCGCACCATCTGGTCGCCGCTCGCCTCTTCTGCCGGCTGCGGCGCGGGCGTCAGTTCCTGACGGTCAAAGCGGTAGCCGGCAGCCGCGGTGTTGTGCTCGCTCTGGTAGCGCAGCCAGGCTTCGCGGCTGGTGAGCCGCTGCAGATTTGCCAGCTCCTGTAGCTGCTCTTCCGTCTCCTGGCGCAGCCGGCCGCTTTCCATGGCGACGGCAAGCTGGTTGGCCAGCGCTTCCAGCAGCTGGCAGTCACTGTCGTCCAGGACGCCCGGCCGGTCGCTATGCACGCCGAGCACGCCCAGCAGGCGGTCGCCAGCCATGATCGGCGTCGCCAGCTCTCCCTGTGTCCCGGGCAGACGCGGGTGGCCCTGCCAGCGGCTATCCTCGGCCATATTGCTCTGCAGGACCGTCTCGCCGCGGCTGGCCGCCAGGCCGGCGGGCCCGAAGCCCAGCGGCGTGACGGCGCCTTGCTGCAGCAGGCGTTCGCCCGCTGCGCCGGCGGCTGCCGCCAAAACGAGGGCCTCTTGCGCCGCATCATAGCGCAGGAGCTGGGCGCAGTAGTAGCCGGCGCCGCTCAGGCTGTCCACCACCTGCTGGTATAGCTGCGGCAGCGCTTCGCCACGGGCGATGAGCCGGGCGATGGCGGCCGAGATGGCCAGCTTCTGCTGCAAGGGCGCCTTAGCTTCGGCGGGCAGCACGGCGACCGGGCCGGCGTCAGGCTCCTCAGCGTGCTCGGCTGCGGGCGCCGCAGCCTCTGCCGGCTCCACGGCGGCGGCGAAGGTGCCGGAGACGCCGACAAAGCTGCCTGCTTCGTCACGCAGGGCGCGGGCGAACAGCTCAAAATCGGCCGTCGCCCCGTCGCGGACGCGCAGAGCCAGGCGTCCGGTTACCTGGTCGTGGGCGCCGCCAGCCAGGTCGAGGAAATAGGCGACGGCGCGCTCGCGCATGGCCGGCGCGACAAAATCGAGCAGGTGCCGGTCCAGCGTTTCGTCGAGGGCGAAGCCGATCAGCTCCTGCCAGCGGCTGTTGGCGTAGGTAATCAGGCCGATGCTGTCGGTGGTAAAGACGATGAGCGGCAGCCCGTCGAGGAAAAGGTCGGCCGCCGGCGCCGCGCCGGTCGCCTGGCTCTGAGCCGGCGCCAGGGAGACGAGCAGCGTTTCACCCTCCAGCGGCGCGATGGTGACGACGACGGCGCTGCAGGCCCCGCCGGCGTCCTCCAGCGGCCAGGGAAACTGCTGGAAGGCGCCGCGGCTGGCTGCTTCCAGGTGCTTTTCGAAGCGCCCCTTGCCCTCGCCCGTGCGCGCTGGCAGCAGGGCGTGCAGCGGCTTCTGCAGCAGCGCGGCAGGGTCATAGCCGGTCAGCTCCAGCGCCGGCCGGTTGGCGGCAATGATGCCACTGCCGCGCTCCAGCACCAGGAGCGGCTCGCTGGTTCCGTCGAGGATCGCCTCGTAGCCATTGGCCACGTCACTCATCTCCATTTACTCCCTGGCCGGCCTCATGGCCCGCTTCGACGGCGCCATTGTCCGCGGCGGCCGGCTCCTCAGCGCCAAGATAGAGAAATGTCTCGCGTCCCAGGACCTGACCAATCTCGCGCACGGCCGTTCTCATGATGAGGTCCACGTCGGTGACGCTGCGCACGCGAGTGGAGACCTCGCGCAGCACCCGCTCGCGGCGCGCCCGCTGCTGCGCCGCCTGCAGCAGGCTGATGCTCTGGATGGCAACCGAGGCCTGGCCGACCAACGTCCGCAGCCGCTGCAGCTCGCTGCCGGCAAAGGTTACCGGCTGTGGGTAAGCGGCCGCCAGGTAGCCAATCCATTGGCCGCCGGCGACGAGCGGGGCAAAGAGGGCGCTCTGCGCGCCCGCAGCCCCGGCCAGGAAGTCGCGCACGGCGACGTCCACGCTATCCGCCTGCGCCAGGCTGGCGACAACGGTGAGGTCGTCGGGCTGCAGCGCCTGGGCCAGGTCGGCGAACAGCGACTCAGAATAGGCGGGCCGTTCGGCGCCGGCGGCCGGGTCAGACCAGTGGGCGGCGACGTCGACACGACCGGGCGCCGTGCCCGGCAGCAGCGGCTGGTCAAAGAGGAGCAGCGCAAGCGAGCCGGCCTCGCGTCCAGCGACGCTCTGCGCGCGCATCACTTCGAGCACCTCGTCGTAGCTGCGCGCGCGGTTCAGCTCGGCGCCGGCGCGATAGAGCGCGGCGGTCTCGGTCAGCGCACGCTGCGTTTCGTTCGTCAGGCGCAGGTTCTCAATACGGGCACTGAGCTGCTCGGCGATCGCCGCCGCCAGCTCGGCGGCCTCGTCGTCAAAGACCCCATCGGCGGCGACCAGGGCGAGCTGGCCGACAACTTCGTCGTGGATCTGCAGCGCGGCCGCCAGCACGGCCGGGTCATCCTCCGCGAGCGCCGGACTATCGTCCTGCAGCGGGGCCAGCGGCGACACCCGGTTGGCGTCGAACTGAAAGCCGCGGGCGCTTAGCTCCGGCGACTGCTCGCGCAGGTAGGCCTCCCAGCCCTCGCGGGTGAGGCGCCGCATCAGGCTGTTCATTTCGGCCACGGCCTCCTGGGAGCGGGCAAAGGAGCGTGCAGTTTCCACGGCTACCGCCGCCTGGGAAGCCACGGCGCTGAAAATGCCGGCGTCGGTCTCATCGAAGCGGCTGCCGTCGCCATCCTGCACGGCGAGGACGCCGACAAGCTGGTCGCCGGCAAGCATGGGCAGGGCCAGCGCGGCGCCGTCCGCCGCCAGGTCGTCGGCCAGCGCGCTCTGCCGCTCGCGCGCTGCGCGGGCGACCGGCGAATGCTCGCCGTGGACGGCGACCGTATGGCCCACCGCGCTACCGCTGTGCGCCGTCTCGCCGGCAGCAGCGACCAGCTCCAGCGCATCGCCGGCGGCATTGAGCAGGTAAATCTGCGCCTGCGCGAGGCCGAAACGCTGCCGGGTCACGTCGGCCACTTCCTGCAGCATCTGGTCCAGCTCGCGCCGGGTCGCCGCGGCACTGCCGATGGCGGCCACGGCCTCCAGGCTAGCGGCCACCCGCTGCGCTTCTGCGGCGGCGCGCTGTTGAGGAGACAGCTCGGCCGCCGGCGACGGCTGCGCCGCCAGGAAGAGCTGGCCCCCCTGGCCGGTCACCTGCCAGTGCAGCAACCGGTAGCCGCCGCCCTGGTCGCGCAGCCGGGCGGTAAGGGCGCCCACCTGCTGGTTGGTCAGGGCCGCGCCCAGCACGGCGACGCTCGCTCGCCGATCCTCGGGATGAATCCACTCGAGAAAGGCGACGCCGGCCGCCTCCTCCTGCTGGTAGCCTAGCAGTGCGACGAAGGCAGGGTTGATAGCGATGACGCGCCCACTGCTATCGAGCAGGCAGAGAGGATCGTGGGCCAGCATAAAGAACGGGGTTGCCGCCGCACTTGTGGCCTGCCTGTTCTCTGACGCTGGCTGCGTGGTTTGCATAGGTTACTCCGTAGCCGCCGCGGACGGCTCGCCATTCGTCCCGGCGGCGCTCTGTAGCGCCACGTAGCCGCGCCGGGCGCGCAGCGCCTGGCTCAGCTCGACGAGGGCTACCTGCATGGCGCTTTCAATCGTCGTCGCCGCCTGGATCTTCTGGCCGATGACGTTGATGAGATGCTCGCGCTCGGCGCGCTGCTGCGCGGCGGTCAGCAGCATCTGGCGGTCGAGGGCCAGCGCCAGCTGCCCGGCCAGCGAGTGGTAGACTTCAAACTGTTCCGGCGCGAAGCTTTGCGGCTCGCTGCTCTCCAGGAGCAGGCAGCCAAGCTGCCGGCTGCGGGCCGCCAGCGGCAGAATGACCACGGAGCGAATGCCGAGGCGGCTGAAGGTTGCTTTTGTGGCCGGGTCACCGCGCTCGTCGGCCTGGATGTCGTCCACGTACAACGGCTCGTCGGTCAGCAGCAGCGCCAGCGCCGTGAGCTGCTCACGCTCATAGCGCACACCGGGCGGCGTGGCGGCCGGACCCTGGCCGTTGTCCCAGCCGGCTGCCGAGACAATGGCCTTCAGCTCGCCGGCGGCATCATGCTCCAGCAAAAAGAGGACGGCCCGGTCGATGGCCGGATGGCGGCCGCCTTCGGCCACGGCGGCGACGGCCTCCTGCAGGTCGGCGGCGGCGTTAAGCCGGGCGCTCGCTTCGTAAAGCCGCTCGGTGACCGCCAGCGTCTCCTGTACCTGCTCAAAGAGCCGGGCATTCTGGATGACTGTGCCGGCCTGCAGGACAATACTCTCCGCCAGCTGCTGCTCTTCGGCGCCAAATTGACGGCCGGGGTCGAGGAGGTCAAGGCCGACGGTACCGATAATCTCACTGCCGGCGGTGACGGGGATGAGCAGCAAGGAGTGGATGCCCTGCTCGCGCAGCATCTCGCGGATGGGCTCGCCTTCCGGGCTCGTCTGCACGGCGCTGATAAGAACCGACTTGCGCTGCGACATAACCTGCTGGGTAAGCGGGTTGCCCTCCACAGGGATTTCCACCCCCAACGCGCTGGAGGTGCGCTGCGGGTCGTGGGCTTCGGCGACGACCAGCAGCGTGCTGTGCTGCGGCTGGCGCAGGGCCACGCGGGCCTGGTCACAGCCGGTGGCCTCGACCAGCGCCTGGACGACAATGTTCAGGCTCTGGCGCAGGTCGAGCGTGGCCGAGATGTCGGCGACAACGCGGTTGAGCAGGGCCTGCTCAGCGCTGCTGCGCTCCGCTTCCGCCAGCGCTCGCTCGGTCTGCTGCCCGAGGCGCAAGTTCTCAATGTGAACGCTGAGGCGGTCGGCAATGGCCGCCGCCAGGCGGGACGCCTGCTCGCCGCCGGACTCCTCTGTCAGGTGCAGCTCGCCAATGGGCTCGCCGCGAACGGCCAGGGGAAGGCGGAGCTGAGCGGAAGCCTGTCCGTTATCGCCGGGCGCCGGCTCAACCTGCCCGCCTTCATAGCGGTAAGCCAGGGTCTCACCGGCGGCGGCCACGTATTGGGCCCACCCTTCGCGGGTCGCCCGCCGCAGCGCTTCCTCCGACTCGTCGCGATAATGCTGCGCCTCCGCCACCAGCCGCAGGTTCTCGACCTGCTGCGCAATCTGCTCGGAAACGCCGTTCACCAGCTCCAGCTCTTCCGGCGTCCATTCGCGCTGCGGCGGCGCCTGCAGCTCGATGGCGCCGATTTCCGCTCCGTGGAACATGATCGACCAGGCCAGGCTGTTATCGCTCGGCTCGGGCGGGCCGACGGCAAAGGGCTCGGCGAGCGGCCACAGATGGGCGCCGGTGTAGTCGTAACCGACGAACTCCTTGCGCTGCAGCGCGTTGAGGTATTCCTGCCAGCCTTCCTTGACCCGCTGGCGGGCCATGCTGGCGGCTTCCTGCCGTGCTTCTTCCGCCTGGGCAAAGAGGCGGGCGTTCTCCACGGCGATGGCTAACTGGCCGGCGAGCGCCTCAAAAGCTGGCAGGCTCTCTGCAGAGAGGCCGCCAGAGCGGTTGCTCTGCAGATCGAGCACGCCAATGGCCCGGTCGCCGATGAGCAGGGGCACCGCAATCTCCGAGCGCGTCTCGGGAAGCAGCAAATTGGGCCGGAAGATGGGGCTGCTGCCGGTGTCGGGGATAACCACGGCGCGCTGGTCGAGAACCGCGGTGCCGTTGATGGAGGTACGGTCGAGCGGCAGCCGGAAGCTGCGCCGCAGCAGCTCTTCGCCGGCGCTGCCCGTGCCTGCCTGCAGGACGAGATTGCGGCCCGTCTCGTCCACGAGATAAAGTTGTGTGTGGTAGAGGTCAAAACGGTCGCGAATGCGCGTCACGGCTTCGGCCAGGAGCTGCTCAAGGTCGTGCACCAGCGACAGGCGCTGGCCGAGCTGGGCGGCCAGGGCCAGGTCCTGCGTGCGCTGCCGCACGCGCTCTTCCAGGACGGTGTAGGAGCCGTGCAGCTCGGCGGCCATCGCGTTAAACGCCTGCGCCAGCTCGCCTAGCTCGTCGTTACTGGCGACGGCCACGCGCTCGTCAAAATGACCGGCGGCCAGTCGCCCGGCGCCGCTGGTCAGGGCGGCCACCGGCCGGGCGATGCGGCGGTAGATGTCGAGCAGGGCGACGATGGTAAAGAGTAGGGTCAGCAAGCCGACCAGGGCCGGGTAGACGACCACGGCCTGACGGGCCGCGGCCACGTCGCCGATGGCCGCTTCCTGCCCGGCCTGCACCTGGGCGACCAGGCGGTTAATCTCGGCGCTCACCTGCTGCTGGTCACGGTTGAGCACGCCCACGCGCACCTGCACGGCTGTCCACTGCCCGTCCTCGGCCTGCAAGACCATCGTGCGCGACAGGTTGACGATTGCGCCGACCCGCTCGGCGACGGTAGACAGGGAGCGGGCGACCTCTTCGTCCTCTTCTGCACCGGCCAGGGCCTGCAGCTCGGCCTGGCTCGCCTCCAGGTTGCCGAGCACGGCGGAGACTTCGCGGCTGAACAGCTCGCCGTCCTGCAGCGGCAGCAGGCGGCTGACAGTGCCCAGCAGCGCCGTGCTGCTGGTGCGCACCTCGCCGACCACGCGTACGCGCTCGCCGGCCGTTTCCAGCACCGTGATGGCGCCGAGCAGCCGGCTCACCTGCCAGAAGATGAGCAGCGCTGCCAGCAGGAGCAGCCCAAGCGTGACGACGCTCTGCACCAGGAGCCGCTGCCGGATCGACGCTCGCCGGCCCGGCGGCCCGCTCATTTCCTGCCGCGGCTCGTTAATCACTCAGACCCTCCATACCCTGCAGCAGCTGCGGGCTGGCCCACAGCTGTTCGTCCGTGGCAATCTCACCCTCGCCGAGAAAAGGCATCGTCTGATAATTCAGGGGCCCTTTGAAGAGCGTAATCGAGCCGTCTCCCAATCCCTGGATGAACTGGTCGAGGATAGCCCCCTGCTCGGCGGTCAAAATCTCGCCGCGCTGGAAGCCGACCGGGCTGCGATCGGGATCGTTGATGTTCGGCCAGTACGGCTCTTCCCACTCCCAGTCGCGCTGCCATGTGCCGTCAATCACCTGCTGCGCCAACCGCAGGTAGCCCGGCCCCCAGTTGAAATAAGGTACACCCAGGCAGACCTCGGGCGCCGAGGCACAGGCAAGCTCATAGTCGTAGGGAACGGCCCACACCGCCTGACCCGCGGCGGCGCGCGCGGCCACCACGCGCAGCGGCTCTGTGGTGTCGATACCGGAGAGGATGACGTCGGCGCCGCCGTCGATTAGGGCGGTCGTTACCTCAATCGGGTCGCGCGTCACGCCGGGAATGTGGAACCAGAAGCCCACCCATTCGACGCCGAACTGCAGACTGCCGGCTGGCTGCTGGCGATATTGCTCGTAGCAGTAGCGGGCGCCGAGGTAGGATGCGTTCGCCAGCCGCCGCGTCTCGCCATTGATCAGCGGGCCGACGTAGCCCAGGCGGCCCGTCTCCGTGACCAGCGCAGCGGCGCAGCCGGCAATCATCCGGCCATACATCATGCGTGCATAGTAGTTGCCCACGTTGGCCGGACCGTCAGGGCGCAGCGCATGGTCGCCCGACACGTGGATAATGGGAAGCTCGGGAAAGCGGCTGGCCGTCGAGGTGGTATCGGAGGAGAAGTCATCCGAAGTCACAAAGACCATGTCCGCGCCTTCGGCCACCATGTCTCCCACCACGTCGCCGAGCGTCTTGTCGGGCTGAGAATCGGGGTTCAGGCTGGCGACCAGGAGCATGCGGCTGCCGGGGATGCGCTGCTCCACGTAGCGCCCGCCGTTATAGTGCGCCTCGCTCCAGCCGTGGTCGTCGCGCGGCCCGACCAGCACGACGCCAAAGACAAAATTGGCGTCGTCTGGCGCGGCCGCTTCTGGCTGCGCCACGGCCTGCGGCGCCGAGCAGGCGGCCAGCACGCCGGCGGCCAGCAGCCAGAGAACTGTCGTCATGAAGACCAACAGACGAATACGCATGGTTATGACTCCCCTCCTTCGGGCCGCGCACTCTCCACGGCGGCGGGCTGCCCGTTGCCTGGCGCACCCGTATAAGAAGCGCTGCGGAGCTGAACTCGCGCCCGCTCGGCGTCCAAAGCCAGGCCCAGCTCCTGGGCGGCGACGCGCAGGACTTCCTCGACACTGCTGGCGCGCTGGATGCGCTGGCCGATGATATTGGCCACGGCGGCGTGCTGGGCCCGCTGCTCGGCCTGCTCCAGCAGCCGCGCGTTCTGGACGGCGACGGCCACCTGACCGGATATCGACTCCAACAGCGCCGCGTCGTCGGGGCCGAGGCCGCCGCGCAGGTTGTGCTGGACATCCAGCACGCCCAGCACCTCGCCGGCATAGCGGATAGGCACGGCAAGCTCAGCGCTGGTGTCGGGCAGCAGCGGGTTGGGCAGCCAAGCGGCGTTCAGGGATGTATCAGGGGCAAGGACGACTTCATTGAGCTGGGCGCTGCGCCCGACCAGCCCCTGGCCGGTAGCGAGGCGATGGCCTCGCGCCAGCATCGTGCGCCCTGCCTCGCCGCTGCCGCCGATGAGGACAAGATGCTCGCGCCTGTCGTCATAGAGATAGAGATGGACGTGATAGTAGCCAAAGGAGTCCTGTAGCTGCTGGACGACGGCGGCAGCGAGCTGGTCGATGTCGCGGAAGGTAGCCAGGCGGCGCCCGACTTCAATGCTCGCCGCCAGGGCGCGCGTGCGCTCGGCGACCCGCTGCTCCAGCCCCCGATAGTGAGCCTGCAGGTCGGCGGCCATGCTGTTGAAGGCCGCTGCCAGCCGGCCCAGCTCGTCATCGCGCGCCAGGGGAACGCGCGTTTCCATCTGCCCGCGGGCAAACTGCTCGGCGCCGGCCGTCAGCATGCGGACGGGCTGTACCAGGCTGCGCGTCAGGTAATAGCCGCCGGCCAGCGCCAGGATAATGGCCACAACCGACCCGACCTGCGAGAGGAGGCGGACGCGCTGCTGTACGGCGCGGGCCTGGGCGGAGGCGGCGGTAGCCGTCGCGCTGCTGGTCTCGGCGAGGAGGGCCAGCTGCTGCTCGAAACGGCGCTGGAAGGTAGCCAGCTCGGTGTAGCGCAGCGCCTGGATGCGCGCCCAGCGGTCTTCTTCAGCCAGCTCGCCAATCTCCCCGGCGACGCGGGTCAGCCGCTGGGACAGGGCCGAGAGCGCTGGCAGCTGTTCCGCGCGGGCTCCCTCGGCCTGCACGATAGCCTCTAGCTGGGCCATTGCCGCCGTGAAGGCGGCCATCTCGCCGTTAAGCTCGCGCTGCACGAGCACCGGCTGGCGCGTGAGCAGCATGTAGTCAATTGTAGCCGAGACGGTGGACCAAGCGCGCTGCACGGCCGTGACCGCATCGACCTCCTCCAGGCTTTGCGCGCCCTGCTCGACGGCGGCCGACGACTGGTTGGTGAGGTTTAGGGACAGGACGTTGCCGGCAAGAACAATGGCAAGGAGCAGGCCAAGCGCGCCCGCTACTCGTTGTCCGACCGTCAATCCCGAAAATCGTGGCATAAGTTACTCCGTCACCGCGTGACCAGCGCCAGGTCAACGACCGTCGCTGGCTGCGGCGCGCTGCCTTCGCGCACGTAGGCGGCCGCCAGCTCGACGGCCAGCCGCCCCATTTCCAGAGGCTGCTGTGCGACGGTTGCCCGCAGCTCGCCTTCCTCGATAGCGTCGACGGCCTCGGCGATGGCGTCAAAACCAACAAAGACTATCAGATGGTCGCGGCCCGCCGCCTGCGCTGCCTCCAGGGCGCCCAGGATCATGACGTCATTGTGGGCAAAGACGGCATTAATCGTCGGATGTTCGTCCAGGAGGCGAGCAAAGGCCTCTTGCGCCTGCTGCCGGTCAAAGTTGGCTGGCTCGCTGGCGAGCAGCTCTACCTCGGGGAAGCTGAGCAGCGCCTGGTGGAAGCCCTGGCTGCGCTCCTGGGTGGGCGAGGCGCCGGGCTCGCCTTCCAGCTCGACCACCCGGCCGCGCCCGCTGATGGCGCGCGCCAGAAAATCGCCCGCAATACTACCGCCGGCCACGTTATCCGAGGCGATGTGAGTCAGCACCCGGCCGGCCGCCGCGCGCCGCTCAATCGTCAGCACCGGGACATTGACTTCGTTGGCAAGCGCCACCAGCTCGGCAATCGCCACGCCATCGACGGGCACGACGAGCAGGGCCGCCACGCCGCGCTGCAGAAGCTGGCGCCCGGCCTCAAGCTGGCGCGGGCCGTCGCCGTCAGCCACGTTGAGCTGGAGCTGCACGCCGGCGGCCGCCGCGGCCTCCTGGGCGCCCTGCTGGATAGACGCAAAGTAAGGGTTCGCCGTCTCGGGCAGGAGCAGGCCAAAGGTGAGCGGCGCGACCTCTGGCGCCGCTTCAGGTGTGGCGGCCGGAGCAGCACGGCAGGCAGCCAGCGCGGCAAGTAAAAGGATGAGAATGCCAAGTCGCCACTGATGCCCCATCGCCTGAACGCCTTTCCTCCTCTGCTTAACCTGCGTCCTGCTCGCGGCGGCTACCCGGCTCAAGCCGTATGGCGGCCGTCCGGCCCGGCAGCGCCCGGCCCAGCTCGCGCACGGCCACCTGCAGCGCCTGTTCAACTGACGTCGTGCTCTGGATCTGCTGCGTAATCGTATTCAGCAGCACCTGCCGCTCGACCTCCTGCTGGGCCGCCTCGTAGAGCCGGGCGTTTTGCAGCGCGACGGCCACCTGGTTGGCAATGGCCGCCAACAACTCTACGTCGGCAGCGCCGAGGCCACCAACCAAGTCGTGCTGCACGTCCAGAACGCCGAGGAGCTCCTCGCCGAGCAGGATGGGCACTGCGACCTCCGCCTTGGTTTGCGGCAGGAGCGGGTTGGGCAGCCAGGCCCGGTCCTGGTGCACATCGGGCGCCAGCACCGGCAGGCGCGTGGCGGCGGCGCGCCCGACGAGACCCTGACCCATCGCCAGCTTATGACCGCGCTGGCGCATAGCCGCCCCGGCCTCACCTGTGCCGCCGGCAAGGACCAGGTCGTCCGCAGAGCCGCCGAGCAGATAGACGTGAACGTGGTAGTAGTTGAAAGCCTGCTGCAGCTGGCTGACTACCTCGTCTACCAGCTGGCGGCGCTCCAGAATAGTCGATAAGCGCCGGCTTACCTCGCTGCTCAGCGCCAGCGCGCGCGTGCGGGCCACGACCTGCGCTTCCAGCTGCTGGTTGAGCGTCTGCAGCTCTGCCCCGAGACTGGTGGCGGCGGTCTCGCTGGTGTGGGCGCGCTGCTGCGCCTGGCGCAGCGCCCGCTGGCCGAGAATGAGCAGCACAGCGGTCAGGCCAAGCACGAGCAACGGCGCGAGCACGGCAGCAAAATGGGGGCTTTCAGCGCTATAGGAAAGGACGCCGGCGACTTCCAGCCAGTAGAGGCCCAGCAGGGCAAATGCAGATAGCGCACTGAAGATAACGGTCGCGCGCATCCCCGGCAGAATGAGGCTGCTCAGGAGGAGGATCACAGCGTAAGCGATGACCAGGTTGCTGCGCACGCCGCCCAGAGCGACCATGCCGTAGCTGGCGCCGGCAAAGAGGAGGAGGAGCGCCAGCCAACCGGCCAGCTCTTCCCGCTCTTCGCGCACCAGCCAGAGCAGGAAGAAGGCGACCAGCGCCACGGCCAGGCCCACAATCATGGCCGGCGCGGCGGCGATTTGCTCCCCGCCGAAGAAAGCCAGCGCCAGGGAGGCCAGCGGGCCGACGACGAGCAGAGAAACCAGGACGTAGTGAAGCACGACAGTGCTTAACTGCCCTTTCTGCCCGCCAAACTCTTGTGGGCGCAGGTAGCCCACCATCTGATTGAACATCGGTGCCCGCCTCTAGTCACTTACTGGTAGCCGCCTGCAAACAGGCGCCGCTGAAACCCTGGCACGAGAATCTATCCGAGTTTATCACAGAATGGACACGAAATGGTGAACGTGCGGCCGATTTAGAGGACTTTCAGTACAGAATACCTATCATTTTCCCCGGCGCGGAAAGCGCCAGGAATCGGGGTCCTCTGACCGCTACGGCGGGCGCGGACTAGTCGCCGCCCTGCAGCCGCTGGCGCAGCATCTGACCAGCCCGCTGCGGGTTGGCCTTGCCACCCGTCGCCTGCATGACCTGGCCCACAAACCAGCCCAGTAGCGCCGTCTTGCCAGCGCGGTAGTCGGCCGCCGCCTGCGGGTTGGCCTCAAGCACGGCCGTAATGGTCGCCGCCAGGGCGGCCTCGTCGGAAATCTGGGCCAGCCCCAGCTCGGCTACCAGCTCGTCCGCCGTCCTGCCACTTGTCACCATCGCCGCCAGCACCTCGCGCCCGGCGCTGTGGCTGATAGTCCCTGCCTCCACGAGCTCCAGCAACTCTACCAGCCGCGCCGGGGCCAGCGGCAGCTCCTCAATGCTCTGCCCGCGTTCGTTGAGGAGGGCAAAGAGGCTGTTGATGACCCAGTTGGCGACCGCCTTCGGCTCGCCGCCGGCGGCGACGGCGGCCTCGAACCAGCTAGCAACCGCTCTCTCTTCGCCGAGAAGCGCGGCGTCGTAAGCGGACAGACCATACTCTGCCTGGTAGCGCGCCAGCTTTGTTGCCGGCAGCTCGGGCAGCGCCGCGCGCAGCTCCTCCACGAACGCCGCCTCGACGAGCAGCGGCGGCAGATCCGGCTCGGGGAAGTAGCGGTAATCTTCCGCCTCTTCTTTGCTGCGCTGGCTGAAAGTCTCGCGCCGATCTTCGTGCCAGCCGCGCGTCTCCTGGACTACTGCCGCGCCGCTATCGAGAACGGCGGCCTGCCGCTCCAGCTCGAAGGCTGTGGCTGCCGCCAGGGCGCGAAAGCTGTTCAGGTTCTTGACCTCGGTACGGTCGCCCAGCTCCGTGCTGCCCACCGCGCGCAGGCTGATGTTCGGCTCCACGCGCAGGACGCCCTTCTCCATGTCGCCGCTGTTCACGCCCAGGTAGCGCAGGATCTGGCGCAGGCGCAGCGCGTAGGCGTGGACCTCCTCGGCGCTGTACAGGTCGGGCTCGGAGACGATTTCCAGCAAGGGAACGCCGGAGCGGTTGTAATCGACCAGCGTTCCCTCTGCGGTGTGCGTTAGCTTACCGGTGTCTTCTTCCAGGTGGACGCGCCGGATGGCGACGCGCCGGCTCTCGCCCGACGGCAGGCTGATCTCCAGCCAGCCGCGCCGCGCCAGGGGCAGCTCGTACTGGCTGATCTGGTAGCCTTTCGGCAGATCTGGATAAAAGTAGTTCTTGCGCGCAAAGAGATGGTGCGGCTGGATCTCGCAGTTCAGCGCCAGGGCCACGGTCAGCGCGAAGAGGAGCGCCTGCCGGTTAATTACCGGCAGTGTGCCTGGCATGCCCAGACAGACGGGGCAGACGGCGCTGTTCGGCGGCGCTGTGACGCTGTCCACGACCCGGCAGCCGCAGAACATCTTGGAGCGGGTCATCAGCTCCGCGTGTACTTCCAGGCCGATGACCGGCTCGTAACGGCTCACGCGATCCCTGCCGGCCTAGCCGTGGCGGCGCATGAACGATTCGATGCGGTTGAGCGCTTCCTCCAGCTTTTCATAGGCGGTGGCGTAAGAAACACGCACAAAACCGGCGCCGCTGCTGCCAAAGGCATCGCCGGGCACGACCGCCACCTCCTGCTCGTCCAGCAGGCGCATGGCGAATTCGTCGCTGGTCATGCCGCTGCGAACGATGGAAGGAAAGGCATAGAAAGCGCCACGCGGCTCAAAGCAGCCCAGGCCCAGCGTGTTAAAGCCCTGGACGACGAGGCGGCGTCGCCGGTCATACTCGGCCCGCATCTCGTCCACGTAGCGCTGCCCGTTTTCCAGGGCGACCAGCGCCGCGGCCTGGGCAGTCGTCGGCGCCGACATAATGGTGTACTGGTGCACCTTGCGCATGGCGTCGAGAAGCGGCGCCGGCGCGCAGGTATAGCCGATGCGCCAGCCGGTCATGGCGTAATCCTTGCTAAAGCCGCCCAGCAGAATCGTTCGCTCCCAGGCGCCGGGCAGGCCGGGGACGCAGACGTGCTCGACCCCATAGACAAGCTGGTCGTAGATTTCGTCGCTGATCAGGAGCAGGTCGTGTTCTTCTGCCAGCGCCACGATGTCGGCCATGACCTGGTGCGTCATGACCGCGCCGGTCGGGTTGTTCGGGTAGCCCAGCAGGATCGCCCGCGTCTTTGGGGTCAGGTTGGCGGCAATCGTCTCCGCTGTTACCCGAAAGTCGTTTTCGGCGTAGGTCGGCACCATCACCGGGATACCGCCGGCGAAGGACACCTCAGGCCCGTAGGCGACAAAACAGGGCTCGGGGATGATCACCTCGTCGCCCGGGTTAAGCGTGGCCGTCATCGCCAGGTAGAGGGCTTCGCTGACGCCGACGGTGATCAGGATCTCGTGGTTGGCGTCGTACGACACGTTATAGAGCCGCTGCAGGTGCCGGCTCAGCGCAGCGCGCAGCTCGCTTGTGCCACTATTCGAGGTGTACTGCGTTTCACCCCGCTGTAGAGATGCGATTCCCGCTTCGAGGATCGGCGCTGGCGTGACGAAGTCAGGCTCGCCGATGCCCAGGGAGATGACATTCTGCATCGTCGCGGCAATATCGAAGAACTTGCGAATCCCCGAGGGGGGAGTCTTGGCTACTTTGTCGGCTATGAATCTGTTCACCGATACCTCCTGATATTGTTGGTTGTGGTCCAACGGCGCGCTGGCACGCCCGCGCTAACCCGTCCGGACCTTTGAGTTGTCACCCACGAAAAGCTGCAGCGGCTGGCCGCTTACCTCGGCATTCTCGCCGATGAGCGAGCCGTCCAGGAAAACGTTCTCCAGCACGGCGCCGCGGTCGACGATGCTGTTGCGCACGATGGAATCGCGCACCACAACCTCGGCGTCAATCGTAGCATACGGCCCGATCACTGATTTCTCAATCATGGCGCTGGGGTGAATGTAGACCGGCGGCACGACCATGAAGTTTTCGGCATAGCTGCGCTCGATGGCATCCTGCGTATTGTAGCCTATGCCCAGCAGACGGCTGTTCGTCTCCAGGATATTTTGCGGTTGGCCGGCGTCGGTCCACAGGCGGATGTCCAGGGTCGCGATTCTGGCGCCTTCCTCGAGCAGAATCTCATAGGCGTCGGCCATGAAATGCTCGCCCAACGTCTGCCGTCCCTCTTCCATAACGCGGTCGACTGCAGCAAACAGCCGGCGGTCGTCGCGAAACCAGTTGATGCCGACGACGGCCAGATCGTGCTCATCTGTCGGCGGCTTTTCGATAAAGCGGGTGACGTACCCCGCCTCGTCTACTGCGACCACACCGAAACTGCTCGGGTCGTCTACCTGCTGCACGGTGAAGACCGCATCGGCCCCGGTCTGCTGGCCTTTCCGCTGTAGATCGCCGTAGTTGGCGTCGATGATACCATCGCCAAAGGCCAGGACCACATCTTCGCCATCCTGCAGGTAATCGCGGCAGAGCCATACGGCATGCGCCTGCCCCAGCGCCTCATGCTGCACGACGAAGTGGCTGTCCAGGTGCGGGTAGTTTTCGCGCACCCAGGCTTCAATCTGGTCGCCTTTATAGCCCACCACAAAAATGACCTGTCCTGTCGTCAGCTCCGCCATTCGATCGAGGATGTGGCCGAGGACGGTATTGCCGGCCACGTTGAGCAGCGGCTTGGGCCGGCTCCACGTGTGGGGGCGCATGCGGCTGCCGTAGCCGCCGAGGAGGATAATCACCTTCATCGTCGTTTACTCCGTTGCTCTATGGGAAGCCACCGGTGACTGGTCGCCTCTTTCTGCAGCCGTCAGGTCCGGCCGGTGTTGGTGCCAGCTGGTAGCCCGTTCGTAGGCGTGGGCCACATTGAGAATCAGCGCCTCCTGCAGCGTGTCGCCAATAAGCTGCAGGCCGATGGGAAGCCCCTGCGCATCAAAGCCACAGGGGACGGACAGTGCGCAGGCAGCGCTGAGGTTGACTGGCACCGTGAGGACATCGGAAAGATACATCGCCAGCGGCTTCTCGACCCGCTCGCCGAGGCGGAAGGCCGTTGTCGGGCAGGTCGGCGCGGCGATCACATCCACCTCGGCAAAGGCCTCGCGGAAATCTTGCTGGATGAGCGTGCGTGCCTTCAAGGCGCGCCCGTAATAGGCGTCGTAATAGCCGGCGCTCAGCACGTAGGCGCCGATCATAATGCGTCGCTTAACCTCATCGCCAAAAAGGGAGCGGGTCTTCTTGAGCGAGGCGATAATGTCCTCGCCCTCCCGGCGCGGGCCAAAGCGGATACCATCGTAACGGGCCAGGTTCGCGCTCGCTTCCGCCGGGGCGATGAGATAGTAGGCCGGCAGCGCATAGGGCGCATGGGGCAGGCTGATCTCGCGGAGCTGCGCGCCCAGCTCTTCCAGGCGGGCGATGGCTGCGGTCACAGCCGCCGCTACTTCGGCGTCAATCCCGTCGCCGAACAGCTCGCGCGGCACGCCGATGCGCAGCCCGGCAATCTCGCCATTGAGCGCCGCCTCGTAGGCGGGCACGGGCGCCTCCAATGACGTACTATCCAGAGGATCATGGCCGGCGACCGCCTGCAGCAGAGCGGCGCAATCGGCGACGGTGCGACCAAAGGCGCCGACCTGATCGAGCGACGAGGCGTAGGCGATGACGCCGCGACGCGAGACACGCCCGTAGGTCGGGCGGATACCGACAACGCCGCAGAGCGACGCCGGCTGCCGCACGCTGCCGCCGGTGTCGGTTCCCAGTGCGGCGTAGGCCATGTTGGCGGCGACGGCGGCGGCGCTGCCGCCGCTGCTGCCGCCGGGCGCCCGCTCCAGATCCCACGGGTTGCGGGTGTTGAGGTACGCCGAGTTCTCCGTAGAGGAACCCATCGCAAATTCGTCGGCGTTGGTCTGGCCGAGGATGACGGCGCCCGCTGCTCTGAGTCGCTCGACCACGAAGGCGTCATAGGGCGGCACAAAGCCTTCCAGGATTTTGCTAGCCGCCCTGGTCTCCACGCCGGCAACGCAGATCAGGTCTTTGATGGCGATAGGAATCCCCAGCAGCGGCCCGTCGTCGCCCGTGGCGCGGCGCCGGTCGGCGGCCTCGGCCTGCTCCAGCGCCAGCTCGTCGGCCAGCGTCAGGTAGCTGCCAATGTTGTTGTCGAGCCGCACGATGCGCTCAATCGTCGCTTCCGTGGCCGCTACACTCGTCGTTGCGCCGGCGCGCAAGGCTTCACGAAGTTGGGTCAGGGTAAGCGCCGTGAGGTCCATGAGGTTGTTGCGCTAGCGCGCCAGCGTCAGGCGTCGTCCAGCACGCGCTGGATAAAGAATTGCTGCTCCGCCGTTGCGGCGGCGTTGGCGAGAACTGTTTCCGGCTCCAGCGAGGGGCGCGGCTCGTCGGCGCGCATCACGTTGCTGCGGGCAACGGCCTGCACGGTCGGCTCCACGCCCGCCACGTCCAGCTCTTCGAGACGCGCGACGTAGTCGAGGACCTGGGAAAGCTGCTGCCGATAGCGCTCGATTTCTGATTCCGTCAGCTCCAGGCGGGCAAGATGAGCAATCTTGCGTACGTCGTCGCGGGTCAGCGCCATGCCAGGCTCCTAAGCGACGGCATCTTCTAATTCGTCGTCGTCGACGTCGAACTGCTCCACGTACTCCTCTTCTGACCAGAAATTCTCGGGAGCAGTGAGGCGGTCGATATAGAGGACGCCGTCAAGATGGTCGATTTCATGCTGGAAGATGCGGGCATCCCAATCGTGCAGGCGGAGACGGATACTCCGGCCATGCCGATCCTGGGCACGCACGCGAATCGATTTGTGCCGGCTTACTTCGCCCACGTAGCCAGGAATGGAGAGACAGCCTTCAACGCCGTCCACCATCTCACGCGCCGCCCAGACAATCTCCGGGTTGGCGACGACGTAAAGGTTGCGCGTCCCCTCTATCTCGTTTCCCTCTTCGTCCACCTCGGCCGGCGTCTCGACCACGGCCACCCGCAATGGCTGTTCTACCTGAGGAGCGGCAAGGCCGACGCCATTGGCGGCGCGCAGTGTCTCAATCATATCGTCGACCAGCGACTGGAAGTCGGCATCGAAGGAAGTGACCGGCCGTGCCTTCTGGCGCAGCATGGGGTTGTTGGGCTGGATTATGGGTCGAACGGCCATCTCTCTCCGGATTGTGTTACCTATGCTTCTGGCTCTCCGGGCGTGCGCCGGGGAATGCGGCCCTGTTCGATAGCCTGCTGGTAGACATCGAACATGAGAGCCAGCTCTTTGCGGCGGCGCTCGCCTTCCTGCCGCTGTTGTCGCCGGCGAAGCTGCTCGCGCCGCTCGAAAATGTCTCGCTGCACCTGATTCGGCTTCATCACGCTTTCAAAGGTGATGTCGGCCGTGGCCCCTGCGGTCTCGATATAAACATTACCGTAGTTAAAGATAGTGGGCAACAGGCCCGGCCGGTCGGCGTTGACGTTCTGCACGTTGGTCAGCGGCGCCTGCTTCCGGCTCTCTCCCGTGCCAAACGGGCTGCGATCGATGTCGACGACATAGTGGCTGGTAAGCTGGAAGGTCTCGTTGCGCCAGTCTTCCACCATCCAGATGAGCCAGGCCAACGCAAACAGGGCGACGCCGCCCGGCGCCAGCCAGAAATAGCCCAGCCGCACGTCGTAGCCAAAGCGGAGGATGAGCATGAAGAGCAGCATCACCGTCAGGAGGCCGAGCGGGAAGCGGACGTAACCCAGAAGCACAATAGGATGGCGCCGGTAGGTGACCACGTCGCCGTGCACCACCCGTGCGGCATACCGCTCGCGCAGGCGCTGCAGCAGCGACAGATTCTCCTCGAAAATGGGATGGGCGTCTTCTTCCCCGGCGACGACTTCTTGCACGTCCTGGCCGACCTGGAAATGCTCCTCCAGGATGCCGCGCAAGGTCGCCTGCTCGCGCCCGGCGTCCAGCTCGCGCACCCGCTGCCGCAGACGCGAAATCGTATCGCGGACGACATGTGGGTCGTCCAGGTAGTCAAAATAGAGCACGCCGCTGTGCGCGGCCGTCGTAATGCGCACAGCGCCGATGTTGAGCAGCGTGGATAGCAGATTGGGCCTGGCGACCTCGACGCTCTGTACCTGGTCAATGGGCGTCGTTTGCTCCATGCGGCCAATGCTGCCCGGCGTCAGGTGGAACTCGCTGTGGATAATATGGCTGTCGGTGATAACAAAGTAGTCATTGCGCCAATCGAGCCAATAAAAGATTAGCAAGGAGAAGGAGAAGAGGGTAAGGAAGGTGGGGACGACAATAGAAGGCGCGCGCATGGCCAGCAACGGCATGTTGGCCCGCAGCCAGAAGAAAAGAATCATCGTCAGCAAATAGGCGAAGAGAATGGGCGCTACCCGGAGGACGAGCAGCCAGGGGCTGCGCCGTGACCAGTATTCGATCAGTGTACCTGGCTCGTCAATTGTATATTCGTCGCCCACCCTGAACTTGAGCGCCTCGGCCCAGGCATCGGGCTCCAGGCCAGCTATCTGCTCGCCCGCCTCGTCATAGATGGGCTCCAGATCGTCGAGGGCATCGGGATAGTGGCGCAGGAAATTCAGGAAATCGGCGCGGTCGAGCACCACGACGCGGCCGGCCTCTGTGGCCGTAATGGTGGCGCCGTGCGCGTGGCGCAAGAAGAGCCAGATGTCCTTAATGCGCGAGCCTTCTTCGTAAGCCTGGGTGTCACGGGTGATGCCGCGCTCGTCCACCGTGCGCGCGAAGAGGCGGCCGTGGCGCACAATGTAGAGCTTGTCGGCCACGTCCCGCTGGTAGGCCAGCACAGCGCCCTTTTCGAACTCATATTCACGGGCAATGCTGCTCAGCGCATCCAGCGCCCCAGCGTCTAGATTCTTGAAAAGCGGCAATCTAGCCAGAAAGTCACGCTTGCTTGTCATCACTTCCTCGGAACCAACTCTTATTTTAACATAACGACACTCGACTGGGTAGAGGGAGCGAGATAACGGGGCAAGGTGGCGCGGTTAGTTTGACATAAACGCAGATAGCTCGGTCTCTTATCTGGTTCTTACGGAAAAAGGGTTGACGCGCCGGATAGCGGCGGCTATAATCCCCATCGTTCCTGGTCCCTGAAGGGATTGCGCCAGCCAGTGCGGCGGCACAGGGGCGGATTAACAAGGCAGACAGACACAAGGGCGTATCGTAAGAAATACGCTTGCGAATTTGACTCTTTCGTTGCTGTCTGCTATAATCCAAATTCGCTAGGGCTGAGGGGAGTCAGCCAGATTACCTCCAAAGAGAAGCGAGCGAGAAAGGGCACGGCTAAGAAGCAGTGCCGCCGGTTCGGCGTCTATTGTGACAAATGTCTTGTGACAAATATCTTGTGACAGACAATGTGACAAGCAATTGTGACAGACAATAGAAGGGTCGAAGCGGAGGAAGGACCTTAACAACTGAAGCGTGACAAAGACTGAAGCGGGTTCAGGGCGCTGAATAGGAGGCGCCCGGCAGCCGGCCGGGGCCGTCAGACAGACCTTACGGGGACTGGGTGGGCGGGCCGAACGGCTGCGAACCAACAAATTCCAGTAGAACCGAAACCCTCCTCCGGGAGGGATAGGAAAAACTACGGAGAGTTTGATCCTGGCTCAGGATGAACGCTAGCGGCGTGCCTAATGCATGCAAGTCGAACGGGAGAGATGAATTTCGGTTTATCTCGAGAGTGGCGAACGGGTGCGTAACACGTAGATGACCTGCCCTGGAGAGGGGGACAACCGTGGGAAACCGCGGCTAATACCCCGGATGTTTGAGAGACTAGAGGCTCTGAGACTAAAGGCTCCGGCGCTCTGGGAGGGGTCTGCGGCCCATCAGCTAGTTGGTAAGGTAATGGCTTACCAAGGCGAAGACGGGTAGGGGGCGTGAGAGCGTGGCCCCCCACACTGGTACTGAAACACGGACCAGATACCTACGGGTAGCAGCAGCAAGGAATATTGCGCAATGGGCGAAAGCCTGACGCAGCAACGCCGCGTGGAGGACGAAGGCCTTCGGGTCGTAAACTCCTTTTCTGGGAGAATAGGAAGGAAGGTACCCCAGGAAGAAGAACCGGCTAACTACGTGCCAGCAGCCGCGGTAAAACGTAGGGTTCGAGCGTTATCCGGAATTACTGGGCGTAAAGCGCGTGCAGGCGGCTTGGAAAGTCGGACGTGAAAGCTCCTGGCTCAACTAGGAGAGGTCGTTCGAAACTATCAAGCTCGAGGCTAGTAGAGGCAAGTGGAATTCCCGGTGTAGTGGTGAAATGCGTAGATATCGGGAGGAACACCAGAGGCGAAGGCGGCTCGCTGGGCCGGAACTGACGCTGAGACGCGAAAGCCAGGGGAGAGAACGGGATTAGAAACCCCGGTATTCCTGGCAGTAAACGATGTCAACTAGGTGTAGGGGGTGTAGAAGCCTTCTGCGCTGCAGCCAACGCAGTAAGTTGACCGCCTGGGGAGTACGGCCGCAAGGCTAAAACTCAAAGGAATTGACGGGGGCCCGCACAAGCAGCGGAGCGTGTGGTTTAATTCGAGGCAACGCGAAGAACCTTACCAGGGTTTGACATCTAGGTGGTAGGGAGACGAAAGTCGACTGACCCTTCGGGGAGCCTAGACAGGTGCTGCATGGCTGTCGTCAGCTCGTGCCGTGAGGTGTTAGGTTAAGTCCTGTAACGAGCGCAACCCACGTCGTTAGTTACAAGTGTCTAGCGAGACTGCCGGTGATAAGCCGGAGGAAGGTGTGGATGAAGTCAAGTCAGCATGGCCTTTATATCCTGGGCGACACACACGCTACAATGGCCGGTACAATGGGCAGCGAAGTCGCGAGGCGGAGCCAATCCCGCAAAGCCGGTCTCAGTTCGGATTGCAGGCTGCAACTCGCCTGCATGAAGTCGGAGTTGCTAGTAACCGCAGGTCAGCAACACTGCGGTGAATACGTTCCCGGGCCTTGTACACACCGCCCGTCACGTCATGGAAGCTGGCAACGCCTGAAGTCGGTGGGTTAACCCGCAAGGGAGACAGCCGCCTAAGGCGGGGTTGGTGACTGGGACGAAGTCGTAACAAGGTAGCTGTAGCGGAAGCTGCGGCTGGAT
>CAZOGK010000029.1:0-33787 GCA_964579295.1 uncultured Ardenticatenaceae bacterium
TGGGCAGGGCCAGCGCCTCGTCCATGCTGTTGGTGTGCAGGCTCTGCGTGCCGCCGAGCACGGCCGCCAGCGCCTGAATGGCGACGCGCACGATGTTGTTCTCCGGCTGCTGCGCGGTCAGGCTGACGCCGGCTGTCTGCGTGTGGAAGCGCAGCAGCCAGGAGCGCGGATTGCGTGCGCCAAACGTCTCGCGCATCTCCCGCGCCCAGATGCGGCGCGCAGCGCGGAACTTGGCAATCTCCTCGAAGAAGTCATTGTGGCAGTTGAAGAAGAAGCTGAGCCGCGGCGCAAAGTCGTCGATATCCAGCCCGCGCGCCACCGCCCAGCGCACATACTCCAGGCCGTCGCCCAGGGTAAAAGCCAGCTCCTGCGCGGCGGTGGAGCCGGCCTCGCGGATGTGATAGCCGCTGATCGAGATGGTGTTCCACTGCGGCATTTCGCGTGTGCCGAACTCAATCGTATCGGTCACCAGCCGCATCGAAGGCTCGGGCGGGAAAATATACTCCTTCTGGGCAATATACTCCTTGAGGATGTCGTTTTGCAGCGTGCCGCGCAACTGGGCGCGGTCGACGCCCTGATTCTCGGCGGCGGCAATATACATGGCCCAGATGGTGGCCGCTGGGCTATTAATCGTCATGCTCGTGCTCACCTCGCCCAGCGGAATGCCGTCGAAGAGGATCTCCATATCCTTGAGGCTGCTGATGGCGACGCCGCACTTGCCAAACTCGCCCATCGCTTCTGGCTCGTCGGTGTCATAGCCCATCAGCGTCGCCAGGTCAAAGGCCACGGAAAGGCCCATGTTGCCCTGGGAGAGCAAATACTTATAGCGCTCGTTGGTCTCTTCGGCGGTGCCAAAGCCGGCAAACATGCGCATCGTCCACGTCTTGCCGCGGTACATGGTGCTGTGGATGCCGCGTGTATAGGGATACTGCCCCGGAAAGCCGAGATCGCGGTTGTAGTCGAGCCGGGCGACGTCGAGCGGCGTATAGAGGCGCTCGATGGGCTCGCTCGACGTGGTCAGGAACTGGGCGCGCGTCTCCGGAAAGTGGGCCAGCGTCCGCTGCAGCGTCGTTTCTTCCCACTGCTCCTCACCTTCCCGAATCTCGGACAGTTTTTCCTGGTCAAACATCGGTTCAGACTCCTCCGTAGATGGGCGATGGTATGCTGAAAGGGCTTCGCTGGATAGGCGATGACAGGCCCGATTATACGCCGGCCGGCCCTCGTTGGCGAAAGGAGTGGGCGCATCCTTGCCCGCCCCCTGCCTATCCGCTAGAATGCGCCATTTGCCAGAGCCAGTGATGATCTCCGACCAAGATGCCGCGCCAGATGTTGCCGGCGGCGGGCCGCCTCCCACCGGCGACCTGACGCAGGAAGGTGGGCTGGTGCGGGCCGCCGCGGTCCTGGCGCTGGGGAACGTTGCCAGCCGCATCCTTGGCCTGGGGCGCGAGACGGTCAAGGCGCGCTTCTTCGGCACCGCGCCCGCCCTCAGCGCCTTTGAAATCGCCGCCGTCGTCCCTACCACGCTATACGACCTCATCGTCGGCGGCATGGTTAACTCTTCGCTCGTGCCCGTCTTTAGCGACTACGCCGCCAAAGAGGAGCGTGACGAGCTGTGGGCAGTCGCCAGCACCTTTCTCAGCGTGGCGGCCGTGGTCCTGCTCCTCGTCGTCCTTCTGGTCGAGCTGTTCACGGCGCCGGTGGTCGCCGCCCTGGGCGCCTACAACTTCACCGACCCGCAGCTCACGGCGCGGGCCATTGCCCTGACGCGGCTCAGCGCCCCGGCCGTCTTTTTCCTCAGCATCTCTAGCATCCTCACCGGCCTGCTCTACGCACTCAAGCGCTTCACCATCCCCGCCTTCACCGGCGCCCTCTTCAATGGCATTATCGTTGCCGCTGTGCTCATCCGGCCCGACCGGATCGAAAGCCTGGTCTGGGGCATGCTCGCCGGCGCGCTGCTGCAGGTGGCCGTGCAGCTACCGGCGCTGCGCGAGGCGCGCCTGCGCTGGCGCTTCGACTGGCGCCATCCGGCCATCCGCCGCATCCTGCGCCTCTATACGCCCATTGTCGCCGGCCTCGTCGTCAACCAGGCCGGCATTGCCATCGGCTATAATCTGGCGACGCTCAGCGGCGACCGCAGCCTGACCTACATGCGCTACGCGACCACCCTCTACCAGTTTCCCCAGGGGCTGGTCGTGACGGCGCTGTCGGTCGCCATTCTGCCCACGCTCTCCGAGCAGGCGAGCGGGCTGGTGACAACCTTCCGCCACACGCTCGCCCAGGGGCTGCGGCTGGTGGTCACCCTCATTCTGCCGGCGACTGCCGGCCTGTTTGCGCTGGCGCTGCCCATCGTCACGCTGCTCTTTGAAGGCGGTCGCTTTACGGCAGAAGACAGCCAGGTAACGGCGCTGGCCCTGCGCCTCTTCCTCTTTGGCCTACCCTTTGCCGCCGTCGACCAGATGCTCATCTTTGCCTCTTACGCGCGCAAGGATACGCTGCGGCCCGCGCTCGTCGGCGTCGCCAGTATCGCCGTCTACGTGGCCGTCGCCGCCTATCTCGTCGTGCACCTGGAGCGCTGGTGGCCGGCCGCCTGGAGTCCAGGCGAACAGCCGGTGGGGCTCTATGGGCTGATGATTGCCGATGCGGTGAAACACCTGGTGCACACGCTGCTCATGCTGCCCGTGCTCAATAGGCAGATTGGCGGCCTGCCGGGCGAGGGCCTGGCGACCAGCACAGCCAAATCGCTGCTGGCGGCGCTGGCGACGGCGGGCGTGGCCTGGCTGGTAGCCGGCTACGCCCTGCGTCTCGTCGGCTTCAGCAGCACGGCGCAGCAGCTGCTCGTCGTCGCCAGCGCCGGCCTGGCGGGCATGGGCGTCTACGGGCTGCTGGTGCACCTGCTGGACCTGCGCGAAGCGCGGCTGCTGCGCCATTTGCTGCGCCGCTAAGCGCTCGCCCAGGCTTGTGCCCGCCGTCAAATGGGGTAAAATCCTCGACAGCGACCTCGGGGCGTTCGCGACGGCCTGACTGCGAGAAGGAGAAAGAGACGTGCCTGCCACCAACTACCGCCTGACCATGCGCAAAGGGCCCCAGCCAGGGCAGCAATATTCCCTGATCACCGATTCGGTCACCATCGGCCGCGATCCGATGGTCGACGTCGTCGTCAACGACCCCGAGGTGTCACGCCAACACGCGCGTCTCACCCGCAGCGGCGACCAGTTCCTGGTCCAGGACCTGGGCAGCACCAATGGCACCTTTCTCGACGGCCGGCGTCTGGCTGGCGATCCGGTTCCCGTCGCGCCGGGCCAGCTCATTACCATTGGCGGCAACGTTTCGCTCGTCTTTGAAGCCGAAGGGGACGTGGGGGCCACGCTGCTGGCGGGGGATGAGCCAGAGGCCGGCGCAGCCGAGACGGACGAGGGGCCGCCGGGCGTGGGCATCTTTGACTTCCCCGAGGGGTTGGAGCCGGTCTGGCCCGAGGAGCCCGATTTCGCGGCTTTCGACGCGGCGGAGCGTGGGTCCCTTGAGGAGCGCGATACCCTGCTCGACTATCCATCCCCGCCGCACGATCTAAGCTATCGGGAGCCGCCGCAAGAGCTCCTGCCCGATTTCGGCCCGCCCTCTGGCAGCGACCAGCCGGCCGAGCCCTATATCGCCCAGCAGCGGGCGCAGTTCCGCGGCACGCCGCCGGCGCCGCCCGCGCCGCAAGTCCCCGCGGGCAGCAACCGCACGCGCAACGTCATCATCACCATGCTGGCGCTGCTCTTGCTCTGTTGCTGCTGCCTCATTCTCACCGGCTACTTCTGGTGGGGCGATTTGCTGATGGAGTACCTGGGAGTCTACTAGGCGCTAGCGCTGCCCTTTGCCGTTCGCACGCTCATCCACCGGCTCGTGCTCGGCGTCGACGATGATTGCATCCTGCAGCGGGTCGTCTGCCGGCGCGACGCTGGCGGGCTGGTAGCGCTCGACCACGTGCGGCGGCGCCATCTCCACAAAGACCTTGGCGCCTACAAGCAGCGCCATCAGGTCGTCCACCTGCCCGATGATGGGCACCAGGTCCGGCGCCAGGTCGGCGGGGAAGATGACGTAGGCAATGGCCGCCAGCGGCAGCAGCTTGAGATAGAAGGGTACGTCGGGGTCGCGCATCAGATGGTAGACAAGACGCGCCTGGTTCCATAGCTCGCGCCAGAAGGCCGGGTCGCCGGTACGACGCCGCCGCTCAACTGCTCCCTCGCTGCTTTCGCGCTGCTCTTCGCTCATAATCTGCCTCCTTACCTCGTTGGCGGAATTGTAGCGCACTCACGGGTACAAGACAGATACAAATTGGGCGGCGGCGGGATCTATTTCAGCGCTGGCTGCCGGCGTACGCTGTCAACTGCGGCAGCAGCCCGTTGATGTCGTACGATTCCCATTGGCCGAAGCCGCCGGCTGTGAAGATAGTAAAGCCAATCACGTAGCCGTCGCGGCGCACGCCGGCGTCGTACCAGGCGAGCTGGTTGATATAGGCCTGCTCGGCGTTCTCGCCCAGACCCTGCTGCACCCAATATTCGCCGAAGTCGCGCCAGCCCAGCCCCTGCGGTCCCGGCCGGTTGCCGATGATGCCGTCTACGCCCGCTTCCGAGATAACGAGTGGAATATCCAGCCCGAACGGGATCAGCATTTCTTCGTAGAGCCAGCGGTAGCGGAAGGTCAGCGCGCCGCGCTCCGGGTGGGGGTCGAAGCCGGGCAGGTTGGCGCCGAAGCCATAATTCATGATCGGCGCGCTGTATTCGTGCAGCGACAGGATGCCGCGATGCTCCTTCGCTTCCCAGATGGCCGCCAGAAATAGCTCAAACTCGTCAAACTCGGGCACGCCGGCGGCAAAACCGCCGATAGCGGCGCGGAAGCCGTGCTCCGCCAGCGCCTTGACCCGCTCTTGCTCAAAGCGCGAGTACCAGACCATATTATCGTGGTTCGGGTCCGGTTCGTTGTACCCTTCCCAGTAATCGACGCCGGGGTTCAGCCGGTACTTCTCCAATTGGCTGGCGACAAAATCACGCGCCGCCTGCTCCGGGTTCTGGTCATAGGGCGGCCCGTGCGTGTCGATGCGCCCAATGGTAATCGTGCGCGGCGACGCCGCCTTGACCTCGGTCAGGAATCCCAGGTCGTCGACGGCCTTGACCACGGCCGGCTGCGCCTGGCGCACGAACTCCATAATGTTCGGGTCGTTATTGCGAATGACGTGCAGGCCCAGCTTGCTCGGGCCGAGCTGGTCGGTCGGCGGCAGAGCAGGAATGATGCTGACGTAGCGGGTGGGCGTCGGGCTGGGCGCGGTCGCCGTCGGCGTGGGCGGCACGGGCGTGCTCGTCGGAAAGAGCACGGTGGCCGTGGGCAGCGCCGTGGCCCGCGCCGGCGCGGCGAAACGGAAGTTATCGGCGGCGCCCTCGCGCGCCGCCGGTGTCCAGGTTGGCGGGTTCAGGTGGACCGCGCCCGGCTCAGCCGTCGCCGCCAGCGCCGGTAGCGCCGCCAGGTCGGCCGGCGTCGGCAGAACGGCCGGAGCAGAACAGCCGGCCAGGGCGCCGAGGATGAAAAGCAAAAGCAGACAATTGCGGCACATAGCGACCATGATAACACGCTGTCCCGCCCCTGGATATGGCACCATTGGCACAGTCACGGGCAGTTGCTACAATCTCGCCTAAGGCTGTATGGTTCTCTTTATCCTGAAACTCCTCGTCGTCCTGCTCTTCCTCGTGGCATTTCTCCGGCGTCCCCAGACCGTCTGGGGGATTGGCCTGCTGACGGTAGCCGCCGCGTTTTTGCTGGACACCTTCCTCAACACCTTCGGCTGGTCAACCATGCAGCAGAGCCTCGGCATCTTTTACTACCTTCTGCTCGGCGCCGTTATGGCCGGCGCAGCGCTCTGGTTCTGGGGCGTTGTGCGCCCGCTGCTGCCCGGCCGGGCGCCGGCCGCGCAGCCCCTGCCCCCGGCGCCGCCCATGCCCGCCGCCCGTGCCAACAGCGGCGCGACCGTGGCTTTTGACCGCCGCGACCTCTATGACCTCATCCGCGAGCGGCTTGGCTCCGAGGACATGCGCGACCTCGTCTTCGACCTGGGCATCAACGAGAACGATGTCTTTTCGCCCGGCTACAGCGCCACCGAGAGCATTGTGCGGCTGATGGATCTGGCCGAGGCCCGCGGTGAAGCCGGCGCGCTGGCCCTGGCCGTCGAGCGCATCCTCACGCCCATCGCCGCCGCCGACCTGCCGCGCGTGGAGAAGCTAAGCGTCAGCTCGCCGGCAACGGTGCTGCGCCACTATCTGCTGGCTCACTTCAGCCTGGACGAGCTGGGGGCGACGGCCGGGCGCCTGGACATCGACTGGGAGCAGCTCGGCAGCGGCAAGCGCGAGGTAGCGCGTAACCTGCTGCTGCACGTGCAGCGGCGCAACCGGCTCGCCGAGCTGATTGCCGTGCTGCAGGCGGAGACAACGGTCGAGAGCGGCAGCTAACCGTTCAGCAGTCGCCGCTCTCTGCGGCGGGAAGCAGCACCAGCCTGGCCGGGTCCAGCATCAGATGAATCTCCTCCCCCACCGGCGGCGCCGGCTCGTCCGCCTCGAACTCCAGCCTTAGCGTGACAGCGCCGTTCACGGCCACCGTGCTCTGCTGGTAGCGGCCGCGAAAGTTGCAGGCAGTGACAGTGCCGCTGACCAGATTCAGGGCTACCTCGCGATCCTCGCCGGTGACCAGCACGCGGCCGGCGTCGGGCCGCACGAGCAGCAGCCCTTCTTCCAGCCCGGCCGGGGGCGGCGCAACCCGCAGCTCGCCCAGCGCGCTGCCGGCGACGGGCGGCTGGCGCTGCACCAGCCGCGCCGGAAACAGGTTGCTCATTCCAATAAAGCGGGCGACAAAAGGCGTCGCCGGGCGCCGGTAGAGCGCCACCGGGCTATCTACCTGCTCGATGCAGCCGTGGCTCATCACGGCGACGCGGTCAGAGACGGTAAAGGCTTCTTCCTGGTCGTGGGTGACGTAGATGCTGGTGGTGGCCGGGCCGCTGCCGGCGGCGGCGACGCGCTTGAGGATTGCGCGCAGATCGCCGGCCAGCCGCTCGCGCAGGGCGCGGTCGAGGGCGCCGAGCGGCTCGTCAAGAAGCAGGAGGCGTGGCGCCGGCGCCAGGGCGCGCGCCAGGGCGACGCGCTGCTGCTCGCCGCCGGATAACTCGTAGACGCGGCGCGGACCAAAGCCAGGCAGCCCCACCAGCGCCAGCAGCTCTTCGACACGGGCGGCGGTACGCTCTTTGCGCCAGCCAAGCATGCGCAGGCCAAAGGCAATATTGGCGGCCACATCTTTGTGCGGAAAGAGAGCGTAATCCTGGAAAACCATGCCAAAGCCGCGCTGGTGTACGGGGATGGCGGTCAGATCTTCGCCGGCGAGCAGGAGCTGCCCACTGTCGGGCGCGGTGAGGCCGGCGATAATGCGCAGCAGCGTCGTCTTGCCGCTGCCGCTGGGGCCGACCAGCGCCATGACTTCCCCTTCCGCTATCTTTAGCGAAATCGAGTGGAGTACCGGCTCGCCGTCAAACGACTTTTCGATGTTGCGCAGCGTGAGCATGGGCTGATTGTAGCCCTGGGCTCAGATGGCGGCGAGCATCTCCCGAGCGACGGCCCGGCCGCTCTCCGTCAGCAGCAGGTGGCCGTTCTCGCGCCGGATGAGACCCTGCTGCTCTGACAGGCGTACGATCCGCCCTGCGAACTCCGGCGCCCAGCGCAGATGCTCGCTCAGGTGGTCCAGGCGGTTCTCCTCGTGGGCTTCGGGCAAGCCTTCATGGTTATAGAGGTGGATAGCCAGCGCCGTCTGCGCGAACTGCCAGCGCTGCCGCCGCCGCCGCCGGGCGATAGCGACGAGACCGCGCTCTGGCGCCAGCAGCAGCACGACGACAAAGATGAGGCCGGCCATCGTCGCCATCGAGCCGGCGATGCTGGCGTCAAGGGCGCGGGCCAGCCAGTAGCCGCCGATGGCGCTGCCCACGCCGCAGAGCACGCTGAGCGCGAGCAGGCGCGGCAGATGGTCGGTGAGCAGGTAAGCGGTGACCGGCGGTGCAATCATCAGAGCGACGACGAGGATGGAGCCAACCGTATCGAAGGCGCCGACGGCCGTGATCGAGACCAGCGTCATGAGGGCGTAATGGATCAGCGCCGGTGAGAAGCCCAGCGCCGCCGCCAGGCCGGCGTCGAAGGTTGAGAGTTTCAGCTCCTTGTAAAAGAGGGCGATGAAGGCGAGGTTAATCAGCAGAATGCCGCTCATCACATAGAGGCTGACCGGGCCGATGTCCACGCCAAAGGGGCGGAAGCGCTCGAAGGGGGCCAGGGCGATCTCGCCGAGCAGGACGGCGTCGGTGTCGAGATGCACGTCGCCGGCAAAGCGGCTGATGAGGATGACGGCAATGCTGAACAGGGCCGGGAAGACGAGGCCAATGGCGGCGTCTTCGCGCACCAGCCGCGTGCGGTTGAGCAGCTCGACCAGGCTAACGGTCAGCACGCCCGTCGCCGCGGCGCCGGCAATGAGCAGGGGCGAGTTGAGATCTTCGACGATGAAGAAGCCGATAACAATGCCGAGCAAGACCGTATGGCTGATGGCGTCGCTCATCATCGCCATGCGGCGCAGGACGAGGAAGGCGCCGGGCAGGGCGCAGGCCGCGGCGACGACGACGGCAATGAGCTGGATCTCGATCTGCGCGCTGCTCACGTTCCGCCTCCTGTCTCGGCCTCTTCTGCAGCGAGGCTCCCGCTGCGCAGCTGCACCGCTGCTTCCCACCCCGCCTCCGTCAGCGCCCACTGATCCGGCTCGACCTCGTGCACCAGCTCGCGCGCGGCCAGCGTCTGCAGTGTGTGGCGCACGCCGCCGCGCCCGGCGCTCATGGCGCGCAGCACGGCAATATCGTGGGCGTGCATGGGGTCGTCGTGCTGGTCGGCCAGCGTGAGCATATCAAACAGCACCGCGCCGATACGCAGACGGCGATGATTGCGCCGCTGCTGCAGCCACTGGGAGACAAGGCCGCGGTTCGGCGCCAGCAGCAGGCTGGCGAGGACGATGGCGCTGGCGACGAGGACGATGGCCGGGCCGGTGGCGACGCCGCGCCCCGTGCTGCTCAGCAGCGCGCCCGTCACGCCGGAGAGCGCGCCAAAGAGAGCGGACAGGCCGACCATGACGCCGAGCCGGTTGGTCCACTGGCGCGCGGCAGCCGCCGGGGCGACGATCATGGCGCTCATGAGGACCACGCCGACTGCCTGCAGCCCGACGACAATGGCAATGACAATCAGCGTCGTCAGCAGCGTATCCAGGGCGCGCATGGGAAAGCCGAGGCTGGCGCCAAAGCCGGGATCAAAGCTCAGCAGCTTGAACTCTTTCCAGAAGAGGGCCATCAGGGCCAGGGCTACGCCGCCCAGCAATAACATGGTGATGATGTCTTGCTGCAGCATGGTAGCCGCCTGGCCGAAGAGATAGCGGTTGAGGCCGGCCTGGCCGGCGTCGGGGATGCGCTGCACGAAGGTGAGCAGCACCAGGCCAAAGCCGAAGAAGACGCTGAGCGCCAGGCCGAGCGCGCTATCCTGCTTGATGCGCGTGTGGCGGACGGTCGTACTCATGAGCAGCGCCGCTATCCAGCCAGCAATGATCGCGCCAAGCAAGAGCACGATGGGCGTCTTGCTGCGCGTCAGTAAGAAGGCCAGCACAATGCCCGGCAGCGCGGCGTGGCTCATGGCGTCGCCAAGCAGGCTCTGGCGGCGCAGCACGGCAAACGCGCCCAGCGCGCCGCTGACGATGCCCAATACCGCCGTGCCCAGGGCAACGGTGCGCAATGTATAGTCGAGAATCATGGCGCGCCGGCCTCCGGCAGGGCGCCAGCCGCCGCGGCCGCGCCCAGCCCGCCGTTGGCCCCCGCCGGGCCGGCGTCGAGAAAGGCGACCCGGCCGCCATAGGTCCGGCGCAGATTTTCGGCGGTGAAGACGGTAGATACGGGTCCGCTGGCAATCGCCCGCACGTTGAGCAAGAGCACCGAGTCGAAATATTCGGGCACGCTCTGCAGGTCGTGGTGGACGACGACGACCGTTTTATTGGCGGCGCTCAGCTCTTTGAGCAGGCCGACGATGGCCCGCTCGGTGGTCGCGTCAACGCCCTGAAACGGCTCGTCCATGAAGTAGATGGAAGCGTCCTGCACCAGCGCCCGCGCCAGGAAGACGCGCTGCTGCTGCCCGCCGCTGAGCTGGCTGATCTGGCGCCCGGCGTAATCGGCCATGCCTACCTTCGTCAGCGCTTCCAGCGCCAGCTCCGCCTCGCGCTGGCCGGGACGGCGCAGCCAGCCAAGATGGCCGTAGCGGCCCATCATTACCACGTCCAGCACGCTCGTAGGGAAATCCCAATCGACGCTGCCGCGCTGCGGCACGTAGCCCACGAGCCGGCGTTGCTCCTGGTAAGGGCGACCGTAGATGAGCACCTGGCCGGCCGCCGGCTCGACCAGACCCAGAATCGCTTTAATCAGTGTCGTCTTGCCGGCGCCGTTGGGGCCGACAATTGCCATGAGCGCGCCTTCTGGCACCTGCAGGTCCAGGTCCCACAGAACGGGCTTTTCCTGATAGGCGACGGTGAGGTCGGCGACGTCGATGGCGGGCGGGGCCAGTGTCTGGTTATTCATGCGCTTTCCTCAGTAGTGGTGGCCGCAGCCGGCGGGGTTGCGACAGGGGTCTCAGCTTCTGGGTGCGGGCGGCGTAGCAGGCGCATGCCGTTGAGCGTGACGATGATCGACGCGCCCACGTCGGCAAAGACGGCCAGCCAGAGCGAGCCCAGCCCGAACAGGACCAGGACGAGAAAGGCCAGCTTCATGCCCAGGCTGAGGGCAATATTGGCCCGCACCGTCTGCATCGTCGCCCGGCTGAGGCGCAGCAAAAATGAGAGCGGGCGCAGGTCGTCGCCCATCAGGGCGATGTCGGCCGTCTCCAGCGCCTGGGCCGTGCCGGCGGCCCCCATGGCGATGCCCACCGTGGCGCTGGCCAGCGCCGGGGCGTCGTTGATGCCATCGCCGACCATGGCGACGGCGCCGCACTCGCGCCGCAGCGCCTCGACCGCCTCCACCTTCGCCGCCGGCAACAGGCCGGCGCGCACTTCGTCGATGCCCACGGCGCTGGCGACGGCGGTGGCCGTCGGGGCGTCGTCGCCGGTGAGCATGACCACGCGCGCCACACCGGCGGCGCGCAGGCCGCGAATGGCCGCCGCGCTGCTCTCGCGCACCCGGTCGGCCACGGTAATGTAGCCCAGGTAAGCGCCGTCGCGGCCGACGAGAAGCGAGGTCTGCCCGGCAGCCGAGGCGGCGTCGACGGCGGCGCATGCCTCGGCGCCGTGGGGAAAGCGATCCTCAAAATAACGGTGGCTGCCGACGACGACCCGCTCGCCCTTCACCGTACCCGTCACGCCGCGCCCGGCCAGCGCCTGCACCGCGCCCGCCGTGTAGCGGCCATGCACCCCGCGCGCCAGCGAGGCGTCACGCACCGCCTGGGCCAGGGGATGCTCGCTATACTGCTCTACGGCGCTTGCCAGGGCCAGCATGTCGTCACAGGGCGGGCACGGCTCGCCCGGCGCTTCACAGTCAATCGCCTCCACGGCGACCACAGCCGGCTCGCCGCGGGTGAGGGTGCCAGTCTTGTCGAAGGCCACGGCGCGCACGCGGCTTAGCGCTTCCAGGTGGGCGCCGCCTTTGACGAGGACGCCGTGGCGCGCCGCGTTGCTGATGGCGCTGATTAGGCTGACCGGCGTGCTGATGACCAGGGCACAGGGACAGGCGACGACGAGCAGCGCCAGCGCCCGGTAGAGCCAGCCCTGGGTCGTCTCCGTGCTGAGGAACGGCTGGCCGAAGAGAAGCGGCGGCACGGCGGCGACGAGCAGCGCCAGCACGACGACGGCCGGCGTGTAGACGCGGGCAAAGCGGTCTACAAAGCGCTGCGCGGGTGCCCGCTTTTCCTGTGCTTCCTCCACCATCTGAATGAGACGGCTGATGGTGTTGTCTTCGGCGCGGCGCGTCACCGCGACGTGAAGCACGCCCTCGCCGTTAATGCTGCTGGCAAAAACCTCGGAGCCGGGCTCCTTCAGCAGCAGGCGGCTTTCGCCGGTAATCGGCGCCTGGTTGACCAGCGATTCTCCCTCGGTCACGCGGCCGTCCATGGGGATGCGCTCGCCCGGCCGCACGACGATGGTCTCGCTGATTGCCAGCTCGGCCACCGGGACGCGCTGTGGCTCGACGCCGCAGAAGGGGCAGGGGCCGCTCTGGTAGCCATCCTGCCCGGCATGGCTGACGCAGTCGATGCAGGGGCGCAGCACGGTGGCTTCCTGCGGCAGCAGCGTCATCAGCTCGCGGATGGCGTGGCGGGCACGCCCGGCCGTATAGCCTTCCAGCGCTTCGCCAATGGCAAAGAGCACCATGACCAGCCCGGCCTCGGTATAAGCGCCAATGAAGAGCGCGCCAATGGCGGCAATGGTCATAAGGACGTTGATATTGATTTCGCGGTTGATGCGCAGCGCTTGCCAGGCGCTGCGGGCAATGGGGCCGCCCGCGGCGACCATCGCCGCCACCGATGTCAGGTCGAGCCAGCGGCTTTCGTAGCCGAGTCCGGGCAGCAGCTCGTTGAAGATGAGGCCCGGCAGCACGAGCAGCGCACCCAGCAGAGCCAGCGCTGTCTCGCGGCGCTGCAGCAGGTAGCCCACAAAGGAAGGCTGGGCGGCGGCGGGCGGGGCGGGCTGCGTCTGCGCCGGCTCGCTCACCTCGTAGCCCAGCTCGCGCACCCGGCTGGCGACCTGCTGCGCATCGACATCGCCGCGCACGCGTAGCAGCTCGGAGGTGAAGCTGAGGCTGGCTTCTTCCACGCCGGGCAGGCGCGCGACCCCCTTCTGCACCGTCAGGGCGCAGCTGGCGCAGTCCATGCCTTCGACCTTGAAAACGAGTTCGGATACTCCGTCAGTAGACATAATTGTTTCCATACGATAACGACTTAATTGTTGCTACGATGTGATCAGGCGTCTCCGGCCAGGAGGGCGGAGACGATAATGTCGATGTTGTGGCGCACCATGCCGATATAGGTCCCTTCCGGCGTGCCGGCGCTGCCCATCGCGTCGGAGAAGAGCTGCCCGCCAATCGCCACGTCGTACGCCTGCGCGCGGACAGCCGCCTGCACCGCCTCGACGTTCCGCTGCGGCACTGACGTTTCTACAAAGATAGCGGGAATGCGCCGCTCGGCAATAAAGGCGGCAAGCTGCTGCACATCGGCCGTGCTGGCCTCCGCCTCGGTGCTGATGCCCTGCAGGCCGCGCACCTCAAAGCCATAGGCGCGGCCGAAGTAGTTGAAGGCGTCGTGCGCCGTAACCAGGACGCGCCGCTCTTGCGGCAGCAGCGCCGCCTGCTCGTTTACATAATCGTGCAGTGCCGCCAGCTCTTCCAGGTAAGCGGCCGCGTTCGCTTCGTAGACGGCGGCGTGCTCGGGATCGACGGCCACATAGCTGTCGCGTATCGCCTCCACCACCTGCATCCAGAGTGAGACGTCGAACCAGACGTGGGGGTCATAGGCGCCGGCAAACTCCGGCGGCGCCAGCAGCAGCGATGGGTCGATGGAGCCGGCCACGGCCGCCGTGGTGACGCCGCTGCCGTCCATGCGCTCCAGCACGTTCGCCATCTGCGCCTCCAGGTGCAGCCCATTGTAGAGAATGAGGTCGGCGCCGAGCAGCCGTGTGACATCGCCCTCGGTGGCGTTGTAGAGGTGCGGGTCGACGCCCGGGCCCATCAGCCCGGTGACCTCGGCGCGCTCGCCGCCCACGTTGGCGGCGGCGTCAGCAATCATGCTCGTGGTGGCGACGACGCGCACCTGGCGCTGAGCCAGGTCAACCTCCTCCGCGCCGCCGCTGCAGCCGGCAAGAAGCGCGCTCAGGAAAAAGAAGATGACGATCGTCCACAGTCTTAAAATCACGTTCATTGCTCTCTATTTTAATCGGAAAAGGTTAGTTAGAAGTTTGAAGTTAAGAGTTGGGAGAAGAAGCCCGCTGCTTTCCGCTTTCAACCCCTTCACACAGAATTTAGGTACACCTAAATCCTTAGACATGCCTAAATTATATGGACGGCGGCCGTCCTGTCAATATGCTTTTGCGGTCAGCTAAGGGGCAAGAGGAACCAGCGGCGCCCTTCGCCGTCGACGAAGAGCGGCTGCTCGCCGCCGCCGGTGTCCAGGCGGTAGCCGAGCTGGCTCGCCAGCCAGCGCTTCTCCACCAGGGTAAACTGCTCGCGCGCGGCCAGCCCGTGTTTCTCCAGGATGGCCTGGGCTTCAAAGGTCGCCAGGAGCAGGGTGCGGTTGGCCGGCTCGGCCGTAAAGAACTCATAGGCGTAGCGCGCCAGCAGGAAGAGCAGCAGAAAGAGCAGGACGACCAACAGGAGAAAGCCAAGCAGGCCCAGAGCGTTGAGCCAGGCAGGAATCTGGCTGGCCGCGCTGCGCAGGTTGACCCAGCCGAGGCGACTGGCCTGGACGCCGGCCGCGAGCAGGAAGAGGTTGACGGCCAGGCCCAGGGCCAGAAAAAGTCCGCGCCAGAGCGCTCCCTGCTGGTGGGCGTGCGCAATGCGCTGCAGCCGCTCCAGGTCGCGGTAATTGTAGCCGTGCTCGGCGCCATACGGGCGCGGCGCGGAGATGAGCAGCGTCGCCGCCAGCCGCCCGCTGGCGCTGCTTTCGCCGCCCCTGGCTTGCCAGCCCAGATAGCCGAGCCAGAGCAACACAATCAGGACGAGCGGAAGCGCCAGCAGGAAGACAACGCCGAGCAGCGTCTGTCGCGTGGTCGCCGCGCCCTCAGGGCGGCTGAAAACGGTAGCGGCGACCACAAAGAGTGCCCAGAAGGGGGTGGCAAACATCAGGCCGCCCATGACCAGGCGAAACTCATGCGTACCGGCATGAAAATCGCGAAGAAGCTGCTGGTATGCGCCTGCGTACCCTCCCGCGGCACGATTCATGCGGCCTGTTCCTCTCGTTAACGCTCCCCATGCGACTGCAACGCACAGCCGATTATAGCGGGAATGCAAATGTTGTCATCCCCCGCCGGCCGCTTCCAGGAAGTCGCCGCCCACCCAGCCCTGGGCGCCCCACGGCGCCTGCACCTGCCGCCAGCTGACCCCGCCGCTGGCCGTCGGCTCCACGTCCAGCAGGTAGACCGCGATTCCCTCTGGCAATATCTCCAGCGGGGCGCCGCCCGGCCCATCGCGCAGCGTCAGGCCGGCGCCGCCGGTGCCCGCCACGTAAGCCACCGGCAGGTGAGGTGCGGCGGTGGCCGTGGGCAGCGGCGGCAGGGGGCTCTCCAGCAGCGCCGCCGGGTAGGCTTGCGGGTCGGCGAAGTGAGCGTAGGCCAGGCGCGATAGCTCGGCAATCATCACCGTGCTGTCGGCCCATTCCAGCCAGCCGGGGCGGTGCAGTATGACCACCAGCGCATACGGATGCTCGCCGAGGATGAGGCCGGCGTCGCCGTGCGTGTCGCCGACCCAGCCATGCTTATGGGCCAGCGTCACATCGGCGGGCACGCCCTCTTCAATGAAGGCCTCAATGCGATTCTGGGTCATGACCTCGATGATGGCGGCGCACTCGTGCGGCAGCAAATCCTGCGCATAGTGCTGACGCAGGTGACCGGCGTCCTGGCTGCACTCGTAAATCATCTGCAGCAGGCGGGCCATGTCAGCCGCCGTTGTCTGCATGCTGCTGTCAGGATTCGTGCTGGGGCCCGGCTGTTGGTTGGCCGGCGTCGCGTACGTGGGCATGTACTGGGCGCGCGGCTCTTCGTCATAAGGCACGGCGATGAAGGTGTTGTAGAGGCCGAGGCGGCGCATCGCCAGCGTCACGGCCTCGGCCCCGGCAAAGGAGTCGGGCCGCCCGGCAATCAGCTCCAGCAGCAGGTTGGCCGTGTAGTTGCCGGAAAGGGTAATGGTCTCTGTAATCAGGCGGGTCTGCGCCGCGTTGGGCGCCTCGTCCAGCAACCGGTAGCTCTCTACCAGCATGGGTATCTTCACCATGCTCGTGCCGCTCACGGCCAGGTCGCCGTTGCGCGCCACCGTCTGCCCGGTTTCCAGGTCAATCACCACGTAGCTCGGCAGAATGTTTTCCTGCTCGTCAAGGTAAGCGTCAAAACGGGCGGCCAGATGGCGCAGGTCGGGTGGGGTGAAAGGGACGGCCGCTTCCGCCTCCGGCAGCGGCGTGGGCGTGCTGGCCGGTAACGTGGGCTCTGGCTGCGCAGGCGGCGCGGGCGGCGTCTCCGTCGGCAGGTTGGGCGGCGCTGCCGTCAGCTGCGCCGGCTGCGGCGGCGCGGGGCTGCAGGCCGCGAGCAAGAGGAGGGCGATAAGCAACGTAATCGGGCGCATGGGGGCTGATTATAAGTCAGAGTGGCGGCAGGCCCTAACCCGGGCCGGCGCAGTTTCTCATGGAGTTTACACGCCGCCGCGCGCGCTTTCTGCTATACTGTCAGGCGTTTTGTCGTAATCGGAAGAGCCGGGCGAGCGCCTGCGCTGCAGCGGAGACGGAGACAGCATGAAATTGGGTATCATTGGCCTGCCGGGAGCGGGCAAGACGACTATTTTTAACGCCCTGACACGGGGCGACGCGCCTACCGGCCGCAACATGGGCGGCCGCTTCGACGTGCTCACGGCGGTGGTGGACGTGCCCGACGCGCGCGTGGATAGCCTGGCGGGGCTATTCTCGCCGCGCAAGGTGACCTATGCCCAGGTGACCTACACCGATATTGCCGGCCTGCAGAAAGGGATGGGCGAAAACGGCGGGCTGGCCGGGCCGCTGCTCAACCATCTTGCCGGCCTCGACGGCCTGGTGCACGTGGTGCGCGCTTTTGACGACCCCCTGCTGCCCCATCCCGACGGCGCAGTCTATCCGCAGCGCGATTTGGAGGCGCTCGATACGGAGCTGCTGCTCAACGACCTGCTCGTCGTCGAAGGCAAGCTGGAGCGGCTGGAAGAAGGGCTGCGCAAGGGCGCTCTCAAGAACCGCGCCGAGGCGCTGGCGGAACAGGCGCTCTTTGCACGGCTGCAGGCGGCGCTAAGCGCCGAACAGCCGCTGCGCGACCTGGAGCTGGACGAGGCGGAGGAGAAATCGCTGCGCGGTTACGGGCTGCTGACGCTGAAGCCGGTTCTGGTCCTCTTTAACATCGGCGACGAGCAGGACGAGGTGACCGCCGACTACCCGCACGCGCGCAGCGCCGTCGCCAACCTGCGCGGGCGGCTGGAAGCCGAGCTGGCCCAGCTTCCCGCCGACGAAGTAGCGCTCTTTATGGAGGAGTACGGCGTCGCCGAGCTGGGGTTGGACCGCGTTATCCGCTACAGCTACGATCTCCTGGGGCTGCAATCCTTCTTCACCGTGGGCGAGGACGAGGTGCGCGCCTGGACGGTGCGCCGCGAGGCGACGGCAGTGGAGGCGGCCGCCGCCATTCACACCGACCTGGCCCGCGGCTTTATTCGCGCCGAGGTCGTGCGCTATGACGAGCTGCTGGCGCTGGGCGGTATGGCCGGCGCGCGCGCGGCTGGCCGGCTGCGCCTGGAGGGCAAGCAATACCAGGTGCAGGACGGGGAAATCGTCCACGTGAAATTCAACATATAGCGCCGGGTTGGCGTGGTAAGGCCGTGGGCTGTCCGTCAGGACCGGCACGCCGCTTCTTTGTTACCATGGCAGCGAAAGGAAAGGAAGGAAACATGATCAACTACCTGCGTATCTTGAGCCTGCTCCTCCTCCTGGCGCTGCTGGCGGCCTGCGGCGGAACGGAGGCGCAACCTGACGTCGAGCCGGAGGCTGTGGTGGAGAGCGCGGCGACGGAGACGCCGGAGCCGGCGCCCACTGCCACGGCAACCAGCCCCCCGGCCGCCACGCCGACACTGGTCGCTACCGCCGCGCCCACGGCGACGGCCGCCGTCGCCGCGCCGGAAATGGCCGAAAGCTGCGCCGCTCCCGAGGTCGCCGCGCTGATCGGCCGGCTGCAGCAGGCCATCGCCACCGAGAACGAAGATGAGCTCGCCTCGCTCATTCACGGCGATGGCCTGGAGGTGCGCATGGCCTGGTGGAATCCTGCCGTCCATTTCTCCGGTGGCAGCCTGCTGAGCGACGGTGCCAGCCACGACTGGGGCGTTCAGGATGGCAGCGGCTTTGCCATCACCGGCAGCTTTGCCGACGTTGCCCTGCCGCCGCTGCAAGAGGACCTGGTCGCGGCCACGGAAATGGGCTGCGGCGAGATCCTGCACGGCGCGACGGCCGGACTGGTGCAGCTACCCCCGGAAGACGAGGGCATGGCCTTCGTCAGCCTCTACCGGCCGGCGCCGCCGGGCGAGATTGAGTTTGACTGGGGTACCTGGGTCGTTGGCTACGAGGAATGGCAGGGAGAGCCGCGCATCACCACCCTCGTCTACTTCCAGTACGAGATTTAGCGGTAGCGCAACGGGTGCTAGCCGGGGCTGGCACATGGGGCCAGCCCCTGGGCGCACCCCCTATGCCCAGCCCTCCACGATCTGATCGCGGGCCGGGCCCACCGAGACAAGGCTGATGGGAACGCCGCTCGCCTGCGCGACAAAGTCAATATAGCGGCGCGCGTTAGCCGGCAGGTCGGCCGGCGCGCGCGCCCCGGTCACCTCTTCCTGCCAGCCGGGGAGCCATTCATAGATAGGGCGGGCGCGGCGCAGCTCTGCCGCGTCGCCGGGAAGAAAATCCAGCCGGCTGCCGTCCACCTCGTAGCCGGTGCAGACGGCAAGCTGGTCGAAGCCGCTGAGGATGTCCAGCTTGGTCAGCACCATCTCCGTCAGTCCGTTGACGCGGCGCGCGTGGCGCAGGACGACCGCGTCCAGCCAGCCGACGCGGCGCGGGCGGCCGGTCGTCGTGCCAAACTCGTCCCACGGGTTGGCGCCCGTGCCGCGCAGCCGCCCGGCCATCTCGCCGGTCAGCTCTGAGGGGAACGGGCCGCCGCCGACGCGCGTGCTAAATGCTTTCGCCACGCCGACGACGCGGCGCACCGCCGTGGGGCCGACGCCGAGACCGGTGAGCGCGCCGCCCGCCGTGGGCGCGCTGCTGGTCACGAATGGGTAGGTGCCGTGGTCCAGGTCGAGCATCGTCCCCTGGGCGCCTTCGGCCAGGACGACCTTGCCTGCTTCCAGCGCCTCGTTAAGGAAGGGGCTGCTTTCCACCAGGTGGGGGGCCAGGCGGCGGGCGAAGTGGGCGAACTCCGCGGCGACCACCGCGGCGTCGAGCAAGGGCTCGCCGTAGTGCGCCAGCCATTCATTCTTTTCGCCCACGTGTTCGTAGACGGCGGCGGCCAGCGCTTCCGGGTTGGCCAGCAGGTGCGTACGCAAACCACAGCGGGCGGTCTTATCGGCGTAGGCTGGACCGATGCCGCGCAGGGTCGTGCCAATCGCCTCGTCGCCGCGCTGCGCTTCGTGGGCGCGGTCGAGGGCCATGTGCGCCGGGGTAATCAGGTGCGCCTGGCTGCTGATTCTCAGCCGCGCCGGGCTGACGTCGACGCCGCGGTCGGCCAGCCCTTCCATCTCGCCAATGAGGACGGCCGGGTTGACGACGACGCCGTTGCCGATGAGGCAGGTAACGCCAGGATGGATGATGCCCGAGGGAATCAGATGGAGGCGGAAGATCTCCTCGCCAATCGTGACGGTGTGGCCGGCATTGTCCCCGCCGCTGTAGCGGGCGACGATATCTGCCTGAGCGGCCAGCAGGTCGGTGATGCGCCCTTTGCCTTCGTCGCCCCACTGGGCGCCCACGACAATATCGAGCGGCATAGCGTCTCCTCCGATGGTCGGCGCTCGCGGCCCCTCAGGCCACGGAACGGCGGTCAGAACGTGGCGTCGTCCTCGTGCAGCTCCGGCACCCTGGTCGTAATCCGGCCACGCAGCGCAGCGCGGTCGCGGCCCTGCTCGACGTACCAGTCGTCCAGCCAGGCCACGGCAGCAATCAGCGGGTCCTTGCGCCCGTCGTCCTGAAAGAAGCGAAAACGGTGCCCCCGGCGGCTGGAGAGAGCCTCCAGACCGCTGAGGAACGCGCGCACAATCGGATCAGGCGGGCCGACGAAAGCGACCGGTGTATCAAACACAACACCGCGCATGAATCCCTGGACGGTGCGCAGCCCGGCGACGGTGACCCTCGTCATCGGTCGCAGGTCAACGACGGCGCCCAGGGCATCTCCCATCTCCCCATAATCCCGATAGTTGTGGTGGAAAAACTCCCGCACTAACTCCGGGTCGAGCGGGCCCTCCAGGATGTAGATAACGTTATCGCCTCGTTGCTGGCGCTGAACCGGCATAGCTGTTTTTCCTCGATGAGGGCCGCACTGCCCGGATTATAACAGAAAGATGAGAGGGCTTACAATTTGCGCGCAGACGCCGGCGGCATACACTACAGAGCTATGTCTGTGCGCGTCAAAATCTGCGGCATCACCAATCTGGACGATGCCTTCACCGCCGCTGCGGCCGGCGCCGATTACCTGGGCTTCATTCTCTGGCCCGGCAGCCCGCGCGCCGTGGACGAGGCCACCGTGGCGGAAATAGCCGTGGCGCTGCGCGCGCGTGGGCCGGCGCCGCTCCTGGTCGGCGTCTTCGTCGACGAGCCGCCAGCACAGGCCGCCGCCATCCTCGACCGGTGCCGCCTCGACCTGGCCCAGCTCAGCGGCGACGAGCCGCCGGCCGACGTGGGCGACCCGGCGTCGCCTCTCTATGGGCGTGCCTACAAGGCGCTGCGCCCGGCCTCGCTGGCCGAAGCTGAAGCCGAGGCGGAATGGTATGCCGCGCCCGAGCCCGCGGCCGGACAGCCCTCTCTGCTGCTCGATAGCTACCATCCGGTGCTGCGCGGCGGCACGGGCGCGGCCGGCGATTGGGCCGTGGCGGCGCAGCTGGCGGCGCAGATCCCGCGCCTGATGCTGGCCGGTGGCCTGACGCCAGAGAACGTGGCGCAGGCCGTGCGGCAGGTGCGCCCCTATGCGGTGGACGTTGCCAGCGGCGTCGAAGCGGCGCCGGGCAAGAAAGATGGGGAGCGGGTGCAGGCGTTCATTACCCAGGCCCGGCAGGCGCTGCCGTGAGCCAGCGCCGCCCGTTTCGCACCCTGAGCAGCCGCATTGCCTGGTCCTGCCCCTGGTATCGCGTGCGCGAGGACAAAATCCTGCTGCCCAACGGCAGCGAGGGCGTCTATAACGTGGTGGAGCACCCCGGCGCGGTCTGGGTAGTGCCGGTCACAGCAGCCGGGCAGGTCGTCCTGCTCAGGCACTTCCGGTATACGGTTGACGATTGGTGCTGGGAGGTGCCTGCCGGTAGCCTGCGGGCCGGGCAAAGCCCGGAGGACGCGGCCCGCGAGGAGCTGGCGCAGGAAGTCGGTGGCCTGGCTGCCGACTGGCGCTACATCGGCCCCTTCTACAGCAGCAACGGCATCAGCGACGAGCAGGGCCACATCTTCCTGGCTCTGGACGTCACGCTCACTGCGCCGGCCCACGAGCCGGCTGAAGTCATCGAGATTCACCATAGGCCGCTCGCCGAGGCGCTGCGCATGGCCCAGGCCAACGAGATCAGCGACGGCCCAAGCGCCCTGGCGCTGCTCCTCTCTGTGCCCTATCTGCAGCAGGGAGGCTGGTTATGAGCGAAGCACGCGGGCCGCTGCCCGATGAGCGCGGCAAGTTCGGCCCCTATGGCGGGCAGTTCGTGCCGGAGACCCTCATGCCGGCCCTGGCCGAGCTGGTCGCCGCCTACGAAGAAGCGCGGCAGGACCCGGCTTTTCTGGCCGAGCTGGACGGGCTGCTGCAGAGCTACGTGGGCCGCCCCACGCCCATCAGTTATGCGCGCCGGCTGAGCGAGCATCTGGGTGGGGCGCGCATCTATCTTAAGCGTGAAGACCTGAACCACAGCGGCGCGCATAAGATCAACAATGCTCTAGGGCAGGCGCTGTTGGCGCGGCGCATGGGCAAGCGGCGCATCGTGGCCGAGACCGGGGCAGGGCAGCACGGCGTCGGCAGCGCCACCGCCTGCGCCCTGCTGGGGCTGGAATGTGTCGTCTACATGGGCACGGTAGACATTGCCCGGCAGCAGCCGAACGTGGCGCGCATGAAGCTGCTCGGCGCCGAGGTGCGCCCGGTGGAGAGCGGCAGCCGCACGCTGAAAGACGCCATTAACGAGGCGATCCGCGACTGGGTGACCAACGTGGCCGATACCCACTATCTGCTGGGCTCGGCGCTGGGGCCACATCCCTACCCGGCGATGGTGCGCGATTTTCAGAGCGTCATCGGGCGTGAGGCGCGCGGCCAGATGATCGCCGCGGCCGGCCGCCTGCCCGACCTGATCATCGCCTGTGTCGGCGGCGGCAGCAACGCGCTGGGCATCTTCCACGCCTTCCGCGAGGACGAGGACGTAGCGCTGCTCGGCGTAGAGGCCGGGGGCGAAGGCATTGCCAGCGGCAGACACGCGGCGCGCTTTGCCGACCCGGAGATCGCGCGCGTGGGCGTGCTCCACGGCGCCAAGAGCTACGTGATGCAGACGCCGGACGGCCAGATACGTGAGACGCACAGCATCAGCGCCGGGCTCGACTATCCCAGCGTGGGGCCGGAACACGCCTGGCTGCGCGATGCGGAGCGGGCCGGTTATACTTACGCTACCGACGCGGAGGCGCTGCACGCCTTTCGCCTGCTGGCCGAGCTGGAAGGGATCATCCCGGCGCTGGAGTCGGCGCACGCGGTAGCCGAAGCCATCAAGCGCGCCCCATCGCTGACCCCGGAGCAGATCATCCTGGTCAACCTCAGCGGGCGCGGCGATAAAGACCTGGATACGGTTATTACGGCCTTGGGCCTGTAGAAGGAAGGATTGAGGGTGGAGCCAGCGGTTCATCTGTGCGAGCTGACCAAAATCTATCGCGTGTCCGAGCGGGGGGCGGGGTTGGGCGCGGCCGTGCGCAGCCTGGTGCGGCGCAAGATGCGCGACGTGCGCGCCGTAGACGGCGTCAGCTTCGACGTGGCGCCGGGCGAGATCGTCGGCTTTCTCGGCCCCAATGGCGCGGGCAAGACGACGACGCTGAAGATGCTCTCCGGGCTGCTTTACCCCACGTCGGGGACGGTGCGCGTCCTCGGCTATGAGCCTTACCGCCGCCAGCGCGACTTCCTGCGCAGCATTGCCCTGGTCATGGGCAACCGCAACCAGCTCTTCTGGGACATCCCGGCCATCGACACCTTTGAGCTAAACCGCGTCATCTACCGGCTGCCGCAGCGCCAATACCAGGAGACGCTGGACGAGCTGGTGGCGCTGCTCGACCTGGAGGGGCTGATAAACAAGCCGGTGCGCAACCTCTCGCTGGGCGAGCGCATGAAGTGCGAGATTGCCGGGGCGCTGCTGCACCGCCCGCGCGTGCTCTTCCTCGACGAGCCGACCATCGGGCTGGACGTGACGATGCAGCGGCGCATCCGCCGCTTCGTCGGGGAATACAACCAGCGCCACGGCGCCACCGTGCTGCTCACCAGCCATTACATGGCCGACGTCGAGGCGCTGGCCCGCCGCGTCGTCGTCATCCACCACGGGCGCATCCTCTTCGACGGCGCCCTCGCTGACCTGGTGGCCCGCTTCGCCAGCCATAAGACCATTGTCGTCGATCTGCCGGATACGGTGCGCACGGGCGGGCGCCTGGCCCACCTCGGCGAGGTCGTCGAGGAGCATCCCGGCCAGGTTACACTGCGCGTGCCCAAAGCCGAGGCGGCGCGCGTCACCGGGCAGCTCCTGGCCGAACTGGACGTGCACGATCTCACCATTCAGGACCCGCCCATCGAGGAAGTCATCGAACGGGTCTTCGCCCAGCCGGAAAGCTGACGATGAGGGCGATCTACGGCGCGTTCTACCGCATCAGCCTGGCGCTCAATATGCAGTACCGGGTGGCGGCCATTATCTGGCTACTGGGCACCGTGCTGCAGCCGGTCATCTATCTCGTCGTCTGGTCCACGGTGGCCGAGGCGGAGGGCGGCAGCGTGGGCGGATTCACTGTGCCCCAGTTTGCCGCCTACTACATCACGATGATGATTGTCGATCACCTGACCTTTGACTGGCATATGTGGGAGTACGATTATCGCATCCGTGAAGGCGAGCTGTCGGCGCGCCTGCTGCGGCCGGTCCATCCCATTCACGGCGACATTGCCGAAAACCTGTCCTACAAGACGATGACGATGAGTGTGGTCATCCCGGCGGCCCTCCTGCTGACCCTCTTCTTCCGCCCACAGTTCGACGGGCCGCTCTGGGCCATGCTGGCCTTCCTACCGGCCGTCTTCCTCGCCTTCCTGCTGCGCTTTCTCTTCAGCTATATGCTGGCGCTGGTCGCCTTTTGGACGACGCGCATCGACGCCTGGAACCAGACCTTTTTCGTGGCCGAGCTATTCTTTGCCGGTCTCATCGCGCCGCTCGCGCTCCTGCCGGGGTCGCTGCAGACCGTGGCCCGTGTCCTGCCTTTCCGCTGGGGCCTGTCGTTTCCGGTCGAGCTATTCCTGGGCCGGGTCTCGCAGCAGGAGGCGGCGCTGGGCATTCTGGCGCAGCTCATCTGGATTGCCGTCACCCTGGTCGGGCTGCGCACCGTGTGGCGGGCCGGCGTGCGCCGCTACAGCGCCTTCGGAGGATAGCCGTGCGCCACTGGCTCCGCCTCGTCCTCACCTATTTGCGCGTCGGCGCGCTCAACGAGCTGGAATACCGGGCCAACTTCTTTATCCAGATATTCCAGGCGCTGCTCAGCCTGCTGGTGGCGCTCGGCGGCCTGCAGATTGTCTTCAGCCATACGGAAGATCTGGGCGGCTGGCAGCCGGCCGAGCTGCTGGCCCTGGTTGGCGTCTACCAGATTGTGGGCGGGCTCATTAACACGGTCATCAACCCCAGCATGCAGCGCTTTATGGAAGATGTGCGTAAGGGCACGCTGGACTTCGCGCTGACCAAGCCGGAGGACGCCCAGCTGCTGGTCAGCGTGCGCGTCTTCCACATCTGGCGCTCGACAGAAATCGCCATCGGCCTGGCCGTGCTCCTCGTGGCGCTGGTGCGGCTGGGCGAGCGCGTGGGCGCGGCGCAGGCGCTGCTCTTCGGCGCGGCGCTGCTCTGTGGCACGGCCATTGTCTATAGCTTCTGGCTTATCCTGGCGACCTTTTCCTTCTGGTTCGTCAAGGTGGAAAACATCCTGGTCATCTTCCGCTCGATGTACCAGGCGGGGCGCTGGCCGGTGGGCATCTACCCACAGTGGCTGCGCGTGACGCTCACCTTTATCGTGCCGGTTGCCTTCGCCGTCACCGTGCCGGCGGAGGGGCTGGTGGGCCGGCTCGACCTGCGGGCGCTGTTGCAGGCGGTAGGGCTGGCTGCCGGGCTGCTCCTCCTCTCCCGCCTCTTCTGGCGCGTCGGCCTGCGCGCCTATAGCGGCGCGTCGGCATAAAAAAAGCTCTCCCATCCAGCGGATGGGAGAGCTTAGTCTGCTTGCGGCGCTGCTTAGTAGTCGCGGCCAACCCGGTCGAGCCAGTCGGCCACTTCCTGCTCGGCTTCCTGCTTCGTGCGGCCATACTTTTCCTGAATCTTGCCGGCGAGGCGGGTGCTGCTGCCTTCGATCTGAGCAACCTCGTCGTCTGTCAGCTCACCCCACTCCTGCTGGATGCTGCCGCGTAGCTGGTTCCACTTGCCTTTCAAAATGTCGTCCATCTGTCTAGCTCCTTTCTATCTTCCGTCTCGTTACGTTCTTTCTTCCCTTCTCCTTTCCAGTATAGGGGAAGGGCGGAGCGAGGGAATGTGAAAGGGCACAGGGGACGGATACAAATCCGGTCACAAACCCAGGGCAAGGCTCAGCCCATGCCCGCCAGCGCCTCAACCCGGCCCAGCGGCGGCAGCGGCTCCCAGGCGCCGCCGTGCAGCGCCCGCTGCTGCCAGCTTCCATCAGAAAGGACGGCAAAGAGGCGGTCGCCAACCGGCAGCAGACGCTCGACCATGTGGCGCGCCCAGGGCTGCTCCGGCGCTTCCTGCCAGCTTGCGCCGCCGTCCCAGCTTTCGGCAAAGCGGCCCCGCCAATCCACGCCGTCGGCCGGGCCGAAGAGGATGTGGCGCGCGTCGTCCGGGTTCCACCAGGCAGCGCGGCAGTAGCAGCGGTAAAGGTTGCGCCAGGACGCGCCGCCATCTTCAGAGTAGAAGAGACCGCCGCCCGTGGGCGAGAGGACCAGGTCCGGGTTGCTGGCATGGACCTCGACGCTGTGCGTATCGGAATGGATCTCACCCGGCGCCGGCTGGTGGGTGCGCCGCCCCGGGCTCCCCGGCGCCAGCGCCCAGCTTTGCCCGCGGTCGTCCGAGCGCAGCAGCGCGCCGTCTTCGGCGGCGGCATAGAGGCGCGCGCCGTGGACGGCGAAGTCGCGAATGCAGCCATCCTCGGGCGAGTAGGGCAGCATCCACTGGTAGCGGTCGCGCAGCGCGGCCACGGCCGGCCGTTCCTCCCAGCTGGCGGCGCCGTCCTGCGAGACGAATACGGCCGCCGGCTCCGTGCCCGCCAGCGCCAGGCCGCCGTCCTCTGGATGGAAGGCCAGCCAGCGGACGTGGCGCTGGGTCAGGCCCTGGCTCGCTTCCTGCCAGCTCTGCCCGCCGTCGTCGGAGCGGAAGACGCCGTCTCTGGCGCCGGCCAGTATTACGCCATCGCGGGCGACGATGCTGGTGATGCTGCGGCCAGCAAGGCCTCGCCCCTCTTCCCGCCAGCCCTGGCCGTCAGGGGTCATGTGGACGACGCCGTCTCCTGTTGCGACCCATAGTTCCATTGTTCACTCTCCTTTGCCGCGGCTCGCTGCAGGCAAGCCGGGACTGCCGCCGGCCGCGATGGCCGTCTGTCGTGGGCGATTGTAGCCAATTCCGAGTGGGGGAAACAGGAATAACAGCGCGGAGCAAAGAAAAACCCCAGGCGAGAGCAGAGGGCATTGGTGTCTGGCTAACATTTCGGCGGGGATATGTAGGCGGATCCCGTGGCGGCCGTTCGAGAATCGTTGGCTTCCCCGAGTCACCATCTGGGCTCAGACGGAAGCAGTTAGGCGCGCCAGCGGGGATCTCAATTGCCGCTTACTCTGTTAACCTGCCTTCTGATCACCTGGGGTCTATGGCGATCCTGTTACTCTCATTATGAGCCTGGCTAGGGGGAAAGTCAATCAATCTATCCTTAAAATAACCCGGCTCAGCCAGGCGCCTTGCCGGTCCGGCGGCGCCCAGCAGCGCCCCATTCATCTGCCGCTTATATCCAGCTTATGTCAGCGATTATACCCGAGATACAGGCAGGCGCGGGTTGCGCTGCGCTATGCTATAGCGAAACGTCAGGTTTCCAACCTGACCGACCTGCCGGATCGGTAGGTCGGGATTGTATTCCGACAGCGCCGCTTTCTGGTTAACCGGCCGACAACGGCCCTACAGTTCTCCACGGAGGGACAGGAAAAATGAATTTCCTCGACGAATTATTCGCACCGCTCGTGCCGCTTGTCGGCCCCGGCCTTACAAACCTGCTGATCGCCCTGCTCATCCTCGGCCTTGGCTACGTGATAGCCAAAGTGGTCGAGATGGTGGTCGTGGCGCTCCTGCGCCGCACCTCGCTTGACGATCGGCTGGCCCGTACCATGGGCGCTCAGCCCGAGCAGGAAGTGGGCGTGGAACAGGCGACCGGTCGCCTCGTCTTCTACCTGCTCATGCTGTTCGTGCTGCTGGCCTTTTTCCAGCGGCTCAACCTGGCCTACCTGACCGACCCGCTGAACCGGCTCATTACCCAGATTGTGGACTTCATTCCCAATCTGATTGCCGCCGCGCTGATTCTCTTCGTCGGCTACATGATCGCGCGGGTGCTGCGCGGCCTGGTGACCAACATCGCCGCCGGCCTGGGCGCCGAGCGGCTGGCGCGCCGTATCGGGCTGAATATGAACCTGTCACGGCTCATCGGCACCCTGGTCTACGCGCTCATCCTCATCCCGGCGATCATCGCCGCGCTCAACGCGCTCGACATCGACGCTATTTCCAACCCGGCGACGGCCATGCTGCAGACGCTGCTCGACGCCATTCCCGCCATCTTTGGCGCCGCGCTGCTGCTGACCATCACCTACTTCGTCGGTCGCGTCGTCGCCGAGATCGTGGCCGACCTGCTGACCGGCCTCGGCTTCGATGGCTTCGTCTCCCGCCTCGGCCTCTACAATGCGACGACGGCAGTAGCCGGGCGCACGCCGTCACAGCTCGTCGGCATGCTGCTGCTGGTCGCCATCATGCTCTTTGCCGCCATGGAAGCCGCCAACCTGCTCGGCTTTGAGATTCTAGCCGTCCTCATCGCCCAGGTCCTCGCCTTCGGCGGGCGGCTGCTCCTGGCTCTGGCCATCTTCGCCCTGGGCCTCTACCTGGGCAACCTGGCGCGGCAGGTGGTCCTCAACAGCGGCAACCGCTATGCCGAGCTGCTGTCGCAGCTGGCGCGCTGGTCGATCCTCATCTTCTCCGGCGCCATTGCCCTGCGCCATTTGGGCGTGGCCGACGAGATAATCAACCTGGCCTTCGGCCTGCTGCTGGGGGCTATCGCCGTGGCGCTCGCCCTGGCCTTTGGTCTCGGCGGCCGCGACATCGCCGAGCGGGAAGCCGAGCGGCTGCTGCAGCGCGCCCGCACTGCGCCCCCGCCGCCCCCGCCGGCCACGGCCACGGCCACGTCGCCCCCTACGACCCCGCCGCCCACGCCGCCGCCCAGCTCCACGCTGCCGCCGGCCGGCGAAGACATCTAGCGGGCACGTCGCGCCTACTCAAGAAAGAAGCAAGCAAGGCCCGCGTAAGCGGGCCTTTTGCCATCCTCTCGCCGCGGTTGGCGGACGCGGACCGCTACCTTAGACCAGGCTTGATATTGATTGACGCCAGAGAGAGAGAGGCTATAATAGGCAGGCTTGCCAGGCTCCGTAGCTCAATTGGCAGAGCAGGGCACTCTTAATGCCTTGGTTGCAGGTTCGAGTCCTGCCGGGGTCATGTCATCACCAACAGGCTGCTACCACCGCGTAGCGGCCTTTTTCTTTTTCTGGGGTTAGTGCGCGCCCCGACTACCTCAGGCAGATATTCCCGCTATAATTGCCCCGTTTCACCCGCGCCGGCTGGCGCCGCGGACCGGTAGAGGTAGCCAGGAGGAAAGATGCCAACGACGAGAGAGCTGTTAGGCGGGGCGGCTGTGCAGAGCCTGAATGTCATGCGCGAGACGCTGAACCGCGTTCCCGGTCTCGTCGATACGGCGGCCGGCGTGGCCGGCGTGCGGCCCTACAAGAAGCTGCTGCTGCGCATCGTCATTCTGCGCGACGAAGAGGGCGCGCCGCTGGCCCCGGCCGAGAACGCGATACCCAGTTTTTACGAGGCGCAGCGCATCTTCCTGGGCGAGGCGCGGGTGCGGGTGCTGCCGGCCGGCCAGATGGTGCAAATCATAGACGAGCCGGCGCCCAAAGCCGCCCTCGACGTTCATTGTGATGACGGCGCCTGGCAGGAGGATTTTGCGCGCGCCGGCGACTATTTTCGCCGCCACATTGCCCGCGACCGGGGCCGCTTTTTGGGCTATGGCGCGCCGGTGACGGTCTTCGTCGTGCGCGATATCTCCAATAAGGGCGGCTGCTCCCTGGGCCCGCTCACCGACTACGTGACCGTGGAAGCCGCCATGCTGACGCGGGCGCGCTACCGCCTCGTCGCCCACGAGCTGGCCCACGCCTGCGGCCTCTGGCACAGCAAGGAAAAAGAGAACCTGATGTTCCCCAAAGGGCCGGGAGATAAGCTGGCCTGGTGGCAGGCCGTCATCCTGCGCAACTCACGCCACGCGACCCTACTCTAGACCTGCGCCTGGCTTCGCCTAGCGGCGCGGAATGACCAGCCAGAGCAGGATGTAAGGCACGACGCCCGGCCAGCCGCCCGGCAGCGCCAGAATCAGGAAGAGCAGGCGGAACCAGGCCGCGCTGATGCCAAAGAACTCGCCCAGGCCGCCGCACACGCCAGCGATAATGCCATTCTGCCGTCTCAGTCTGTTGCTTTCGGTTTTCACAGTGTTGCCTCCAATTCGTCCGGTTTCTATGGCCTATACGGGATAACCGGCCGCTGGTTGCGTTCTCATGAGGCAAGCTGCGCCTGCAGCGCTTCCGGCTCGGTGACCGGAAGCTGGCAGACGAACTGGCGGCAGACGTAGGCAGTCGCCTGCCCGTGCAGCGGCTCGCGCCCGCGTAGCAGGGGAATGCCTGTCTGCTCGGCGTGCCCGGCGGCCACCACCTGGTGCGGGCGGTAGTCGGCAAAGACCGCCTGCAGCAGCGCCTCGGTCGCCGCCGCGCCCGGCTCGCCGCTGATGGCAATCTCGCGCGGCTCGCCCAATAGCAGCGCCGCGTCGCAGAGCCACTGCGAGAAGCCGGTCGGGTAGCGGGCCATGTAGGGCGCCATGCCGGCAATCATCTCCTCGGCGGCGCTGGCGTAGTGCGCCTCGCCCGTGTAGAGACTGAGGGTGAGTAACACGAGCGCGGCCATGGCGTTGCCGCTGGGTGTGGCGTTGTCCTGCACATCCTTGGGCCGCTGGATGAGCTGCTCGTGGTCGTCGCTGGTGTCGTAAAAGCCGCCATGCTCCTCATCGCGGAAGTGCGCCAGCATCAGCTCCGCCAGCTCCTGCGCCCAGGTAAACCACTGCTCGTCGAAGACAGTCTGGTACAGCTCCAGCAGCCCGGCTGCCAGATAGGCGTAATCTTCCAGGTAAGCGTTAAAGCGGGCTTCGCTGCCCTCCTTCCAGCTACGCAGCAAGCGGCCGTTATCGCGGCGCATTGTCTCGTGCAGGAAACGGGCATTGGCGACGGCGACCTCGGTGTAATCGTCGCGCTGCAGCGCCCGCCCCGCTTCGGCAAAGGCGCGCAGCATGAGGCCATTCCACGAGGTGAGTACCTTGTCGTCCAGGCCGGGCCAGACCCGTTCGGCGCGCAGCGCATAGAGCTGCTGCCGCGCCTGCGCCAGCCGGCCGGCCGCCTCGTCGCCATCCAGCCCCAGCTCGGCAGCTACCTCGTCCAGCTCGCGCGGCGTGCGCAGGATGCTCTTGCCTTCCCAGTTGCCGCCCTCGCTGACATCGTAGTAGCGCATGAACAGCGTCGCGCTCGTCTCGTCGTCCAGCGCCGCGCTGATTTCGGCCGGCCGCCAGACATAAAACTTGCCCTCCTCACCTTCGCTATCGGCGTCGAGGCTGCTGTAAAAGCCGCCACCGTCGTGGCGCATCTCGCGCACCACCCAATCCAGCGTCTCCTCCACAATGCGGCGGTAGAGCGGCTTACCCGTCACCTGCCAGGCTTGCAGGTAGACCCGGCTCAGCAGGGCATTGTCGTACAGCATCTTCTCGAAGTGGGGCACCAGCCAGTCACGGTCAGTTGCGTAGCGGGCAAAGCCGCCGCCAAGCTGGTCGTAGATGCCGCCGCGGGCCATCTGCTCCAGCGTATGCTCCACCATGTAGAGGGCATGGCTGTCGTCCCGCTCGTGCACCATGCGCAGCAGGAACTCCAGCGTCATCGAGGGCGGGAACTTGGGGGCGTCGCCAAAGCCGCCTTTGCGCGGCTCGAACGTCTGGTTGATGCGCGGCAGCGCGGCGTCGAACAGCGCCGGCCCAAAGGTCTGGTCGCCTGCCGCCAGGGTCAGCCGCTGCTGCAGATGCTGGCCCACTTTGGCGGCGTCGTCCACGATTTCTTCGCGCCGCTTTTCCCAGGCATCGGCCACGCTGAGCAGCACCTGCTTAAAGCCGGGCATGCCAAAGCGCGGCTCGCGCGGGAAGTAGGTGCCGCCGTAAAACGGCTGCCCCTCCGGCGTGAGAAAGACCGTCATCGGCCAGCCGCCATGCCCGGTCAGCGCCACGACGGCGTTCATATAGATGCTGTCCAGATCGGGCCGCTCCTCGCGGTCGACCTTGACGTTGACGAAGTGGCGGTTCATGATTTCCGCCGTGGCGTCATCCTCAAACGACTCGTGGGCCATGACGTGGCACCAATGGCAGGCGGCGTAGCCGATGCTGAGCAGGATTGGCTTGTTTTCCTGCTGCGCTTTGCTCAGCGCCTCCTCACCCCAGGGGTACCAATCGACGGGGTTGTCGGCGTGCTGCAGCAGGTAGGGGCTGGTTTCAGAGGCCAGTCGGTTAGGCATGGGTATCTCCGGCTGTTGCTGTGTGGACTCGTTCTCTCGTGGCGGCAGCGTCGACAGGTCGCCATTGGGGCCGCCCACACCACGATAGCGGCAAAGTATTTGTTTGCCGTTATCATGCGAGGCGATAGCTCTTATAATGGAGCCGCACATGGATAGCGTTCGCGGCACGAAGCGCCTTTCACTTCTCCTCGTCGGCGGGCTGCTGTTGCTTGCCTACCTGCTCTACTTTCCGCCGTATGCCGCTGAGTTTATCGGCGACGACTACGTGCAGGTGGGTATGGTGGCCGGCTGGGTCGAGAATCCCGCCGGCGGCATCGCCGCTTTCGATCCCGGCTGGAGCGGCTGGTATTATCGCCCGCTGCAAAATCTCTGGTTTTTGCTCAACCGGCTGCTCTTCGGGCTGAACGCCGCCGGCTATTATGGGCTGACCATTCTCTGGCATCTGCTGGCGACGGCGCTCGTCTATGCGACGGGGCGCCGGCTGCGCCTGCCGCAGCCCGCCAGCCTGGCCGGAACGGCCCTCTTCGCCGTCCACGTGCAGCATCACAGCGTCGTCGCCTGGGTGAGCAGCGCCGCCATTCTCATGCACGCCGCGTTTGCGCTGGCCGCTTTCGCCAGCTATCTGCACGCCCGCCGCGCCCGGCCGCAGCGGCGCTGGCTGGGGCTGACCGCGCTGTTTTCCATCCTGGCCCTCTTCAGCCACGAGAGCGGCGTGCTCCTGCCCGTCTTCTTGCTCGCCCATCACCTGCTGACCGGCGGCCGGCTGCGCCGCAGCGCCACAGGGCGGACGCTGCTGCTGCTGCTAGCCGCCGCCCTCCTCCTCGGCGCCGTCCATGTGGCTCGACCCAACCTGACGCTGACCGTGCAGGGCGCCGGCGTCAGCCCCTATCTGGCGGCGTTACGGCCTGCCGCCATCTTCGACTTTCTGACGACGGTCGTCGCGAGCTGGACGCTGCTCACGGTTCCGCCCGGCGTCCCGGGAGGGGCGCTGTTGCTGCTGCTTCTGGCGCTGCTGGCCTGGGCGGCGGCGCGGCGCGGCCCGCTTGCCCGCGCCGGCCTGCTCTGGGCTGCGCTGCATCTCGCCTTTGTCTACTTCGCGCTCTGGGCCCAGAAGCCGGAGCTGTTTGCCGGGCGCCATCTCTATGCCGCGGCGGCCGGTCTCGTCCTGGCGCTGGCCACGCTGCTGCCGGCGCGCCTGCCGCGGGCCGGCCGGGTAATCTTCCTCGTGGCGCTGCTCTCATGGCTAGGGCTGCAGGCCGGGGGCATCGCCGCCGCGCAGCGGGCCTGGCTGAGCCACGCCGGCGAGGTAGCCCAGGCGGAGGCCCGGCTACGTGCGATTCTGCCGCAGGCGTCGCCGCAAACGCGCATATTTGCCAACCGCTTCGTCCTCGTCCCGGCCTATGCCCCCTATGCGGCCGCCGTCTGGTATGCGCAGCCGGAGATAGGCGGCGGCAGCCTGCAGCGCTTCAAGGCGGCCGGCTGGCTGACGCCGGCCGATTACCTGCTCGACTACGAGGACGGCATGCTGACAAACCTGATGCCCGCGCTGCAGCAGGCAGAACGGACACAACTGCTGTGGCAGCCGGCGCTGGCAGCCGGCGGCGCAGCGACAGCTGTGCAGAGCGA
>CAZOGK010000029.1:33887-40411 GCA_964579295.1 uncultured Ardenticatenaceae bacterium
TGCTGTGGCAGCCGGCGCTGGCAGCCGGCGGCGCAGCGACAGCTGTGCAGAGCGATGTCGTCGCCGGGCCGGCGCCGGCCCGCCGTCTCGCCATCGCCGTGCAGCCGGCGGCCGGAGAGAGGCTGACCCTCGTCTACGCGCTGCCCGAGCTTCCCGCCGGCGCCGCGCTGGCTGTCGCCTTCTGGGGCGAGCCGGGGCTGCGCTACTCGGCGCTTCTCGTCGACGGCGATCCAATTCTGCTGGGGCAGGGAGAGATAACGGGTGAGGGGGACTGGCAGGAGATGGCCCTAGCGCTGCCGGCCACGCTGCCGCCGGCCGCGCGCCTGCAGCTTACCGTGACGGCGCCGCAGGCCGCGCCCGGCCGGGGTTACTGGACCATTCCGCGCCTTACGGTGGGGTCAGCCGGCCCTCCGTAGCGGAAGGCTGCAGCGCCGCGCGCCAGGCGGCCACGAAGGCACGGGCGGCGGCGGGCGCGTCCTCGGCCTGCGCCACGGCGCGGATGAGCGCGCTACCGACGATCACCCCATCGGCAAAGCTGCCAACCTCGGCCGCCTGCTCCGGCGTGCGAATGCCAAAGCCGACGGCGACCGGCACGCGGGCCTGCTCGCGGAGCCGGGCAATGAACTGCTGCAGATGGCGGTCAGGTCCGGTAGTGGCGCCGGTGACGCCGGTCAGGCCGACCATGTAAATAAAGCCGCGGGCGCGCGTCGCGATGCGGCGGATGCGCTGCGGGTCGCTGGTGGGAGCCAGAAAGGGGACGAGCACGAGGCCGGCCGCGCGCGCCAGCGCCTCCAGGCTGCCCGCCTCTTCCGGCGGCAGGTCGGGCACGATGAAGCCGTCCACCCCGGCCGCGGCCGCGTCACGCACGAAAGCCGCTTCGCCGTGCGCCAGAATCGGGTTGTAGTAGCCCATCAGCAGCGCCGGCGCGTCGACCCCGCGCCGGCGCAGCTCGGCGGTCATCTCCAGGCAGGAAGCAGTCGTCGCGCCGGCCGCCAGCGCCTGCTGCGTGCTCTGCTGGATGGTCGGGCCATCGGCAATGGGGTCGCTAAAGGGCACGCCCAGCTCTAGCAAGTCGCTGTCGGCAGCGATGGCCGCAATTACGTCGAGCGAGGTCGGCTGGTCCGGGTAGCCGAGCGTGTAATAGGGCATGAGGGCGGCCATGCCGCGGGCGGCGGCGCCGGCAAATGCAGCGGCTATGCGCGCCTCGCCGCTTGTCGGGTCGCTGGCTGAGGGGGTCATGATTGTCTCGTCCGGAGGCCGGCTAGCTATAGCTGCAGGCTCGGCGCGACTTCCAGCTCGAGGCCGGAGCGCTGCCCGCGCAGAAAGCGCCAGTGGGCGGCGGCGGCAATCATCGCCGCGTTGTCGGTGCAGAGCAGGGGCGGCGGGTAGCGTACGGGTATCTCCATGCGCTCGACCATGGCCGCGCGCAGGGCGCTGTTGGCCGACACGCCGCCGACGAGATGCACCGCCGTCACGCCGTGCGCCTCGGCGGCGCGCGCCGTCTTCTCTACCAGCACGTCCACGACCGCCGCCTGGAAGCTGGCCGCCAGGTTGGCGACGGGCAGCCGGTCGCTATCGTAGCGCTCCACTTCACGCAGCACGGCCGTTTTCAGGCCGCTGAAGCTGAAGTCGTAGGAGTCGTCCATGAGCGCGCGCGGGAACTGGTAGGCAGTCTGCTGCCCGTCGCGGGCGGCGTGGTCAATAGCCGGTCCGCCGGGGAAGGGCAGCCCCAGCAGGCGGCCAATTTTGTCGAACGCCTCCCCGGCAGCGTCGTCGATAGTCCCGCCCAGATGCTCGTATTCCAGATGGTCGCGCATCAGGTATAGCTCGGTATGGCCGCCGCTGACGACGAGCGTCAGCAGTGGAAAGGCGATCTCCGGCGCGGCCTCCGTGAGCCAGATGGAATAGATGTGGCCCTCGATGTGGTTGACGCCCAGCAGCGGCTTGTGGCGCGCCAGCGCCAGCCCCTTGGCGACGTTGACGCCGACCAGAAGCGAGCCGACGAGGCCCGGCCCCCTGGTGACGGCAATACAGTCAAGGTCTTCGTAGCCGAGGTAAGCCTGGCCCATCGCCTGGGCGACCACGGCGTGGATCACTTCAATGTGCTTGCGCGAGGCCACCTCCGGGAAAACGCCGCCATACTTGCTGTGCAGGTCGGTCTGGCTGGCAATCACATTGCTCAGAATGCGCGTGCCGCTCTCCACCACGGCCGCCGCCGTCTCGTCACAGGAGGTCTCAATGGCCAGGATGCGCGTCACGACTTCGGCGTCTTTCATCGTCACTCCTCCGGAGGCTGTTCAAACTGATAGGGCGTGGCCGGCTTGGGCTCCGGCGCTGGAGCCGCCTCCGTTACCCCTTTGCCGGTGAGGCGGCGGTAGGCCAGCGTAAAGGCCACCGACTGGTAGGTGACGAAGAAAGAGCGCAATAGCTGCGATAAGAGGCCGATCAGAATGCCGCCGACGACAAGGGTCAGCAGCCCCCGGCCCGTCGGCACGTTGCCCTGCATCAGCTCAAAGAAAGTGGGCACGGCGAGCAGCAGGCCGACCGGTATGAGGATGACGGCGATGAGAGCGCCAAAGACAAGGCCGATGACGAAGAGGAACAGCACCAGCAGCAGTACATCGCCGACGTTGGCGGCGAGGATGCGCCAGCCGCGCCGCACCGACTCCACCACGCCGCTGCCGTCCAGAACGAGGCTGCGCTGCGCCAGCGGCTGGAGAAAAGCGAGGAAAAGCTGCCAGAGAATGGCCAGGCAGCCCAGCAGGCAAAAGCAGGTGATGCCGATGAGCACGATTCCGCCCAGTGCGCCCGGATCTTCGACCGCGGCGACGATGCCTGCGCTGGTTAGCGACGCAATCAGTACGGCCAGGGGGACGAGGATGAGCAGCAGTATCGGCCCATAGAGCAGCAGGTCCAGCCCGACCAGGCGCGGCAGAAAGGCGGCGCCGCGCCGCAGCGCCCGGCCAAAGCCCAGCGCCGTGCCCGCGGCCGCCGTGGGCTCCCCGTCCAGCTCGGCGGCCGCGGCGATGAGACCGGCCCGCGCCGCCAGGCGCAGCAGCCAGAGCAGCAGGGAGAGGAGCACAAGCAGGACAGAGCCGGCTAGCAGGTAAGGCCAGGCGGCGACCAGGGTGCGCAGGAAGCGCTCCATTTGCTGCTCGAACTGCGGATCGAGGTCGCCGGCGCCAAAGCTATAGTTGACCCAACTGCCGCCGCCGCCGCCGCCGCTGCCCAGCGCCGCCAGGATGCCCAGCAAAAAGAGCCAGCGGTTGCTCCAGCAGATCTCCAACGCCCGGCGGAAAAGCTCTCCAAAGTTGATCATCTCGCTACTCCCATTCGATTGTACCGGGTGGCTTGGAAGTAATGTCATAGACGACGCGGTTGACGCCCTCTACCTCGTTGACGATGCGCCGGCTGATCTGCGCCAGCAGCTCGTGGGGCAGGCGGGCCCAGTCGGCGGTCATGAAGTCGTCGGTGGTCACCGCGCGCAGGGCAATCACCTCGTCGTACGTACGCCCATCGCCCATGACGCCGACGGAACGGACCGGCAGCAGCACGGTGAACGCCTGCTGCGTGCCGTGGCGCAGCAGGCCGGCCTGGCGCAGCTCGGCCAGGTAGATGGCGTCGGCGGCGCGCAGCCGCTCCAGCCGCTCCCAGGTGACTTCGCCCAGGCAGCGGATAGCCAGCCCCGGTCCGGGGAAAGGCTGCCGCCAGACAATGCTCTCCGGCAGGCCAAGATGCTCGCCGATGCGGCGCACCTCGTCCTTAAACAGATAGCGCAGCGGCTCCACCAGCTCCAGCTGCAGGTCAGCCGGCAGGCCGCCGACGTTGTGATGCGTCTTGATGGTGTGGGCGTCAGGGCGCTCCTGGCTGGCGCTCTCGATGACGTCGGGATAGATCGTGCCCTGCGCCAGGAAGCGGGCGTCGCCGATGCGCAGCGCCTCCCGCTCGAAGAGCCGGACAAAGCGCTCGCCGATGAGGCGCCGTTTATCCTCGGGATCGGTCACCCCTTCCAGCGCCTCCATCATCTCTTCGACGGCGTTCACGGCCATCAGCTTCATGCCCTGCTCGCGCTCAAAGGTGCGCACCACCTGTTCCGCCTCGCCCTGCCGCAGCAGGCCGTGGTCGACAAAAATACAGACGAGCTGGTCGCCCACGGCGCGGTGAACGAGCGTCGCCGTCACCGCCGAATCGACGCCGCCGCTGAGGCCAAGGACGATGCGCCCGTCGCCCACCTGCCGGCGGATGGCGGCCACCGCCTCTTCGACAAAGCTGGCCGGGCTCCAATCGGGACGGCAGCCGCATATATCGACGGCGAAGTTGCGTAGGAGCTGCTGCCCCTGCGGCGTGTGCGCCACCTCCGGGTGAAATTGCACCGTGTAATAGCGGCGGCTGGCGTCGGCGGCGGCGGCATACTGGCTGTTGGCCGTGCAGGCCAGGGGCGCGAATCCCGCCGGCAGCTCCTCTACCTTATCGCCGTGGCTCATCCACACCTGTTGCCCGGCGGCCGCCTCCGCGCCGCCGTTGCGCTGCCAGCCGGCGAAGAGGGGACCGGCCGCCTCTGCCAGCTCCAGCCGCGCCAGCCCATATTCACGCTGGCGGCTGCCGGCGACGACGCCTCCCAGCCGGTGCGCGAGGAGCTGCATGCCGTAGCAGATGCCCAGGACGGGCAGCCCCGACTGCAGCACGTAGTCAGGTAGGCGCGGCGCTCCCGCATCGTAGACGCTGGCCGGCCCACCGCTGAGGATGAAGCCGCAGGGCTGGTGAGCCATGACGGCCGCCTCGCTGGCCCGCCAGGTGTAAAGCTCGCAGTAGACGCCCGCCTCACGCACGCGCCGGGCGATGAGCTGGCTGTACTGGGAGCCAAAGTCCAGAACAATGATCGTGTCGTGCGGGACCGGTCTGTTCATTACCGCCTGATTATAACAGCCAGCGCCACTTCTGCAGGTATAAGAGGGGTGTAAATACTTGCGATTTGTTTCACAAATTTGCTTGACGCTCTCCCGCTCCCCATCTATAATGAGGATAGTTACAAAGTGTTCAAAAAAAATTGAAAGTTGTAAACATCGCTTGGTAACGACGCTCTAGATCATGAAGGCGGAACAATATGGTACAAGAACAGGTTAAGGCGGGCCTGCAGGCCGTTGACAAGAAGCTGCATGACGTTGTCCGGAGCGAAGTAGCGGTACTGGACGAAGCCAGCCACCACATCATTTCCTCCGGCGGCAAGCGCGTCCGGCCGCAAGTGGCGCTGCTCGCCTACCTGGCCGCCGGCGGCGAAGAGCTGGACGAAGTGGTGCCGCTGGCCGCCGCCGTGGAGCTGATCCACACGGCGACGCTGGTGCATGACGACATCAACGACCATAGCCTGACGCGGCGCGGCAAGATTACGGTCCATGCCCGCTGGGGTCGCACCTTTGCCCTGCTGGCCGGCGATTACCTCTTTGCCCGCGTCTACGAGATGATGGCCCCCTATGGCGCGCTCTACAACCAGATCATGGCCGAGGCCACCGTCGAGCTGGTGGAAGGGGAGACGCTGCAGGCGGCCGCCGCCAAGTCGGGCCGGATGGACCGCGAGACCTACAAACGCATTATCGACCTGAAGACGGCCAGCCTCTTCCGCGCTGCGGCGACCACCGGCGCGCTGCTGGCCGGCGCCGACGACGAGACGATCGGCGCCGTCGAACAGTACGCCCATCATCTGGGCCTCGTCTTTCAGATTGTGGACGACGTGCTGGACATCATCGGCGATCCCGAGAAGCTAGGCAAGCCGGTGGGCGTGGACGTGGCCCAGGGGATGGGCGTAAGCACAGTCGCCGCGCAGCAGCACAATGGGCGCAAGCAGGCCGAAGCGGGCAGCGACCCCTACCAGGCGCTGATGAGCCGCCTGCGCGAGTCGGGCGCCGCCGAGGCCGCCCTGGCTGAGGCTCACGAGATAGCCGACCGGGCGCGCGCAGCGCTGCACGAGCTGCCGCCCAGCGCCGCGCGTGATGCGATGGAAGCGCTCGTCGACGCCGTGCTGGAGCGCGACCGGTAAAGTCAAGTAATTCACTCGAAGTCGCCTGGCTCCACACCTGACAATTTTCGGAAACCAGTCAGGTGTCTGGCGAGTTGTGACTCAGGCCCCTTTTCAGGCGCCGGACTTCCTCCGAATCCGGCGCCTTTTTTATTCCCCGCTGGCGGGTTACAATGCGCCCATCATGCGCGAGCAAGGCGGCTAATGGAGGACAAGCGGACTGACCTGGCTACGGCGGCCCGGCTGGTGCGGCCCGGCGAGACGCTGGCCCTGGGCGGCATGACCATTTACCGCCGGCCGGTCGCCTTCGTGCGCGCGCTGCTGGCCCTGCCAGAGCCGCCGCGCGACCTGACTCTGCTCGCCTTTACCGCCGGCTTTGCCGCCGACCTGCTCGTCGGCGCCGGCCTCGTCCGCCGCACGCGCACCTGCTACTTTGGCCTGGAGAGCTTCGGCCTCGCGCCCATGTTTACGGCGGCGGCCGGCGCTGGCGCCCTGGAGATTGTCGAGGAGA
>CAZOGK010000030.1:0-38557 GCA_964579295.1 uncultured Ardenticatenaceae bacterium
TCGCCGCCGTAGCGTGCAGACTTTCACAAGCGTAGGTTGCGCGTAGGATGCCAGTATGGTTGGCGTACAGCAGCGCCAACGGAATGGCTATAGACTAGGCAGGGAAGGGTAAAAATCTCTTCTTCTTCTCCTCCTTTTAACGAGAGTCAGGTGTCGGCGTTCCTGGCTCTCCCGCCAACCAGGTGGGCCGGTCTAACCAACCGGCCCACTTTTCGTTTTCCCCTCCGGCGGGGCTATAATGCCGCCATGCCAGATCCAGTCTCGTCGCAGCCGGGCAGCAGCGGGCGGGCGCAGGTAGTCCGGGCGGCCCAGATTGTCTCCGCCGCTTTCATCCTCAGCCGGGTGTTGGGGCTGGTGCGCGACATCGTCATCGCCTACGCCTTCGGCGCGACGGAGGTGGCGGTTAACGCCTACCGCCTGGCCAATCGTTTCCCCGAAACCATCTTTGTTATCGTCGCCGGCGGCGCCCTCAGCTCGGCCTTCATCCCGGTCTTTGCCGGCTACTTCGCGCGCGACGATGCGCCGGGCGGCTGGCGCCTTTTCTCCAGCGTGCTCAACCTGGCGCTGCTGCTGCTCGTCCTCTTCGCCGCGCTGACCGGCATCTTTGCCGAACCATTTCTGCTGCTTTACCTGCCGAGCCTGGCCGGCGAAGCGGAGCTGCTGGCGGAAACGGTGGTGCTGCTGCGCATCCTCCTGCTCTCCACGGTTATTTTCGGCGCCAGCGGCATTATTATGGCGGCGCTCAATGCGCGCCAGCATTTCCTGCTGCCGGCGCTGGCCCCCAGCATCTATAACCTGGGCATTATTGCCGGGGCGCTGCTGGCGCCGCTGGGGCTGGGGGTGCGGGCGCTGGCCTGGGGGGCGGTGGCCGGCTCGGCCGGCCATCTGCTGGTGCAGCTGCCGGCGCTGCGGCGGCAGGCGGCCCGCTATACCCCGGCGCTGGCGGTGCGCGACCGGGGGGTGCAGCAGGTGCTGCGCCTGATGGCGCCGCGCGTGCTCGGCCTCAGCTTCAGCCAGATCAATAACCTGCTGGTACCTGTGCTGACGCCCTCTCCCTTTCTGGTCGCCGCTCTGGACTATGCCTGGCGTATTGTGTTGACACCGCACGGCATCCTGGGCCAGGCGCTGGGTATCGCTGCCTTCCCCACCTTTGCCGCCCTGGCGGCACAGGGCGACCGGCCACAGATGCGGCGCATTCTGGCCGAGACGTTGCGGCTGATTCTCTTTCTGGCCCTGCCCGCGACCGCGCTGCTGATGGCGTTGAGCATGCCGTTGGCGGCGCTGGCCTTTGAGCGCGGCCGATTCGGCGCCGGCGATACGGTGCTGGTGGCCTGGGCGCTGCTGTGGTACGCGCCGGGCCTCGTGGCGCTGGCGGCGCTGGAGGTCATCTCGCGCGCCTTCTACGCGCTGGAGGATACGGTGACGCCGGTGCTGGCCGGGGCCGTGCAGCTGGCGTTGATGGCGGCGCTGGCGCTGCTGTTCAGCCGCTGGCTGTTTCCGCTGCTGGGCTGGAACGAGACCGGCGGCATCGCCCTGGGCATCAGCCTGTCTAACCTGCTGGAGGCCGGGGTGCTGCTCTGGCTGTTGCGGGGCCGGCTGCAGGGGGTCGAAGGGCGCAGCCTCTGGTCAGGGCTGTGGCGGATGAGCATGGCAGCGCTCCTGGCGGGGCTGGCGGCGCGCGGTGCGGCCGGGGCCAGCGAGGGCGCTTTCTGGCAGTCGTTGCTCGGGGCAGCGGCCGGCGGCGGCGTCTATCTGCTGGCAGCGCGACTGCTGGCCGTGGAGGAGCTGGCGCAATTAGGGGATAGTGTGCGGCGGCGGTTGCGAAGGTGATAGTCGGGAAGTGCCCATCACTTACGGGCGAGAGCGTCACGTTTCCAACGTGACCGACCAGTTTGTGTTGGGATGAGAAGGGGCTCTCAGATGGCTCCCGCCCTGATCGCTGTGTTTAGCGGTTGGCGGCTTCGCTTTCGACGACGAGGCTGGCTTGCTGGAACAGCTCGCCGTTGACCCAGACTTCCAACGTATAGGTGCCCGGCGCGAAACCTTCCGGTGGCTCATAGTAGATCCAGCCGGGCCCTTCGTCGGCGTACTGCCAGAGCTCGTTGCCGCCGTTGACGATCTCACCATCGCGCCGCCAGACCCAGGACCAGGCCATGCCATCGGCCATGCCCAGGTAATCAAAGGTGGCGTAAATGGTAAAGAAACCTTCGACAAAGGTGCGCCGCGGCGAGACCGGGTCGTAATCGTCGTTTATCTCGGTGGAAAAGACGAGGCGGGTAAACTGGCTGTCGTCGGTCAGCTCCACTTCCGGCTCGACCAGGTTAAAATCGTCGGGCAAGAGCGGCTCCCCTGCCGGCCCGGCCAGACGCGCGGCCGGGTCCAGGGAGGCGTCGAGCGAGGCGGTAAGCGTATCGCCAGCCGTCAGCGGATTCTCGCCGTTGACAATCTGGAACGCGTCCGGCTCGTCAAGGGAGATGACCGGCAGCTCGTCGGCAATAGGCTCGGCGGCCAGGACAGACGCCGGCTTGGCCTGGGCCAGCAGCGCCATCCGGATGGTTGTATCGGGCGGGGCTTGATTACTGTAATAGAGGGTGACGCCGCCGGCGACAAAGATCGCGACCAGCGTCCAGATGCGGTTCTGGAGCCGGCGCTCGGCCTGCTGGCGCAAGAAGAAATAAGGGGAGCGCTTTACCCGCCGCCAGGCGGATAAAATCTGCGCAAGAGTGATGAGAACGAGAACACCCAGCCCCCCTAGAATCCACGGCGCTGTCGTCTCGTTGATGAGTTCGGTCAAACTTCCTTAGTCCACCCTCTTCCGGAACGGCAAAGCAATCCGTGATAATTATAACAAATGCGTTACCTGCATCAAGTGACGGCCGCCGGCAACTGTCGCCGTCACTAAACTGCCCCCCATCTGTCGCCTATTTCCAGACTATCTGCGACAATAGCGCTCGGTTAACGTTCGGTTAATCTGCACCAATCTGACGGGCCGAGGCGGCCCATCCGCTAACAATTGTCCGGCTGGTCAGCACCAGCTCAGCACGACTGACGAGAGATATTACACGGGGTTAGAAAAGCGCGCCAATGATCAAATGTGAAGGTGTCATAAAGAGCTACGGGCTGCTGCCGGTGCTGCGCGGCATTGACCTGCATGTCAGGAAGGGAGAGTTCGTGACCTTGGTCGGCGCCAACGGCGCGGGCAAGACCACCCTGTTACGCATCGTCGGCACGCTCATGCAGCCCACGGACGGCAGCGTCACCATCGGCGGCTGGCCCCTGGCCCGCCACGCCGACAGGGTGCGCCGTCATATCGGCCTCGTCTCCCACCAGCCGCTGCTCTATGGCGACCTGACGGCGGGTGAAAACCTCAACTTCTTTGCGCGCATGTACGGGCTGGACCGCCGCCGCGAGCGTGTAGCCGCGGCGCTGAGCCGGGTGGGTCTGGCGGCCCGCGAGCGCGACCCGGTGCGCACCTTTTCGCGGGGCATGACGCAGCGCCTGACCATTGCCCGCGCTACCCTGCACGAGCCGGAGGTGCTTCTGTTTGACGAGCCGTATACGGGACTGGACCAGGAAGCCTCCGGGATGCTGGACGATCTGCTGCGCGAGCAGGCGGCGCAGGGCCGCACCATCCTGATGATTACGCACGACCTGGTGCACGGCCTGAATCTGGCCGACCGGGTGGTCGTGCTCAGCCGCGGCAAGATCGCGGCGACAGCCGAGCGCGGCCTGGAGCCGGCCGCTTTTCTTGAGCTCTATCGCACGGCGACGAGGAAATAGGGTGAGCGAACCAACGAGCGCCAACGCACAGTCGCCGGAAAACACGGGCTACCTGCGCACCCTGTGGGCCATCGTCTGGAAAGACCTGACGATGGAGCTGCGCACCAAACAGACGGTGACTATCATGGCCGTCTTCTCCATTGCCGCCGTGCTGGTCTTTAACTTTGCTCTGGAGCTGGAGCTGGACGCGGCGCGCAACGTCAGCACTGGCCTGCTGTGGATCGTCATCCTGATGGCCGGTACGCTGGGCCTGAACCGCACGGCGTCGGTAGAGCAGGAAAACCGCAGCATCGAAGCGGTGCTGATGGCGCCGGTGGACCGCAGCGCCATCTATCTGGGCAAGGTGGCGAGCGTCAGCCTCTTCGTGCTGCTGCTCGAGGCGCTGCTACTGCCGCTGTTCATCGTCTTCTTTAACAAGCCGTACTGGCTACCCCAGGTGATCCTGATCGTCATTTTGGGTACAATAGGCTACGTTGCCGCGGGCGTGCTCGTCTCGTCGATGTCGGTGCAGACGCGCGCCCGCGACGTATTGCTTCCGGTGCTACTGCTGCCGCTCTCACTGCCTTCGGCGCTGGCGGCGGCGACAGCGGTGGCGGCCTACATGGCGCCGCAGCTACCGGAGTGGACCGAGGTCCAGGCGCCCATCGCCCTCCTGGTAGCATTTGACGTGTTCATGCTGGTGGCCGGCTTCCTGACCTATCACTACGTCGTGGAGGAATGAGGTGACAACGGTTTCTCGAATTGACCGCTGGACGAGCGTGCTTAACTGGGCAGCAGCGCTATCACTAATCGGCCTGCTGTTCATGATCTTCTTCTTCTCACCCACGGAACAGACGATGGGCCACGTCTACCGCATCCTCTACTTCCACGTGGGTGTGGCCTGGGTGGCGGCGATTACGATGCTGGTGGCGCTGCTGGCCGGCATCATGTATCTGCGCAGCAAGAACCCGCGTTGGGATACAGTCTCCCTGGCTTCGATCGAGGTGGGCCTGGCGTTTGTGACGATGACCATCGTCAGCGGCTCGGTCTGGGCGCGCCCAGCCTGGAATACCTGGTGGATCTGGGAACCGCGCCTGACGTCGATCACAGTGATGTGGCTGGTCTACGCCGCCTATTTCATGCTGCGCGGCGCGGTGGAGGACGACGAGAAGAAGCGCCGCTTTGCCGCCGTCTATGCCATCCTGGCTTTTATCACCGTCATTGTCACCTATGCCAGCATCCGCTTCCTGCGCAGCATTCACCCGGTTGTCGTCGGCGGCGTTACCGAAGCGGCCGCTGGCTTGGCCAAGGGCGAGAGCCAGTTCGACGCCGGGGTCACCTGGAAAATGGGCGTGACGATGGCGGCGGCGACGGTTACCTTCACCCTGGTCTATCTCTCCTGGCTGTTTAACCGCATCCGGCTGCAAACGATGCTGGACCAGGCCGCACTGCTCAAGACCCGCCTGCTGGCGCGCTTGTAGAGGGAATCTGTCATGACGAGTTTTTCACTTTTGCTCGCCGCCTTTCTGCCCCTGTTGGCACAGGCGCCGCTTGACGACCCCAACCGCTTCAACCAGTATCTGCTGCTGGCTTACGCCACTCTCTGGGTCATCGCCATGGGCTATCTGCTCAACATGGCGAACCGGCAGCGCAACCTGCGCCAGGAAATCCGGCTGATGCGCCGACTCTTAGAAGAGGATGAAGCCGGCGAGCGTTCGTAACCATCTTTATCCGCGCCTTATGAAAGCAGGGTATAACCGGGTCAGATCAAGCTCGTCCGTCTGGTGGAGTCTCTGAATGTTATTGCCGGCGCCACTTAAATCCCTATCGCTGGCGCAGCGCCTGCTGCTCGGCGTGGGCCTTGTCGTCATCGTCTTCGTGATCCTCGGCTCGCTGTTGCAGCCGCAGAGCAACCCGTCTGCGTCGATGCTGCCGACCGACTCCTTCCTGGCGCTGGCGCTGCTGGCCTTCGCCGCCGGCGTGCTCAGCTTTGCCAGCCCCTGCACCCTGCCCATTCTGCCAGCCTACTTCGCCTTTGCCTTCCAGAGCGGGCGCCGCCAGATTGCCGCCAACACCATCTTCTTCATGCTCGGTCTGGCGACGATGTTCAGCCTGCTGGGGGCAGGCGCCTCGTTCATCGGCCGGCTGCTCAACGACAGCGCCGATCTGCTGCTGCTCTTTGGCGGCAGCCTCATCGTCGGCTTTGGCCTGATGAACCTGATGGGCAAGGGATTTTCCGGCTTCCAGCGCGACGATACGGAGCACAGCGCCACGCTGGGCGGCTCCTATCTCTTTGGCCTGACCTTCTCGCTGGGCTGGACAAGCTGCGTGGGCCCCATTCTGGGCGCGGTGCTCACCCTGGCCGCCGCCGGCGCTTCGGTGCTGCACGGGGTGATGCTGCTTTTCATCTACGCGCTGGGGCTGGGGCTGCCGCTGCTGCTCGTCTCCACCCTCTTTGGCCGGGCCAGCCGCAAGAGCTTCGTCTGGCGGGCGCTGCGCGGCAAGGGCTGGCAGGTCACGCTGCCCACCGTGCTCGTCGGCCTGGTCTGGGGCCTCTTCATCTGGCGGGTGCTGGTGGCTGCCGCCAACTACTGGCTCAGCCCCTTCAACACGCTCAACGCGCGCCCGCTGGTGTTGTGGCAGGAGCTGGCGCTGCTCGGCGTGGCTGTCGCCGGCGCCCTGCTCTGGTTCCTGACGCGCGACGTCGAGCAGCGGGCACGAATGAGCCTGTACCTCCATTCGACCCAGATTTTCAGCGGCGTCCTCTTCATCCTCGTCGGCCTCTTCATGATCAGCGGCCGCCTGACCGACTTCAACAGCCTGATCCCCACCGATCTGGCGCTGTGGCTGGCCGGCGTCGAAGAAGCCCTGATCGGCTTCTTCAGCTAGGCGGTATCTGTGCGCGCGGGCCGAACGCTACTCCTCGTCGCGGGCTTCTTGCTCCTGGCAGCGGCCGCCGTCCTCATCGTGCAGGGCGGGCGCAGCCGGCAGCCGGCCGGCATCCTGGAGGACGTGCCCCAGCTTTCCGCCGACGCACCGGAAATGCTCGACCTCGGCGCTGCCGAGGGGCTGGAGGCGGGCGCACGCGCGCCGGGCTTCACCCTGCCCGACCTGGAAGGCAACGAGATCAGCCTGGCCCATCTGCGCGGGCAGCCGGTCATCATCAACTTCTGGGCCACCTGGTGCGCGCCGTGCGAGGTGGAGATGCCGGTGCTGGAGCAGACCTATCAGGAGCGCATGGACGAGGGGCTGGTCATTCTGGCCATCAACCGCGACGAGGAGGCCGGCTCGGTGGAGCGCTTTTTCTACGACGAGCTGGAGCTGAGCTTCACGCCGCTGCTCGACGAAGATGCGTTGGTGAACAACCAGTATCGCGTCTTTAACCTGCCCACCACCTTTTTTATCGACCGCGAGGGCATCATCCAGGGCGTGCACCGCGGCGTGCTCACCCAGAGCCTGATCGACGACTATCTGCAGCAGACTGTTAACTGAGGAGAGAGGAACGGCAATGGCTAAAGTAAGCGGCCGGCAGCGCGACGTGGTGGTTGGGCTCAACCGGGGCATCTACTGGAGCGGGCGCAACTGGCTGACGGTGGTCATGGCCTTTCTTGCCATCTACGTCGGGCTGCCCATTCTGGCGCCGGTGCTGATGAACGCCGGGCTGACGGGGCCGGCGGACCTCATCTATCGGGTCTACTCGCCCATGTGCCACCAGATGGCCTCACGCAGCTTCTTCCTCTTTGGCGAGCAGGTTGCTTACCCGCGCGAGCTGGCAGGCACCTCGCTAACGCCGATTGACGCCTATTGGGAGCAGCGGCCGGCGTTGCAAAGCGCGCCGCGCTACCCGGAATCGGCGGGCGAATTGAACCAGCAGCTGGCGGCCCTGCGCGCCGAGCGCGGTGACCAGCAGCTGGGCTTCAAGATGGCCCTCTGTGAGCGCGATATTGCCATCTATGGCTTCATGTTCATCGGCGCAGCACTATACGCAGTGGCCCGGCGCGGCCGCCGTATCCGCCCCCTGCCCTGGTGGCTGTTCGTGATTATCGGCATGGGGCCAATCGCCCTCGACGGCTTCAGCCAGCTCTTCGGCACCTACGGGCAGGCGCTCGACATCGCCTTCTTGCAGCAGAGCCTCTTCAACCGGGAGAGTACGCCCTTTCTGCGCACGGCCACCGGCGCCCTCTTCGGCTTTACCCTTGTCTGGACCGTCTTCCCGCACGTGGACGGCTCGATGGACACCTTCAACAGCGAGCTGGGCGAAAAGCTGGCGCAGGTGGATAGCGCCTAGACCGGGCCAGCCGCACGGCGGGCATAGACCAACCAGATTGGTGAGGTGCAACCATGAGAGTGGCAATCCAGTTAGCCTTCCTCCTAATGGCGCTGCTTGCCGTCGGCTGCGACGGCGACGAGCCGGTTCAGCCTACAGAAGACGATACGGCCGCCATCTACGCGGCGGTCATCCGCCAGATTTACACCGAGGACGACACCTTCGGGGGCACGTTGCAGCCGCCCACCCTCTACATCGTCGGCGCGACAGACGACCGCGCCGGCAATCCCCAGATCGGGGAGGCCAATCCGGCGGAAATCCCCGGTTCCGTGCGCGAGAGCGTGACCGCCCTGCTCGCCGATTTGCCCACGGAGATAGTCTGGGTGGAAGCGCGGCAGGACGCGCCGCTGGAGCCGGACACGGGCGCGGTAGTTGACGGTGGGGCGATCATTACCCTGGGCAACGTTGCGCCGCAGGATGATAGCTCGGTCCACGTGCCGGCCAGTATTTACGTCGCCAACCTGGCGGCCGGGGGGCAGACCTACGTGCTGGAAGAGGTCGACGGGGTCTGGACGGTGACCGGCAATACGGGGGTGGAGTGGATCAGTTGAAGGAATGGGTCGCGCCATGCCCAAACGTTGGTTAGTCTACATCGTCATTGGCCTATTTTTTGGGATCGTAGATTGGCATTTCCTCGACCTGTTGGCTTCCTTACTCGACCAACTGGGTCAAGATGAGAGCCTGTTTGCAGGCGTGTTTACGCGGCTCCTCATTATCGCCGTGTTCATGAGCCTGAATTACGGTATCTGGCTCGTGCCGGTTGTGCCAACAGCAATTTACGAAGTAAAGCGTTCGCGATCTCTGCGTAAGGCGGCTGTAGCAGCAGTGGTCGTCTGGGCTGCGGCCATATTTAGCTACTATGCTTACTATACCTTCTTGCTCATGTTTGTGGGCTTACCCAATCTCGATTTCATGCTCTTTTCGAACCGGCAATCCCCGACCTATTGGGCTGATTGGTGGCCTCCATTCCGGCGCGTGGTATTGAGTCAGGTCGTCGAATGGATTGGCATTGCGCTAATCGGCGGCGCCATGGTGGGCGCACTGAGTGCGTATGTCTACCGGCACATCGCGAAGAGACGTGTCTCGCGCCGGCAGACAAGGCCAGCTTTGGAGTGACCTCTAGGGGATATCACGGAGGAGCAGATGCGCTGGACAAGGCTATTCGTTCTTCTCGTCATCTCGCTGTGGGCCGGCGGGTGCCGCGACGATCTCGGCTACATGGAACCGACGGCCACGCCAACCCGCATCGTCGCAAGGGCGGTAGTAGTCAGCACCAACCCGGACGTCGTAGTCGAATCCTGGAAATATCTTGGACCGCAGGCAGAGGAGAGCCTGCGCCTCGTGCAAGGGACCAGATTCGGGCCGGAGCGCTACGAGGCTTCCGTTCAGTGGCGTCCGGGCGGCTTTGACCTGATGTGGGGGACCTTCCCTTGTTCGATTCAGCCGATCCTGACAATTGGCGAGGGGACAATTGAGCTGTGGCTGAATGAGGGCATCTGGGACGACTGCGACGCCATGCAGGCAAGCCATGCACTCCGGGTCGAGGTGACAACGGACATTCCACCGGGAGCCTGGCGCTACGCCATCCACGAGGGAGCGCCGAGCGACGGCAGCAGTGCGAGCGGGCGAACGGTGACCGGCCAGATCGTCGCCAGCTCTGGCGAGCGGCGGCCGGTGGCCCGCGCCCTGCTGCAGCTAGAACCCGGCGGCGAGTTCGTGGCCGAGACGGATGCCAGCGGCCGCTTTACCCTGACCGACATTCCCTTTACAGAAACGACGGTCTATGCCAGCCATCTGCGCTTTGTCATTCCCGCCGGCGAGGAAGTGCAGCTCGACCTGGGTATTATCGACTATCCATTGGTCCACCCGCCGCTGCTGGCCCTGGCAGACTACCCACCCGGCGACAGGCCCTATTACGTCGCGAGCTGCGACTGCTGGCTCGTACGCCATCCAGACGGGACGCTGCTGGCCTTTGTGCCCTTCTCTCCCGACTACCGCGAGGACGTGACAGTCGCGGCGTGCCGCTTCACGTGGAATGATGCGGTGAGGCGCTTTGTCGATCCCTGCTCCGGCGACGAGTGGGAGCTGGACGGCGTGCTCAACCTGGCGCACTCGGCCGCACGCTGGAGCAGCCGCGACCTCGACCAGTATGCGATCACGGTGCAGGAGGGGACATTGATGGTGCACCTGGACCAGGTGATAACGGGGACGACAAGAGACGAGTGAGGGATTATTCCGGGGCGCGTTTGCCGAGATAATCGCGCCGGGCGGTTACGGCGCGACAGCGCCAATCCAGCGGACCCACGGAAGCTGGTTGCGGACAGCATTATACAGGCGCTCGTCGGCCGTCCAGAAAGGACATTGCTGGAGCTGAGCTAGGGCAAGGTAGGCGGCGTCGTAGGCGCGAGACTGGTCGGGCGTCCTGGCCAGCTCCCAGGCAAGCGGGATGATGGCGCGGCGATGCGAAAGACGGAGCGGCAGGCGGAGAAATGCCTGGAAGGCGTCCTCGCCCCGGGCGGGCGTAATTTCCCGCAAATAGACAAGACGGCGCAGCGCAGACGTAACCTCAAAAGCGAGCAGAGCCGGTGCAACCAGCGTCGTCCCCTCTGCCTGCCAGCCCGCAAGCAGTGCGGTGGCCTGCTCACTGTAGGATGCAGGGATGAAAGTGCGCAAAATCAGACTGGCATCAACGCAGACCGGCGACTTCACCATCTCGTTCGTCCCGCATGTCCTCGACGATCCTGTCCAGCTCGACCAGCCGGCCGCCACGGTCGGCCAGGATCTTTTCCCGCAGCGCCTGTATGTCGGCAAGTAAGCTTGCGTCAAGTTCAGGCTTTACCGGAATCTCAATACGCTCGGCGTCAAGGACAGCTTCATCGGCCAGTCGCTGTTCGATCGCCTCCAGGCAATATTGGGTGACGGGCACGTCCTGGCGGGCGGCTGCCAGCTCGATGCGTCGCTTCATTTCGCGATCGGCGTATACTTGAATCCTGGGCATCGGTCACCTCCAGAACACCATGATAGCGCTTTGACACTAAAGTGTCAAAGCGCTACCGGGCAGTTGTCGCCCTACTCGCCGGGTTGGGTGTGACCAAACGCCAACCTCGGCGATAAACAGGGTAGACTGGGGCAGAAGCCAAGGAGCAGAGGTTGACGACCATCGCCCGAGGGAACTTCATGACTGACGACGCAGCGCTGGCGGCGGCGGCAAAGCGGGACGCCGCCGCCTTCGACGCCCTCTACCGTCGCTACGTCACCCGCGTCTACCGCTACTGCCTGCTGCGCTCCGGCAACTGGCAGGACGCCGAGGACCTGACGGCGCAGACCTTCCTGGCGGCGCTGGAAAGCCTGGGCCGCTACCGCGAGCGCGGCAGTTTCGCCGCCTGGCTCTTCACCATTGCCCGCCGCCAGTGCCACAGCTATCACCGCCGCCGCTACCGTCACCCGGAACAGCCGCTGGCGGCTGCCGGCGACCGCGCGCATCTCTACTCCCCCGACCCGGAAGGCCATCTCTTCCGGGGGATGGTCATGGAGTGCGTGCAGCGCGTCCTGCCCCAGCTGACGAAGGAGCGGCAGGAGGTGGTGCGGCTGCGCTACGGCGCGGGGCTGAGCACGGCGGAGACGGCCGCGGTGATGGGCAAGGGGCAGAGCGCGGTCAAGATGCTGCTCCTGCGCGCCCTGAACGATCTGCAAGAGAGGTGCCTGGATGGAGATGAATAAGCAGAGGTGGCTGGCCGACCAGTTAGAAAAACATGCCGGCGGGCAGGAAGCAGAGCTGCCGGCAGGACTGGCCCGCCTGTCCGGCGCGCTGCGGCAGGCGATGGGGGAGACGCAGCCCCGGCCCGGCTTCGTCAACGAGCTGGCCGAGCAGATCCAGATCCAGCAGCGAGCAGCGCCGCCGGCGGGCGCGGTCGCACTCTGGCTCTGGCGGCTGCTGGCGGGCGCGGCCGGGACCCTGGCGCTGATTGCCTTTGCCCTCTTCGTGTCGGGGCTATTCTCCCGGCCGGCCGCCGAGCAGTCGCTGAGCGCGCCGGAGACGGCGCTGCCGCCTGTCGTGCTGCAGGGGGAAAGCGGGCCGTTTGCCGGCGTCGAGTTCCGGCTGCGCGAACCGCTGCCAGCGGAAGTGGAGAGCCTCGCCCTCTACCGGGCCGAGTTAGCGCCGCTGCCGGAGACGGCCGAGGCGGCGCGCGAGCTGGCGCGCCGCCTGGGGATGGAGGAGCCGGCCGTCTACCGCGTGGGCGAGGGCTGGCTGGCCGAGGACGAAGCCGGCCGGCGGCTGACGATTGACCCAACTGCTATGAGATTCCCCATCATCTACCAGGCGCAGAGCGATCCGGTGCAAGTTGGCCCCGTATTCATCCCGCCGTCTGCAGTGGCGCGCGCCGCTGCTTTCCTGGAGGCGGGCGGCCTGCTGCCGGCTGACTACGAAAAGCGGGAACGGTTAGAAGCGCCCGGCTTCGGCCGGATGCTGGTGGAGATTATTCCGCTGCTGGACGGCCGCCCGGTTCATTACGGCGCCTCAGAGCTGGTAGTGGACCCCGACGCGGGCATCGTCGCGGCGCGCATCCGGCCGCTGCGCTTCACCCCCACCGGCGAACAAGTCACGGCGCTCTCCGGGCAAGAAGCGATTGCTTCCGTGCTGCAAAGCGGGGGGATCATGGACGTGGCGGAGGTGGCAGGCAGCGTCTTCGCCGGGGCGGCTGTGCCCCTGGATGCAGCTTCTCCTTACCAGATGGGGCAGGAGGTGCAAGTAACCGGCGTGGTCGGCGGCTCCCTACAGGTCGAGGACGATCAGGTCGTGCCGCGCATCACGCTGGCCGTCGCTACGGACGACGACCCAACCACGGAACCGGTTATCTATCCGCTGACCGGACCGTGGGCCACGCTCATGGACATCTCGCGCCACTACCAGCTGCACGTGACGGCCTTTGTCACCGTTGTCGCGGCGGAGGAGGGGCGCCAGGGGCCGCAAGGACAGGCGCTGCAGATTGACGAGGATAGCTGGTGGCGCACCTGGCCCGACGAGAAAGTCGAGACGCTGCTGGGCCACCTGGAGATGACCACCCGCGACGGGCGTGAGGTCCGGCTCTTCGTAGAGGAGGCAACGGGCGCACGATATGTAGACGCCAGGCTCCTCACCTCTGCAGAGCCGGGCGATCTGTTGCCGAGCGACCAGCCCGGCGCCGGCGACCCGGTGTGGGTGGCAGGCGTCGTTAACCCGGACCCCAACGCCACGTACGGGGGGTTGCCGATCCTCTCGATATTCAAGCAGCAGGAGCTCCTCGACCGCTCGCAAAGTCCGGGTGCGTGGTTGCTCGACTTGGCGATGCCACGGCAGACGGCCGAGCCATCGCCCGCACCGGCAGCGCTTTCCAACACGCTCATGATTGACTGGGCCGTGTTAGGGTATACGGTCCAGGGCGGCGGGGGTCAGGCGCTGCAGCCAGCCTGGTTGTTTTACGGTTACAGCAGCGACGAGCGGCTCGCTTTCGTGCTGCAGGCGCCGGCGGTTCCCGGAATCGCACTGGCAGGAAGTGAATGGCAGCTAGAGGCAGTCAGAGGCGCTCAGCCGCTAGAAGGCACGGCGATAACGCTGGAATTTGAGCGCGCGCGCGTCTCTGGTTCAGCCGGCTGCAACAGCTACTTTGGCGACTACAATGTAACTGGCAATAGGGAGTTGACGATCCCTGAGGTTGCCAGAACGCTGATTGACTGTGACGAGCCGGCCGGGATCCTGGAGCAGGAAGCAGCCTATATCACGGCGCTAACGTCCGCCGCAACCTATCAGATCGTTGACGGCCGGCTGGAAATCCGGGATGGGGCCGGAGACATCATCCTTCTCTTCCGGTCAGAGTAGCTCTTCTATGCTCGCCGGAAGCTATCGAACAAGTGTGGGTTAGACGAGGGAATAAAGCCATAAGAATGGGAGTGCTGCCAATGTATCGCACAATCCGACGAACAGCTTTCTTGATTCTGGCGCTGCTGCTGGGCGCCTGTACGCCGAGTCAGCCATTCGAGCCGGAAGCGCCGCTGACCGCGAACGGCGCGGCCGAGCCGGCCGCGCTGCCCGCCTCGATGAAGGGCTACGAGCTTTATAGCTGGCAGGAAGCGGACGGTACCTGGCGCTATACGCTGATTACCGGTACCAACCGGCAGAAGACGGCCGAAGAGCTGATGGCGCAGGAAGACAGGGCTGGCGAGGAGGGCTGGGTCAGGGTAACAGTCTCCGGCAGCGAGGCGCTGCTCGAGCTGTTGGGACGCCTGCCGGCCGGCGAATCGGTCTCCTGGATAGTCCCGGCCGCTGCGGGCGGCGGACCGTTCGCGCTGCCGGACGCGGAGGTGGTTGCCGCAGTGGAGCAGAGAGCGGCCGAGCTGGGGGTGCGGCTATCGCTCCCACAAGCTACCGAGCCGGATGCCGAGGAGCTGCCCGATCCTGCCGCCACGCCGTCAGCGGAGCGGCCGGCGACGCCCGCCGGCGTTTCAGACTTCCAGCTACCGGCCGGCCGGGAACCTGGCTGGCTCTACCACGGCACGGAGGACCCCCTGCCCTCCTTTGCCTTTTCCCCCAGCGGCGACGCGCTGGCGACCGGACACCGGGACGGGCGCGTCCTGCTCTGGGATACAGGTACGGGCGAGCTGCGGCAGGCGTTGGACCGGCCGGTGAGCGCGCCAAGCCTGGGAGAAATCACGGCGCTGGCCTTTAGCCCGGACGGCGTACTGCTGGCCGCGGCCAAACCCGGCCAGGGCCGCATCGACCTCTGGCGCCTGCCCACGGGCGAGTTCGCGCAGGCCCTGGACGCAGGCCAGGGGGTGACGGCGCTTGCCTTCAGCCCGGACGGCCGGCTGCTGGCGGGCGCCATCGGGCGACAGCAGAGGCCTCGTGTGATGGTGTGGGATACCGAAACGTGGGCGACGGAGGCGACGCTGGAAGATGCCGGGCCGGCCGTGGCCTTCACCCAGGACAGCGCGACGGTGGTGACGCACGCCGGCGCTTCTCTGGCCGCCAGCGCCCCTTCCACCGACCCGCAATCGGCTATCGTGCTCTGGGACATGGGGGATGGGACGCGGACGATCCCCGTTGACAGCTTCATCGTCAGTGTGGCCTACGACGCCGGGCAGGATCTATTCGCCGTCAATCTGCTGCCCGTCATGACCGAGGGCGCCGATCCCACGCCGCGCACTCTGCTGCTGCAGGCGACGAGCGGAGCCATGCTTCAATCCCTGGCGCCGCCGGCCGACGAAGCCGCGCCGCCCCCCACCGGCCCGGACATGCTCGCCTTTAGTCCGGACGGCGCGCTGCTGGCCGTTGGCTACCAGCCGAACCGCATTGACCTGTGGCAGTCGGCGACCGGCGAGCATCTGCTGACGCTGCACGGCCCCGCCGATTGGCTGCGCTACCCGCAGTTCAGCTCGGACGGTAGGCTCCTGGCAGCCAGCTCTGCAGACGGGCGTATCCTGTTCTGGGACGTGGCGGCCCTCCACGGTTCGGAAGCGGGACCATAACCGGCGCAACGGGCCGCTGCCAGATAAGCGAAGCTGGACGGGCGCCGCGAGCATGCCGCGCGCACAGTCTGTGACAAATGGCCCTCGTTCGTAGACATACCTGGTAGATGGCAGCCGTTGCCTGACGACGAAGCGAGCCAGGACGAGACGATGAGAGACAGCACAATGCCGCACGCGCTGAGCGATAAGGATCTGACAGCCCTGGTCGTCGACCTATACGAAGGCTATTACGGCCCGCTCTTTGCCTACGTCTACCAGCTGGTGGGCGACGCCGAATGGGCCCACGACCTGGTGCAGGAGAGCTTTCTCCGCCTCTACCGGGAACGGGCCAAGCTGGCAGCGGTGGAGAACCGGCGCGCCTGGCTCTACCGCATTGCCAGCAACGTCACGTTCAGCGCCTTACGGCGCCGCCGCCGGCGCATCCGCCTGCCCTGGAAGGAGGTCGATGTGGTCGCGCCGCACGCGCCGAACCCGACGGCGAGCAGAGGCGGCGAGAAGATGGACGTGGAACAGGCGCTGGCGGCGCTGCCGGCCCACTACCGCGCCCCGCTCCTGCTCTTCAGCAGCTATGGGCTTTCGGTGCGCGAGGTAGCGGCGGCGCTGCAGATGAGCGAAACGGCCGTGACCACCCGCCTCTACCGCGCCCGCAAGCTGTTCCGCGAGGCGTACGGCGGACCGGATGAACGAGGGAATACATGATGAGGGACCAGACTCACGAACAGGTACAGCCTTTGCTGGCGATTTACCGGGAGCTGAACCCGCAGCAGCAGCAGCGCCTGGAAGCCCATCTGGCGCAGTGCGCCGTGTGCGCCCAGGAGCTGGCCGATTTCCAGGCAATGGACCACCAGCTCAACGCGCTGCGCGTGCAGCTGCAGCATCGCTTCCAACAGCGCCAGCCTGACCGGGCCGGGCTGTTAGCGCAGATAGAAGCGGCGGCCCGGCCCGGCGGGCGGCTCACGCGCTTCCTGGCGCCGCCGCTGCGGCTGGCGACCGGCGTGGCCGGCGTCGTGTTCCTGCTGGCCCTGGCCGGCCTGCTGGCGGCCTGGTTTAGCGCCCTCTCCAGGGGCGACGTGAGCGAGAGCGGGCCGCCCCTTGCCGGCGAGATGACGGCGACGGCCGCCGTCACCGGCACGCCGGCGCGCGCTATCGAGCCGGCGCTGCAGGCGCTGCAGGAGGCGGGCGCAGCCGTCACGGCCGCGCCCAACGAGCGCTTACTGAACCAGTTCGACGATCTGTTCACCAGCGATGTCTCCGACCTTTACGTGGCGACGGCCGACGGCGAGCAGCTCACCATCTACGTCTTCGACGACGAGGCGGGCGCGAACGCGGCGGCCGCAACCATCGGGCGCAGCGCCGACAGCCTCACCCTGGAGACAGAAGCAGGGAGTTCCCGGCACGTCGCGCTGGACTACCCGGAGGGCGTGACGCCGCGCTACTGGCAGAGCGGGGCGTTTCTCATCTACTACACGGGTCAGGCGCAAGCAACCCTGACGCTGTTGGATAACCTGTTCGGGCCGCGCATCGCCGACGGCGACCTGCCCGGCCAGCCAGATCGGCCGGGGCAGGGAATGGCCGGCGGCGAATGGCAGGGGGTGGCGCTGCAATATGATCCCTATCTCGCCTATGACCTGCGCCCTGAATGGCGGCCGTCCGCCGCGCCGCAGCAGCTATGGCTGCACCTGGAGAGCCTGAACCTGCATGAGAGCGCCTTTACGCCGGCGCTGGTAATCAGCCCAGAGCCCATTGACGTCGCGGCGCTGGCGGGCGCCGCGCCGCTGACCGAGGCCGAGACCCTGTCGTTCCAGAACGGCAGCGGCGCGCGCCGGCTGGTGGAGATAGAGAACGGGGAGACGGTTTACGTGGCGGAGGGGGAAAGCAGCGACGGCGCGCTCTACGTGCTCTTTTACTATCCCGTCCTCGCCACGGAAGATGGCTACACACCGCAACCGGCGCTGCTGGATGCCCTTTTCTCCTCGCTGCTCCTGCCGGATGTCCTGGAGCTGCCCGAGGCGACGCCGGCGCAGGCCACCGCAACGGAAGCCGTTGGCGCCTCCTGCGCCGCCGTGCCGCGCCCGGCCCTGGTCCTGGCGCGGCAGATCGAGCTGGATGGGCTGCATCTGACCGTTCTCGATCCGCTCAGCGGCGCCCAATGCACGGTGAGGACCAATGCCTACTCTGTCGGGGACGTAGCCTTCATCGGCGATGTCCTCTACTATCCCGTACGCGACCGGGCAGCCGGGACGATGACCGTCTGGCGGCATCCGTTGGACGGCGAGCCGGCTCCACTACCTTTTACGGCGACGCCCGCCATCAATGCCCCCTGGTTTGGGCTGGCCGTCTCTCCCAACGGCGAGGAGCTGGTCTGGGCTACCTTCGACGAACCCGGCGAGGCTGGCGCCCGTTTCCGCAGCGCCGTCTGGTTGGGCAATCTGACGGCGGAGACGGCCACGCTGCTCTGGCAGGAAGATGAGCCGGACACATTCCCTGCGACCGTCGAGCTGCTCCACTTCTCGGCGGAGGAAGAGCTCATCTACTTCGCCCGGCAGCCCTATGGCATTGGCGGCGTGGGCCCCTACCGGGGCCGGTACGCCGGTCTCTTTGCGCTGCCCCTGGATGGCGGCGAGCCGCAGCCAGTATTTGAATGCGACTCGCCGTTCTCTATGTGCCTGAACGACGTCGACTTCCAGCGGCGGCTGCTGGCGACGGCGACCGACGAGGAGCAGCCGGAAGTGCGCATCCTGGACTTCGACGGCGCCCTGGTAGCCACCTACGCGCCGCCACAGGCAGACTATGTGGGGAACCCGCTCTTCGCTCCGGATGGCGCCGTGGCCTTCATTGCGGCTGACCTGGTGCGTTATGAAGACGGCGGCCGGCCGCACTTCCGGCGTGGAGACATCCGCCTCTGGGATGCTCCCTCTTCCTATGCCGGAGAGCCGCGGGCGCTGGTAGAGGCGACCGACGTGCTATTTGGATTGCATATCTGGCTCGATAGCGACCACCTAGTCGCCGGCGACTGGAACGATGGGCAGGGGCTGGCGCTGTTGAGCCGTGACGGAGGGCGAATTGCCCTCCCTGACTCGGGGCGGGCAGAGGCGTTGCTGGTCCTGCGCGAATGATCGCCCCGAAGCAGTGCGTACTCGCAATGGAGCTAACGATGCAAAAGCGAATGCAACTCATCGCGGCGATGATCATCCTCGTCCTGCTGCTCAGCGCCGCTGCTAGGCCCCGCCGAGTCGCCGGTGCAACCGCTCTCCGAGGACGACATCGTGGGGTAGCTGCTTTAGCTCGGCGGCGTCGATCAGCACACCCTGCTGGCGTAGGTGATCGGCGAGGCAGGACCAATGGCCGGCTTCCATCTCCTCCGGCGAGCGCCCGCCGAACGGCTCGTCCGGCCCAACCACGGTGCGCGCCGTGCTCTCCACCTCGTCTATCGTTACGCTGGCCCAGATGTCGGCGTTTCTGCCGCCGCTAGAGGTCCAGCCACGATCCGCCAGAAGTAACAAACGGCGCCCATCGGCAAGCACAGCTTCATGGCGTACGGATACCGACATCTGCCACGGGTCAGCCGCCTCCCCTGCCACCTCGACGAGCGTCAGCAGGTGGCTGACGGCGGGCGATGGAGCGCTGCGGCCCGGACGTTCAGAAGCGTCATCCGGCTTATGACTGGGCGCCACCGCTCCTACCCAGAATCAGCGTGGCGTTGTGCCCGCCCAGGCCGAAGCCGTTGCTCATGGCGACGTGAATGGTCGCCGGCCGGGCTTCGTTGGGCACGTAGTCAAGGTCGCAGTCGGGGTCGGGGGTCTCGTAGTTGATGGTGGGCGGCAGCATGCCGGCGTTGATGGCCTTGAGCACAACCAGCGCCTCCAGCGCGCCGGCGGCGCCCAGCAGGTGGCCGTGCATCGACTTGGTGCTGCTCACCGGTACGTCATAGGCGCGCTCGCCAAAGAGCTTCTTAATCGCAGCGGTTTCCGCGTTGTCGTTCATCTGGGTGCCGGTGCCGTGGGCGTTGATGTAATCGATGTCCGCCGGCGTGCGGCCGGCGTCTTCCATGGCGCGCTCCATCGCCAGTAGTGCGCCGGCGCCGCCGGCGGCGGGCATGGAGATGTGGTAGGCGTCGGCGCTGGTGCCGTAGCCGAGGATTTCGCCATAAATGGTCGCGCCGCGCCTCTGCGCGCTCTCGTGGCTCTCCAGCACCAGAACGGCGGCCCCCTCGCTGGTGACAAAGCCGTCACGGTGAAGGTCAAAGGGCCGGGCCGCGCGCTGCGGCTCGCCGTCGTAGGTGGAAAGCGCCCCCATGACGATAAAGGAGGCCAGGGCCAGGGGCACGATACAGGCTTCGCTGCCGCCGGCGAGCATGGCTTCCGCCTCGCCGCGCTGGATGATGCGCGTCGCTTCGCCAATGGCATTGTTGCCGCTGGCGCAGGCGGTCGCGACGGCCATGTTCGGCCCGCGCAGGCCGTGGGCGATGCTGATGGCGGCGGCCGGTGTGTCGGGCAGCATCATGGGCATGAAGAAGGGGCTGACGCGCTCCGGCCCTTTCTCATTGTAGGCGTTGACGCCGGCGACGATGGCAGCCAGCGCGCCCACGCCGCTGCCGAGCACGACGCCAATCTCATCGCGGCTCGGTCCGGCGCCATTGTCCAGGCCGGCGTCGGCCAGCGCCTGGGCGGACGCGGCCAGGGCCAGCTGCGTCACGCGATCCAGCCGCCGCGCGTCCTTGCGGCCAAAGAGGGCCACCGGGTCAAACTCCTTCACCTCACCGGCAAAGCGTGTCTTCAGGCCGGAAGCGTCAAACTGGGTGATCGGGCCGATGCCGCTGGCGCCGCGGGCTACCTGCGCCCAGGTTGTATCCGGGTCGTTGCCCAGGGGATTGTAGGCGCCAAGGCCAGTCACTACCACACGTCGCATGAGATCATTCCTCGCGTGCGCCGGCTTCGCTGCAGCCACGAACAGCCAGCGTGAAACCGGGCGGATAAGGATAAGTAACTCTGGGATTATACAACCCGGCCGCGGTTGGTGCGATGCGCGATCAGTTGGCAGTGGTCAGTCTGACCACCGGCCACTGACAACGGCTCAACGCTCGCGGTTGAACCAGCGCTCGACCAGCTCGGCGAGGCGGTTGTGGGGCTGGCGGATGACGGTGCAGGTGGGCAGCGCGTCGAGGAAGGATTGGCCGTAGCGGCGCGTGAGCACCCGCTTGTCGAGCACGACGACAATGCCTTCGTCGTCGCGGCGGCGGATGAGGCGGCCGAAGCCCTGGCGGAAGCGCAGCACGGCTTCGGGGATGGAATATTCAAAGAAGGGGCTGTCGAAGGTCTCCGAGCGAGCGGCGAAGATGGGGTCGGTGGGCACGTCAAAGGGCAAGCGGGCGATGATCACCGCCTGCAGCGCCATACCGGGCACATCTACGCCTTCCCAGAAGCTGCGCGTGCCGAGCAGCACGGCGCGGCTGTCGGCGGCGCGGAACTGGTCCAGCAGCTGCTGGCGGGAGATGCCGTCGCCCTGGCTGAGCACGGCAATCTTGCTCTCCGCCAGCGCGCGGCTGATGGCCCGCGTCGTCTCGCGCAGCTGGCTGTAAGAAGTGAAGAGGACCATCGTGCGCCCGCCGAGCGCGCGGGCCACGGCGACGACAGCTTCCTCGACAAAGCGCTGGTAGCCAGGCTGGTTGGGCTCAGGCATGTCGCGCACCAGGTAGAGCAGGGCGTTGCGCTCGTAGTCGAAGGGGCTGCCCACGGCCAGATCATTGGCGTGGTCGGCGTGCAGCCGCTGGCGCAGGTAGCTGAAATCAACCTGGCCGTTGCCGCCAGCCGCGGCCGTGCGCAGGGTGGCCGAGGTCAGGATAACGGTATCTTTTTCGCGGAAAATATGCTCCTCGACCAGCGGGCCGACGTTGAGCGGCGCGGCGTGCAGCGACAGCCAGTTGCGGCTCAGCTCGGCCCAGTAAATCATATCCTCCGCCGGCTGGGCGATGATCGCGTCGAGCTGCGTCACGGTTGTGGCGAAGCTGTTGGACAGACCCTGCAAGGCGCCCTCCAGGTCTTCGGCGCCCTCCATCTCGTGGTTAAAGGCGATGTCGGCGACGCCCTCTGCCAGCTCGTGCAGCCCCTTGCCAATGGCCGTCAGGGTGGGCTGGAGGTTCGTCCAGGCAACTTCCACGTGCTCCCAGGCCGGCTGCGTACGGATGCTGGGCTGGATGCGGATCTGCTGCGTATACTGGCCGTTCGGGCTGGCCAGATCTTCGAGGAAGAATTGCAGCGTGCCAAAGAATTCGTCGAGCCGCTCGCGCGCGCCCTGGGCGATACCGCGTAGCTGCTCGGCGTAGCTCTCGACCAGGCTGCTCGCTTCCGGCGGCAGCTCCGCGCGCACGCGCGACTGCATGTCGGCCACCAGACCGCCGCCGCCATCCATAATCTGGTCTAACAACGTCTCCAGATAGCGCCGGTCGGCGCGAAAGCTGAGGCCATCGGTGACCGCCGCTTCCAGGTGGTGAGCTTCGTCCACAATCAGGTCGGCATAAGCGGGCAGCACACGGTTACCGGCGGCGACATCGGCCAGCAGCAAGGAGTGATTGACGACGAGGATATGGGCTTGCTCAGCCCGCCGGCGCGCCATGTACAGAGGGCAGCGCTCCTCCATGCAGTGTTCCATACGACAGCCATCATTCTCGGCGCTGAGCCGCTGCCAGGCCAGCCGCTCGCCGGGCGTGCGCAGGTTGATCTCGCCCACATCGCCCGTCTGCGATTGCGGCAGCCAGACCAGGATACGCGCGTAGAGGGTCATCTCGTCGGCGTTGCCCGGCCCCATATGCTGCATCTGGCGGAAGAGGCGGGTACAGAGGTAGTTGCGCTTGCCCTTGAGGAGCGCCGTACGCAGCGGGAAGGGCAGCAGCGCCTGCAGCTGGGGCAGGTCTTTGCCCATGAGCTGGTCCTGCAGGTTGATGGTATTGGTGGAGACGACCACGCGCCGGTCGTTTTCGTGCGCCCAGAAGGCAGCGGGCAGCAGATAGCCAACGCTCTTGCCGGTGCCGGTGCCCGCCTCGACGATGAGATGCTGGCCTTCGTTGAAAGCCTGGGCGACGGCGCCGGCCATCTCCACCTGCTGCGGGCGGAATTCGTAGTCAGGAAAGGCGCGGGCGAAGTTGCCCTCGGGGCCGAGCATGGCGGCGACCAGCTCGGCGTCGATGGGATAGGGCTCTTCCGGCGGGATGAGCGTGCTGCCCTGCACGGCCGGCGGGTCAAAGAGCCGGGGCAGCCGCTGTGATTGGCCGAATGCAGTGCGGCCGCGGCGGCGCAATAGCTCCTCGAAAAAGAGCGACTCCGGCCAGCCAAGCTGCCGGCCGGCGGCGACGATTTCCCCAAGCACGGCCAGGTTGAGCGACTGCGCCTCCGTGAAGAGGCGCTGCAGCAGGCTGGCGGTCAGCAGCGCATCGCTGAGCGCCCGGTGGGCGGGCGCGTCTTTGGGGGCGCTAATGCCCAGCGAGCGACACAGCTCAGACAGGCCGTAGCGTGTCTGGTTATAGAAAAGGATAGAGGCGAGGGTCAGGGTATCCAGCCGGTGCTGGCGGGCGCCGACGTGAATCTGCTCCAGGAAGCTCATGTCGAAGCCGACGTTGTGGCCGACGATGACGTCGTCGCCGAGGAGCTGGCGCAGCTGGCCGCGCAGGCTGAAGAGGCCCGGCGCGCCCGCCACCATACCCTGCGTGATGCCCGTCAGCTGCGTGATGAAGGGCGGAATCTCCCGGCCGGGATCGACGAGCGACGACCAGGATTCCAGGATCTCCTGCTCGTCAAAACGGACGACGGCTATTTCGATGATCTCGTCGTGCTGCGGGTCTATGCCCGTCGTCTCGACGTCTACGGCGACATACGTTGGCGGCATCGGTAGCTTCCTTATGGCGGCGTGCCGGCCGGCTGAATCAGGGGGCCGGTGCACGCTTCCAGTATAGCACAAATTTTCGGATCGTCAGCCGGGCCGGCCACTTTTTGTCAGGACATTAGAGCACAGTTCCTTGCGCAAAACAGAAAGAGGACTAGGATCGGCGCCATGGCAAGAGAACGCATATTGGTGACGGGGGCGACCGGATTTATCGGAGGACGCCTGGCGGAACGGCTGGCAAGCGAGCGTGAAGCAGAAGTAACGGGAACGGGGCGCAACCTGGAAGCGGCGAGTGCACTGGCCGGCGCAGGCGTGAAGCTGCAGCGAGCCGAGCTGCTCGACTTCAGCGCCATGCGCGCCGCCGTCGAAGGCGCGGATATCGTCTATCATGTAGCTGCCTGGCTGGGGCCGCGCCACGGGGGCAACGACCTGGCCTGGCCGCTCAACGTCTACGCCACGCTGCAGCTGGTGCAGATGGCGGCCGCGGCCGGCGTGCGGCGCTTTGTACACGTGAGCAGCATCGCCGCCTACGGGCCGACAAAGGCGGCGCTGGTCACCGAAGAGCGGCCCGTCGATCCGCGCCAGGATGCCATTTATGGCCGGACCAAGGCCGAGGGCGAGCTGCAGGCGCGCGCGCTGGCGCGCGCGCTGGGCCTGGAGCTGGTGGTGGCGCGACCGGGCATGGTCTACGGACCCGGCAGCCGCCCCTGGACGCTGCGCATGGTTAAGCTGATACAACAACGGATGCCCGTTATCTTTGGCAAGGGCGATGGCTACGCCTATCCGGTCTACATCGACAATCTGGTCGATGGCCTGATGCTGGCGGGCACGGTCCCGGCGGCGGCCGGCGAGGATTTCAATTTCGTAGACGAGCCGCGCACCTGGCGCGACTGGTTTGGCGCCTACGGCGGGATTGCCGGGCGCAAGCCGGTAGCCGTGCCCCTCTGGCTGGGAAGGCTGGTCCTGCACGGCGCCGGCCGGCTGCCGTTGGGGCTGTCCGTCAACCGCGACCTGGAAGATTATTACCTGGCCAAAACGGCCTTTCCCACCGACAAAGCGCAGCGGCTGCTCGGTTACCGGCCGGCCGTCAGCTTCGCGGAAGGTATGGCGCGCGCCGGGGCCTGGCTGCAGGCCAACGGCCACCTGGCGTGATGCCCTGGCTGCCCATTGCGCTGGCGCTGCTGACCGGCGCTGCCCTGCTCTACTGGCTGCTGGTCACGACAGAAGGGGTCTTTCTCGGGCGGCGCGTGGTCGTCTGGCTCTATGACATCACCGCGCACCGCTACGACGACATCAAGCAGTACGACGAGCACGAGGAGGAGTTCCTGGTGGCGCGGCCGGTCGTGGCGGCGCTGGGGGCGCGCCGGCAGCCGCGCATCCTCGACGTGGCCACGGGCACGGGGCGTGTGCCGCTGGCGCTGGCCACGGCGCTTGACGAAGGCACGATCGTCGCGCTGGACGACTCCGCCCGCATGTTGGCGATTGCCGCGCGCAAACTGGCGCCCTACCGCGCGCGGGTGGCGCTGGTGCGCCACCCGGCCGTGCCGCTCCCTTTCGCCAGCAACAGCTTCGACGTCGTGACCTGCCTGGAAGCGCTGGAGTTCTTTCCCACCGACAAAGCGGCGCTGGCGGAGATGGCGCGCGTGCTGCGGCCGGGCGGCGTACTGATCACCACGCGCCGGCGCGGTTGGGAAGGGCGCATGTTTCTGACCCGCTACCGCTCTGAAGCGGATCTGCGGGCGCTGCTGCAGGCGCTGGGGCTGCAGGCGGCGCGCTCTTATCTGTGGGAAGTCAATTACGACCTGATAACGGCGCGTAAGCCGGCTGTACAGGCAGATGGCAACGCTGGCGCCTGAGCAGCTCCTGGTTGGTTACAGCCATGGCATCTTCCCCATGGCCGAGGAGGGGAGGATCTCCTGGTATGATCCCGACCCACGCGCCATCCTGCCGCTGGATGGATTTCACGTGCCGCGGCGGCTGGCGCGTATCCTGCGCAAGCAGCCGTTCGAGCTGCGCGTGGACACGACCTTTGCCGAGGTGATCCGCGCCTGCGCGGCGCCCGCCTTCGGCCGCGAAGAGACGTGGATTGACGAGACGATCGTCGACGCCTACACGCGACTGCACGAGCTGGGTTTTGCCCACAGCGTGGAAGCGTGGCAGGCGGGCCGGCTGGTTGGCGGCCTCTATGGTGTGGCGATTAATAGCTTCTTTGCCGGGGAGAGCATGTTCAGCCGGGTCAGCAACGCCAGCCAGAGCGCGCTCGTTCACCTCGTCGCCAGGCTGCGGCAGCGCGGCTTCCTCCTGCTCGACGTGCAGTTTATGACCGATCATCTGCGCCGTTTCGGCGCCGTCGAAATCTCGCGGGCAGCTTACCGGCGCCGGCTGGCGCAGGCGCTGGCCCGGCCCAACACATTTTAGATCGGTCCCTGAGCCGGGGCCGGACAGAGGGAGGACAGGATGCACGACGAACAGGAAATCTGGGACTTTCTCCACCGCCATTTGCAGACCATCTTCACACAGGATCTGGAAGGCTACCGGGCGACGACCGCGCCGGAGCTGTCGCTCTACGAATGGTTTGTGACGCCACACCGCCAGGACGGGCTCGACTTTCATCTCTTTATGATCGAGCACAACTGGGCTGGAGCCAACGGGGGCTTCCGCTATGACCTGCTGGAGCCGCGCCTGCAGCTCTACGGCGACACGGCCATCGCCAGCTATACCTTCATGCTAACCACGGCCCGCGACGGCGCCATCGAGCACCGCAGCCATAACGAGAGCCGGGTGCTGGTTCATGGCGAAAGCGGCTGGCAGGTTGTGCATGTGCATAAGTCGCCGGACTGGCGGGCGCCGCGCGAAGCGCCGCCGGCCTGAGCCGCGCCGCGTGCGCGCCCATCTGGCTGAGACTACAATCAGCTCACAATCAGCGCGAGGTGACATCGAAGCAAGATGAAGAACCTGTGGCACGATCTTCCGGCCGGCCCGCGGCCGCCCGATATCATCAACGTCATCGTCGAGATTCCCGGCGGCACGCGCAATAAGTACGAGTTCGACCATGAGGGCGGCTACATTCGGCTGGACCGGGTGCTGGCTTCTCCCCTCCACTATCCGGCCGACTACGGCCTGATCCCGCGCACGCTCTACGACGACGGCGACCCGCTGGATGTGCTGGTATTGATCAAAGAGCCAACGTTTCCCGGCTGCGTCCTCGTCGCCCGCCCCATTGGCATGTTCCGCATGCTCGACGGCGGCGACCCTGACGACAAAGTGCTGGCAGTGGCCTACAACGACCCGCTCTACGCCGAGTATAGCGACATAGACGACGTGAACAGACATTATCAGCGGGAAGTGGCCCACTTCTTTAACCGCTACAAAGACCTGGAAGGGAAGCGGGTCGAAGGGATTGGCTGGGAGCCGCGCGCCTTCGCGCTGGAGCGCATCACGCACGCACAGCACCTGTACCGGGAGCATTTCGGGTACGAGTAAGAGGTGAGACCTGACCGGTTCCCAAAAACCGGTCAGGACTGGGACTCAGCTAATTCGTCGTCGCCAGGTTGCAGAAGGGATATGTCTCGCGGTCGGTGGGCCAGTTGGCGGCGTGCCAGTCCATGTAGTCGCGGACGTGGGCGTACCAGTAGAGGTCGCTGTGGCCGCCGGGGTTGACGGTGACGCGATGGGCAATACCGGCGTCCATCAGGGAGACGTGCATATCGTACTGGCCGTTGCGCAGGAAGTCGTATTCCCCCCAGTCCATCCAGATCTTCAGGTTCGAGAGGTCGGCTTCGGCATAGGTAGCGCGCGGGTTGTAACGCGGCGGGTCCACGTCCAGCCGTAGCTGGCTGCTGTGGCCGGCGACAGCGCCAAAGACGTCCGTATAGCGGAAGGCAAGCATCATTGCCCAGTAGCCGCCGCGCGAGATGCCGCTGAGGGAGCGTCCGTCGCGCGTATTCCAGGTGCAGAAGTTCTGATCGACAAAGGGGATGAGGTGCTGCATGGTCACCCCTTCCACACTGCGCTCGCCGCCGCTGGTGGTGTCATTGAAGTCCGGGTGATAGGGCATGATGGCGATGAAAGGCGGGTAGCGGCCTTCAAGAATGCCCTGGTCGATATGCTGCGCCGTGCCGAGACGCACCCACTGGTAATCGGTGTGCCGCGAGCCGTGCAGCAGGTAGACGACGGGATAGACACGCCCATCCTGGCCATAGCAGGGCGGCAGGTAGGCGTGGTAGTAGCGAATTGGCCCGCCGATGCCGCTGGGGTAGCTGCTGCGGAAGACGACGCCCGTGTCATCGCATTCGGTGGTGTAGGGCGGCCGCTCATATTCGAGCACGGTGACCTCGCGCAGCAGGTAAGCCGGCGCCTTGAATGGCGTCGGCGTAATCGTCGGCGGCAGATCGGGTTGCGGGACCATGAGGGCGGGCGGCAAAGTTGAGGTGGCGACCGGCGTACCGACGAAGCCGGGCTGGCTGGCCGACTGCATGAGCGGCCCGCTGCTGGCCGGCGTGTAGGTAGCCGGAATGGTGCCGAGGACAAAGCCGGCAATCTCCTCCGGCGGCGCCTGGGCCGTGGGCACACGCGTCGGCAGCTCGCCGCCAATGCGCCACCAGGCCACCGAGAAGAGCACAATCGCCCCGATAGTCACCTGCAGGGCCGAGACGACAATGGTGCGGCAGGAGACGCGCCGGCGGTACATGGGCTCAGTCCCTACCCATCTTGCGCAGGAGCCGGCGGCGCCGATGGGCCAGCTCGGCCTGGAGCGGCCCATGACCGTGGCCGAGCAAGGCCAGCGCCTGCTCGGTCCAGAAGCAGGCGGCTTCCAGATCGGCGCCATGCCACTCGTAATGCTTGGCCAGCTCGACGTGCGCCGTCACGTCGTCGAAGCTGGTCACAGCCAGCTGCTGCCAGACGGCGACAGCCTCCTCGCGCCGGCCGGCCCGCTTGAGCAGGGCGGCCAGATGCGCCAGCGCCTGCTGAAAGAGCGGCGTGGGCAGCTCAGGGACGGCCGCCAGCCGCAGCGCCTGTTCTGCCTCTTCGACGCGGCCGAGATCGGCCAGCCAGCGCCCCAGCCCCAGCAGGTCGATGGGATGGTCGCCGGGCTGCGGCGCCGCCAGCTGGCGCGTAATGCGCGCCGCCAGAGTGACCATGGAGAGGAGGTCGATGCGGTTGTGGTAAAAGACGCGGGCCATGTCGCGCCCGTCGCCGCTGAGCAGATAGTGGTGGTAGAGCGTGGGAATGAGCCAGCCGGGAACGTCCTCCTGCGAGCGGCGTAGCCCCAGCAGCGTCTGCTCCAGCGCGCCGAGGGCGCAGGAATCGAAGCGCTGCCGCCAGAGCCGCCGGGCGGGCGGCAGCAGGTCGATGTGCGGGCGCTCGCCCAGGTCGCAGACCATGCGGTTGAGCAGATAGCGCCCGTCGAGCAGGGGCAGGTCGAAGGAGCGGCCGTTGAAGGTAATCAGGCCCGGCCGCTGCGCCAGCAGCTGGTCGAGCAGCCAGAGCATGGCCGGCTCGTCGCCGTGGTCGCGCAGGAAATATTGGCGGGCGACAAAGGCCTCGCCTTCAAAAAAAGCGACGCCGACCATAAAGGCCAGGGCGCCGGCGCCAGCAAGTCCGGTCGTCTCCGTATCAAGAAAGAGGAAATCGCGGAAGTCAAGCCCGGTCAGGCGCGGCTCGCCGCAGAAAAGGGCCGCCGCCGCCGGCTGCTGCTGCAGCAGGCTATCCAGGCTCTCGGCGCCGTGGCGATGATGGAGCGGGTAGATGCGGTCGAGGACGTAGCAGGCGCCGGCGGGCGTCTCTGCCAGCTCCAGACCGGGCAGAAGCGCTGGCAACGGCAGCGGGTCGCCCTCAGGATCAGCGTGCGCCGCGCGCGACGGCGGGAGCGTAACGCTTTCTCCTGACGACGAACGGTTAACTGGCGTGAGATGGCGTGTCCCTTTGACCACGCCCAAGCGGCGCAAGCGCGCCATTGCCTCCTGGTTCATCGATTTTGATTGTAGTCACAAGCCAATGGAGCGACAAGGAGACTTAGGTTATACTCCTGCCCACTATGCTCATTGTAACCCTTCTCCCCCTTTTCCTCCTGATTATTGCCGCCAATCTAGTCCAGGCGCGCCAGGCGCAAGGGGTGCGGCGCGCGTTCAACCTGATGCTCCTGCTGCTCAACCTGCCCGCCTTTCTCGTCGGACTCCTCCTCCTGCTGGTTTCGCCGGAGGCGCTGGCCGAGATAACGGCCGGCGAGGGGCTGATTGACCCGCGCGCGGCCGGGCTGGTCCTGCTGCTGGCTGCGGTCTGGGGCCTGCTGGCGACGCTGCCGGAAGCGCGGCGGCTGCTGGCGCGTTGGACGCCGCTGGACCCGGAGGCGCCGGTGCACACGCTGGCGCTCATGCTCAGCGGCTATCTGGCGGCCAACGGGCTGCTGCCGCTGAGCCAGGGCGGCTTGGAAGGGCTGCTGGAGACAACTGAGGCGCCGTCGGCGCTCGCCGTGGTGGCCGGCGAGTTTCTGCTGCTGGCCCTGGCACTGATCGGCGCCGGTCTCTTTACACGGCGCAACTTGTGGAAGACGCTGGAGCGGCTCGGCGTGGAAAAGCCGACGCTGCGGCAGGTTTTGCTGGCCCTGCGCTGGCTGCCAATCTTGCTCGTGCTGATGGTGCTGGCTAATTATCTGCTCATTCAGGCCAACCCTGTGCAGGCAGAGGTGATGGATGAGCTGAGCCGGGTGCTGCTGGGCAATATGACCACCGTCTGGGACTGGCTAATCCTGGCGGTAGCGGCGGGAATCGGGGAGGAGATTCTGTTTCGCGGCGCGCTGCAGCCAGTCCTCGGCATCTGGCTGACCTCACTCCTTTTTGCGGTCATCCACACACAATATGGGCTCTCGTTGGCGACGGTGCTGATTTTCGTCGTCGGCTTTATCCTGGGCATCGTGCGCCGCCGCTACAACACAACCGTGGCGATCATTCTCCATGCCGCCTATAACTTTGTGCTGGGCGTAGCGGCCCTACTGGCGCCGACGCTGGAAGAGGCGGCGGCCTGGCTGCCCTGGTGGTAGCCGGCCGGAGCTGACTCGTAGGTCTAACTGTGCCCCTGGTGAGAGCGGTTGCGCCGTGACGCCGCGTCTGCTAAAATCCGCTCTGTTCGGGGCATGGCGCAGCTTGGTAGCGCGCTTCAATGGGGTTGAAGAGGTCGTCGGTTCGAATCCGGCTGCCCCGACAGGATCGAAACGCCGCGTGGGTAGTCACACGTGGCGTTTTGTGTATTTGAAGGAGGGAGGATGCAGCGCATCGCCCCGATCTGGAATATTTTCATCCTCGGACTCTTTCTCGTCGGCAATGTCCTGACCATCGTCTCGCTCTCCGCCGAGATCCTCGGTCTGGACCTGACGCCGGGCTTCGGCATGGTGCAGATGGCGCAGCTACTGCTGGGCATATCGATGCTCACGCTGGCGGGCTTCCTTCATCTCTACCGCCTGCGCACGCCGGGGACGCCACGCTCGCTGCAGGCGGATATTGGCATCCGTCTGTCGGCAACCGGTCTGGTCTTTGCCTGGGTAGCCGGCCTGTCGGACCTGCTCGCCATTGGCACCCATGTGGAGCCCGCATTTGAGCGACCTTACGTGGGACCGCTGCAGCTCGGCGGTCTGGCGCTCGGCGTCTTCTCCATCGTCGCCGGTATGATGCTCTTCCACACCAGTCGCGGCATGCGCGAAGCGTCGGCGCTCAAGTTTCTGATAGACGAGAGTGGCTGGCAGGACGGCAGCGACGACGGAGAGGGCGCTGCCGTTGCGGTGGGCGAGCAAGCCAGCGGCGAGCGCGAGGCGGCGGTGAACGGCTAGGCGAGGTTGCTTTCGTCCACACCTGATAGGTTTTGGAAAGCTGTCAGGTGTTCGTCGGGTTGATCAGCGCAGCCCCGTTAGCTGGAACGGGTTGTTGAGCAGGGTGAAGACGGCCTCGCTGCCGGATGGTCGCTGGAAGGAAAGGGTAAAGGGGATGGTCTGACCAGGGGGCACTACCCAGGGGAAAGCCGGGTTGGTGGAGAGAATCAGGTGCACGGTCCCATTCGCCATGAGTGAGACATTGTTCTCGCTGACCAGCAGCGGTTGGGCGCCGCTGTTCGTCACCTGCCCCGTCAGCGTGAGCGTGGCCCCGTCCTCGGCAACCTGGGCATCCTGCAGGGTAACCCCGCCGGCCGCGGTCGCTTCATCACCGCCGCCGGCAAAGGGAAGAATCACCTGCACCTCGCCTGTACCGCCCACGCTGCCCACCAGCAGGGTCACCGAGGGACTGGTCAGGCCACTCGGCAGCTGGTAGGCGAGGCCGACGACGCGGCTTTCGCCCGGCGTCAGCAGCCCGGCGGGGGCCGGGTTGGCGCCGAGCGTGCTGCCCTGCGGGTTCAGGGCATACTGGTTGCCAAGGTCATCGCGCAGAGCAAAACGGAGCTGCGCCAGGTCCAGCGCCTCCGTGCCAATATTCTCCAGCTGCAGGTCGATCAGATAGAAGATAAAGCCGGGCGGCGCTTCCGGCCGGTCGAAGACACTGGTTGCCCCGGTCACATTGAGGCGGAGGTTGTCCAGCTGGGCCGTCTCGCCCAGGGAAACCTGATTGCCCGCGCCCGGCAGCGCGCCGCCGCTGGCCGAGGTATTGACCACGTAGTCCCCGCGGACGACCAGACGCTCGTCGCCGCGGGCTTGCAGCAGCACGAGGGTGATGCCCGGCAGATTCTGCGCAAACAGGTCCACACGATTGGTCGCCACCGGCTCGCGGCTGGTGAGGGCAAAGGCGTGGCGCGTGCCGTCGCGCAGCACCAGATAGATGTTGGCGCCCGGCGCCAGACCCTCCAGCAGTGCGCGGTTGTTGTCACTGTCCGGCAGACCCAGCACGTAGTTGATCAGGGTACCGTAGATCCAGGCGGCCGACTGGTCCTGGCCCAGCTCCGGCTCCCAGACGCCGTCGGCGCTAATCACCTCCGGGCGCACGGCAAAGGATTGCGAGCCAATCTCCAGCGTCGTCGGCGCATTGAGCGAGAGGCTGATCGGCGTGCCGCCGGCAATGCCGCCGACAATCACGTCGAGCGGCGCCGGCCCCGCCGCTTCCGTCGTGGGAAACGGCGTCGGTTCCTCGCCATCCAGCACGTTCCCATTGCCGCGCAGCAGCAGGGCGGCAAAGAGGATGAGCAGGCAGAGGCCCGCGAGTATCGCGGCGCCAGCGACCAGGAGCGGCGTGCGCCTATCCGCCAGCTCGCGAAAGCGGGGTGAGTTGCTGGGAGGAAGAGCCGTCATGGAATCTCCTGGTTCGGCAGCGGCGCGCCAGCCGTCAGGGGATTGTCCCTGGCAGCGGCCGCGGCCCGACGCGCAACTGGATCGAGGCGCTCTCGTCGGCTATGAGCTGGCTGAAGTTGAGATAGGGAACGACCAGCCGCACCGGCCCAGTCGTGGTCAGCGCGGCGAAGCGCACCCGGCCCTCCTCGTTGGTGAAACCCAGGGAGAGAAGCTGGCCTGAAGAGCTATCATAGACGGCTACGGCCACGTCCATAATCCCTTCGGTCGGCTCCGGCATAAAGTTGTTGTTCAGATCGTAATAGACGATGGTCTCCAGGGTGATCTCGCGCACCTCCGGCCCGGCGGGCGTGGCTGTGGGCAGCGGCTGGATGATGACCACCGGTCGCGGCGTCGGCATAGGCGTCGGGGGCAGAGCCTCTATCGTCCCGGTAACCTCCGGCGTCAGGGCGTCAAAGCGCGTTGGTGTGGGCAGGAAAGTTCCGCCGCCCTTGTCGCCGGTACCCGTTCCGGCGCCGCCCGTGGCCGCCGGCCGGGTGGCGGTCGCCGGTGGCGCCGCTTGTGTGCAGGCCATGGTATAGGTGTAGAGCTCGGCGATATCGTACTCAATTTCCAGATTCGGGCCTGGCCCCACCAGCGCGTAGAGCCAGCCTGTATAGTTGGCCAGGTAGCTGACCTGGCTGCCCAAGTCGCCGCCGAGGCGATCCTTGTCGTCGTTGCCGGCGACCCCACACTCGTCGCTGGGACAGGTGTAGAAGATCATGTTGGTGTCGTTGAGGCTAGAAAGCGCGGAGGTCTCGCAGGTGTAGTGCAGCCCCTGCTTGACCCAGATACGGTAAAAGTCATTGTCTTCGCCGGTGCCGACGGCGGGGACGAAGTCGGCCAGGTGCGGCGCGTCAAGCTCGAGCACACAGGCGGTCTGGAAGGTCCCGTTGTATTCGCAGGTATCGACGCTGGCAACGCGCGTGGGCGTCGCCGTGCCCAGGATCTCGCGGATTTCCAACGTGTAAGTCTTATCGACGGGATCGGTCGGGTCGCGGTTGGTCACACTGGCGAAGTAGAAGCCGCTCTGCCCGGCGGAAATCACCACGCGCGACGCGCGGCTGAGCGGCTCGGCGTCGTCGTTGGTGGCAATCACATTGCCGTTGGTATTGTAGGCGGTGAGGAAGGTATCAAGGCCGGGGTCGAGGTCACGCGTAAAGATCTCATAGACCGAACCCGCCTTGCCATGAAAGCGGAAATAATCAATATCGCCGGCCGGCCACAAGGTATTGGCCGGGAGCACCTCGCCCGCGGCTGTGGTATAGGCCGTATTGATGGTGTTATTCGGCTCGTACTGGTCCACGTAAATGGGCGTGGCGTGCGGCGTGCGCGTGCGCGTCGGCGTCGCCGTGGCGGAGACGACCGTCAGAATGTACTGCTGCTCGTCGAAACCAACTTCGTTGGCGACGCGAATGACCACGGCAAAACTGCCGGCCGTGGTCGGCGTCCAGCTCACCAGCGCGCTGATATCTGTCAGGCGGGTAATGGTCATGCCAGACGGCGCAGACGTGAGCGTCCAGGTGATAATCTCGGTGTTGGTCGTCACGGTGTAGCGGTACTCAACGCCGGTAACCGCGCTGGTATTGGGCGTAGAGGTGATCGTCGGCGTGACTACCTGTAATGCGCCGAGGGCCGCCAGCGGCCTGCCCGGCAGCGGCGTACTCGGCGCCGGCTCCAACGCGACTGCCAGCGCCGGCTGCGGAACGGCCAGTGCCGCCGTGAGACCAGCCTCAGCCGCCGGAGCGGCCAGGAGTGCGCCGAAGAGGACCACCGCCAGCAGGGGGATGGCTAAGATGACGAGGCCGGTGAAGAATTGAGTTGGGCGGCGAACGGTGGTATCGATCATAGTCCAGTCCACATCTTGCACGTCTGGTACGCTGGTTATCAGCCCCGGGGCACGGAATCGAAACTGGCGCTACACCACTGGCAATCCACAACGAGCGGATTATAGAGAGTGTAGCAGATGGCGGCAAATGGCAAGGGTGTGACCAGGCTGGCGCAGGCGCATGCGGTCCAGCAATTCGCGGTGAAATGTGGAAGGGAAAAGAACGGGCTACAATGGCACCTAAGCAGTGAGACGAGGAGGCAATTATGGAGAAGTTACGACTGGGCATCATCGGCGCTGGCTTTATCACCCGCTTTCAGGCGCGCGCCGTGCAGCAGCTGCGCAACATCGACATCGCCGGGCTCACCTCGCGCACACGGCTGCACGCCGAGTCCACCGCCGCCTTCATCCGCGAGCTGGGAGTGGGCGAGGCAGTGGTCTACGACAGCGTGGGCGAGATGGCCGAGCAGGTAGACGCCATTGCCATCTATGCGCCCAATTTTGCGCGCGTCGAGCTGATGGAGGAGATCGCGGCCGCCGTCCAAGCCGGCGCGCAGCTCAAAGGGGTCATCTGCGAGAAGCCGCTGGGGCGGAACGTGCGCGAAGCGCGACGGCTGGTGGAGCTGGCCGACGCAGCCAACCTGCGCACGGCCTATTTCGAGAACCAGATCTTCATGAAGCCGATCCGAGTGCAACTAGCCCAGCTGGCGCCGCAGCAGGAGACAATGGGGCCGCTGGTGCTGACGCGCTCGGCCGAAGAGCACGGCGGCCCGCACGAGGCCTGGTTCTGGGACCCCACGCAGCAGGGCGGCGGCGTCCTCTCTGACATGGGCTGCCACAGCATTGCCGTCGGCTGGTATGCGCTTACGCCTCTAGACAGGCCGCCCACCTTCCTGCAGCCGGTAGCGGTGAGCGCGGAAACGGCGCTGCTCAAGTGGGGTCTGCCGCAGTGGCGGCAGCAGCTACTCGATAGATTTGGGGTCGATTACAGCAAGACGCCGGCCGAGGACTTCGCCACCGGCATGATCACCTACCGCAACCCCGAGACAGGCCAGCGCGTTAAGGCGCAGTTTACCGATTCCTGGATGTTCGAGAAGCAGGGACTACGCCTATTGATGGACGGGATGGGACCAGGTTATGCCTTTGAGGTCAACACGCTGCGCTCGGTGCTGGAGCTGTTTATCGGCGACGCTGCCGCCGCCGCCGTGGCCGACGCGGAGACAGCGCTGGAGAAAGCAACGGCATCGCGCGGGCTGTTAGCCGTCCAGGTCAACGAGCCGGACCTCTACGGCTATACCGACGAGAACGCCGATATGGTCCGCGCCTTCCTGGCCGGCGAGGACGCTTTCCTGGACTGGCGTTACGGGTTGGAGATTACACGCCTGGTGATGGCGGCCTACATGGCGGCGGAACGGGGTGAGACGATTGACCTGACCGACCCCAGCGTGGTGGAAGCGCTGGAGAGCTACGTGCCGCTGATCCAGCAGGGCCGCGGCCACGACGTGCTCCACGTCTCGTAGGCCGGGAGGGCGCCAAACAAAAAGCGTGTCCAGACCCGGCAGCCGGGTCTGGACACGCTGCCCATACGAGAGAAGGCGAAGGGTCAGGAGCCGTTTTCGCTCTGTTCCAGCTCCTCGTCAGCCGGCTTAGCCGCCTCGCCCGCGCTGAGAACCTGGTCCACCAGGCCGTATTCCTGAGCCTGGGTGGCGTTCATGTAGATATCGCGGTCCGTATCGACCTCGATGCGGGAAACGGGCTGGCCGGTGTGCTTGCTGAGAATCTCGTTCAGGGTTGTGCGCAAGCGCAGAATCTCCTGCGCCTGGATGGCAATGTCCGAAGCCTGGCCCTGCACGCCGCCCAGTGGCTGGTGCATATGGATAGTCGCATTGGGCAGGGCGTAGCGCATGCCCTTGGTTCCCGCCGTGAGCAAGACGGTGCCAAAGCTGGCGGTAAAGCCGACGGCCACCGTGGAGACCGGGCATTCTACCTGCTGCATCGTGTCGTAGATCGCCATGCCGGCGTAGACCTGGCCGCCGGGGCTGTTAATGTACATGCGGATCGGCTTGCTCGGGTCTTCCCGCGCCAGGTAAAGAAGCTGGGCCACGGTGAGATTGGCAATCTGGTCGTTGATCGGCGTGCCCAGCATGATGATGCGGTTTCTGAGCAACAATGAATAGATATCATAGGCGCGCTCGCCGCGGCCTGTCGTCTCGATGACCATCGGTACCAGGGAAGCTGGCAGGTCGTCAAACATGGATGATCTCCTTTATCGTCTCTATAGCGACGGTTGGCGACAGCCGCTGACCGCCGCCGCTATAACCTCTTACTCTTCTTCGTCGTCCGCACCGACCGCGTCCGCTGCAGCTGCAGCAGCCAGGGCTTCCAGGTCAGGCGCCTCACCCTTAAAAATGGCCTGGGCCCGGTCATAGACCTTTTCCATCAATATCTCATTGGCCAGCATCGACAGCCCCTCCGCGCTCTGGAAGTAATCACGGAGCTGCTGCGATATTCCCTCCTCGCCCAGGCTGCCGAAGCGCTCTTCTAGAGAAGCTTCGAGCTCCTCCCCGTCGATGGTAATGTATTCTGCGTCCACAAACTCGCGCAAGACCAGGCTGCGGCGCACGCTTTCTTCAGCGCGCGGACGCCATTCCTCGCGCAGGTTCTCCTCGGTCTTACTTTGTAACTTCACATAATCTTCCCAACGCCAACCGGCGCGCGTCGCCTGGTTCTTCAGGTTCTCCACCATGCTGTCCAGCTCATTGTTCACCCGTGCTGGCGGGTAGACCAGCTCTGCCCCGGCCAGCAGCCCTTCCATCAGGTCGTCTAAGAGCTGGTTGCGCGCCTCCTGCTCGGCCTGTTTCTCAAGCTGCCCACGGACCGCGTCGCGCAGCTCTGCAAGGGTCTCATAGTCGCCCTCGGCCTGAGCCAGCTCGTCGTCAAGCGCCGGTAGGTAACGGCTCTTAACGTCGAGTATCGTCACCTGGAACTGCGCCTGCTTGCCGGCCAGGGCCGTGCTGTCGTCTTCGTCGGCGGGCAGATAGGGCTCTTCCTCGGGAAAGGTGATGGTAAACTCGGACACATCGCCCACTTCCAGTCCGATCAGGTTCTGGGCAAAGTCGGTGCCACGGAAGACGCGCTCCGGGTCGGCAATGACGTCGAGGCGCTCCTCGTCAAAGATAACGTCAACCGTGTCGCCACTGACCAGCTCGCCCGTGCCGCTGATGGTCACCACGTCCCCTTCCATCACGGCCCGGCTGACAGGCTCGACGACCTCGTGGTGCTCGCGAATATGCTCCAGCTCGGCATCGATCGCCTCTTCGCTAATCTCAATTTCTGGCAGCTCGCGGCGCAGGCTGCGGTAGTCGCCCAGCTTAACGGAAGGCTGCAGGGGGATGACAAAGTTCAGCACCAGTGGCTGCAGCTGTAGATCATCAAGGCTGGGTTGGCCGTCCGGTGTCTCCTCGAGCTGCTCCAGCATCTCGACGTACAGTTCGTCAAGCATCTCTTCCACAGCTTCGGCGCGCAGCGGCTCGTAGCCGATTCGCTGCAGCATCACGGAGTACGGAACCTTCCCTTTGCGAAAGCCTGGAATCTGCATATTGCGAGCCAGCGCGCGCGCTGTCGCCTGCATCTGCTTCTCGACACGATCCTCGGCCACTTCAACTTTGACAAGGAGCTGTCGTTGCTCGTCTTCACTCTTCTCGATTGTCAGCGTCACTGGAAATAACCTCTTGAGCGTTTAAGATTAGTAGCATAGCGCCTTTTTGTTGGAAACATGTCAGCGCCGGAGGCACTGCGTACCCACAGCGGCCGCGCCCGGGTAGAGACGCTTTCGCAAAAAGAAAGCGTTGCCGCAGCAACGCCCTGGGATGGGAAAGCCTTCATGGGGAAGGCGGGACTCGAACCCGCACGCCTTGCGGCACATGATCCTAAGTCATGCTCGTCTGCCAGTTCCGACACTTCC
>CAZOGK010000031.1:0-6434 GCA_964579295.1 uncultured Ardenticatenaceae bacterium
TGCCCAGGCGGCGTGCCCGCGTACCAGCGGCGATTCGTCGGCCAGCAAGGGCAGGAGCGCGGGCAGCGCGGCCGCGTCGCCCCAGTTGCCGGCCGCCACAGAGGCATTGCGCACAAGCCGCGCGCGCTTGATGCGCTGGATGGGGCTGCCGGCAAAGCGCTGCGCAAAGCCAGCGTCGTCAAGCTGCAGCAGCTCGACCAGCGGCGGCAGAACCGCGTCCCAGCTCGGCGGATAGAAGGCGTGCTCCGGGCCGGGTAAGGCAAAGCGGTTAAAGGGGCAGACAATCTGGCAGACATCGCAGCCGTAGACCCAGTTGCCCAGCAGCGGGCGCAGCTCGCGCGGGATCCAGCCTTTCAGCTCGATGGTCAGGTAGCTAATGCAGCGCCGCGCGTCGAGCACGTAGGGGCGCGGGAAGGCGTTGGTGGGGCAGGCGTCCAGGCAGCGGCGGCAGCTGCCGCAGCCGGGCATCGTCTCCGGCTCGGGGTCGGGCGGCAGCGGCAGCGTCGTCAGGATCTCGCCGAGGAAGAACCAGGAGCCGCGGCGCGGGCCGATGAGCATGGTGTTCTTGCCGACAAAGCCGAGGCCAGCGGCGGCTGCATGGTCGCGCTCCAGAATGGCGCCGGTATCCACGTAGACCCGGCTATCGACGCCGCCGCCGGCCATTCCGGCCAGCCAGGCGGCCAGCTCCTTGAGGCGCGGCGTCATCACGTCGTGGTAGTCGGCGCCCCAGGCGTAGTTGGAGATGCGGCCGCGGCCCGGGTCTTCGGCGAGGGCGGGCGGCGGTTCCAGCGTGGCGTAATCAAGCCCGACGCAGATGAGGGATTGCACGCCGGGCAGAATGACGTTGAGGTCCTGGCGCCGCGCGATGCGGTCGGGCCGGGCCATGTAACCCATCAGGCCGTGGTACTCCTGGGCAATCCAGTGCAGGTAGGCGTCGAGCGTGCGCCCCGGCCGGGCGGCGACGATGCCGGCCATGCTAAAGCCCAGCTCGCGCGCTTTATCCTTAATCTCTTCGGCCAGGTTGGCGGCCATTGCTCACTCCGGCGTGAATTCGTGCTTATAGTCTGCCCTATTTTATGATATAATCGCCCGGATAGAAGCACGTCATCTGGAGGGTTAATATGGAAATCTCAATCACCCCCATGAAGCGGGTCGATCTGCTGCGAATCAGCGGCCGTGTTGACAGCGGCACCAGCGTCGAGCTGGACGAGGTACTGCAGAAGCGTCTCGACGACGGGCGGAGCAATCTCGTGCTGGACCTTTCCGACGTCAACTACATGAGTAGCTCCGGCCTCCGCTCGCTGGTCTCGGCTCTGCGCGCCAGCAAGAAGAAAGGCGGCGACGTTCGCCTGGCTGCGCCTTCAGAGCGGGTCCAGGAGGTGCTGGGCCTGGCCGGGCTCGACGCGCTCTTTGAGAGCTACGACGACGTGACGGCGGCCGTCGGCAGCTTCTAGACGGATAGAACAGGGCTCTACCCGCGGGTAGGGGCTCTTGTTTCCTCAGCCTTATGGGTGACCAACAGACCCTTTCCGTACCGGGCCGTTACGATCAGATACGCCGTGTTTGCGCGTTCGTCGGGGAGGGGGCCCGCCGGGCAGGTTTTGACGAAGACGCGGTATTTCACGTCGAGCTGGCCTGCGACGAAGCCTGCACCAATATCATCGAGCACACCTACGAAGGGGAAGGCGTGGGCGATATTCAGGTTACCTGGCAACAGAGCGCCGGGGCGTTTACCGTTACCATTCGCGACAACGGGCCGCCCTTTGACTCCAAGGCCATCCCCGACCCGCCCCAGGCGCCCGACCTGGGCGAGATTGACGAAGTACGGGTCGGCGGCCTCGGCGTCTTTTTCATGCGCCGGCTGATGGACGAGGTCAAGTTCAGCTACCTGCAGGGGAAAGGGAATGTCCTGACTATGGTCAAACACCGCTCGCAAAACGAGGCGTCATGACGGTTCGGCAACAATCCCTCCCCGGCGATCTATGGCTCGTCTCGGTCTCCGGCCGTCTTGACCAGAATATGACCCCCGCCCTGGAGCAAACCCTCGGCGAGCTGCTCGACGACGGGCACAACCGGCTCATTGTGGACCTGGGGGAAGCCGACTATATCAACAGCGGCGGGCTGCGCTGCCTTGTTGCCGCCTGGCGGAAGGCGCGGCAGCAGGGCGGCGACCTGTTCCTGTGCGGCCTGCGCGCGCGCGTGGCCGAGGTCGTTTCGATGGTCGGCTTTGACAAGGTTTTTAGCGTCTTTTCCACGGCAGATGAGGCAGCCACTGCATGGCGAGAGGCTGCCTGAACTCCCTCGGCGCTGCTCCTGGGCGGGGCCTCGTCTTCGTCTGACCTGCGTGCCAGAGCCATGCCAGCCCTTCCTTTACCGCCGGACATTTCGCTGCAAATAGACGGTTCGGGACCAATACCGTCTGGGTTGAGCACATTGCTGCTGCTGGCGCTCTTCCTGGCCGCGATTCTGCTTCTGCTGGTGCGACGGCGCTACCGGCTGCGGCAGGCCAGGATGGTACGCCTCGTGCAGGAGATGGAAGCCCTGAGCGAGGCGGGCCGGGCGATTGTCGAATCGCAGCAAGAGCTGGAAGGGCTTTGCGAGCTGATTGCTGCCGAAGCCGCCAAGATTATCGATACGCGCACCTTCCAGATTGGTCTCTTTCAGGGCAGCCGCTACCGCATCCTCTTCTGGTGCGTGGATGGCGAGCGCCGGCCCCCGGCGACCTTTGATCTCGCGGACAATGGCGGTATCGTCGGCTGGGTGCGCCAGCGGCGCGAGCCGCTTCTCATCCACGACTTTGACCGCGAGCTGGAGACGCTGCCGGCGCGCCCGCGCTACGTCAGCTCCCAGCCGCCGCGCTCCGGGCTGTTCATCCCCCTGGTCAGCGGCGACAGGACGCTGGGCCTCATCGCCGCCCAGAGCGACGACCCCGGCCACTTCTCGGCCGAGGATGCGCGCCGCCTGACCATCCTGGCGAACCAGGCAGCTGCGGCTATTGCCAACGCCTATCTCTTTGAGCAGGAGCGCACCCGCGCCGCCCAGCTGGAGATGGTGGGGCAGATTGCGCAAAAGGTGAATGCCATCCAGGAGCTGGACGAGCTGTTCAACGAAGTTGTGCAACTTACGGTCGATATGTTTGGCTTCCATCCCGTGAGCATCTTCGGCCTGGACAGCGAGACCGGCGATGTGATCATGCTGTCCAGCAGCCTGCAGAACGTCGCGCCGGGCAGCGCGCACCTGCCGGCAGGGATGGGGCTGATCGGCGCCGCCGTCGCGACCCGCCAGACCATCGTCTCCAACTACACCCTTGACGACGAGCGCTACGTACAGGCGATGGCCGGCGGTCCGCCCTCGCCGACGCGGGCGGAAATCGTCATTCCCCTCATCGTCGATAAGCGGCTGCTGGGCGTGCTCGACGTGCAGAGCGAGGAGCCCGGCGTCTTTCATGAAGGCGAGCAGACGGTGCTGGAGGCGCTGGCGGCGCAGGTCGCCATTGCCATCCACAAGACGCAGCAGATGGCCGCGCAGCGCGAGCAGGCATGGGTGACGACGGCGCAGCTTCAGGTGGCCGATGCCATCAGGCAGAGCAGCAACATGGACGATCTGCTGACGGCCATCACGCGCCTGACGCCGATGCTCGTGGGCGTAGACCAGTGCGGCGTCTTGCTCTGGGACGAGGATTTACAGCAGTACGAAGGCGCGGCGGTCTATGGCCTGGACGACGACGAGACCAGCGCCTTTCTCAATGCCGCGCTGCCCGTGGGCGCCTGGGCGCCGCTGGACGCGGTGCACGTGGGCATGACCCGCCTGAGCACAGAGCGCGTGCCGCCGTGGCAGGACGGCCAGCGCGGCCGCTGCTCCCTGGTGCTCTATCCCCTGCTCGCCAAGGGGCACATGGTCGGCGTGATGATCGTGGGCGAGCCGGAGCGGGCTGAGATGGTGCTGCAGGGGTTCATCGGCGAGGAGACGCTCAGCCGGCAGGACGAGCTGCTGCGCAACATTGCCAACCAGACGGCCCAGGCCATCGAGAGCGAGCAGCTTCACCTGGCCCAGCAGGAGGAGGCCTGGGTCAACACTGCCCTGCTGCAGGTGGCCGAGGCGGTAAATAGCCTCATCGACCTCAACGAGATCCTCGACACCATCGTCCGCTTTATCCCCATCCTGGTCGGGGTCGAGTCGTGCCTCATTTTAATCTGGGACGAAGAGAACGATGTCTTCTACGCCGGCCCCAGCTACGGCCTCGACGAGATGGGACAGGGGCTGTTGGAATCATTTGATATTTCCCCGGCGGAGCTGCCGCAGATGGAAATGGAGCGGCGCCAGCTGCCGCTTACGCCGTCTACGGTCGTCTACCGGGTGACGCTGCCACTCTGGCTGGCCGAGCTGCTGCGCACGCGCACGGCGCACGCGCTGCCGCTCTATGCGCGCAACAGCCTGGTCGGCGCGCTGGTGGTCGGCCCATCGACCAGCCATCGCCCGCTCATCGGTCGGCGGCTGAACATTCTCTCGGGTATTGCCCAGCAGGCGGCGATTGCCGTGGTCAACGACCAGCTCTACCGCGAGGCGGCCGAGCGCAGCCGGCTGGAGCAGGAGCTGGACGTGGCGCGCCAGATCCAGGCCAGCTTCATCCCGCATGGCAGCCCCGATATTCCCGGCTGCAGCGTCGCCAGCTTCTGGCAGGCGGCGCGGCAGGTCAGCGGGGATTTTTACGACTTCCTGGAGCTGGCGCCCGATCGCTGGGGCATTGTCGTCGCCGACGTGGCCGACAAAGGGGTGCCGGCGGCGCTCTTCATGGCGCTGAGCCGCACGGTGCTGCGCACCATCGCCTTCAACCGGCGCGACCCGGCGCCCACGCTGGAACGCGCCAACGGCATCATCTGGAACGACACAACCTCAGACCTATTTGTGACGGTCTTTTACGCCAACTGGGAGCCAACCAAAGAGCAGCTAACCTATGCCAACGCCGGGCACAATCCGCCGCTGCTGATACGGCGCTCGGGCAAGACCCAGCTGCTGCACGGCGACGGCATGGCGATGGGCGTCCTGGAAGATATCGAGATCGGCCAGGAGACGGTGTGGCTCCATCCCGGCGATACCGTTATCTTTTATACCGACGGCGTTACCGAAGCGACGAACGAAGACCTTGACGAGTTTGGGCTGGAGCGGCTGCGGCTGGCGGCGCTCAAAGCGCAGAAGCGGGACGCCGCGGGCATCATGGCGGCCATTACCAGCGCCATCCGCGAGTTCGCCGGCGACACGCCGCAGTCGGATGACGCCACCCTAATCGTCATGAAACGCCATACCTGATAGCAGGCTAGTCAGCAAGGAGGACGCTATGGCCGACGAGCAAACAGTTGTAGCCGACGAGCTGGCCAAACGCGGGCCGACGCCGCCGCCCGGCCAGCGCACGCAAGATGAAAAGCTGCTCAGCGACGCGCAGCGCCAACCTTCCTTTACCGAGACCGACACCTGGCGCGTTTTCCGCATTATGGGGGAATTTGTCGAAGGCTTTGAGACCCTGGCTTCGCTAGGGGAAGCCGTCTCCATCTTCGGTTCGGCGCGCGTGCGGCCGGGCCAGCCGCAATACCGGGCGACGGTGGAGGTGGCCCGGCTGCTGGGCGAGGCCGGCTTTGCCATCGTCACCGGCGGCGGTCCGGGTATCATGGAGGCGGGCAACCGCGGCGCCCAGCTGGCCGGGGCGCAGTCGATTGGCCTGAATATCGAGCTGCCCTTTGAGCAGGGCAGTAATCGTTTTGTGGGCATTCCGGTTGACTTCCACTACTTCTTCGTGCGCAAGACGATATTCGTCAAATATACCCAGGCTTTCGTCATCTTCCCCGGCGGCTTTGGCACCATGGACGAGCTGTTTGAAGCGCTGACGCTTATCCAGACGGGCAAGATCCAGAACTTCCCGGTGGTGCTCTTCGACTCGAACTACTGGAAGGGGCTGCTGTCCTGGCTCACGGATACGATGCTGGCCGAAGGCAAGATAGCCGCGGCAGATATTGATCTGATGAGAGTCACCGATTCACCGCAGGAAGTCCGTGACATCATCGTCGAAGCCAGGAAAAATGGTGCCGAGCAGCGCGCCAAAGAGGTCAGAGCGCAGGAAGAGTCGCGCCGTGCCTACAGTGAGGGCTACTCCGCCGAGTAGGCCTACTCCGCCGAGTAGGACGCACCCGGCAAGGGCCGGTCGCCGGCAGCGCGGTAGTTGCCGAGGGCGTGCTTGCCAAGCAGTAACCATGAACCAGCCTGCCCAGATTTCAGCCGCGGCCGCCGCCGCGAGCCGCGCCCACCTGCTCAAACAGGACGCCGCTCGGGAGAGCGCGCCTTGAGAAGCGCCCTGCTCCTCTTGCTCCTGCTGGCCGCCGGGCTGGCGGGGTGTACGCGCGCGCCGCTGGAGGCGGCGCACCAGGCGGCGCAGGGAGCGGCGC
>CAZOGK010000031.1:6534-7840 GCA_964579295.1 uncultured Ardenticatenaceae bacterium
AGCGGCGCTGGATAACCCGCCCGCGACGAGCCAGAGCCAGCCGGCGGCAACGGCGGCCCTGACCGGCGCGCAAGCTGAGCCGGCGGCTGCGCCGGCCACACCGCCGGCGGCAGCGGTCATCGTTCCCCCCACTGCCACAACCGCGCCGCCGCCAACCCTGCCGCCGCTGGCAGCCGGCGCCCCGCGCTGCGGCCTGATGCTGCCCGTGCTGCCGCAGGAGGCCAGCGCGCCCACGACGAGCGCGCTGCCGGCGTCCCTGCTGGCCTTAGACGTGGTGCCGGAGGCGGCCCGGCCGGCCGTGCAGCAGATGCTGCTCCGGCCGGGCGCCGTGGGGCTGGCCGCCTATGAGCTGGGGCGCGAAGAGGAGGGCGTCTATCTCAACCCGGACCTCTCCCTGCCGCTGGCCTCGGTGGTCAAGGTCATCCATCTCATCGCCTACGCCGAAGCGGTGCAAAACGGCGAGCTAGACCCCGCGCAGCCGGTGACGCTGGCGGCGCTGGAGCAGTTCTACCTGGCAAACTCCGACCTCGGCGCCCATCCCAATGCCGTTGCCGCGCTGCGCGCTGAAGGGAAGGTATTTGGCGACCCGCCGGCTGTGCAGCTTGCCGACGTGCCCCGCATGATGATGCAGTACAGCTCCAATGCGGCGACCGACTACCTGCATATGTTGCTCGGCCAGGAGCGGCTGGAGGCGACCATCGCCGCACTGGGGCTCACCAGCCATACCGCCCCCTGCCCCTTCCTCGGCCAGTTCCTGCTGATGAGCCAGGGGGAGAGCGCCGCGGCCAGTTACCTGGCGGACCCGGATCGCTACGCGGCCGACGTGATGGCGGCGACGCTAGCCTTCAGCGCCGGAGATAGCGACATGGCCCAGCAGAGCTGGCGCGGGCGCACGCAGCGACCGGAGATGTCCATTCAGGAGCTATATAGCGAGCATTTCAACGCCCACGGCAGCGCGCGCGACTATGCGCTGCTGATGGGCCGTATTGCCGATAATCAGTTCGGGCCGTGGGAGCACAGCGTGCGTATCCGCAGCTACCTGGAGTGGCCCACCGCCTTTCCCGTCAACCAGGAGACGCTGGCCTGGCTGGGATACAAGGGCGGCTCATTGCCCGGCGTGCTGACGGCTGCGTACTATGCGCAGCCGTGGAACCGGGCCCGGCCGGTTGTCGTCGCCCTCTTCTTCCATGACCTGCCGCTGACGACCTACCGCCAGTGGCGGCGCGAGCTGCCCAACGACGAGCTGGCCCGCTGGCTCCTCTACGACCGCGAGGCGATTAGCGTGCTGCGGACAATTCTCGCCGCC
>CAZOGK010000031.1:7940-37194 GCA_964579295.1 uncultured Ardenticatenaceae bacterium
GCCAGTCGGTCACGGCATCCAGCGCCTCTTTCTCCTCGGCGCTGAGCGCTATCTCGGCACCCTTGAACGTATCCTCCAGCTGCTCGATACTGTTAGCGCCGATTATCGCCGAGGTAACCGCCGGGTTGGCCAGCACCCAGGCGATGGCCGTCTGGGCAATGGTCGCCCCGTGAGCCTGGCCGATCTCTTCTAGCTTGTCCAGCGCGCCGAAGCCCTTTTCGTTCATGTAGCGGCGCTGGACCCCCGTGGCGCGATCGCTCTCCGGCAGCGGCGTATCACGGCGATATTTGCCGGTGAGGAAGCCGCCGCCCAGCGGGCTGTAGGGAATGACGCCGATGCCCTCTTCCAGGCAGAGCGGCTGTAGCTCGCGCTCGAACTCGGCGCGGTGCACGTAGTTGTAATGGGGCTGCAGGCTATCGAAGCGCGCCAGATTGCGCACGTCGCTGATCCAGAGCGCTTTGGTCAGCCGCCAGGCAGGATAGTTGGAAACGCCGATATAGCGCACTTTTCCCTGGCGCACCAGGTCGTCCAGCGCCCGCAGCGTCTCCTCCTGCGGCGTGTCGGCATCGTAGGCATGGAGCTGGTAGAGGTCGATATAGTCGAGCTGCAGCCGACGCAGGCTGTTTTCGACGGCGTTCATGATGTGATGGCGTGACAGCCCCTGATCGTTAATGTCGTCGCTCATCTTGCCGCGGACCTTGGTGGCGATGATCATATCCTCGCGGCGCACTGACGATTGTTGCAGCCAGTTACCAATGATCGTCTCGGAGACGCCGCCGGGATTCCCCTCGACCCAACGCGAGTAGACGTCGGCTGTATCGAGGAAGTTGCAGCCGAGTTCGACGGCACGGGAGATAATGCGAAACGCCTCGCCCTCATCCGTGCTCCAGCCAAATTGCATCGTACCCAGGCAGATGGTCGAAACTTTCAGGCCCGTGCGGCCCAGCCGGCGGTATTCCATCTTCTTCTCCTGTGGGATGGGCGCGGCCGCTGTTTCGCGGCCGGCAGGCTAAATCAGGGTAGCGTCGTTTCCGGCGGCGTGTCCGCGGCGCCGGCGTCGTCCCCTTCCGGCGTCGCCGGCGCCGGGGCGACTGGCATGCCGGCGCCCGTCGCCGCATCCGGGGTAGCGTCTTCTATCTGCTCGTCGCCAGCCGGCTCTTCCGCGCCGGCTGCGCCTTGCTCCACACCCTCTTCATCTAGAAATCCCCCTTCGGCCAGGCGGTCGCCCAGGTAAGGGTTGTCGTAATTGAAGTAGTTGTAGACGGCACGCGAGATCTCGCGCAGGATGGGGAAGCTGAAGTCGGACTGCAGCCAGTTGCCGGGATAGTGCAGGAACTCGACGACCACGTAATCGCCGCCGGGGGTGAGGACGATGCCGGCGTCGCCATGCGTGTCCAGGATCCAGCCGTGCTTGTGGCTCACCCGCACGTCGTCGGGCACGCCAAAGCGAATCAGATTGCCCTCTTCGTTGAGCACCATCAAATCGACAATATACTGGCACTCTTCCGCCGTATAATCGCCCGGATAGACGGCCATGAGCGCGCCGCCGCCGTTGAAGGCGCAATGATAAAGCATCGCCAGCAGCGCGCCCATCTCCTCGGCCGTCGTCTGCCGCGTCGGGTCAGGGACCGTCGGCAGATCGGGCCGCGAGTTGGCGGGCGTCTCGTAGGTGGTGCGGCGGTAGGCGGGGATGTTGAGCGGGTCGTAGGGAATCGCCATGAACGTGTTTTCCAGGCCCAGCCGCCACATCGACTCCGTCATGATGTCGGCGCCGGCATATGCATTCTCTTCGCCGGCAATGAGATAGAGCAGCAGATTGGCGCCATAGTTGCTGGAGCGCACGGCGGTATCGTAAAAAATCTGCTGCTGGTAATCGGTGAGCGGCAGCGAGATATGGCGGAACGCCTCCACGAAAATGGGGATTTTGAGGATGCTCATGCCCGACAGCGCCACGTCGCTGTTGATACGGATCTCCTCGCCGGTCTGCAAATCGATGATGAAGATGCTGGCGATACCGTCAAAGGCGGCCACCTTGCTGCGGATGACCGTTTCCAGTAGCTCGAAATCGAGCGTAGGCGCCTCCTGCTCGACGACGACCAGATGGGCAATGCGCTCGGTCGGGCTGTAGAGCGCGCTTTCCACCAATGGCAGGCTGGCCTCGATGTCCGTCACGTAGCCCGCCTCCCCTTCTTCAAACATGGCAGATTCCGAGAGGATCTGTGGCAGCTGCGCCGGGTCGTCCAGGTAGCTGGCAATGGTCTCCAGCATCTCTGCCAGCAGCGCCGGGTCATACCCGGCCTGCAGCGGCACGCGGATCGGCTGCCAGCTAAAGCCTGTCAGGTGAGTGGCGAAGCCGAGCCAGTAGCTGCGCGCCGCGTAGGCTTCCTGCGCCCGGGCGACCATCGTATCGGCCTCCAGGTTGAAGCCGACATCGGCGGGATTCAGCTCGATGCGCTCCTCGCCGTGGTAAATAGCTACCGGCGTCAGGTACTGGTCGCGCAGAAGCTGGTTGGCCTCTTCGGCCGTGAGCCCGCCTACCTCGATGCCGCCAATGGTCGTGTCGAAGGGGAAGCCGGCGCGCGTCTGGTGATAGTGGAACAGCCGGTAGAGCAGAAAGAGCGTTCCGCTCAGAAACAGGAAGGTGAGCAGCAGGTTGCGCAGTCGCCTACCGAACGATGACTTGCGGTTCAATTGATCCTCGAGCTACCCAGATAGGGGCTGTCGAAGTTGAAGTAGTTATAGGCCGCGCGCGAAATGTCGGCCATGAGCGGTGAGCTGCGATCCCAGGGCAGCCAGTCCGCCTGATGGAAGATCTCCACAAGCACGTAATCGCCGCCGGGCGAGTAGACGATGCCAGCGTCGGCGTGCGTGTCGCCCGACCAGCCGTGACGGTGGGCAACCGGCGTATCAGGGGGCACCCCCTGCTCAATCAGGCTGCCAATGCGGTTCTGCTGCATCTGGGCGACGATCTGCTGGCATTCGCCCTGCGTAATCTCATTGGGATAAGCGGCGCGGAGGGAGCCGCCGCCGGTTTCCGCGCAGTAATAAAGCATCGCCAGCAGCGTGCCCATATCCTCAGCCGTCGTCTGCATCGCCGGGTCGGGATTCGTCAGCATTTCGAAGGTGGAGTTGGCCGGCGTGTCATAGGTGCCCTGGCCGCGCGGCTGCTGGCCGTAGGGTGTGGCCATAAAGCTGTTGCGCAGGCCCAGCCGCCAGAGCGATTGCGTGGTCACTTCTGCACCCAGGTGCGGGTTTTCCTGGCCGGCAATCAGATTGAGGAGGGCGATGGACCCTTCCGGCTCGGTAGTCGTCAGCGCGTCCGTTAGCAGGCTGAGCTGCGTTGCTGTCGGCGCATTCTCCAGAACCCGGTAGGCCTCGATGGCAATGGGCAGCTTCAGCAGGTCGATGCCCGACATCGGCTGTCCGGCCTCGATACGGACTTCCTCGCCGGTCGCCAGATCCAGGATAAAGATACTGGCGACCCCCTCAAAGCGCGCGTTCTGCAGATGGTTGATGAGCAGGTTGCCCAGCAGGCCAATCTCCGGACGCTCGGCGTCGCTGGCGCGCAGGGTCAGGTGCGCCTCGCGTCGCGTCGGCCGGTAGAGCGCCGCGGACACTTCGTCGATACTGGCGGCGATATCGGTGCGCACGCCGGGCTCGCCATACTGGAAGCTGAGGGTAGCCGGCACCGGCTGTGGGCGCTGCGCCGGGTTGTCGAAGCTGGTTGCTATCGTCTCCAGGGTGCGGCGCAGCGTCGCCGGGTTATGGGTGGCGCGTAGCTCCACCATCTCCACCTCGATGGGCCGCTGCCAGAGAAAGCCCCAGAATCCGGCCCAGAAATCTTGCTGATCGCGCTGGAAATCGGCCTGATTGAGCATCGTCTCCAGATCCAGCTTAAACTCGGCGTCGCGCGAAGGATCGATAGATACCGTGGCGTCGCCGTGGTAGAGGACCACTTCGGCATCCATGTAGCGGCTGGTGAGCAGCGAGGCCGCTTCGTTGCGGGACAGGCCGCCGACGTTCACACCCGCGACGGTCAGCCCGGCAGGGAGAAACTGGCGAAAGGTGCCATACTGGTAGACTTTATAGAGGAGAAAGACGACAGCGGCGACGATGATGGTCATCACCAGCCACTGGCCCATCCCGGGCGTCGAGCGCGTTCTCATCGGTATTCCAGCAAACCCTCATCCCACAGGCGAAATGCCGTGGCGATTGCCTCGCCTGTTGCCTTCAAGAGCGGCGTGGGCAGCTCATCGCGGCAAAACCAGCCTGCATCCATAATCTCGGTGCTCAGCGCCAGCGGCGCCGGATCGACAAAGCCGGCGTAGACCATCACGAGATGACGCGGCTCGTGCTTCATCGCCGTAAGCAATAGGGGCCCCAGCCTCGCCGTGAGCCCTGTCTCCTCCTTTAGCTCGCGCAGCAGGCACTCTTCCGGCGCCTCGCCGCGCCCCAGCCAGCCGCCGGGCAAACCCCAGGGAACGAAGGGATGGAAGACGTGCTTGAGCAACAGAATACGTCCATCCGGGTCGAGCCCGACTAGATTGATGCCAATGCGATGCCGCGGCACGAGTAATATGAGGCCGAGCTTCATGGCCCGGCGCATCAGGTAGAGCCGCATCAATTTCGCTAACCATTTCTTGGCGGCTGGCCTGGCGCTGTTCAATCGCTCTCTCAATCACTCCTCGACAATCTCCGGCGCCGCAGACAAAGAGCCTTCCAGCGCGACAGTATAGCATAGCTCAGATATGGTAACACGGCCGCTTCAGATCGTTCTTATGTTTGCCGTTTGTCGGCGCCGTGCGCAACCCGGGCCGGCGCGGCGCGTATAGGGAGCATACCTGGGAAGGTGAAGGAGGATCGCCCATGGAACCACGATTGATGCGCAGTACAGATGAGCGAATGATAGCCGGCGTCTGCGGCGGCCTGGCCCAATATCTCGGGGTGGACCCCGTTCTGGTGCGCCTGGCTTTCCTGCTGCTGATCCCGGCCGGGGGCATCGGCGCGCCGCTCTACATTATCCTGACGATTGTGATGCCCAGTGAAGAGGACGTCGAGCTCTCACAGGCAGAGATCGTCGGCAAGAATATCAACGAGCTGGGCGAAACTGTCACCTCCGGCGTCGACCGGGCGCGCCAGCACCCGGAAGGGCCGCGCATTGCCGCCATTCTGCTCATCCTGATGGGCGTCTACTTTCTGCTGGAGAGCCTCGGCTTCTTTAGCGGCAGCCTCTTCTGGCCACTGGCCCTGATCTTGCTCGGCGTCTTCCTGCTCGTGCGCCGCAACCGCTAGCCGGGCCGCCTGCGTGTTAGCGCCGGCCCGGCGCTCGCGCCGGCTGGGCGCGGGCCGGCTGCGTTCCTGAGTCTGTGGGCCGGCTGCTGCCGGGGCCCGCGTAGAGCGGGAGCCGTACGATGAAGGTTGTCCCCTGCCCCAGCCGGCTATCCACGGCAATCGAGCCCCCATGCGCCTCGACAATCCAGCGGGCGATAGAGAGGCCCAGGCCGGAGCCGCCATGTGCGCGCGCCCGCGCCTTATCCACCCGGTAAAAGCGGTCGAAGATAAAGTCTAGGTCGTCCTCTGGGATGCCGATTCCCGTGTCGCGCACGGTCAGCTCGGCCTCCTGATTACTCTTGGTCAGGCCCAGAAAGACAGCGCCGCCCGCCGGCGTGTATTTGACGGCATTATCGACCAGGTTCAGCACGAGCTGCTTGAGCCGGTCGGCGTCGCCGATGACCTGAACCTGATCCACCTCCGCCATGCGCACTTCGACGCTGGGATTCAGTGTCGTTGCCTGGCGGTAGACGTCCAGCAGCAGCGTGTCTAGCTCGACGACCTCCTGGCCGATGGGCAGGCTGCCCACGTCAGCGCGGGCCAGCAGCAGCAGGTCGTTGACCAGCCGCGTCATGCGCTCCAGCTCGGCCTCGATATCGTCGAGCGAAACGTTATCTGCCCCGCCCATACGCCGCATCAGATCGACGTTGCCGCGTATGGTCGTCAGCGGCGTGCGCAGCTCGTGCGAGACGTCGGCCAGAAAACGTTGCTGGGTGCGGAACAGCTCTTCCAGCTGGGCCAGTGTCTGGTTGAGCGCCATCGTGAGCTGCCCGATCTCGTCGGCGCGCCCAGTATCCGGCAGGCGGCGGCTGAGGTCGTCGGCGCGGCTGATCTGGCCGGCAAGCCGGGCAATCTCCTCCAGGGGGCGGAAAAGACGCGGCGAGATAAGGGTAGCAATAAAGCTGGAGGCAGTGGCCGCCGCCAACCCTAACAGCACTGCGGCAATGACCAACTTGTTAAAGGTCTCATACTCCTCGATCACCTGGGCCACCTGCAGGTAGCCAATGAGGCCGGAGGCGCCGCCCTGCTCCACGCGCACCGCGGCCGTCAGCACGCGGATCGCCTGCTCATCGTAGCTAACCGTGCGGATTCCCTCACTCCCGCTCTCGACGGCGCCGGGATCCAGCGCCTGGTTGAAGTCGCGCAGGTTATCGGAGCGGGAGAGGATTTCTCCCTGAGGCGTGACGACGATGACGAAGGTGGTGGCCCGCCGGAAGGTATTGGTCTCCTGCGGCGGCAAGATGAGCGAGTAGAGGTCGCGGTTCTGGTAGATCTGGGCGCCGGCGAGGAACGTTTCCGCCGTCTCTTCCAGTCGGCTATCGACCTCATTGAGGAGCAGGTTGCGCGGCATGGTATAGACCACCGCCGTATAGCCGATGAAGGCGATGAAGAATATGGCGGTGTAGATGGCAGTCAGGCGATCGCGAATCATATGCAGGTGAAGCGCAAATCGAGCAAGCGCCCGGCGCCATTACCGCAGAGGCCGGACCACCAGGTCGAAGCTGTGTGGCCGGCTCCGCTCATGTCGGGGAGATGTTAAGGCAGCGATGGCGCGACGCGTTATTCTTCGCGCAGGACATAGCCGACGCCGCGCACCGTGTGGATCAGCCGGGGGCGGTCGTCTGCTTCCGTCTTTTGGCGCAGGTAACGGACATAGACCTCGATGATATTGCTCTCACCGCCAAAGTCGTAGTTCCAGACGCGGTCGAAAATGACCTCGCGGGTCAGGACCTGCCGCGGATGGCGCATGAACAGCTCTAGCAGCTCGTATTCCTTGGCCGTCAGGTCGAAGATATGGTCGCCGCGCCGGCCGCGGCGCGTGCCCGTGTCCAGCTCCAGGTCGGCAAAGCGATAGACCTGCGGCTGGGTCGGCTGCGCGCGGCGCAGCAGGGCGCGCACACGGGCCAGCAGCTCGTCGAAGGAAAAGGGCTTGACCAGATAATCGTCGGCGCCGGCGTCCAGGCCGGAGACCCGGTCTTCGATGGCTTCTTTGGCCGTCAACATGAGAATCGGCACGTCGCTGACTGTGCGCACGCGGCGGCATACTTCAACGCCGTCCATGCCGGGCAGCATGAGGTCAAGTAGCACCAGGTCGGGTGGGTTGTCGCGTACTTTGTCCAGCGCTTCAGGGCCATCGGCGGCTGTTTCCACCCGGTAGCCTTCAAAGGTCAGCCCGCGCTGGAGGAACTGGCGAATCCTTTCTTCGTCGTCGATTACCAAGATCTTGGCAGACATCGCATTTCTCCGTAGCAAATCCGGTAGGCGCCGGCAGCCCAGCCAGAGCCGGGTTGTCTCATCCGGACCTCATTTCTCTAGTATAGTCTGCACCCCGCCTGACGCAACAGCCGGCGGCAAGCCACCCATCTGGCCCGGGGGAAGCGTGCGCAGCTGGGCATCTGCTGGCTTTTCGCCATGAGGTAGCGCCGTGTTAACCTTGACGCGCTTATAGGGGCAGCTACAATCGTCACCCAATCAGGATGGCCGAAGAACCATCCTGGCCGGAAGAGGGAGGAAAGGCAGACGTGGACGCGCTCTATGAGTCCGGATTAGAGATAATCCGCTGGCTTCATCTTAACTATCCACAGCTGGATACGGCGTTAGCCATTGTGAGCCAGTTCGGCCGCTTTGAGGTCTTTCTGGTGCTCGTCCCGCTCGTCTACTGGTGCATCCACAAGCGGTTCGGCAGGAACCTCGCCTACGTACTGGCGCTCACCAACATGGTGAACGCGCTGGTCAAGCACGCCGCACGCGAGCCGCGGCCTTACTGGCTGGACGAGAGCGTGGGGCTAGCAACCGAAGAGTCGTACGGAGTCCCCAGCAACCATGTCCAGAGCGCGGCCGTAACCTATTTCTTTACTGCCTATTGGGTGCGGCGCCGCTGGGTCTGGTTCGTCGCCCTCCTGGTCGTCTTGCTTATGGCGCTGAGTCGGACTTACCTGGGCGTGCATTTCCTGCACGACACGGCCGCCGGCCTGCTTATCGGCCTGATAGTGCTCGGCTGTTACCTGCTCTGGCTCCGTTACCTGCAGGAACCCTTTCGCAACCGCATCCTGGGCCAGCGGCTGCTTTTCTCGCTGCTGGTGCCCTTCTCGTTTATGCTCATCTACGCCGTCATCCGCTTCGCCATTGGCGCCGCCGACACTGCGGTCGCCTGGAGCCAGCACATCGCGGCGGCCGAGCGCGCCAGCATCGACGACGTGACTAGCGGCCTGGCTATGCTCCTGGGTCTGGGCATGGGCTTTATTCTGGAAGCCTCCCGCATCTCTTTTCTCGTCGACGGCTCGCTGCTGCGGCGGGGGGCGCGCTACGTGCTGGGCATTGCCGTCACGCTGGCGCTCTGGCGCGGCCTCGCGCTCATCCTGCCCGACGACCCGCTCTGGCTGGCGCTGCCGCTGCGCTTCCTTCGCTACTGGCTGGCCAGCATGTGGGTGGCCTACTACGCGCCGGGGGTCTTTGTGCGGCTCCGTCTGGCTACCGTCTCCGAGGAACCGGAAGCGAGCCTGACCATTTCTGACGGCAACATCATGCGCGGCTAGGGCGCCGGGCCGCCACGACGAGCAACCGCTCTGCCGCTTCACTAAACGCGCTCTGGTTGTAATTCCCATAGAGGGCTTCAAGCTGCAGGCCGGCCTGCTCGAGCAGCAGCTCCACTTCGTGCGGGAAGTAGTAGTGATAGGTGACCTGGACCACCGTGCGCGCTACCGGCCCCCCCACGACCGGGCTCACGTCATAGAGCCAGCTAATGTCCAGCTCCTGGTCCTCCGGCCGCAGCCGGTTGGCGGCCATAACCACGATGACGTTGCCCGTCTCGTGATCAGTCACGATCTTCTCGGCCGAGAGCAGCTGGTCTTCGGGCGTCTGCAGCACGGCATAGGGGTTGGCAAGGTCGAGCAAGAGGCGCCCGCCCGGCTGCAGTTGGCGGCTGATGGCGCGCAAAGCGGCGCGCGCCGCCGCTCTATCCAGATGGAGAAAAGTATTGTAGGCAACCAGGGCCAGGGAAAAAGCAGCGGGGGCCAGGGCCGAGGCGGTCATATCGGCGGCAGCCAGCCCGGCGCGCCGCTGCACGGCCGGCGGCTCCGCGCCGAGCTTGCGCCGGGCCAGCTCCAGCATAGGCAGCGAGTTGTCGAGGCCGAGGATCGGGTGGCCGGCCCGCGCCAGCGGCAGCAGCAGGCGGCCGGTGCCGCAACCTAGCTCCAGCAGCCGGCCCGGGTGGCGCGCTGCCAGGGAAAGGGCAAAGCCGGTGTCCTGGGTCAGGCCAGCGTGGAGCAGGTCGTAATAGGGCGCAATGAGACTGTAGCTGGCAGCGCTCATGGCCCCCAGTATAGCGCAAAAGGCGCCACAGCCAGCAGGGATGCCGTTGCGCAGGCAGGAGTAACAGGATTTCAACCGGTTTCTGGACAAAACATGAACATAATGCTAACATCGTAGTTATCATCTGACGAGGAGTTTGATTATGACGACGATAGATGAAGCGCCCACGTTTAATCTCAAGGCAGTCGTGCAGGAAACAGGGCTCAAGGCAGACACCCTGCGCGCCTGGGAGCGCCGCTATGGTCTGCCGGCGCCCGTGCGCAGCGCCGGCGGTCACCGTCTGTATTCGCAGCGCGACATCCAGATGCTGAACTGGCTGGTCCAGCGGCAGCAAGAAGGGCTCAGCATCAGCCGCGCTGTCGAGCTGTGGAAGCAGCTGCTGGCCGACGGCCAGGAGCCGCTGCAGGAAAGCAGCGGCCATCCCGAAGCAGCGCGCGCCATCTCGCTGGAGATTGGCGACACCCTCGCCGAGCTGCGCGATTCATGGGTGAACGCCTGCCTCGCCTTTGACGAGCAGCAGGCCGAATACGTGCTTGCCCAAGTGTTTGCCCTTTACCCGCCGCAGGTCGGCTGTATCGAGGTGCTGCAGAAGGGGCTGGCGCAGATTGGCGAGCGCTGGTACGCGGGCACGGTCACTGTGCAGCAGGAGCATTTCGCGTCGGAGATGGCCATGCGGCGGCTGGAAGCGCTGCTGGCGGCCAACCCGGCTCCAACCCAGAATAAGCGTATCATCGTCGCCTGCCCGCCGGGCGAGGAGCATACCTTTAGCTCGCTCCTGCTGACGCTGCTGCTACGGCGGCGTGGCTGGAGCGCCATCTATCTCGGCGCCGACGTGCCGCTACAGGGCCTGGAGTCGATGCTGCGCCAGACCCGACCGGATCTGGTCATCCTCAGCGCGCAAATGCTGCCGGCGGCGGCGGCCATGGTGCCCCTTGCCCGCTTCTTACTGGAGGAGAAGATTAACTTGGCTTATGGCGGGCGTGTCTTCAATCTGGCGCCGGCGGCGCGCGCCCGCATTGCCGGCCACTTCCTGGGAGAGCAGATTGACCAGGCTGTCTTCGTCGTGGAGCAGCTGCTGCGCCAGCCGGCGCGGCCAGCCGCGGCAAGCCCGGCTGACCCCGGCTATGAGGCGGCCCTGCGCTGCTTCCGCGCGGGCCAGCCGCGCATTGAAGCGGCCATCTGGGAGCAGGCAGGCCGGGCCGGGATAGGGCAGGAGGAGCTGGCGCAGGCCAACCGCATCCTGGCCGCCCACATTCGAGCCGCTCTCCGCCTCGGCGACATGCAGCTCGTCGACCACGAGCTGGCCTGGGTGGAGGGGCTGATTGCTAACAGCGGCGCATTTGGCGGCGAGGCCAGCCCACTGGGACAATACCTGCAGCTTTATCACGACGCGGCCAGAGCCAATCTGGACGAGCGCGGGGCACTGATTGTTGCCTGGCTGGCGCGGGCCGCGGAAAAGCACACTGCTCTTCATCACTAACGACACGCTTCAGGAGGCGTTATGCGCATCATCGTCACCGGCGGTTCCGGCATGCTTGGCCGCCCCCTCGTCCGCAGTCTGGCTGCGGCAGGGCATGAAGTTATCATTCTGTCGCGGTCGCCGGGCCAGCTCGGCGACCTGGCAGGCAACGTGGCGGCGGCTGGCTGGGACGCCCGCAGCGGCGACGGCTGGGCCAGCCTGATTGACAGCGACACGGCGATCGTCAACCTGGCCGCCGAGAACATCGGCGGCGAGCGCTACCTGCCCGACCGTTGGACCGCGGCCAAGCGGCGCCGCATTCGCCAGAGCCGGATTGACGCCGGCCGGGCCGTCGTCGACGCCATCCGGCGCGCTGGCCAGCCGCCGCAGGTGGTCATTCAGGCCTCAGCCGTCGGCTATTACGGCACGCATGACAGCGGCCGCATCGCCGAAGACCATCCCCCTGGGAACGACTTTCTGGCGAGCGTCGTCCGCGACTGGGAGGCCAGTACGGCGGCCGTGGAGGACGCTGGGGTACGGCGGGCCATCGTCCGTACCGGCGTGGTCCTTACGCCAGAGGGCGGACCACTGCGCCGCCTGCTGCTCCCTTACCGCCTGTTCGTCGGCGGCCCGATAGGCAGCGGCCGGCAATGGTGGTCCTGGATTCACCCCGACGACGTGGTGCGCGGCATCCATTTCCTGATCGAGCGCGCCGACGCCAGCGGCCCGTTTAATCTGGTGGCGCCACAGCCGGCCCGGTATCAGGAATTTGGTAAGACGCTGGGCAAGGTACTGGGCCGGCCCCACTTCTTTCCGCTGCCGGCCTTTGCCCTGCGCCTGCCCCTGGGCGAGGTAGCCGACATCGTGCTCAAAGGGCAGCCGGTCGTGCCGCAGCGCCTGCTGCAGATTGGCTTTGATTACTGCTTCCCGGAGCTGGAGGACGCCCTGCGCGATCTGCTGCAGCGGCCCGCATAGGGTGAGCGGGCATTCTGTTTATGCTATAGTTGGCGGCCCAACGCGAGCTAAAGGAGACTGACGGTGACTGAAGAAGGAGTGAAACCCTGTCCGGTCTGCAAAGCGCCGATGGAAGAGACGCCGCAAGATTATGTGGCGAAATTGGAAGACGGCCGCGAGGTCACGCTGGAAGACGTGCCGATGTGGGCCTGCGACCAGTGTGGTTATTCAGAAGTAGAAGACGACGTGGTGGCGACAATAGAGGATATGCTGGAGCATATGGACGAGATGCTCGACGACGCCGCCGAGGGAGACGATTAGGCAGAAAAGGGTTGACAGGTGCGGGAATGAAAAGAGCGCCCCGGAAGGCGCTCTTTTGTCTGGTTGCCCATCCGGGCAAACACGAGTCTAGTCTAAGATCTGCTCGCGATCAGGTCGAGCGCTGGACGAGTCCTATCAGGAAGAGAAGTACGACAGCGCCCAGGATCGCTACCAACAGGCCGGCGAGGCTAAACGTAGTAGTCTCTATGCCGAAGAGACCGACCAGGAAGCCACCGATGACGGCGCCCACAATACCAACGATAATGTTGGCAATCGGGCCCATGCTCGCGTTGGTGCCCATGATCATGCTGGCGATCCAGCCGGCGAGGCCGCCGACGATGATCCAGGCAATAATGTTAATAAGCATTTCAACCTCCTTAATGTCTCTCGAAACGTTCTTGTTCTCAGGGGCAGCCTCTTTTTCAGGCTCTGCCCATCACACCCTTAGCTTAATGGCGCCCCACCTGAAAATCAATGAACCGGGATACAAAGGAGGATACATATCACGATATATAGCATTATAACAGGAAGATGAGAATTATGTCAACGCTCCATAGCGTTAGCCTATGGTTTCGGCCCTGTCCGATTGTGCTATACTATGGATGCCTCTGGCGCGCCAGGGTGGAGCGCCACCAGCTCAGCAAACTGTGGAGTCACGATGGTCATGGTAGACCAAGCAACCGAGGAGCGGCTGCGGGCCTTTGAAGAGCGGATTGCCCGCGGCGAAAAGATCGAGCCGGGCGACTGGATGCCCGAGGAGTACCGGCGCCAGCTCATCCGCATGATCTCGCAGCACGCGCACAGCGAGGTTGTGGGCATGCTGCCGGAAGGCGCCTGGATCACGCGCGCGCCTAATCTGCGGCGTAAGATGGTGCTGCTGGCGAAAGTGCAGGACGAGGCCGGCCACGGCCAGTATCTCTACCATGCGGCGGAAACGCTGGGCGCCACCCGCGAGGAGATGCTCGACGCCCTGCTCGACGGCCGCGCCAAGTATGCCAGCGTCTTTAACTACCCCACCCTGACCTGGGCAGACAATGCGGTCATCGGCTGGCTGGTCGATGGCGCAGCCATCAAGAACCAGACGATGCTGGCCCAATGTTCTTACGGACCCTACTCGCGGGCCATGGTGCGCATTTGCGCCGAAGAAGGCTTCCACATGAAGCAAGGGCAGGAAATGGTCATCCGCTATTCGCAGGGGACGCCGCTACAGCGCGAGATGGTGCAGGATGCTATCAACCGCTGGTGGTGGCCGACGCTGATGATGTTCGGCCTGCCCGACGACCAATCGACCAACAGCGGCGTGCTGCTGCGCTGGGGCGTGAAGACGCGCACCAACGACGAGCTGCGCCAGGAATTCGTCAACGAGCTGGTCCCCCAGCTACATGCCCTCGGCCTCTCGGTCCCCGACCCGCACTTGCGCTACGACGAGGAGAGCGGCAACTGGCTCTATGGCGCCATCGACTGGGACGAGTTCTGGCGGGTTGTCAAAGGCGACGGACCCTGCAACCAGGAGCGCCTGGATGCGCGCCGCCGGGCCCACGACGAGGGTCGCTGGGTGCGCGAGGCGCTGGCTTCCTACGCGCGCAAGAAGCAGGCGCGGGCGGCATGAGTAGCGGCGATACACAATGGCCTCGCTTTGAGGTCTTCCAGCAGGCAAGCGCCGATGGCCCCATAGAAAACTGTGGCTCGGTGCACGCGCCCGACGTGGTGATGGCCTTGCAGAATGCGCGCGATGTCTTTGTACGCCGGCCGCAGGTAGCCGCTCTCTGGGTCGTGCCCGCCGCCGCGATTCTGAGCGTGACGCGCGAGGAGCTGGCCGGGCTGCCCGCGCCTCCGGCCGTGGACGAGGCCGGCAGTCCCCAGGCGACCTATCACATCTTCACTAAGAGCTCGCAGCGGCGCGCGATGACCTTCGTCCGCTATCGCGGCGATGTCAGCGCCGCCACGCCGCAGCAGGCGCTGCAGCAGGCGCTGGACGAAGGCGGGCCGGAGAGCGCCTACGTCTGGTGGGTTGTGCCGGCGGCGGCCGTGAGCAAGAGCCGGGACGAGGACGCGGCCATGCTCTTTGACCCGGCGCATGACAAGAGCTTCCGTCTGCCCGGCGCCTACCATACGCGCACGCTAATGGACGAGATCCGGCAGCAGAAAACGGAGCGAGACAGTGCCGCCGGCTAATGAGCAGACGCTAGCCGCCCACCTGCTGGCAATGGGCGACGACGAGCTTATCCTTGCCCATCGCAACTCCGAGTGGACCGGCCACGCGCCGATCCTGGAAGAGGATATCGCCTTCGCCAACATTGCCCTGGACGAGCTGGGACACGCCCGGCTCTGGTACGACATTTACGGCGCGCTGACCGGCGCCAACGCCGACGACCTCATCTTCTTTCGCGACGCCGCCGGCTACCGCAACCTGCGCCTGGTGGAGGCGCCGCGCGGCGACTGGGCCTTTACCATACTGCGCCAGTACCTGTTTGACGCCTTTGAGCTGGTGCGGGCCGAGCTGCTGCAGCACAGCGCCTACGAGCCGCTGGCCGCGGCAGCCGCCCGGGTGCTGCAGGAAGAGCGCTACCATTACCGCCACACCGAGAGCTGGGTGCGGCGGCTGGGTCTGGGCACGGCGGAAAGCCACCTGCGCACGCAGATGGCGCTCGACCGGCTCTGGCCCGACGCGGCGCAGCTCTTCCAGGTCATCGCGCCGGAGCTGGAGCGGCTGCCGCAGTCGGTCTACCCGGAAGCAGGCGAGCTGCGGGCGCGCTGGGAAGAGACGGTGCTGCCGTTCCTGGCCGACGCCGGCCTGCAGGTTCCGCCGCTTGCCCGGGTGGTCCGTGACGGACGTGACGTGCACACTGAACACCTGGCGCCGCTGCTCGCAGAGCTGCAGGAAGTGGCGCGGCAGGACCCCGGCGCCGCATGGTGAGGAGTGAGAGCGATGGCTGAGCTGAGCGAAGAGACAATCTGGCGGGCGCTGGAAGCAGTGAAGGACCCGGAGATACCGGTGGTCTCGGTGGTCGAGATGGGCATCGTGCGCCAGGTGACGGTCGCCGGCGACCGGGTCACGGTGCGCATGACGCCCACTTTCTCCGGCTGCCCGGCGCTGGACGTCATGCGCCGCGACATTGAACGCTGCGTGCGCGCGTTGGGCGCCAGCGCGGTAACCGTCGAGACGGTGCTTTCCCCGCCGTGGACAACCGACTGGCTCAGCGCAGAGACGCGCGCGCGCCTCAAGGCCTTTGGCCTATCGCCCCCGCCCCGGCACGGCGGCAACGTGATGGTCACCTTTTACGAGCCGGCCCCCTGCCCCTATTGTGATTCTACGGAGACGGAAATCAAGAATAGCTTCGGGCCCACGCTGTGCCGGGCCATCTACTATTGCCGCGCCTGCCAGCAACCGTTCGAGCAGTTCAAAGCGCTCTAACCGTGCGCTTCCGGCGCCGGCAACCCACTCCTGACATTTTGCCCAAAGCTCCGTATAATAGCCAGTGTACCGGATCGCCTGCGGGAAGTCAGGCGATCCCCGCGCATCTGCTCGACGGGCACGAGCGCGCCGGGCATAGGAGAGGGTGAAAATGAAGGTTGTGATTGATCGGGATCTATGCGATGCAACGCTTCCCTACTGCCAACGCTGCTCGGCGGCGTTTCTTCGCTATCCGGAAGGAAGCGACCGGCTGTGCATTCGAGACGTCATCGACGACGGCAGCGACCTGTTGACCCTTCAGATGCACACGGATGGGCGGGAGCTGCAGGTTGAGCTGACGACCGAGCTGCACGAGCTGGCCGGCGTGGAAGGTTGGGAAGCCCTGGCCGACTTTGACCCGGCGCTCTTCAGCGAAGGCGCCCTGGAGCGCTGGCGTCTCATCCGTGACCTGCCGGCCGAGCACGGCGACGCAAGCTGACAGGGGCCGGCACAAAGCAAGCCCCATCAGGGCGCGCACGCCGCGCTGATATCATTCGGGCCGGATTCCTGCCCGATAAGGGAGGGTTATGAAGCAAGAATTAGAGCAGGCATTCGCCGCCATCAGAAATGGTGAAGAGGAACAGGCCCGGGTGCTGCTGGCCCGCATGTTAAAAGATGACCCGGAGTATATTCACGGTTGGGTCCTCTTAAGTAAGCTGGCCCCCAACAAGATGCAGAAAGCGGCCTTTCTCGACAAGATCCTCTCGCTCGACCCGGGTCATATTTACGCGCGCCAGGAAATGGAAGCGCTGCAGGCCGGCGACACGGGGGAGGCCGCCGCGGAAGTGGCCGGCGAGCCGGTGACCGAGGAAGAGGCCATCGAGGCGGCCGCCGTCGATGCGCCGGTAACCACGCTGGATGAGCTGCCCGCGGAAAGCGCCGCGCCGGGTCCGGACGAAGCGCTGCAGCTCTTTGACGAGGAGACGCCGCCCGAAGCGGCGGCCGCCGAGCCTTACGTTGGCGGCGCGCTGGAACCTGACGAGCTGGAGGTGGCCGGCGCAGAGGAGGCGGAGGAAGAGGCAGCGGCGGCGGCAGAGCCGCACATGCCCATTTCTGACGATCCCTTTGACTATGAAGCCCAGGCGGCGGGCGATACACTGCCGCCCTGGCTCGCCGGCGACGAGGCGCTGCTGGTCGAAGAGGGACCAGCCGACGACGCCGATGCCGGCCGCATGCCCCCGGAGCCCGAGCTGCCGGACTGGCTGCAGGAGGAGCCGACTGCGGGCTGGCACGCCGAGCAGCCGGCGGGCGGCCGGGTACGGCTGCGCGAAGACGCCAGCTCACCATTGGGCGACGGCGCGACGGCGGCGCCGCGGCGCCAGCCCGCCCCGGCGACCGACAGCGCGTTGCCTTCCTGGATGATGCCGGCCCTGGTCATCGCCCTGGTTGTCGTCTTTCTCCTGCTGATCTATTTCGCCATCCGGCTGGTCAACTAAACAGACCAACGCCGCAATAAGAAAGACCTCGCCGGCAGTGCAACCGGCGAGGTCTTTTCGTTCTTCGGGAAGGGGCCTGTCGCCTACATGCCGCAAAGGGCCAGCGTCAGGCGGCGCCCATCTTTGCTCAGGCCGCCGGCTCCTTGAGGAAGTTAAGCAGCACGGTGTGCAGAATACCGCCGTTGCGGTAATACTCAACTTCCACCTGTGTATCGAGGCGGCAGATGGCGGTGAAGAGCGTCTCGCTGCCGTCGGGCCGCACGGCCCGCACCTGCACTTCCTGGCCCGGCTGAAGGTCGTCGTTCAGATTCAGGGTGCTGAAATAGGCGCTGCCGTCCAGGCCAAGTGTATCCGGATTCTGGCCTTCCTTGAACTGCAGCGGCAGCACGCCCATGCCGATCAGATTGCTGCGGTGGATGCGCTCGTAGCTCTCGGCAATGACCATCTTGACGCCCAGTAGCAGCGTGCCCTTGGCAGCCCAGTCGCGCGAGCTGCCCATGCCATAATCCTTGCCAGCCAGGACAACCAGCGGGGTCTGCTCTTCCATATATTTCATCGCCGCATCGTAGATGGGCATCACCTCGCCGGTAGGCAGGTAGGTGGTCCAGCCGCCCTCGGTGCCGGGCGCCATCTGGTTGCGCAGGCGCACGTTGGCAAAGGTGCCCCTGGTCATCACCCGGTCGTTGCCGCGGCGCGAGCCGTAGCTGTTGAACTCCCGGCGTGGCACACCACGCTCGATCAGATATTGCCCGGCCGGGCTGTCTGGGGCAATGGCGCCGGCCGGCGAGATGTGGTCCGTCGTGGTCGAATCGCCGACCTTGACGAGGACGCGCGCCCCGCTAATGTTGCCGATGGGGGCCACTTCGGGTGCAAGGTCGAGGAAGAAGGGCGGCTCCTGGATATAGGTCGATTCCGGATCCCAATCGTAGAGCGCGCCGCCACGCGTGGGGATGGCGTTCCACATCTCGTTCATCTCATAGATGTTGCCATACTCGGCCTCAAACATCTCCGGGGTGATCGAGCGGTCAATCGCCTCGCGGATTTCGGCGTTCGTCGGCCAGATGTCGCGCAGGTAAACGGGATTGCCGTCCTGGTCCATGCCCAGGGGGTCGCTGCGCAGGTCAATATCGGTCGTGCCCGCCAGGGCGTAGGCCAGCACCAGCGGCGGAGATGCGAGATAATTGGCGCGCACGTGAGGATGGATACGGCCGGCAAAGTTGCGGTTGCCGCTGAGCACTGCCGTCGCCACCAGGTCGCCGCTCTGGATGGCCTTTGTCACCGGCTCCGGCAGCGGGCCAGAGTTGCCGATACAGGTAGTGCAGCCGTAGCCGACAATGTGGTAGCCGAGCTCTTCCAGATAGGGAAGTAGGCCCGACTGTTCCAGGTAGCGCGTGACCACCTTGGAGCCGGGGGCCAGGCTTGTCTTGACATAAGGCTTGACCCGCAGACCTCGCTCAACCGCCTTCTTTGCCAGCAGCCCGGCGCCCAGCATCACGCTGGGGTTCGAGGTGTTGGTGCAGCTGGTAATGGCGGCAATGACCACCGCCCCGTGGCCGACCTCGACGTCATGCCCGTTGGAGATGACCGCGCTGCGGGCCAGCGCTTCGTCGTCAAGGGCGAAGCCGCGCTCATTGATGGGCGCGCGCAGCGCCTCGCGGAAGCGCTGCTGCATCTCCCCTAGGGGCACGCGATCCTGCGGGCGCAGCGGCCCGGCCAGGCTGGGCTGCACCTCGCTCAGGTCCAGCTCCAATACCTCGGTGAACTCCGGGTCGGGTGTGTCGGCGTCGTAGAAGAGACCCTGCGCGCGCGAGTAGGCTTCGACAAGCTGAATCAGGTCGTCCGGCCGGCCCGTGCGGCGCATATAGGCCAGCGTTTCCTCGTCTACCGGGAAGAAACCCATCGTCGCGCCATATTCGGGCGCCATATTGGCAATGGTAGCACGGTCGGGCAGACTGATGCGCCCGACGCCGGGCCCAAAGAAGTCGACGAATTTGCCGACGACGCCGCGGCTGCGCAGGATCTCCGTGACAGTCAGCACCATGTCGGTGGCTGTCGCGCCTTCGGGCAGCGCACCGGAGAGGCGGAAGCCAATCACTTCCGGTGTCAGCATGTAAATGGGCTGGCCGAGCATCACTGCCTCGGCCTCAATGCCGCCGACGCCCCAACCGAGCACGCCCAGGCCGTTGATCATCGTCGTGTGCGAATCGGTGCCCACCAGACTGTCGGGGTAGGCCACCATCGCGCCGTCGCCGTCGGCGCCGGTCATGACTACTTTCGCCAGAAACTCCAGGTTCACCTGGTGCACGATGCCCGAGGCCGGGGGTACCACCTTGAAGTTCTGGAAAGCGTCCATGCCCCATTTGAGAAACTCGTAACGCTCGCGGTTACGCTCAAACTCGCGCTCGGCGTTGATGAACAGCGCCGCCGCGCTGCCAAACATATCGACCTGTACTGAATGGTCGATAACCAGGTCTACCGGCACCTGCGGGTTGATGCGCGAGGGGTCGCCGCCGAGGCGGGCCATCGCCGAGCGCAGGGCCGCCAGATCGACGACCGCCGGGACGCCGGTGAAATCTTGCAGCACGACCCGCGCCGGCATAAAGGCGATGTCGTCGTTGGCCGGCCGGGCGGCGTTCCAGCCTGCCAGCTTCTCCACGTCGCCAGCATGCACCAGGTAACCGTCCACATTACGTAGCAGCGTTTCCAGGAGAATCTTGATGGAAAATGGCAAGCGGTCAACGTGACCAATCCCCTTTTCTGCCAGGGCGCCCAGGCGATAGTAGTAGATGTCGTCGTAACCGGTCAGCAACGAGCGCGCGCCGAAATGGTCATATTTTTCCGCCATTTATCACCTCCGTGAAGCGGTAGGCATTGCAGTGCTATCTCTGCTTCCATTATATCATATGTGCGGCCCCCGTCAGGGAACGGGCCGGCCCCAGCCGGTTCGCGCGCGCCGGTCCTACAGGTTGCCGCGCCGCGCCTGCTCCCGCTCCAGCGCTTCAAAGAGCGCCTTAAAATTGCCCTTGCCAAAGCCGCGTGAGCCACGTCGCTCGATAATCTCCAGGAACAGTGTCGGCCGGTCGGCTAACGGCCTGGTGAAAATCTGCAGCAAGTAGCCCTCGTCGTCGCGGTCGATGAGAATGCCCAGCTCGGCCAGGCGCGCGATGGGCTTGTCGATGGGGCCGACGCGGGCCTCTAGCCGCTCATAGTACGCGGCTGGCACGCGCAGGAACTCAATCCCATTGGCCTGCAGGGCGCCCACGGCGGCAATAATATCGTCCGTCGCCAGCGCCAAATGCTGCACGCCAGGGCCGCCGTAATAGTCCAGATATTCCTGGACCTGGGACTTCCGTTTGCCCGGCGCCGGCTCGTTGATGGGGAACTTGACCTTGCCGCTGCCGTCCTGCATCACCTTCGACATCAGGGCTGAGTATTCGGTGGAAACATCCTCATCGTCAAAGTGGACGAGCTGCGAGAAGCCCAACGTCTGCGCGAAGTAGCGCACCCAATGGTCCATCGCGCCCAGCTCGACGTTGCCGACTATGTGATCGACCAGCGTCAGGCCCACCGCACGGCTCGCCTCCGCCTGGCCGCCGGGCGGCGCGGCATAGCCGGGTGCAAATGGCCCGTGATAACCGCGCCGCTCGACAAACTTGAGCAGCGTGTCGCCATAGAGGCGGATGGCGCTGGCGGTGAGGACGCCAGATTCGTCTTCCTCGGTTACCGGCGCCATGGCTCCCTCGGCGCCGCGGCGCGTCGTCTCCTCGTAGGCCGCGGCCGCGTCCGGCACGGTCAGCGCCACAACCGCCACGCCGTCGCCGTGCTGCAGGTGATGGCGGGCAATAGCCTGCTCCACTCCCAGCGTGGCGGTGAGCAGTAGCCGGATGTCCCCCTGCTCCAGCACATAGCTGGTGCGGTCGCGCTGGCCTGTTTCCAGGCCACAATAGGCCAGCGGCCGGAAGCCGAACCCTTTTTCAAAGAAGAAGGCGGCTTGCCGGGCATTGCCGACGTACAGCTCTACGTGGTCGATGCCGATGACTGGCAGAAAGTCGGTCACGGCGCCTACGCTTCGTCGGCCGGGGGTACGGGCACGGCTGTCGTGGCCTTGATTTCGCTGAGGACCAGGCTGGTGCGCAGCTTGTCCATGCCCGGGATTGGCGTCAGCGTTTCTGTTATGAATTGCTCCAGGTGCTTACGGTTGCGCAGCACCACCTTAAGCAGGTAGTCATATTCACCGGTAATATGGTGGCACTCCAGAACCTCCGGCATCGTCTGCACCAGCGCGCGGAAGCGTTCAATCGCCTGCCGCTCGTGGCGCTGCAGGGTAACCTGCACGAAGCAGAGCATATCGTAGCCGAGCGCCTCTTCGTCCACCAGCGTCACATAGCCAGTGATGACGCCGCTCTGCTCCAGCTTGCGCAGCCGTTTTTGCAGGCCGGGCGCCGAGAGGGCCACTTGCCGTGCCAGCTCGGCGTTACTGGCGCGGGCGTCCTCCTGCAATAGCTGCAGGATCGTTCTATCTTTCTCGTCAAGGGTTGTCTTCATCGCAGCGCTCTGGGACAGGCGTGATTCTAATTTTAACTCATAATAGAATCATAGTTTACAACTACCGATTATACCCTAATTTCAGTTAAAATCCATTACTCAGGCGGGGCAATCACGCGCATCGGCCACAGGCCGGCGCGCCTTGCCAGGTAGGCCTCGCGCCGCCGGGCGTAGGCCGCGTCGAGCTGCGACAAGGGCCGGACGCTCCCGCCGGGCAGGAGCACGTCCGGGTCAATGGTGCGCAGCTTGGTACTCACCCAGAAGGTCGGCTGCTCCTCGTCCCAGACGAAGCGCGTCGCCGCATTGACCAGGCGCAGGCTGCGCTGCAGCACGCCATCCTCTACCTGCTGCAGCGTCTGCCAGAGGGCGGCATCCTCCTGCCACAGATCGGCCTCGGCGATAGCGCCCAGCTCCAGGGCGCGGCGAATGGCCTGCGCCGCCAGCTCATAAAGCCCCACCTCACGGAAGTTGGCCCAGCTCGCTTCGTCGGCGGCCAGATATGTCTCGGCCAGCCAGCGGGCGCAATGGCGGTCGGTGCAGACGATGCGCCCGTCGTGCACGGCCAGGCAGTCGAGCGCCGCGCGCGCCGCGGCCGGGGTCGCCAGCTGCAGGTCGAGACTATCACGCAGGAAGTAGTCGAGCCGGTCGGCGCAGAGGCGCGGCGCCGGCTGCTCCAGCAAGGGAAAAGCGCTTTCGTCCAGGAGCCGGCGCCAATCATAGCCGTGCCGGCCCAACAGCTCCGGCAGCTCCGTCTGCGCCACAAAGCGCTCCTTCTGCTCGTCGTGGTAGCTCTGCGCGTCGTGGTTCGCAAAAACGTAGTCGATGACGTGGCTAAAGGCGGTATGGCTGACGTCGTGGAGAAGAGCGGCTGCCTGCTCCTCCAGCGACGCGCCCAGGCGGCGGACGAGCAGCATGGCGCCGGCCGAGTGCTCAAAGCGCGTCACCGGCCGGGTGATTCCGACCAGCGCCGTCACGCCGTGCTGTAGCACCCCCTTTAGCCGCTGCATGGCGCTGCTGCCCAGTAACGCGAGCAGCAATGGTTCTTCGACAGTTACCGGGCCATAGACTGCATCCTCTATTTCCATCTCGCCATTCTAACCTGAACCGGGTCCATGGACAGCAGGCAACTTCCCGATCGCGCTCGCCGATTTTTATCCTGGTGGAATCTGTTAAAATAGATCGAACCGTGTACCGCCAGCGAGTCCGCCGTTACCGTCAGGCATCTGCTATGAACCCTTTGCGGTCACTCTTGCTACTAGCCCTGCTGCTCCTCGCCGGCTGCGCGCGCGCAGAGACCACGGGCGGCAGCGGGCTGCTGGCGCGGGCGCCGGCCCCTACCTTCCCCCCACCCCCGGGCCCGGCCGCCCTGGTCACGGTGGCCGAGCTGGCGGCGGAGCCGGAGAGCTACGCCGGCCAGTATGTCCAGGTCGCCGGCCAATACCAGCCGCCGGCTGTCATCGTCTGCGATGGGCAGTGGCGGCGCTCGCCGGCAAGCTGGGTCATCACAGACGGCGAGAGCGCGCTGGAGGCGGGCGGCTATGAAAACGTACTGGTCTCTCTGCTGCCGCCCCAGGCAGAGCTGACGGTGCGCGGACGCTGGCAGCGCTGGGAGGGCCCCATCGGCTGCGGCAAGGCCGCCCCCACGCGTACAGTCTGGTACCTGTCTGTCCAGGAAATTGTCGAGCCGCAGCCTCTGGTCCGCCCCACTCCCGCGGGCGCGGTGGCCGCGGCCACTGTCGGGCCGGACACGCGCCCGCCCACCTCGACGCCGGCGCCATCGCCATTGCCGACCAGCGCGCCTACGGCCGGCGCCGGAGCGACGCCCACGGCGACAGGCAGCCTGGCCCCAACGCCGGCGACGGGAACCGCCGCGGCGACCGCCATCATCTCGCCCACCACCACCCTGACGGCGACCATCCCGGGCGGCGGCACAGTAACGCCTACGGGAACCGTGGCAGTGGGCACGGTAACGGCCACGCTGGAAGCGGGGGCCACGCCGCAGGCCACAGCCACCGAGCCGGGCGGCGCCCTCGTCAATCGTGGCGACCTCTCCTTTGAGCCGCTGTTCGGCAACCCGGCCAACTTCAGCCCGCTTGCCCTGGAGGTTGACGAGCTGGGCGCCGGCGAAATCCACCGCTGGGTCGTCGAGGTGGGCGCCGGCGATGTGATTACGGCCAGCGTCGCCGCGGAGCCGGAGCGCGACGTGATCCTCGAGCTGCGCGATTTTGCCGGGAACCTGCTCCTTGCCCAGGACGAAAGCGGCGCCGGCGCAGTCGAGTCAATCGAGAGCTTTTCTGTCCCGGACAGCGGCGCCTATTACCTCTCCGTCTACGAAGCGTCGGGCGCTAACGCCTACTACGCGCTGCTCTATCTCAATAGCGATTATGAGCAGTATTACAACTATGAGCTGGCCGGCGTGCTGCCTCGCAACGGCAGCCAGACGGCGACGATGGCGGCGGACTCTGACCACCTGTGGCTCTTCGTCGCGACCGGCGGCAGCACGGTGACCGTGACGGTCGCGCCATCCGATGGCACGGATCCGATTCTCAACCTGCTCAGCCCGGAGCGCGTCCTGTTATTTGAGTACGTCAACGACCGCGGGCCGGGCCTATCGGAAATCCTGCTCAACGTGCAGCTGGAAGACAGTGGCATGTACGTGCTGCACGTCGGCGAGGACCGCTATGCAGCGTCGAACTACCGCGTAACTGTCTCCGGCAACTGACGACGCGCTAACCCCATCAGAGCAGATCACCGGCGAGGTCAAGGCAGGTCGGGCATTCGGCCGTATCGTGGTCGGCCACGTCGAGCGGCGCGGGCACGTCGATCGCGCGCAGCGCCTGGCAGAGGCGGCAGAGCGACAGCCCCACGACGCCGCTGAAACAGCCGGCGAAGGAGGCGACGGGGCGGAAGGCGCTGTTCTGAATCGCGTAGGCGCCGGCCTTGTCCAGCGGGTCGCCGCTGCGCACGTAGGCCTCTATCTCGGCATCGCTGTAGTCGCGCATGGTGACATCCGTGCTGGATACGGCGCTCGCCGTGCGCCCGTCGGGCAGCGACAGGACGACGATACCCGTGTGCACCTGGTGCGTGCGGCCGCGCAGCCGCCGCAGCATCTGCGTGGCAGCGGCTGCGTCAGCCGGCTTATTGAGCATCTCGTCGCCCAGGGCCACGGTCGTGTCGGCGGCGACGATGACAGCAGCGCCGGTTACCGTTGCGGCGACAGCTTCGGCCTTGAGAAGCGCGGTCGCCGCCACGTTGCGGGCAGGATCGGGCTCGACAATGCTATCTTCGTCTACGTCGGGCACGTAGACAACCGTGGGATAGCCGAGCAGGCGGATGAGAGCCTGCCGGCGTGGAGAGGCAGAAGCCAGGATCAGGTTGACCACCAGCAGCAATGTAACAAAAAGGCCAGCCTGACGCCAGGCTGGCCTTTTTAAGCAGGGACGCCTGCCGAGTTCTTATTTGATCTCGACGACAGCGCCCGCTTCTTCGAGCTTGGCTTTGGCTTCCTGAGCCGCTTCTTTGGTCACGGCTTCCATCAGCGTGCTGGGAGCGCCATCCACCACATCCTTGGCCTCCTTCAGGCCCAGGTTGGTGAGCGCGCGCACTTCCTTGATGACGTTGATCTTCTTGGGGCCGACTTCCTTGAGGACGACGTCGAACTCGATCTTCTCTTCCTCGGCCTCGGCGGCGGCGGCGGGCATGCCGGGCATGGCCATCATGCCGGCCATCGGCGCGGCGGCGCTAACGCCCCACTTCTCTTCCAGCATCTTGGTCAGCTCGGCAGCTTCCAGCAGGGTCAGGCTGCTCAAATCCTCTACGATCTTTGCCAGATCAGCCATTGTACAGTTCCTCCGAATGGTCTTTCTTTAACTTACGTTACGGATAATGATTCAAGTCAGGCAGGAGTCAGGCCGGCTCGGCGACGGCTGCTTCCTCGGCAGGCGCGCCTTCCGATCCCTCTTCCTGCGTGGCGTAGGCGTTCAGCACGTTGACGAGCTGGCGCACGCCATTGGCGACAGTGGACGCAATGTTTTGCGCCGGAGCATTCATCAGGCCCAGAATCTGAGCCCGCAGCTGGTCGAGCGACGGCAGCTTCGCCAGCGCCTGGATCTGGTCGACCGTCAGGAACTGGTCGCCCATGATGCCGCCCTTCAGGGTGAACTGATCCGTCTCGTCGGCAAAGTCGACAAGCGTCTTTGCCAGCGACGGGACCTCGCCGAGCGCGAAGCCGGCCGCGGTCTGCCCCATGAGCAGATCCTCCGGGATGGGATTGCCAGTAGCTTCCAGCGCATTGCGCAGCAACGTGTTCTTGGTGACGTGGAACGCCCCGTCGGCGTCGCGCACGTCGGCCCGCAGCTTCTCCAGCTGCAGCACGGTAATGCCTTTGTACTCCGCCAGGAACACGCCGCGGCTCTGGCCCAGCAGGTCTACGTACTGGGAAACCAGCTCTTCTTTGCGTTCGCGTGAAATAGCCAAGTGCTATCACCTCCTCATGATGAGATAACAAAAAATCCTCATACCGGGCCGGTATGAGGATTTCCAATGTTCTGGCGAGCGACAGGGTTGGCTCAGGCAACGCCAGGCAGGCGCAGGGGCTGGGCCCTTACCCTCGTCTCTTCACGGCTGGAGATCCCACCTCGGCTGGTATGATTAAGCCGGCCAGACGACCGGCGCCAACTGTCTTCGGTAGATTCCGAATCTGTTGTTAAAACCAACGCTGCCACAATGGGCAGCGACCTACGATTTTACGCGTTTATATCGGCAACGTCAAGCTTAATCGGCGGGCCCATCGAGTTGGCCAGGACAATCTTGCGGATATAGGTGCCTTTGGCCGCCGCCGGGCGCGCCCGCTTAACGGCATCCACCAGGTAGCGCAGATTGTCGAGCAGCTGCTCGTCCGTAAAGCTGGCCTTGCCGATGGGCACGTGCAGGTTCGAGGTGCGGTCCACACGGAACTCGACACGGCCGGCCTTGGTCTCGGCGATCAGCGCCGGCAGGTCTTCGGCCTGCACCACGGTGCCGGCGCGCGGGTTGGGCATGAGGCCGCGCGGACCGAGCACACGGCCCAGCCGGCCCACCTTACCCATCATCGAGGGCACGGCAATGGCGACGTCGAAATCGACCCAACCGTCCTGAATCTTTTTGATCACCTGGTCGTCGGCGACAAAGTCGGCGCCGGCCTCTTCGGCGATGCGGGCGTCTTCACCTTCGGCAAAGACGAGCACGCGCACTTCCTTACCCAGGCCGTGCGGCAGCACGACGACATCGCGCACCTGCTGGTCGGCATGGCGTGGATCGACGCCGAGGCGGAAATGGACCTCGACCGTGGGGTCGAAGCTGGTGTAAGCCGTCTCTTTAATCAGCCTGACCGCTTCTTCGCGGCTATACAGGCGCTCGCGCTCGACTTTCGCCGCCGCTTCCTGATACTTACGTCCTCTTTTTGGCATCATTACTCCTTGTGGTCATAGCGGGCGCAGGCGCCCTGCCACTTAACTATCGTCTCAGTCGCGGACGGTAATACCCATGCTGCGCGCGGTCCCTTCGATAATGCGCATGGCCGCCTCGACATCGTTGGCGTTCAGGTCTTTCATCTTCGTCTCGGCAATCTCACGCACCTGCTGGCGCGTTACCGAGCCGACCTTGTCGCGGTTGGGCACGGGCGAACCGCCGCCGACGCCGGCCGCCTTCTTGAGCAGATCAGCCGCCGGGGATGTCTTCAAAACGAAGGTGTAGCTACCATCGTGGAAGATGGTCACCTCGACCGGCACGATCTGGCCCACCTGTGCGGCCGTGCGCGCATTATAGTCCTTACAGAACTGCATCAGGTTAATGCCATGCGGGCCGAGCACGGTGCCGACCGGCGGCGCCGGGTTGGCCTTGCCGCCGGCAATCTGAAGCTTAGCTACTGCTTTTACTTTTTTCGCCATCTTTCTCTCCTGGAGTCCAGACGCCCTGACGGGCTCCTCCTATCACAATCCCAGCCCTCACAAAAACAGAAGCGAGAATCTATCTCGCTCCTGAGTCGGCTGTGGCTGGCAACAACTCTAAATCTGACCCTGGTCAAACCTTTTCCACGTGCATGAAGTCGAGCTCTACCGGCGTCTCGCGCCCAAAGAAGCTGACCAGCACCCGGACTTTGGCGCGCTCCGGGTCAATCTCGCTGACCGTGCCGATAAAGTCGGCAAACGGCCCGGTGCCGATGCGAACTTTTTCGCCGATCTGGAAGTCGAATTTGACCTTGGGCGCCTCCGCTTCCATGCGGTTCATGATCGCCGCGACTTCGTCCTGGCGCAGGGGCGTCGGGTCATTGCCCATACCCACAAAGCCGGTCACGCCCGGCGTATTGCGCACTACATACCACGAATCCTCATCCATGAGCATCTGGACGAGAATATAGCCGGGGAAAACGCGGCGCTCGACCGTGCGGCGCTTACCTTCTTTGATCTCAATCTCTTCTTCGGTGGGCACCACGACGTCGAAAATCTTGTTGTGCATGCCCATCGTCTCGATGCGCTGCTCGATGCTGTGGCGGACTTTGTTCTCGTAACCGGAATAGCAGTGGACGACGTACCAGGCCCGCCCATCATCTACCGCTAATGGTCCACCGGCGTCTTCCAGATCCAGGATGCGGGCGCCCGAATCTTCGGGAAGCGATTCTTCCTGTACTTCTTCGAGAGAGGGGTCCATCAACGTTCCTTCGTCATCCATGTCGCTATCTATCCCGGTTTAAGCGCCGATCAGGAACTCGACCATCCGCTGAACAGCCCATGAAAAGCTCGAGTCGAGCACCACGCCAAGGAAAATCGCCGTGACGATCGATACACCCAAAACAATAAGGGTCAGCCGCCAGGACTCTTCCCGGGTAGGCCAGGTGACCTTGCGCAGCTCACCGCGTGTCTCCCGAACATAGCGGCCAATGCCCGCTACCGGGCCACTCGACTGTTTTACTCGTTTGCTATCTGCCACTCTTTCCGTGCCTCGCGCTAGCGCTATCGACGTAACAATCCGGCCAGTATCAAAAAGAAAAGGCAGGGGGTGCAGGACTCGAACCCGCAACCTACGGTTTTGGAGACCGTTGCTCTACCATTTGAGCTAACCCCCTACATCGTAAGCGCCGGCGCCAGGGCCGGCCTTACAACTGTGGGTGGTCGCCTACCGTGTTTCCCGGTGCAGCTGGTGAGCGCGACAACGAGGGCAGAATTTACGCAGCTCCATCCGGCCGGTGTCGTTGCGCCGATTCTTCTCGGTAATGTAGTTGCGCTCCTTGCACACCGTACAGGCAAGCGTCACATGCGTGCGAATCGCCTTCTTAGCCATGATAAACCTTTAGAGGGGGGAGCGCATCGGCATAATGCGCTCCCCCGCATACATCCTAATCCTAATCTAAGATCTTGGTAATAACGCCGGCGCCGACGGTGAGGCCGCCTTCACGGATAGCAAAGC
>CAZOGK010000032.1:0-36445 GCA_964579295.1 uncultured Ardenticatenaceae bacterium
GCGGCTGCCCCAGCAACGCCCGCCCCAGCAGCAGATAGACGGTCAGCGCCAGCGCGCGCACGCCCATGCGCCACCAGCGGCCGGCTTCCGTCTGCGCCAGGTCGGCGCCGCGCTGCCCGGCGGCCACCCGCTCCGTGATGAACCAGACCTGCGTCGCCAGCAGGTAGGCGACCGCCATGGCCATCCACGGTTGGTCGCGCGTGATGGCCGTTTCGCCCACCATCCAGGCCGCCGCCAGCAGCAGCGTCGCCAGATGCAGGCCCTGGTCGAGCAGATAGAGGGCAAAATCGCGCTGCGGCCAGCGGCGCCGCAGCACATTCTTCAGCACGTCAATCGCCAGGTGCGCCGCCGCCAGCGCCAGCAGGTAGGGCCAGAGGCGCCCCCTGTCCGCCCCGGCCAGCAGCAGCAACAGCAGCAGGTGGACGGCCACGTGGCGCAGCAGCCCCGGCCAGTGCTGCTTGGCGCGCGCCATCTCGTCTGTCTGCAGCGGGTAATCGCCCAGCAGATGCGCGAGGAAGAGCGTCCAGAACACCCCTTACGCCGCGCCCCCGGCCGCGCCCAACAGCCGGCGGTGGGCCGCCCGCATACAGCTATCCATCACCACCGTCAGCCCGGCGGCGCGCGCGGCGGCGGCGGCCTCGTCGTGGCGGATGCCGCGCTGCATCCAGACCACGCGGGCGCCAATCTGGATCGCCTGCTCGACGATGGCCGGCGCCTCCTCCGGCGGGCGAAAGACCAGCACCAGGTCTGGCACGCGCGGCAGCGAATAGAGGTCGCGGTAGACGCGCAGCCCGGCCACATCGCCGCCGCGCGGGTTGACCGGCATCAGCTCGTATCCCTGCTCCTGCAGGTAGAGAGGCACGGTGTGCGCCGCTTTGCTCGGGTCGCCGGACATGCCGATGACGGCGATGGTGCGGGTCGTCTCCAGGATGTGGCGCTGCAGCTCGTCGCCGGCCATGTCGGCGCCCGGCGCCGGCTCCGGCTGCGGCGGCGGTGCGCCGGCCGTCTCCGCGCGCAGCGGCAGGGTGATGCGGAAGCAGGTGCAACCCGGCCGGGAGAAGGCTTCCAGCGCGCCGCGATGATGCTCCACCACGTTGCCGTAGCTGATCATCAGCCCCAGCCCAGTGCCCTTGCCCGGCGGCTTGGTGGTGAAAAAGGGCTCAAAGACGCGCGGCAAAATCTCTTCGGGGATGCCCGGCCCGTTGTCCTCAATCTCCACCACCACCGCCTCGGCCTGCGCGCGCGTGCGGATGGTGATGCGGCCGTCCGGCTGCCCGGCCAGCGCGTCCACGGCGTTGTCCAGCAGGTTGGTGAAGACCTGGTTCAGCTCGCCGCCATAGCCCTCGATGTGCGGCAGGTCGGGCGCATAGCGGCGCACTACCTCCACCTCTTTCAGCTTGGCGCGCAAAATCAGCAGCGTATTGTCCAGCCCCTGGTGAATGTCCACCTCCTGCACCGGCCCCTGGTCCAGGTAGGCGTAGGCCTTCATGGCGCCCACAATATCGGCGATGCGCGTCGCCCCTTCGCGCACGTCGCGCAGCAGGTCGGCCACGGCGTAGTTGGCGCTGAGCAGCGCCGCCACCACCGGCAGCGCCGCCGCCGGGAAGTCGCCCAGCAGCGCCTGCAGCCGCGCCTCGTCCAGCCCCATGCCCACCAGCAGCGCGGCGTGCTCCCAGGGTTCGTCCACGCCGTGCTCTTCCAGCCAGCTCTCCACGCCCGCCTCACGGTCGCTGCGGGCCAGCGGATCTAGCTGCGCGCCGGCCGGCGCCGCCTGCAGCAACAGCGCCTGCAGCCGGCTGCGCTGGTCCTCGTCCAGCGCCAGCGACGGCAGCAGCGACTGGGCGCGGCCCAGCCGCGCAATCGCCTCCTGCAGCTGCTCGCTGCCGCGCCGCACGGCCGCCGCCGGGTTGTTTAGCTCGTGGGCCACGCCGGCGGAGAGGGTGCCGAGCTGGGCCAGCTTCTCGCTCTGCCGCAGCTGCGCCTCGGCATGGCGCCAGCGGCTGAGCATCGTTTTGAGTATGGCGCGCGCCGCCGAGGGGCTGGTGTTGAGCAGCTTGTCCAGCTCGTCCTGGTGAATCGCCAGCAGGCGGGTGTCGCTGCGGGCGCGCACGGTCGCCATACGCGGCGCCCGCTCCACCAGCGCCATCTCGCCGATGACCTCGCCCGCCCCGCGCACGGCCAGCAGCACCTCGCGGCGGCCGCTCTGCTTGACAATCTCCAGCTCCCCATCCTGAATGACGTAGGCCAGCATGCCCGGGCTGCCCTCGGCAAACAGCTGCGCGCCCGCTGGCAGAGCCACCTCCTCCACCATCTCACACAGCCGCTCGAAATCCTCCGCGCCCATGCCGGAAAAGAGAGGAATCTTTCGCAGAAACTCGTACACAACCCCTTCCGTGGCTGGACTGATGGCGTTCATGATAAGGGTAAATTTCGCTTTAAGCAATAAGCTGTAAGCCATGCGTCAAAGGCTTGTGGCTTACGACGTAAAGCTTATAGCTCTTTAAACCCCCCTATCCGCCACCGCCATCTCATGCTACCATGACCGGCGTTGTCGCGACGATGCGATGGCTTTTAGACAGGAGATAGACTATGAAACGACCCCTGCTCCTCCTCCCCCTCATGCTTTGCCTGGGGCTGGCGCTGGCGGCTTGCCGGGGCGCGGCCGAAGGGCCGACGCCCACGGCGCCGCTGGTGGAAACGGCCACGGCGCCCGCCCAGCCCCCCGCGCAGCCAACGCCGGACGACGCTTACCCGGCCCCCACGCTGCCCACCATCACGCCGCTGCCCGACGACTACCCCGCGCCGGCCACCATGGCGCCGACGACCAGCGCTTACCCGGCCCCCGGCGCAGACGGCACCACCGAAGCGCCCACCGACCCCACCGCCCCCGAGCTGGACGGCCCGCCTGCCGGCCTCGTCTTTGAAGACAACGGCGGCCTCTGGCACATCAACGCCGCCGGCGACCCGGTCCGTCTTTCCGAGCGCACGGGCCTGGAGCCCAGCCCCGACCTGAGCCGCGCCGCCTATATCGAGGGCGACGACGTATTTGTGATGGAGCTGGCAAGCGGCGAGACGACCAACGTCAGCGAGGGCAGCGGGCGCAGCCACAGCTTCGTCCTCTGGTGGCCGTCCAACCCCGACCTGCTCCTGGTCGGCTCGCAGGGTGAAGACGACGTCGGCCCCAACCTCGGCCGCCTCACCCTGGTCAACGCCGACGGCAGCGGCTACGAGGTAGTCGGCGAGGCGGTCAGCTACGCCCTGCCCGAAGGCTCGCCCGACGGCGCGCGCATCGCCTACGACGTGGGCGGCGCAGCCGCCATCTATGAGCTGGAGACAGGCGAGACGACCATGCTCGACCTGGAAAGCTTCACCGTCACCCCGGAGGGCATCAGCCTGCAGCGCGCCGCCAGCCCCGCCTGGTCGCCCGACGGCAGCCTGCTGGCGCTGATGATGGGTATCCGCAGCGAAGGCGGCCCGGAAGTGGGCGAGATTGCCCTGGGCATCTTCGACCTGGCGGCCAGCACGGTGCAGGTCATCCACCCCTACGAGACGCTGGGGCGCGGCGGCTGGCTCATGGCTCCGCGCTGGAGCGCCGACGGGCAGTGGGTCAGCTACCCGGTAGAGACCGGCGACGCGGACCGCGGCATCTGGGTCAGCAGCGCCGACGGCGCGGTGCAGGAGCTGCTCGGCGGCAACGCCATCTCCGTGCCGCTCTGGCACCCCAGCGACCCCACCATCGCCCTCACCCCCGCCGAGCTGCCGAACGACCTGCTCATCGCCGCCGCGCCCGACTGGCAGGTACAGACCTTCCCCCTGCCGCATACGCGGTTGTTAGGGTGGGTGGCGGAATAGCCATGAGCCTGTAGCTATTAGCCGTTAGCCAAAGGGCTAGCGGCTAATGGCTAACGGCTCATCGCGGCTCATCGCGGCTCATCGCTTAACGCTAACAGCGACCCTCTTGAGTCGCGCGTCCCGATCATTATAATATTCCCTATCACTGCCGCTCTCCCCGCGCCACATAGATGAGGGACATGTCATGGATTACCTGGATTTTGAGCTGGAAGTCGGCCTGGGAGACGGCCACGCCTATCCGGTGGCGGTGCTGCATTCGCCGGCCGGCGAGGCGCGCGCGACGATGACCCTGCCCTTCTCCGAGCTGGAGCTGGAGAACCGGCTGCAGGCGCTGCAGCTGGCCCTGCTGCGTTCGGCCAGCGGGCGACGGCGCATCGCCTCGCCGGAAGCGGAACAGGTGCGCAGCTTTGGCCGCACCCTGTTCGAATCACTCATTCGCGGCGAAGTCCGCTCCCGTTTTGCCGTCAGCCAGCGCGAGGCCATGCGCGAGGGCAAAGGGCTGCGGCTCAAGCTGCGCATCCAGCCGCCGGAGCTGGCGGCGCTGCCCTGGGAATACCTCTACGACCCGCAGCAGGAAGAGTACGTCGCCCTCTCCCACGAAACGCCGCTGGTGCGCTACCTGGAGCTGCCGCACCCGCCGCAGCCGCTGGCTATCGCCCCGCCGCTGCGCATCCTGGGCATGGTCGCCAGCCCCCGCGACCTGAGCGCGCTCGACGTCGAGCACGAGAAGGAGCGTATCGAGCGAGCGCTGGCCGACGCCCAGGCCGGCGGCCTCATCTCGCTCACCTGGCTGGAGGGGCAGACCTGGCGCGACCTGCAGCGGGCCATGCGCCAGGGCCCGTGGCACGTCTTCCACTTCATCGGCCACGGCTCCTTCAGCCGCGAGATAGACGAGGGCTTCATTGCCCTGGCCGACCCCGCGGGCGAGACCCACCGCTTCACGGCCACGGCGCTGGGGCGCATGCTCAGCGGCCACCGCTCGCTGCGGCTGGTAGTGCTCAACGCCTGCGAAGGCGCCGCCGGCAGCCAGGTGGACCTCTTCGCCAGCACCGCTGCCACCCTGGTGCGCCGCGGCATCCCCGCCGTGCTGGCCATGCAATACGAGATAACCGACAACGCCGCCATCGAGCTGGCCCGCACCTTTTACGAAGTGCTGGCCGAGGGCGCGCCGGTCGACCTGGCGCTCTCCGAGACGCGCAAAGCCATCAGCTTCACCGCGGCCAACACCTTCGAATGGGGCACGCCCGTTCTCTTCCTGCGCGCCCCGGACGGCGTCCTCTTCCGCCTGCAATCGGCCTCGGCCCGCGCGGATGCGCCGCCCGCCCGGCCGGACCCCGGCCCGCACGCGGAGAGCGGCCTGGCGCCCGACCTCTACCGGCGGCTGCAAGAGACGCTCGCCCAGTGTGAGGTGTTCGGCAGCGACCGCACCCTGCACGCCCTCTTCGTCGATAGCCGCCTGGCGCCCTGGCGCCACCAGCTGCCGCACGCCGCCAGCGTCGCCGGCCGCGTGCAGGAGATGATTGCCTTCCTCCACGGCCGCCGCCAGGCCGGCAGCAACCGCAGCGCCCTGGCCCTGCTGCTGCAGGTGCTGCAGGACCATCTGGACGAAGGCGACGCTCTCCACGACCAGCTGGGCGCGCTGGCGGGCGAGCTGGGCGCAGACGCGCCCCTGCCGCCGCCGCCACGGCCGGCGCGGGCCAGCGGCGCGCCGGTCCGCGCGGCGCGCCCCACCCCGCAGCCGGCGCCGCCGGAGCCGGTGGAGACGGAAGTGGAACCGGCGCTCGAGGAAGAGGAGGAGCCCGAGGAAACGGCGGGCGCGACTGCGCCTGTCCTGCTCCACCTGCTCGCCGGCTATGGCAAGCAGATAAACTGCCTGGCCTTCTCCCCAGACAGCCAGCTGCTGGCGACCGGCTCCGGCGGCGACGTGGTTGCCGGCGATAAGGACATCCGTCTCTGGCGGGCGCGGCAGGGCACGCTGGAGCGCAAGCTAACCGGGCACGGCGACACCGTGCGCGCCGTCGCCTTTGCGCCCGGCGGCGAATACCTGGCATCGACCGGGGATGACAAGGTTGTGCGCCTGTGGACGATGCCCACTGGGCAGCCGCAGCGGGCATTCGGCGGCCACGCCGGCTGGCTCGGCTGGGGGCGCGCCGTCGCCTTCTCTCCGGACGGAACCATGCTGGTGTCCGGCGGCGACGACAAAACGATCCGCTTCTGGCGCGTGCCCGATGGCGAGCTGCTGCAGACGCTGGAGGGCCATGCCAACTACGTCATGGCGGTTGCCTTCTCCCCCGACGGCGCGCTGCTGGCTTCGGGCAGCTACGACATGACGGTGCGCCTCTGGCAGATGCCGCAGGGCGAGCCGCTGCGGTCGCTTGCCGGCCACACCAACCGGGTGCAGGCGGTCGCCTTCTCTCCCGACGGCGCCCTTCTCGCCTCGGCCAGCGACGACAACACCGTGCGCCTCTGGCAGATGCCCGACGGCCAGCCGCTTGCCACGCTCCAGGGCCACGGCAACAGCGTGCTGGCTATCGCCTTCTCCCCCGACGGCCGGCTGCTGGCCTCCGCCAGCTACGATAGGACCGTGCGCCTCTGGCAAATGCCCGACGGCGCCTTGCTGCACATCCTCGAAGGCCACAGCGACTGGCTGAAAGCCGTCGCCTTTTCCCCCGACGGCGCGCTCCTCGCCTCGGCCGGGGATGATAAGAGTGTGCGGGTATGGCAGGTGTGAGCTTTTAGCTATGAGCCGTTTGCCAAAGGCCAAAAGCGAAAAGCTACTGGCTAACAGCTATCTTCTGCGCTAACGCCACGTCCGGCGCCCTTACCACCAGCGTTTCGCCGGGGCGCGTGTAGAGGCAGAGGGCGTCCGTCGTTTGCCAGCAGACGCCGTCGGGCGTGTCTATCTGGGCCACGCCGTCGGCGCGCCAGACGGCGTAGCGCGAGAAGGCGCTGGCAAACTGGGTGGCGTCGGTCGCGCTATCCCAGACCACGCGCAGGGCCATCACCTGCTGCTGCTTCTCCTCGTTCCAGTAGACGGCAAAGGCGTCGCCGCCCCAGCCCGTGGCCGCGCTGTCGACCTCGGCCGCGCTGAGCTGCTGGCCCAGGTATTCGCGCAGCAGGAACTCGCCAAAGACATCGGACTCCAGCAGCGACCAGCCGGCGCCCAGCGTATCGGTGAGCGGCGCCAGAGAGACGAGCTGCGGCGCGTCGCCCGCCAGGTAGCGCTCCGGGTGCAGAATCTGCTCCGTCGATTGCGGCGGGTTTTGCCACGCCTGGTTCAGCGCCGGCCAGCCGCCGCGCGCGTGCAGCGCCGTGGTGAACGCCAGGCCCGTCTGGTAGGGGAAGTAAAAGGTCGTCGAGAGAATGAGCGGGATGTGGCTGGTGCCGCTCGGCCGCCGCCGCGAGACCAGGTTGTAAATCTCCACCAGCTGGTCCTGGGTCAGATAGCCCCGGTCCACGTACTGCTCCTGCAGCAGCTCCGCCTCCCCCTCGGCCAGCGCGCGGATGGCAATATTGGCGTCCCCGCTCAGCGACGTATCCGTATAGAGCGCCAGGTCAAAATACTGGTCCTGCAGCGCGTGCATGAACTCGTGGGCATAGACCCACTCCTCCAGCGCGTTCATCTGGTTGTCGTCGCTGACCACCACAAACTCCTTCGTGGCCGGGTCATAGAAGCCGGCAATGCTCTCGCCCACGGCGCGCCACTGCAGCGAATAAAGGTCGAAGTCGGGCGCCATAAAGTCAAAGGCGCTGTAGACGAGCGCGTCGCGCCGCGCATCCTCCTCACTGTAGAAGGAGTCGGCGAGCAGCCGCTGCCGCAGCTCCGTGCGCGAGAGCAGCGAGGGGACGAACGTCTCCTGCTTGCTCAGGCCGCGAATCCCCGTCACATTCGCTTCCACGGCCGCCCACAGCGGCGCGTTTGCCGCCAGCATCGCCTGGTCGACGACGCGCAGGCGCAGCGTCTCACTGCGAATGACATTGCCTTCGCGGTCGCCCAGCGTCGCCACCAGCTCGTGTGTGCCGGCGTAGGGCGGCGACCAGCGCTGCTCCAGCCGCACCGTCTGCTGGTCCATGCCGCGCACCTGGCCGATGTTCTGGCCGTTAGAAGTAAAGGTGACCAGCCGCACGCCGCTGGGCGCGGCCGCGTCTACTACCAGGGTCAGCGGCGTGCCCCTATCGACCGGCTCGCCGGCGGCCGGGGCCACAAAGACCACGCTCGCCTCCGTGGGCGGCGGCTGCGCCGTGGGCGTCCCGGCGCCCGGCGTCTGCGTGGGCGGCGGCGGCTCGGTGGGCGGCGCCATGGTGGGTACCAGCGCCGGCGCTACCAGCGTGGGCGCCGCCGCGCCCGCGCAGCCAACCAGCAGCAGCAGCGCCAGCAGGCCGCCAATGTGCCGCCGCATGGGGATTGCTCTGTGAAGGGGTTGCCCGTCCCGCCCCCGGCGAACAATGATTCTGCAAAAACGATAGCTGTTCATACGATGTGTGTTGGTGCGCCTCCATCCCGCCATCCGCTTGCTCCTGGACCCCGGACGGCTGCCCCCAGTGTAGAGCCCGCGCCCGGCAGCGTCAACGGTACATTACGCCCGCCCAGGTGACCGGCGCTTTCAGCGTGCCGGTCACCTCCGTACAGCGATTTTGTAAACGCTCCCGGGCGCGATTTGAAAAATCGCGCTACAGGCTACAGCTCGCCCAACCTTCCCCGCAGCACCTCCCGCTCCGCCTCGTAGCGGGCCAGCTTATCGCGTTCTTGCTGCACCACGTTGGGCGGCGCTTTTTCGGCGAAGGGGCTGCTGAGCAGGCCGGTCAGCCGCCGAATCTGGCCCTCCACCTCCTGCAGCTCCCCTTGCAGCCGGGCCCGCTCCTGGGCCAGGTCGACCAGGCCGGCGAGCGGCAGGTACGCCGTCAGCTCGCCCTGGGCAATGGTAATGGCCTGCGCCGGCGCCTCGCCGTGGGCCACAATCTGCAGCGCCGCGTCGTCCAGCCGCGCCAGGAAGACGAGCAGCGGCCGCTGGCTCTCCAGGAAGGGGGCCAGCTCGCCAGCCACGAGCTGCGCCGGGATATAGCGCGCCGGCTCGACGTTGTGCTCGGCGCGCGCCGCGCGGATGCCCCGCACCAGCGCCCGCACCTGCTCCCACTGTGCGGCTACCTCCGGGTAGCGCGGCCCTTCCTCCGGCCAGCGGGCCATCATCAATGCCGGGGCGGCATCGTCATCGCCCGTACGGGGGGGTTTCAAACCCGCCCCGACGGCGTCAACCGCCCTATTTAACTGCTGCCACGTCTCTTCGGTGACAAAGGGCATGTACGGGTGCAGCAGCCGCAGCCCCTGCTCCAGTGCATGGTAGGCAACACTCAGCGTCACCCAGGCGGCCGTCCCGCCCTGCTCGAGCTGCACTTTGGCCGCCTCCAGGTACCAGTCGGCAAAGTCGCTCCAGAGGAAATCGTAAATCTGCCGGCCGGCCTCGCCATACTGGTAGCCGTCCATGAGCCGGTTAGCCGCGGCCACTGTCTCCGCGAGGCGGGTGAGCAGCCACTGGTCCACGGCGCTGAGCGGCATGGGCTCGTCCGGCGGCGGCGCGTCCGCGCGGCTCACCCGCTCCAGGTTGCGCACAATGAGCCGGGCCATATTCCAGATTTTGTTGCCAAAGTTACGGTTGCCGGCCACCTTCTCCAGGCTGAGGTTAAGGTCCTGGCCCGGCGTGCCGCCCGTGAGCAGCGTGAAGCGCAGCGCGTCGGCGCCATAGTCGGCAATCACCTCCAGCGGGTCCACCACGTTGCCCGCCGTCTTGCTCATCTTGCGCCCGTGCTCGTCGCGCACCAGGCCGTGCAGGTAGACGGTGTGGAAGGGGATGTCGTTGAGGTAGACGAGGCTGCTCATCACCATGCGCGCCACCCAGAAGAAGAGGATGTCGTAGCCGGTTTCCAGCACGTCGGTGGGGAAGAAACGCTTGAGGTCGGCCGTCTCCTCCGGCCAGCCGAGCGTGCTGAAGGGCCAGAGGGCGCTGCTGAACCAGGTATCGAGCACGTCCGGGTCTTGCTCCAGGGTCACGTCCGGGCCATAGCGCGCCCGCGCCTCAGCATACGCCTCCGCCTCGTCGCGGGCGGCCACCACCTGGCTCTCGTCGCCGTTGGCGTACCAGACCGGGATGCGGTGGCCCCACCAGAGCTGGCGGCTGATGGTCCAGGGGCGGATATTTTCCAGCCAATTCTCCCAGACGCGCACGAAGCGCTCCGGCACGATGCGGATGCGCCCGCGCCGCACCGCCGCCAGCGCCATCTGCGCCAGCGGCGCGGCGTCCACGAACCACTGGCGGCTGACCAGCGGCTCGACGATTTCGCCGCCGCGCTGGCTGCGCGGCACATTGAGCGTGTGCGGCTCCTCCTTGACGACGAGGCCCGCCGCCTGCATATCGGCCCACAGCCGCCGCCGCGCCTCGAAGCGGTCCAGCCCGGCGTAGGGGCCGGCGTTTTCGTTGAGCGTGGCGTCGCGATTCATGATGTTCACCGTCGCCAGCCCGTGCCGCTGCCCAATCTCAAAATCATTGGGGTCGTGGCCCGGCGTAATCTTCAGCGCGCCCGTGCCGAAGTCTCGGTCCACGTAGTCGTCGGCAATCACCGGAATCTCGCGGCCGAGCATGGGCACCAGCGCCGTGCGGCCGACGTACGCCTGGTAGCGCTCGTCCTCCGGGTGCACGGCCACCGCCGTATCGCCCAGTATCGTCTCCGGCCGGGTGGTCGCCACGGGAATGGCGCCGCCGCCCTGCAGCGGATAGTTAAAGGTGTAGAGCGTGCCCGGCTCCTGGCTGTACTCCACCTCGAGGTCGCTGACTGCGGTTTGCAGCCCCGGCGACCAGTTGACCAGGTATTCGTCGCGGTAGATCAGCCCCATACGGTAGAGGCGCACAAACGCTTCGGCCACGGCCCGGCTCAGCCCTTCGTCCAGGGTAAAGCGCTCGCGGCTCCAGTCGCAGCTGGCGCCCAGCCGGCGCAGCTGCTCGGTGATAGCGCCGCCGTAGGTGCGCTTCCATTCCCAGGTGCGCGCGATAAAGGCCTCGCGCCCCAGCTCCTGCCGGCTCGTGCCCTCCTCGCGCAGCTGCCGCTCCACCATGAGCTGGGTGGCGATGCCGGCGTGGTCGGTGCCCGGCAGCCACAGCGCCGCCCGCCCCTGCATGCGCGCGCGCCGGATCATCAGATCCTCCAGCGCCACGAACATGGCGTGGCCCATGTGCAGCTCGCCGGTGACGTTGGGCGGCGGGATGCTGATGACAAACGGCTCGGCGTCGGCCGGCAGCGCCTCCGGCCGGAACCAGCCGTTCTCCTCCCACCACTGGTAAAGCCGCTCCTCCGTCGCCGCCGGGTCGTACGCTTTGGGCATGTCGGGCACAGTGAATCCTCCAAGCAATAAGCCGTAAGCTGTAAGCCATAAGCCGGCTGGCTTATGGCTTCAGGCTTATAGCTTAATGCTTCCGCTTGTCTGCGACAACCCGCCCCACGCCATGTTATCCTGTAGAGCAACGTGACGTGACAGCGGCCCGGGCGGGCGACGGGGAGTGTCGTGCAGCCGGGAAGCAGGCCGCACGCCGCGAGGAGTCAGACCATGTCCAAGTTCGTCCCCTGGAACGGCCAGCCGCTGGAGCGGACAGTGCATAAGCTAAGCGGGCTAACCGTATCGGCCGTTCTCGCCATGATACTGCTCCTGGCCGCCTGTTCCGTAACGAACGGGGGAACGACACAACAGGAAACTGAAGAACCTCTTCAGCTGTCGGAAACGCCGCTGAGTGATGGCAGTGAGGTGGTGCTAATGATAGACATCCTCGAAGAAGAAATTCCTACACTGCTATGTGGAGGCCGCCGAAGCCTTGTCCTGTATGTGGAGTCAACATGCTTACTCAAGTGAGGGGGGAAAGTTTGCCATGCGCCAGGTCCCACCCGGCCAGTATCAGGTCTGGTTTCCCAACGCTTTAGAGGAAGAGGATTTGGGCTTTAGGGGTGACACCTGGGCACTGGCCCAATCGCAGGTATTCACCGTCGAGTGAGTCCGGCGCATCGCCCACGCCGGCTGTCGTTGACGGGCCGGCGTTTCCCGCTTGTCCCCGGCCCGAATGGCTGCTATCCTATCCTCAGACAGCCCCCTTTGACGCGCACCGCAGGAGAAAGACAACATGGAGCAGCTGCCCGACTTTGCCGTTGACATCCTGAATGGTCGCCATATCGCCACGCTAGCCACCCACAACCCTGATGGCCACATTCACCTGACCGCCGTCTGGTACCTATACGAGGATGGCCAGTTGTTTGCGTCCGTGAACTCGCAGAGCCGGAAGGCGCGCAATGTGACCGAACGCCCCCAGGCCGCGTTTCTGGTAGAGACACGCGAACCAGGATTTGAGAAGGGGGTAACTGCCCGGGGCACAGCCACCCTGCTCGAGGGCGACGAAGCCGCTGCCATTCGCCGGCAAATCCACGAGCGCTACCTGACCGAAGCCGCGCTCGGCGATCCCCGCGTCCAGCGCTTTTTTGCCGCCAGTGACGACGTCGTCCTCCGTCTGACGCCGGAGTCGTGGTCTTCCTGGGATATGGGCTACCTCAACACCAATTTCCTCGGCGGACTTCTCAGCGTCGAAAACGGATACGTCTACCCGACCGGCTAGCTCGTCGCGGCCGTCACCCCACTTCCGCGCTCCCACCGGACAAACCGCCAGCATCCCGCCCACCACTTCTCCCTGAGCCCTTGCATTACCAAAGCCGGTAGCCAGCGGCTAATGCCGGACTGCCCCCACCGGCCAGTGCGGCTCGATGGCGACTACCTTGAAGTGCAGGTCGCCGGCCGGGGCGTGCACGGTGATCTTGTCGCCCACCTCGTGGTTAAGCAGCTCGTGGCCCAGCGGCGACTCGTTGGAGATGAGTCCCGCTGCCGGGTCGGTCTCCGCCGGCCCGACAATCGTGTAGCGCACGCGCTCCCCTTCCTCGTCCTCCAGCAGCACCGTGTCGCCGACGTTGATGCGCGCCGGGTCCGGGTCCGGCGGGATGAGCACCGCCGCCGCCAGCTGGTCCTCCAGCTCGCGGATGCGCGCCTCGAGGAACGCCAGGTCTGATTCCACCAGCGTGTGCTCGGCGCTGTCCATCCAGTCGCCGCCGGTGTCGGACTCCGCCAGCCGCTCGATCAGCTCGATCCGCTCCACGGTACGCAGCCGCTCCAGTTCCGCCTGCAGCTGCGCCAGTCCTTGTTCGGTCAGGTAGTAAGGCCTTGTAATCATCGTCGTCACCTGCCGTTTCCCCGCCGCAGGTTGTTCCCATCTGCTATCATTATGATGCTTTCCGGCCCGTAAAACAATGGCCAGTGGCGAAGGTATCGCCAGTTTATCTGGCTCCTGCAGATACGCTGCTGGACCGCAGATTGTCTGGGTGGAGGATGTCTCGCCGGTGCGTGCCAGCTTGCGGATAATAGCGGCTATGCCAGCCTATCGTGAACGCGTCTATTTGTGCCCGGATGCAACCGGCAAGCCAGTGTGGGTGGGGCCGATGCCGGTCTGGTGGGACCGGCGCTCGTTCTTCGCGCAGTTCGGCGAGCGGCGCGTCGACACGGGCAACCCGACCTACGTCGACTATGTACTTATTCTGACACAGGGCGAAGCCTGGGCGTGGGACCAGCAACGCCGGGAACGCTTTCTGGAGGAGCGGCCGGGCGAGCCGGACGCACTTGCAGAGGAGATGAACGCCTGGGAGGTCCAGTTACGGAAGGCGCGCTGGGTCATTGTGGAAAGCTATGAGTGGGAGTCGGGGCTGGAGTAGGAACACACCTTACCGTCCAAGACCTCCCAGGTCGTGGCGACCGGCCAGGTCTCAGAGGCGGCCCTTGCCCCAACCTCGCCCCGGTGGTATCGTCTCCCCTGGTCGACAAACTCAGGGGGACGAGCCACTGCTGCCCGTGTTGAAAGGAACAGGAGGTCCCCCATCATGTTAGTCCGCGAAGCGCAGGAAGAAGTCCGTACCGTCTTTGCCGGCGGCGCCGTCGGCCAGGCCGTCTCGGGCCTCCTCTGGCTACTCTCCGCCGCCCTGGGCACCTGGGCCAGCAGCCGCGCCGCCATCATCACCCTGGTGCTCGGCGGCGTGCTCATCTACCCCCTCACCTCGCTCGGCCTGCGCCTGCTCACCGGCCGCGGCTCCCTGCGTCGCGAGAATCCCTTTAACGGGCTGGCAATGCAGTCCGCCTTCATCCTGCCGCTCAGCCTGCCCATCGTCGGCGCGGCTGCCCTCTACAACCTCAACTGGTTCTATCCCGCCTTCATGGTCGCCCTCGGCGTCCACTACCTGCCCTTCATCACCCTTTACGGCATGTGGCAGTTCGGCGCGCTCGCCGCCCTGCTCATCGGCGGCGGCGTGGCCATCGCCATGACCGCGCTCGACGCCAGCTTCACCATCGGCGGCTGGCTCACCGCCGCAGCCCTGCTGCTTTTTGCCCTGCTCGCCTGGCGTCTTGGCTGGGGCCGGCCCGCGCAGGGCTGACGCACGCCCGGACCTGACCTGTCTCCAAGAGCTGTCAGGTCTCACCCGCCGCTACGGCCCGCTCGGGCGGCGGACGCGAACGATGTTAGAACCACAGCAGGAGTGACGATTGATGACCGAAGGAAAGACCCTAAGAGTCTGCCAAAACGGCCATACCTTTTACAAGAGCACCGATTGTCCCAGTTGCCCGACCTGTAACGCAGAGGAGAAACCAGAAAGCGGCTTCCTCGCCAAACTTAGCGCCCCTGCCAGAAACGCCCTCCTTCACGAAGGCATTGACACGCTGCCGAAGCTGTCCGAGTACAGCGAAAAGGAAATCCTCAAAATCCATGGCATCGGGCCGGCTTCGCTGCCGCCGATGAGGGCGTCCCTGGCAGAGGCAGGGCTAGCCTTCAAGCGGTAGGCCAGGTTGTCAACCTGGCGCCCCGCCCCCTTAGCCGCATTCTCCTACTTACAACCGCTCCCTTCCGCCCTACACTATCTACTGTTTGGGAGACACGATGGCGACGCACGAGCAGGTGGGCGGGGCGGCCCCGCCGGAAGCGAACGGCAGCGATAGGCTACTGGTCGTCGATGATGCGGCGGTTATCCGCGATACGCTGGTAGCCGTCCTCTCCTCGTGCGGCTACCAGGTGACCGCCGTCCCCGACGCCGCGTCCGCCCTGCGCTGCGCCGCCGCCCAGCCCTTTAGCCTGGCGCTGCTGGACGTCAACCTGCCCGACCGCAGCGGCGTGGACCTCATCGAGCCGCTGCACCGGCTGCAGCCCCACCTGGCCGTCATCATGCTCACCGCCGAGGCCTCGGCGATGACGGCCATCAAGGCGCTCAACCTCGGCGCGGCCGCCTACCTGACCAAGCCCTGGGACGAAGCGACGACCATCGCCACCATCCGCGAGGCGCTGCAGCGGCAGCGGCTGGCCGCCGAGAACGCCCGCCTGGTGCGCGAGCTGCAGCGCGAGCTGGAGGAGCGCCGCCGCGCCGAGCAGGCGGCTCAGACCCAACGCGCCGTGGCCGAAGCGCTGGTGGAAACGGCCGCCGTCGTCAACAGCTCGCTCGACCTCAACCAGATTATGGACGAGATTCTGGTGCGCGTCGGCCGCGTCGTGCCCCACGATTCCGCCAATCTGATGCTGGTCGAAGACGGCTATGCCCGTCTCATTCGCAGCCACTCTACCAGGCCGGTCCAGCCCGACCAGGCGGCGCTCGGCCTGCGCTTCTCGCTGACCGAGACGCCGACCCTGCGCCGGATGGTCGAGACGCGGCAGCCGGTGGTCATCGCCGACACGCACGACGACCCGAACTGGCTGGCCCTGCCCGTGCTGGGCTGGATTCGCTCCTACGTGGGCGCGCCCGTCGCCGCCGATGGCCGGGTCATCTGCTTCCTCAGCCTGGATAGCGCCGCGCCCAACTTCTTCTCCGCCGAGCACGCTCGCCACCTGAGCGCCTTCGCCCACCAGGCCAGCATCGCCATCCGCAACGCCATGCTCTACGCGCGCACAAAACGGCTGCTGCAAACCACCGAGGCGCAGGCGCAGCAGATGCGCCGCCTCTTCGACACCGTTTCCGATGGCCTCATCCTGCTCGACGGGCAGCGCCGGCTGCTGATGAGCAACCCGCTCGGCGAGCAATATCTGCACGACCTGGGCGGCGACAGCCGTGGCGTCATCGACCAGCTCGGCGCGCGGCCGCTGGAGGAGATTCTGGACACTACCGGCGGCGGCGGCGCGCCCTACGAGCTGGCCGTGAGCGGGCCAGAGCGGCGCGTCTTCCAGGCCAGGGGCTACGCGCTGCCGGTGGAGCCGGGCGGCGACGGCTGGCTGCTGCTGCTGCACGACGCCACCGCCGAGCACGACCGGCAGCAATATCTGCAGCACCAGAACCAGCTTGCCACGGTGGGCCGGCTGGCGGCGGGCATTGCCCACGACTTCAACAACATCATGGCCGTCATCACGCTTTATGCCCAGGGGCTGAGCCGCGCCGAGCTGTCGCCCAGTGACCGCGAGCGGCTGCACGTCATCCTCGAGCAGGCCACCAGCGCTTCGGCGCTCATCCGCCAGATTCTCGACTTCAGCCGCCAATCGGTGCTGGAACGCGGGCCGCTGCGCCTGAATACCTTCCTCAAGGAGCTGCTCAAGCTCGCCCGCCGCACGCTGCCGGAGTCTATCCGGCTGGAGCTGAACGCCGGCGAAGACAATTACGACATCTTCGCCGACCCGACGCGCATCCAGCAGGCGCTGCTCAACCTGCTGGTCAACGCCGGCGACGCCATGCCCAATGGCGGCAGCCTCAGCATCAGCCTGGAGCGGCTCGACGAGGCGTTTGCGCCTACGCTGCCCGACATGCCGCGCCAGGACTGGGTGCATATCGCCGTCTCCGACAGCGGCCCGGGCATCCCGGCCAGCGTGCTGCCGCACATCTTCGAGCCGTTCTTCACCACCAAGGCGCCGGGCCAGGGCACCGGCCTGGGTCTGGCCCAGGTCTATGGCATTGTCAAGCAGCATGAGGGCTTTATCGACGTGGCGACCCGCCGCGGCGCCGGCGCCACCTTCCACCTCTACTTTCCGCCGCTGCAGCTACGGCGCGGCGGCATCCCGCAGCCGATGATGCGCACCGGCCCGCTTGCCGATGGCCGGCTGGTGATGGTGGTCGAAGACAATGTCTACATGCGCGCCGCCCTGTGCGAGACGCTGGAAGCGCTCAACTACCGCGTGCTGGTCGCCGCCAACGGGGTCGAAGCGCTGCAGCTGGTCACCGCGCACGGCGACGAGATTACCGCCGTGCTTAGCGATATGGTGATGCCGCAGATGGGCGGCCGCCAGCTCTACGAAGAGCTAACGCGCCGGCTGCCCGGCGTGGGCATCGTCCTCTTCAGCGGCTACCCGCCCGACGACGAATCCAAAGCCCTCGTCGCCAGCGGCCGCGTGAGCTGGCTGGAAAAGCCGTTCACGCGCAGCGCGGTGGCGAATGCGGTGAGGGCGGTCAGCCATTAGCTGATAGCTTTAAGCCTTGAGCCATCAGCCGTCAGCCAAAGGCTTACGGCTTACGGCTCGTACGGCGCCTTCTCGTCTATTTTCCCCACATACTGCGGCAGGCGCGTGTGGCCGAGCTGCTGGCGGATAGCCAGGTTCTCGCCCAGGTGGTACCAGTAGTGGTAGATGGTGCGCTGCAGCAGCGAGCCGAAGATGCGCTGGCCGGGCTGGCCGTCGGCGCGGGTGAAGGGTAGCAGCAGGCTCTCTGTCGTCTGCGCGTCCAGCCACGGGTCGGCGGCGGCCGTAATCTGCTTCCAGGCGGCCAGCATCTCGCTCAGCGGCGGCGTGCTGGCCGGCGCGCCGTAGGCAAAATCACGGTCAATCTCCGGCAGCAGCAGCCGGCGCTCCTGCGCATAATAGAGGAAGTAGCGCTGCTCTTGCCAGGCCAGGTGGCCCACGTTCCAGGCGATGCAGTTCATCGGCCCAAAACGGCGCGCCCCGTCCTCGTCCGACACCCCCCGCACTCCCCGGCTGAACTCCGCCCGCGTAAACCGCAGCTGTTTCACGAGGGGGTGGATGGTGGCCATAGGTGTTTCTCCTTAACCTTAAGCTATCAGCCATCAGCCTTAAGCCAAAGTCTTAAGGCTGATAGCTTACGGCTTATCGCTCTCTGCTACAAATACGCCTATCTCCCTCCCCGCCCTCCGCGCGTAGGCAGGGAAGCCGGGGTAGGCGGCGACGGCGCGTTGCCAGCAGCGGGCGCGCTCGTCGCCGCTGGTGAGGCGGGCGCGCATGGGGCGCGCCTCTCCGTCTACAGTAAGCAGGCAGGCCGGCTCGGCCAGCAGGTTGTAATACCAGGCCGGGTGGCGGCGCTGTCCCCAGTTGGACGCCACCAGAATATAGCGCGCGCCGTCGGCCACGGCCAGCACCGGCGCCGTGCGCGGCTCGCCGCTGCGCCGGCCGGTCGTCGTCAGCAGCGCCACCGGCAGCCCGGCCGCCCACGCCGACAGCAGCCAGCGCCCCCCACTCAGCCGCAGCGCGGCGCTATCCAACCGGTGCAGCAGCCGCGCCATCACCCACGCGCCCGGCCGGCTGCTTGCTAAGCGTGCGAGAGCCATCAGCAAGAGCCTTTAGCCTCTAGCCATTAGCCGTTAGCCAGAGGCTAACGGCTAAAAGCTAACAGCTAACAGCTACTCAATCTCTTCCGCCTTGAACATCAGCGGGAAGTACAGCTCCAGCAGCGGCGGTAGCTCGATGCGGACGACCTGGCCCGAGGGCGGGCCGTCGGGGATGCCCAGGTCGAGGAAGATGCCGAAGTTGGAGACGTAGGCGTAGCCGTCCGGGCCGATGGTGAGGCCAGTGGGCATGACCAGCCCCTCGGAGACGACGAGCTGGCGGTAGCCGTGCGGCGTCACCCGCCACAGGGCGCCCACCGCGTCCTCGCCGGCGAGCAGGCTGTTGGTGGCAATCTCCAGCACGTAGAGGTTACCGTCCTCGTCAAAGGCCACGTCCACCACGTTGGTAAAGCCGCTGGCATAGACCTGCGGCTCCTCGCCGGGCACGACGCGCCAGACGTTGGCGCCGCCCACCGGGAAGGGGAAGCCGGTCAGCTCGCCCACGTAATAGGCGCCGTCTGGCCCCTCGGCGACGCCCGTGGGCACCGGCTCCATCGGAATCTGGCCGGGGCCGAACGGGTTGTCCGCCAGCCGGTTCTCAAAGGTTATGATAGTCGAGATGGTGCCGCTGATGTCCACGTGCAGCAGTGCGTTCATGCCGGCGTCGGAGACAATGTAGCCATCGCTCACGGTCAGCACGGACCAGGGATTGCTGTCCAGCGGCCCGCCAGCCGGGTTCTCGTCGACCTCATACTGGGCCACGTCCACCCAGTTGCTCCACGCGCCGCTGCTGTCGCCGGTCACCAGCCAGCCAAGATTCTCCAGCTCGGCGCTCAACGTGCGCGAGAGCGGGTTCTGGCCCAGGCCAATGGGAATCACCAGGTCGCCGCCGCTAAAGGCCACGTCGTGCGCCCCGGTCGCCGCCGTGCCTGTGACGACGGCCAGCGAGGCCAGCCCGGTGATGACGCGGGTCGCGGTCATGCCTTCGATGCGCGTAATCGAGCCTGTCTCACCATAGCAGACGTCGTCGCCGCCCTCCGGATTGGGCAGGCAGGCGCCCGGCCCGCCAGAGCCGGCCTCGGCCACGTACAGGGCGCCATCCGGCCCAAAGGCCAGGCCGCGTGGGTTGTTCAGCTCCGTCGCAATGACCTCAATCGTCTGCGCCGCCTCTTCTTGCGCCAGCGCCGGCGCGTGCATGAGCACCGCCAGCGCCAGCAGCGGCGCGGCTACCATCACCAGCAACGACACGACCGTTTTTCTGGGTAATCTCACAGGATATCTCCTTCTGGTTTGGGTTGGCTTTCAGATTGCACCCGCTCCCTCTGGGCAGACGGCAGCCGCGCGCGGCGGCGGCCGCTTCTGCCGGCAGTCACATACGCAAGCATCACCTCCTTCGCGCGCCGTGGCCATAGACGCACAGGGGCCGAGGGACTGGCACTAGCGGCTCCATCCCCCGGCGACCGGTCATTCAGAACCAGATTGCAGTCTAAACGGATTCCCTGGCTCCGTCAACGCCCCTCCCTGCGCCGCTCTCACCGGCCGCTAACATAAGCAGGCGCCGGCGCGAACGGAAGTTCTGCTTGACAGGATCCCTGCTTTCTTCCATTCTTTTGCGAGACAGGCTGAAGAGGTAGCTCAGGTGACCATCGCGCGAGGAGCCAGAATTTGACGGCTTCCCCTGCTCAACGCCGCAACCTGGTGAGCGCGGCTCCTATCCTCATGTACCACCAGGTTGTTGCGTCTGAAGCGGACGATATTGACATTCATGCGGTAACTGCCGCTCGCTTCGCTGAGCAGATGCAGTGGCTCGTCGCTCACGGCTACCAGGGCGTGGCCGTGGAAGAGCTTTTTGCGGATGGCGAGCCGGCCGTTGCCGGAGGGCCGCGGCGCCCGGTTGCGATCACCTTCGACGACGGTTATCTCGATCTCTGCAGCACCGCCTTTCCCATACTGGCCGATTACGGCTTCCGGGCCACCGTTTTCCTCGTCGCCAGCCGCGTCGGCGCTGCCAACGATTGGGATAAGCCGCCCGCTCCCGCCGGCGCACCGTTGCTTGGCTGGGAGCAAGCCCGTGCAATGACTGCCCATGGCTTCCGCTTTGGCTCGCACACGCTGACCCATCCCGACCTGACGTCGCTGCCGGCGGAGCAGGCCATGGCGCAGATTTACGCCTCGCGGCAGACAATCGAGGAGCGCCTGCAGCAGGCGGTCGATTCCTTTGCCTACCCCTACAGCCTCTGGTCAGCGCCCCTCGTGCAAATGGTCGCCAGCAGCGGCTACCGGCTGGCCTGCACCTATGTGCCCGGTCATGTAGGCGGCGCCGGCGCGCAAAAGTACCTCCTGCAGCGAACCGGCGTTCTGGCTACGGATACCATAGATACGTTCGCCGGCAAAGTACAGGCGCTGCGAAGGTGGCGCCTGCGCTTCCTCTGGAACCGCGTCCGGCGTTCTCTGCGACGATGAACAGACAAGAGGCGCGGACGGACGCAGGCGGCGACGCTGGCAGCGACGGGCCCGGAGACGTTGCCCGGCAACCGGCTATCAGCGTCATCATCCCAACTTACAACCGCGCCGCGCGCCTGGGGAGCACCCTGAAGGCGCTGGCGGCTTCTGATTTTGACCTCGCGGCGGTGGAAGTCATCGTGGTAGACGATGGCTCCAGCGACGACCCCGGCGGCATCTTCTCACTGGCTTACCCTTTCCAGCTTCGCTATCTGCAGCAGGCGAATCAGGGCGACGCCATCGCCCGCAACACGGGCGCCCGCGCCAGCCGGGGCGACCTGCTCATCTTCCTGGACGACGACATCAGCGTTGCGCCCGCTTTGCTCCGCAGTCTGGCCGAGGCGCATGGCGGCCGGCGGGGCGTTATCGCCGGTGGTCTTCTCGTCGCGGCCGATCCGGAAAGCGGCCTGCCGCTGCCCGTGTTCACTCGCTGGGAAGTGCAGCGCGCGCCGGTGCAAAGCTCGTTTGCCGACTGCCGCAGCGGCCTGCTGGCGATCAGCCGCGATGATTACATGCAGCTGGGCATGATGGAGCCGCTGGCCGTGAGCGGTTCCAGTATCTGGTGCGATGTGGAGTTTGCCTACCGCGCTCACCAGCACGGTTTCATCTTTGTCATTGCTCCGGCTGCGCTTGCTGTCCACTACGATCATGCGGAACGGAACCTGGCCGCGAAGGCGCGCCGCATGTATCGAGCAGGGCAGACAAGCGTCCTCTTATTCGAGAGGCACCCGCCGCTCAGCGACCAGCTCCCCATGTTTCGTGATATGACGCCCATTAAGTGGCGGCGCGACCCTCCCTGGCTCGTCGCCCGCAAGCTGGTGCGCCCCCTGGCCTCATCCCGGCCCGTGCTGCGCCTGCTGGCTACTTTCTATGCCGTGGCCGCGGCGCAGGGCCATCCTCCCCTGCTCTGCCGCCTGCTGGAGCGCTGGTTCATCGGCGGCCACATCTTCCGCGGCTACCGGCAGGGCGTGCGCGCGCGCGCTCCCCGCTCTGGCGCCCAGCCCCCATCCCCACGCTCCTCACCGCCGTCATCGCCATTGCCGCTGCCGGGGCGTCGCGGCTAGCCGCAGCCCCCCCCAGAAGAAAAAGGGCCGGCTATCTGCGGCCGGCCCTCTTCAGGCGTACTGGGCCGCCTTTGGTAGCAGCCCCTCGTGTCGTCAGGTAGGCGTCACCCGCTCTCTCAGTTCGCCTGGACGCCCAGCTGAATCCGCTCGGCGGCGAGCTGGGCCTGGCGGGCGAGGTCGATGGAGAGGGCCAGGATGCGGGCGGCTTCTTGCGGGCTGTGGAAGCCGGTGCTGTTCTCCGAGGAGACAAAGTCCCAGCGCAGCGAGGCGCGGCGCTGCAGGTAGCGCGCCGCTTCCAGCTGCTCGTCAGTGGCGCCGGCCGCCTGCGCGGCGGCAATGGCGTCGATCGCCTCCACTATCGCCTCTTCCGAGAGGCGCAGCAGCTCGGCGGTGCGGTTCTGGATGGTGAGAACGCGCTGCCGCAGCGTCTCCTCGTCCTGCTGGTGGCAGGTCTGGCAGGCGCTCAGGTTGGTGAGCGGGCTGCGCAGATGATGGTCGGAGACTTTGACCGCGCCGTCGCGCACGTAGGGCATGTGGCAGTCGGCGCAGGCCACGCCCGACTCGGCGTGCAGGCCCGTGCTCCACATCTCATATTCCGGGTGCTGAATCTTAATCATCGGCGCGCCCGTTTCCGCGTGCGTCCAGTCGTTGAAGCCAATTTCCGTGTAGTAGGCGTCAATCTGGTCGATGTTCAGCCCGTTATCCCAGGGGAAGGTGAGCACCTTGTTGTCGCCGGCGAAGTAATATTCCACGTGGCACTGGGCGCAGACATAGGTGCGCATCTCCTGCCGCGTCGCCTGTTCAATGTCGATGCCGCGCTCTTCCAGCGCGTTGAGCAGCCCCGGCCGGCTGATGCGCAGGTCCATCGTGTCCGGGTCGTGGCAGTCGGCGCAGGAGCTACCCAGGTGCAGCTGATCGGCCAGCTCGTCATAGGGCGTGCTGTTGAAGCTTTCCCAGCCCATTTCGGCCACCAGCGCCGGCGTCTCGGCGGCGTGGCAGTTGGCGCAGGCGCCCGGCTGGCTCACCAGCTTGACCCGCTCTGTCGCTTTCTGGTCGATGAGGGCGTAATAGTGGCCGCGCTCCTCGTTGTGATCCTTACTGAAGGCGTAGCCGGCCCAGAGCCGCACCATTGCCGGGAAGCGCTCCAGGTTGCTGTAGGCCAGCGAGCCGCCATAGGGCGTCTCGACCCCGTCTTCCTGGGTGCGGACAAAGCTATCATACTGGCGCGGGAAGTTCTGGCCCCAGACGGCCGGGTCCAGCTCGCCGGCGGCAATCGGCACGACCCGCAGCGGGAACTCGACGGCCTCCGCCTTGCGCTGCTGGATGCTCGTCAGCAGCGCGGCCACGCCGGCCATCAGCAACATGCCCACCAGAAAGGCGCCCACCAGCAGCGGCCACTGCCGCGAGCGGGAAGGTTGTTGCGCTGTGCTCATATTGGTCTCCTTTTACTGGCCGTGGCCGACGCCGGCGTGACAACGCAGGCAGTCGGTCGCATCGGCTTCCCCTTGATGGCTGATTGCCACGACCATGGCCTCGTGGCAGTAGAGGCAGTTGTCGAGCGCCACGTCCCGGTTCATCTCCGTAATGCGGATCGGCTCGGGAAAGTCGTTGCTGGTAAAGGCCACGCTGTGGTTCCAGCCGTTAATCCCCTTGACGATGTATTTGTCCGGGAAGCGGTGCGGCGTGTGGCAGTCGTTGCAGACGGCCACGGCGCTGTGGCTGCCGTGGCGCCAGCCGTCGTACTGGTCCCGCATGACGTGGCAGTTCATGCACGCATCGGGGTCATCCGACAGGTAGGAATGGCCCTCGGCAAAGAGAAAGGTGTAACCCCCCAGGCCCGCCACGCCGCCGAAAAGGCCGGCAAGCAGCAGCATCACCCAGAGGTTGACGGCGAAGTGTAGAGGCTTGCTCCCCCGCACGCCCCTTGAGGTCAGCAGTTCGTCTGGCAAAGCTCAGCTCCTTTGTGCGCAGCGTCGTCGCAGCCCTTGCCAACACAACCGTGATTATACTCCGCGGCCGGCCGGCCGGGTCATAGGAATTGCTTATGCAGAGGGCGCTGTTTCATTCGTTTTTGGTATGGGGGGCGAATGGCGAATGGCAATCTGCAATTCGCAATTTGCCATTCGCCATTCAAAACAACGCCGCCTCCAACATCGCGCACAGCGTGTGGTAGATGGCAAGCTGCTGCTCCTGGACCTCGGCGGTGACGGCGGCGGGGGTGGCGACCAGCACGTCGCAGAAGGGGGCCAGCTGGCCGCCGCCGTGGCCGCTGAAGCCAAGCGTGCGCAGCCCCAGCGCCCGGCCCACCTGCAGCGCCTGGATGACGTTGCGCGAGCGGCCAGACGTGCTGATGCCCACCACCACGTCGCCCGGCCGGCCGTAGCCGTAGACCTGCTGCGCAAAGACCATGTCCGCGGCTACGTCGTTGGCGATGGCCGTCAGCAGCCCTGCCTGGCTCACCAGCGAGATAGCCGGCAGCGCCCCCTGCAGATGGTCGGCCAGATAGGCGCCCTGGCCCGGCGCGGCCTCCTCCAGCGCCGCGCGCAGGGCGGCGGGCACGGGGCGCGGCTGCAGGTAGCCCTTCATCAGCTCGCCCACGATATGCTCGCAATCGGCGGCGCTGCCCCCGTTGCCGCAAAAGAGCGCCTTGTGGCCGCCGCGAAACGCCTGCTCCAGCAGGACAAAGGCCGCCTGCACCTGCTCGCGGCAGGCCAGCAGCGCCGGGTAGCGCTCCGTCATCCGTGCCAGATAGTCGGCCATCTCACCTCTCCTTGCCCGCCGCGCGCACGTGCGCCAGCGCCTGCTCCAGAAAGTCAACGCTGCCAAAGCTGCCCGATTTCAACACCAGCAGCAGCGGCGGCTCGCCCAGCGAGAGGCAGGACGGCAGCCCCGGCTGAATCTCCTCCCAGACGCGCAGCCCGGTCACCCCCAGTGCGCTGCAGACCGCGGCCGAGGTCTCGCCGCCGGCAATCACCAGCCGCTGCTGGCCGGAGCGGCGCACCACCTCCGCCGTCACCGCCGCCAGCGCGCCGGACACCCTGCGGGCAACGGCCGCCGGCGTAAAGCCGTGGGCGGCGCCCGCCGCGCGCGTCTTCTGCACCTGCTCCGGCTCGCCGGGCGAGTGCAGCGCGGCGTCCTGGCCGGCGCGCAGCAGCCCCACCAGCGTCTCCGCCAGCCGCGCCTGCTCCGCCTCGCGCGCGTCCTCCGTGAAGAGGCGCGTCGTCTCCAGCGCCAGCAGCGCCGTGCCGTTCTGGCGCAGGTGGGCCAGCTGCGCCCGCGTCTGCGGCATGAGGCTGCCGGCCACACAGAGGAGGCCCAGCCCGGCGGCGGCCGGCGGAAAAGCGCGCGGCGGCGGCGCCGGCGGCAGCGGCCCGTAGCGCTCATCCCAGACCGCCGGCAGCGCCTCGCCCAGCGCCGAGCTGCCGCAGAGCACGGGCAAATCGTAGACGGCGCGCGCTATCGTCGCCAGCGCCGCCTGCTCGGCCACGTCGAGAATGACGTAGCCGCCGCGCGCGCGCGCCTCGTCCACCGCCCGCCGCAGCGCCGCCGGCCCCTGGCTGACGACCTCGTGCGTCACCAGGCTCACCGGCCGCGCCGTCTGCTCCTGCAGGATAGCCACCAGGTTCGACTGGCGCATGGGGTGAATCGGGTCGTGGCGAAACTCCGAATCCTCCAGCAGGCGGCCATGCACGTAATGCAGCCCGTTGACCGTCGTGCGCCCATTCTTGGGGAAGCCGAGCACGACCACGGCGGAAGGCTCGCCCAGCGCGTCGAGCATGGCGTCGAACTCGGCCCCGATATTGCCGCGGAAGACGGAGCAGGTCTTGTTGAAGAAATGGCTCCAGCCGGCCGTCTGCAGCCGGCGCGTGGCGGCGAATACCTTGGCGTAGGCCAGCTCGGCCGAGTCCAGCCGCGAGTTGGTGTCCAGGATGCAGACGGTCGCCTGCTGGGCGTCCGCGCTGCGGGCATAATCGCCGCCCGGCGGAAGCGAATAGACGTGGGTCAGGTAGCCGGCGCCGGCAAACATGCCGCCGATGTCGTTGGCGCCGGTCACGTCGTCGGCGACCACGGCCAGCCGTTGGGGCTCTCTCATGTGGGCCACTCCCGGCGCGGCCGGTAGCCACTCTGCTCCAGGAAAGCGCGCACCGTCTGCGGCGGCAGCGCCCGCAGGGGCAGGCCCGCCGCCCGCGCCTCCACCAGCAGGCGGCAGGTCAGCTCCAGCGTCTGCGTCGCCAGCAGCGCCTCATTGAGGCTGCTGTCGTAGGCCAGCATGCCGTGGTTCTCCAGCAGCAGCACGTTGGCGCTGGGCGCGGCGGCGCGCACCCCCGCCCCCAGCGCCGCCGAGCCGGGATGGGCGTAGGCCACCCGGCCCACGCGCTCCAGGTAATACATGCCTTCGACAAAGAGGTCGTTGGGCACCGGCTCGTCTGTGCAGGCGAGCAGCGTGCTGTAGAAGGGGGCGGCGTGCACGACGGCCGCTATCTCCGGCCGCTCCTCGTAGACCGCCTGGTGCATCGGGGTCTCCTTTGAGGGCCGCTTGCCCGGCGTGCCCGCGACGGCGCCGGCAAAGGTGACGCGCACAAAGTCGTCAGCGCCCAGCTCGCCGAGGCGGGCGCCGCTGGCCGTAATCAGGTACGAATCCGGCCCCAGCCGCGCGCTCAGGTTGCCGGCGTTGCCCCAGGTGAGCCCGTGGGCGATGAGATAGCGGCCCGCCTCCTGCAGCGCCAGCGCGGCCTTATCCACGGCTGGCTCCCGGCGCCGGACGATGGGCGCCGTCTTCCCAGGTGACCGGCGCCTGGGAAGTGACGGCCACCTCGATAGCTATTGTTGGCTTATCCATGGGCGGCCTCCTCCAGGATGTTCACTTCAGTCACCGGCTCGTCGGGCTGGTGGGGGATGCGGAAGCTCTTAATTTCGCAGGGGCGGAAGCTCGCTTCGATTTCCCGCCCCCAGTGCGGCAGGCAGATGGTGGCCGTGGTCGCCACGCGCGCCGTCTCGTAGCAGCGCAGGATGAGCGCGTCGCCTTCTTCCGCCTGCTTGAGAACGGTGACGACGATGTTGTCGCTATCCGTCGCCACGAAGGAGTCGCGCCAGGGCAGGCTGCCATCCTCGTGATAGGTGCCCACCAGCGCCGCGGGCCGCTGGTTCAGCTCCGCCGCCTGGCGTACCGTGCCCGCCTCCTCCCAGCCGCCGGCGTGGGGCAGCAGGGCGTAGCTGAAGCGCTGCACACCCTGGTCGATGAACTGGTAGCTGGCGTCCGGCAGCGGCTCGGCGGGGATGTGGTGGGCGTAGATGGGGCTGCGCAGCACGGTCAGGCCCATGTCGCGGATATTGCTGTCGAAGCTGTACTTGCCGTCGTTGAGCAGGCTCAGGCCATAGCGCTCGCCCGTGTCGCGGGCCGTGCCGGAGACATCCACCCAGCTCTGGCCCGGCTCCTCCTCGCCGTTGGCAAAGCGCTCCTTGTGGCCGTAAGGAATCTCGTAGACGGTGCGCATGAAGACGACGTTGACCGGGAAGCGCAGCTTGAGCAGCTTGAACTGCTCGCGCCAGTCCACGGTCACATGCACGTCGATGCGGTCCAGCGCGGCGTACAGGGTGAAATCTTGCACCAGCGTCGAGTCGCCATAGCGGCTGCGCACGCGGATGACCGACTTCACCGGCCCGTGCTCGACGCGGCGCACGCTCTCGGCCTGGAACTCGCCGGCAACGTCGCCGTAGCGGAAGATGTTGTGGCTCCAGGTGTCGCTCTCGTCGGCCAGCACCAGCGCGCGCGCCGCCGGCGCCTCGAAGACCTCCACGCCGTGGCGCAGGTCGCGCAGGCTGGCAATGGCCCCCGTCTGCGGGTCAATCTCCAGCCGCAGGCGGCCGTTGTCCAGCACCGTGTCGGTGGCGGCCATCGTGGGCAGCTCACCCGGCGCGTCGCCGCTCACCACGCGGTAGACGCGGTAGCCCAGCGGCGGCAGCGTCGCCAGGAAGCTGAGCCGGTGGCGCCCGCGCGCCGTCGTCTCCGACTGCACGAGCTGCAGCGGCACGACCTCGCCCTTGTCGTCCAGCAGCCGCTGCGTCTCGGCAAAGCTGCCGTACTCCACCTCGACATTGGCGCGCACTTCCCAGGCGTGCGGGTTAAAGACGACAATCGGCTTCTCGCCATCTTCCGGTCCCATGCGCACCTGCCAGACGAGCGACTGCAGCGCCAGGTTGAGCGCCCGGTCGGCAATGGCCATCGCCTCGCCGTAGAGATGGGCGGCGTCGTCGTAGGCCGAGGGCAGGCTGGTGCCGGCGAGGATGTCGTGGAACTGGTTAAAGAGGACGTTCTTCCAGGCGCGCTCGAACTCGGCCGGGTAGGGCTGGCCCGTGTGGCGGCTGGCAATGGCCGACCATTTCTCGGCCAGCAGCAGCCGGTTCTCGGCGGTGCGGTTCCAGCGCTTGATGCCCGAGTGGGCGGCGTAGGCGCCGCTGGCGTGGCGCTGCAGCTCGTCGTGCACCACGGGAATGGGCAGCCCGGCCGCTTCCACGGCGGCAAAGTAGCGCTCCGGCGTGCTGAAGAGCAGGCGCGGCAGCTCTGGCTCTTCGGTCAGGCGCCGGATGCTCTCGACGTTCTCCCGCGTCGGCCCACCGCCGTGGTTGCCCACGCCGTAGAAGCACATCAGCTCGGCGAAGGGCGCTTTCAGCTCGGCCGCGCAGCGCCGCACGTGCTTATCCAGCTCTTTACCCCAGGAGCCGTACTCGAAGGCGATGCGGAAGGCCAGCACGCGCGAGCCGTCGTCGGACGCCCACCAGAAGAGGCGGCCCGGTAGCCCCTTTTCGTGCGGGCCGGGCCGGGTGAAGACGTAATAGTCGAGCCCGCTCAGCTTGAGGATTTGCGGCAGCATGCCGTTGTGGCCGAAGCTGTCCACGTTGTAGCCAACGCGCGCCCGCCGCCCGAACTTCTGCTGGAAGTAGCGCTGGCCGTAGAGCCCCTGGCGGGCAAACGACTCGCCGCCGGGCACGTTGCAGTCGGGCTGTAGCCACCAGCCGCCGCTCAGCTCCCAGCGCCCCTCGGCCACCCGCTGCTGAATCTCGCGGAACATGGCCGGGTCGCTCTGCTCGACCCATTCGTAGAAGACGGCCGAGCTGGAGACGAAGGTAAAATCGTCATACTCCGTCATCCGGTCCAGCGCCGAGCGAAAGGTGGCCTTCACCTCGTGAAAGCCCTCGGTCCATTGCCAGAGCCAGACCGGGTCAATGTGCCCGTTGCCGATCATGTGGAGTGTTGTCTGTTTTGCTTCGGTCATGGTCTTCCTTCTAGAGTTGCGAGTTACGAGTTACGACTGTCGAACCTCTCGTAACTCGTAACTCGTCACGCTCTTATCTCGTCTCCACCACCGGCCGTCCCTCCTCCCAGCGAAGCGGGGCCAGGTTGAGGTGGCGGCCCTCGCTGGGCGACCAGGAGTGGAAAAGGAGCCAGGTAGCGCCGTCGGCGGTCTGCACCACGTCCTGCCCGCCGGGTCCGACAAGGCCGGCGGGGATGCTCGTCGCCAGCAGCGGCCCGCTTGCCTTCTCGTAAGGGCCCAGCGGCGCGCCGGCCACGGCGTAGCCCACACCGTAGTGCTGGCTGGCGTAATGGTTGGCCGAATAGAAGAGGACGTAGCGGCCGTCCTGCTTCCACAGCGTCGGCCCTTCCACCAGCCCGCCTTCCCACGACTGGTCGGCGGTCACCAGGCGCGCCGGCTCGCCAGCCAGCGTGCGGCCGTCGTCTGCCAGCGGCTGGATGAAAATCCAGGTCCGGCCGCCGGACCAGGCGTTGCCATCATTCTTCCACAGCAGGTAGCGGCGGCCGTCGTCGTCCACAAAGGTCGCCGGGTCAATGGAGCCGCCCATGTCGAGCTGGCAGACGAGCGGCCCGTCGCCCAGCGGCGTAAACGGCCCGGCCGGCTCCTCGGCCCAGGCCGCGCCAATACATTGCAGGCCGCCCGTACCCAACGCCAGCCGCGCCGTGAAGGTCATCAGATAGCCGCCGTCCAGCGCCATCACGTCGGGCGCCCAGGCATAGCCAAAGTCCTGTACGGCCCACGCCGGCAGCGCCGGCAGCGCGTCGCCCAGCAGCTCCCAGCGCACCAGGTCCGGCGAGCGCGCCACCTGGATATTGCGCCCGCCGCTGTTGGTGGCATAGGCGAAATAGCCGCCGTCCACGGCAATAACGTCCGGGTCGGGAAAATCGCCGGCAAAGACCGGGTTCGTAAAGTCGCCCGGCCCCAGCGCAACCGTCTCGTCGGGCAGCGCGCTACAACTGGCCAACGCCATCAGCAACGCCAGCAGGCCGAGGCAGAGCCGTATGTCCTGCATCCTGTACCCTGCATCCTGTACCCTGCAACTCGCACCTCCTCCTTCACCACACCGGCTCCGGCGGCGCGAAGCTGGTGATGGTGGGCACGGCGCCGCCGCGTTCGGCCGATTCGCGGGCGGCGCAGAGGATTTCCACCACGTGCGCGGCCTGCTCGCCGCTGACGCGCGCCGGCCGGTCGTCGCGAATGGCCTGCACCAGGTCCAGCACGCCGCGCTCCCAGCGGAAGCCGCCGGGCGGCGCCTCCTGCACCAGGGGCGCCGGCTCGTAAGCCTGCTCCCAGGGCGCGATAGCCACGCCGGCGTCGGGCATGAACCAGTGGCTCAGCGCCAGCGAGGCCTCGTCGCCGTGAAAGGCGATACCCGCCGCCTGCGTGCGCTGGCTCACGTAGAAGTTGGCCGTCAGCCGCGCCAGCGGCCCGCTGGCAAACTCCACCAGCACCACGTGGAAGTCGGGCGTCTGCAGGCGATAGGGCTGCCCCTTCTTGGTGACCCGCTCCGGCAGCAGCACCGTCTCGTAGGCGGTGACGCGGCTGGCCGGGCCGAAGATGGTCGTGAGCAGCGTCAGCGGGTAGACCCCCACGTCGAAGAGCGGCCCCACCTCGTAGAAGGGCTGCGGCGCCGGGTGCCAGGTCTCGATACGGCCCCAGTCTACCTCGGCGTAGGCCAGGCGCACCGTCCCCAGCCGCCCCTCGCGGATCAGCTTCCAGGCTGTCTGCTGCGCTTCGCCCAGGTGGTTGCTGGGCGCGCTTGCCAGCCGCACGCCCTGCTGGCGGGCCAGCGCCGTCAGGGCAATGGCCTCCTCGGCCGTCAGCGCCAGCGGCTTCTCGCTGTAGACATGGCGTCCGGCCTGCAGGCAGCGCCGCGTCACCTCGTAGTGGGCCTGGTGGATGGTCAGGTTGACCACCAGCTCGATAGCCTCGTCGGCCAGCATCTCCTCCAGGTCGGCGTAGACGCGGCCGCCGTATTTTTCCGCCAGCGTCTGCGCCCGCGCCGGCTCCAGGTCGCTGTAGCCGCGCACGGCTACCTGCTGCGGCTCGGCCAGCGCGCGCGCGTAGGCGTCGGCAATGACGCCGCAGCCGACAATACCGATTCCCATTGGCTCGCTCATTGTCTAATTCTCCTTCATCCATCCCTGCAGCAGGCGCAAGGCCGCGCCCACCGCTTCCGTCGGGTCGTCATGTTCCGGCTCGTGCTCGACGCTGATGGCCCCCGTGTAGCCGATGTCGCGCAGCGCCGCCACACAGGCGCGCAGGGGCACGACGCCCTCGCCATAGGGCACCGTGACGTGCTCCGGCCCCGCCGTGGCATCCTTGAGATGGACGTGGAAGAGATGGTCGCGCAGCTCACGCAGCGCTGTGGCCGCGTCATAGCCCTGCGTGCCCCACCAGCCGGTATCGACGCAGACGCCAATGACGCCGCCGCCCCCGTCGCCCACTTTGGCCAGCATCTCCGCCGGCGTCTTTTCCGGGTGGTTCTCCAGCGCCAGCTTGACGCCGAACTGTTGCAGCACGTCCACCGCGGCGGCCCGGTCGTCCTCCAGCAGCGAGGTAGAGCCGGCAATAAGCGGCGCGCCGATGGCCGCCGCAATCTGGCAGGTGCGCTCGAATGCCGGGCGCGACGCGCCGCCCCAGCCGGCATAGCCGGTCACCTGCAGCCCGTAATCGTCCAGCAGGGCGCGCGCCGTGGCGATCTGCCCATCGGTGGCCCAGCTCTGGTTGAGGTGCGCCTGCCACAGCTCCACCGCGCCAAAGCCAAGCGCCACAATCTCGTCCAGCAGCGCCGCCAGCCGGTCGTGGTAGCTCTCTTCCGGCTGGAAATAATCATTCACTGCCCGGTCTCCGTGGCCCCAGCCTCGCATCTGGTAGCCCACCTCGCGCCCCACAAAGTTGGCCGTAATAAAGGAAATGGTGTTGTTCATGGTGTTATCCTCTCCATTCTGGTAGGTCAGGGTTTCAACCTGACGCCGGTCTATGCTTACCAGGTGGCCGGCAGGCCTGTGTCGGGTTGCAAACCCGACCTACCGATGCCAGACCCCGACTATCTCGCTCGTCACTCGCACTATCCACTACCGACTGTAATAAGCGCCTCGGCCTGCTGGCCCAACCGGCGCTCGCCAATCGTCACGTCTGCCGCCACGCGCGCCCGGCGCATCTGCAGGCCGGCCGGCGGCGTCACCGCAAACTCAGCGCGCCCGCCCAATGGCATGGTAGCCATCTCCGGCATCACCCGCCACCCCGCCGGGACCACGAGCCGCACTTTGCAAATGGCGAATGGCAAATTGCCAATTGCAGAATCCTCTTCCTTGCCATTTGCCATTCGCCATTCGCCATTCCCCACCGTCACGGTGAGTTCCACCGTCTCTCCCCCTTCCACTTCCACCTCATACGGCTCCATGCGCGCCGCAAAGCCTTCGGCGCCGAACTGCAGCGCCGCCGCCGGCAGCAGCTCGCGGTGCAGGCGAGCCAGCGCCTCGCCGCGCGCGGCCAGCGCCTCCAGATAGCCGGGCGCGGGCCGCAGCGGCGCCCAGTGGCCGCTGAGGATGAGGTCGGGCGCCAGCCGGCGATAGAGGGCGGCGCTGCGCCGGTAATCGTCCACCTCAAAGCCGTTGCCGTAGACGTAGTTCAACCCCAGCCCGTCCTCGTCGCTGTATTGGTCGCCGGTCGCCAGCACGCGCATGCCGTCCACCGCAAAGGCGATGGCTACCGCGTAGCGCGTGTGGCCCGGCAGCGGGTAGAGCGTCAGCTCGTACTCCTCCCAGCGCACTGGCTCTCCCAGCGGCAGCACGCGGTCCACCGGGATGGGGTCGTACCAGAGGCAGGGCAGGTTGTAGCGCTGGGGCGCCTGCAAGATGGGCGCGAAATTGGCCGCGGCCCATACCCGCGTCCCTTCCACGTCGCGCAGCAGGTTGAGCCCGGCTACGTGGTCGTCGTGGTAGTGGGTCGGCAGCGCCACGTCGATGCTGGTCACGCCGTACTGCTCCTTGAGCGCCGGCAGCGTGTAGAGCCAGGGGCGGCGCGAGGCGCGGTCGCTGCCCGCCGCCACGCCGCCGATGCAGTCGTAGCCATAGTCGATCATGAGCGCCTTGCCGCTGGCCGCAAGCAGCACGTAGCTGTTAGCCATGCTGGTGCGGTTCATGAGCAGGTGCGGGCTGAGCGCCTCATACGGCTCGGCCAGCAGCGCGAAGAGGCGCGGGTTGTGGCGCCGCTCGCGCAGCAGCGCGGCCAGCCGGGCAATCAGCAGGTCGATGGCCCCGGCCGCGTCCTCCTGCACCAGCAGGCCATGCGACGGCAGCAGCCAGTGCGGCTGGCGCCGCTGCAGCGACGCCAGCGAGAAGATGGCGAGGGCGATGCCTTCGCCGCCGTTGTAGCTCCATTGCGTCGCCGCCAGCGACCAGAGCTGGCCCGGCCCGGCAATAAGGTCGCCGCTGAAAGCGAGGCGCCGCCCGTCCAGCTCGGCCAGCAGGGTGATGCTGCCGGTGGTGTGGCCGGGCGTGGGCAGCACTTCCAGCCGCAGCTCGTCAAAGGCCAGCATCTCGTAGTCGCGCAGCGTGCCGGCCAGGGCGACCGGCTCCAGCAGCGAGAAGCGATCCTGGCGCATGTTATAGTTGTTGCGTACCTCCCGCGCCTGCCAGTGGGCGTCCACGCTGTGGAAGAGATCCTGCTCGGCGTGCGGCGCCCAGATGCGGATGCCGGCGGCGGCGGCCCGCGCCAGCCCCTGCCCCTGGTCGCGGTGGTGGTGGGTGAGCAGCACGTCGGTCGCCGGCGGCAGCCCGCGCGCCGCCAGCGCGTCCAGCACGTCGCCGCTGCCGAAATCGACCAGCACCGTGCGCGCCGCGCCCACCAGCGCGTAGACGTGGCAGGTATCGCGATAGAGAAAGAGGTGCGGCGAGAGCGCTTCCATGTCAGCCTATCTCCACGTTGACCGTCGCCAATCCCCAGGCCGGCAGCGCCACCGTGAGCGAGCCATCCGGGTTGGGCGCCAGCGGGCCCTGCCGCCGGCCGAGCCAGTCACACTGCCAGGCGCGGGCGATAGGCCGGCCCGGCAGGCGCACGGTGGCGGGCCGCGCCGCGCCGCCAATCTCCTGTAGCCGCAGGTTGAAGCCGCCGTCGCGGCCTGCTTCCAGCAGCACCAGCGCCGCCTCGGCCGGCGTCACCTCCGCCAGCACGCCGCCGGCCGGGTTGTCGTAGGGCGCTTGCTGGCGGCGGAACTCCTGCAGGCTGATGCGCTGCCCGTAGAGCGGCTGCCGCGCCAGCCAGCCGCGCCGGTAAGCCCCGGCCGGCCCGATAGCCGCGTCGCTGCTCAGCCGGTAGCCGAAGCGGAGCGCGCCCCCCTGCGCCGCGCGGTAGTTGGTGTGCCAGTAGTTATTAAAGACGTAGGAAAAGACGCGCCCGCCGCGCAGCGCCATCTCCTTCGGCCACAGCCCGCGCACCACGTCGCCGCTGCAGAAGAGGGGCACGTCCGGCGAGGCGATGTGCGCCGCAGCCCCGGCCTCGCGCAGGAGAATGCCGCTCTGCAGCGGCAGCCACTCCTTGCAGCCGCCCGGCAGCTGGTCGCGCTCCCAGCAGACCCAGCCCAGCTGCGAGTCGGAGAGCAGCTCCGCCTGCGGCAGCGCCAGCGGGAAGGCGATGTAGCCTGCCTCTTTGTGCCGCCGCTCCTCCTTCTCCAGCGTGTAGCTCAGCTCCACCGCCCGCTGCCCGCGGTAGAGTGACCAGGTCACGTGCAGCCGGCCGGCCGCCGTCCTGCCCACGATGTCGAGGCGCGCGCCCAGGGCGTCGTCAAGGCGCGCCGCCCGCTCCAGCTCAAAGCCGCCATCGAGGTCCAGCTCGGCCGGCGGCAAATCGCCCTGGTTGCTCACCAGCCGCGTGCCCTCGCCGCCGGTGACGTAGACGAACTGGCCCAGACCCCACCGGTCGTGGCCGTCCACCAGCTCGCGGCCCAACGCTTTGTCCAGCCAGCTCGCGGCGCATCCCCGCGCCGTATCCACGACCAGCCGGACGTGCTCGTTCTCCAGCACGGCCTCGCCGCTGACCGGCGCCGCCTCCACCACCACCGGCGCGCCCGGGCGCAGCGGGAAGCGCCGGTAGCCGAAGCCCGGCAGCCGCTCCAGCCACAGCTCCACCCAGCGCTGGGTGTTGAGGCTGCGCACCACCCGCAGCGGCGCCGGCTCGCCTGTGGCGGCGTCCACCGGGTGCTCGCCCAGGGCAATCTCCACCAGCACCGGCCCGCTGGCCTCCCAGCTGTGCGGGTTAAAGACTACGAGCTCGCGCCCGCCGCTGTTCCACTGTAGCGAGTGGCGGGTGGCGGCGCCGTGCAGCAGCCGCGCCGCGCTGTCCGCCGCCGCTGCCGCCATCTGCTCCTTCACCGCCCACTGGTCGCGCTGCAGCAGCGCATCCGGGTCGGTGACGCTGAGGAAGGCGCCCCAGGTATGCTCGTCGTAGAGCAGGAGCTGCTCCCAGGCGGCGTCGAATTGCCGCCGCGGAAAAGCCTGTTGCGGCTGGTGCAGCGCCGCCAGCCCGGCCAGCCGCGCCGCCGCCGGTAGCTGCGCCTGCGCCCGGCGCGCGGCTATCGTCGGCCCCATGCTCGACCCGGCGCCGTCTTCCCAGTAGGCGCCGCCGTCGCCGCGGAAGGTGGGCAGCCGCTCGCCGAAGCGCGCCTCCACGTCCGCGAAGTAATCGGCCACCACGCCCGGCACGAGCCGCGGATAGGCAAACGTCTCGTTCCACCGGCGCACGAAATCGACCGGCTGCGGGTCCAGGTCGGTGTTGTCCGCCTCCTGCCCGTACAGCAGCACCGCGTCCGGTGCGTAATCGTCCCGTTCGTACTCCGCCAGCCAGACGTCCAGCCCCTGCGCGCAGCTGGCCAGCGCGGGCGGGCTGCCGCAGACCTTGCGCAGCTCGCAATACATCTTGGCCAGCCAGACCAGCACGCGCCCGCCGCCGGCCCCTTCCCAGTAGAAGGGGGAATAGCGCGGCAGGTTGCCCAGCGCCCGCAGCGGGCCGCGGTCCTGGTTGCCGGCGTGCAGCAGATAGGGCACGCCGCACTCCTGCAGCACGTCCGGCAGCGACCCGCTCAGCGAGGGCACGTCGACCACCGCGGCAAAGCGCGGCTGCACGCCCTC
>CAZOGK010000033.1:0-26796 GCA_964579295.1 uncultured Ardenticatenaceae bacterium
GTGGTTCCGCCGTGCGCCGGCGGAGCCCGCACAACAGGTTTACTTATGCCCGCCGTGTCCATGTCCATGTCCGGACATGCCCATACCTTGCGGCATGAGTTCACCGCGCAAGACCTGTTCCTGCAACTGAGTATAACTCAAAACCGTGCCGCCGTGTTCACCCTGATAGGTATCGGCAGCATTCTCGCTGGCAAAAGCAGCAACCCCCCACCCCATCGGCGTCATGAGATTGGGGTTGTAGACGAACGTTGCCTCGTCGGCCTCGGTCCACTCTTCGCTCTCGAAGTCATGGACCCAGTACGACTGCACGGCCTCACCAGCTTCTTCGGCGTAGAGGAACATCTCGCCGATGTCGTCAAAGCGGCGCGTCTCACCGGCGTCCGAGTAATAGGCAGCGGCAAAGCGCGGTTCATTGATAATCATGTTGCAGTGGTCACAGACATCTACACCATAGCGGATCTCTGGCGGACCGGCCAGCTCGTCCCCAGAGCCGCAGCCTGCCAGAAGGAGCGCGAGCAACAAGAGAATAGGAAGCGCAAAAACCACCGGTTTGTTCATAGGATTCCTCTGCGTTTGAAAAAGTAGGCGGCTGTGGCAAAGGGCACCAGTATCCAGGCAACAAGCAACCCGACCAGGAGCGGCACGAGCTGGCTGCCATAGGTGCGGATGGCATAAACGCCGGCCGGGCCGAGTGCATCCAGATTCTGGCGCAGACTGTAGACGGCAGCTATCTTAAAGAGCTGCAGCGGGTTGACCAGGGCCAGAGCGAACAGCTCGCTCACGCTGAGCTGCAGGACGAGCGCCGTCCCCATAATACCCAGATCCCCAAAGAAGACGAGAAGCAGCCAGAGGAAGAGCGCCACGCCCACGGCGGTTGAGCCGCGCGGCGTCAGCGCCGAGATAAGAAAGCCGACGCTGAGGCTGGCGATAGCCAGCAGGCAGCCCAGACCCAGCAGAGCCAGGTAAACGTCGACCTGCGCGCCGCCGCCGTTGGCAGCAATGAGCAGCGCCGTCAGGCCGAAGCCCAGGCCCAGCGCCGCGACCAGCGCCAGCGCCAGCCCCACAAACTTGCCGAGAAGTAGCTCTGCCTGGTTGATCGGCTGCGCCAGCAGGTAGAGCAGCGTGCCCTGCTCGCGCTCGCCGGCCAGGCCGAGCGCGCCCAGCGTCAGCCCCATCAGGGGCACGATGAGCAGGATCAGGTTAATCAGGCTGGCGCTGGTGCGGCCAAAGCCGGCCAGGCCATATTGGCCCGTGCCCATCAGCGCCATCCAGGCCAGGGCCAGCGACAGGCCGGCAAAGGCCAGCGCGTAGAGCATAAACCAACGGTTGCGCCCGGCGTCGTGCAGCTCTTTTTGCGCCAGAATGAATACATTTTCCATATCGACCATGTTTTTATCCCTCCGCCGCCCGCTATTCTATGGCGAAATCTTCGACCGGGATGCCGGCCTCGTGCAGCACGCGCAGCGCTTCGGCTCTGGCGCCCGGCTGCACGCGGATACGGATGCCGTGCCCATTGCGGCTCACCGGCAGGCCATGCGCGCTCAGCAGCTCCAGCGCCGGCTCGACGATCGGATCGGCCAGCGTCACGTGCAGCGTGCTCTCTCGCCCCAGCTCCTTTTCCAGATCTCTTGGCGGCGCGGCCAGCACCAGGCGCCCGGCCTCCAGGAGCAGGACGCGATCGGCCAGAGCGACCACTTCTTCCAGCCGGTGTGATGTAAAGACGAGCGTCTTGCCGCTTTCACGCAGGTCGTGCAGAAAGCGCAGGAAGTCCTCGCGCGCCCGGATGTCCAGGTTGGACGTCGGCTCGTCGAGCAGGAGAATGGGCGGGTCGGCCAGCAGCGCCAGGGCCAGGGCCAGCCGCTGTTTGAGCCCGCCAGAGAGATCGCGGACCCGTTTCTGCACGTGCGGCAGCAGCTCCAGCCGTTCCAGCAGCGGGGTAAAGTCATAGCCGCTCGCCACTTTCTTCAGCCGGGCGTAGAAGGTCAGCGTCTGGGCCACGGTGAGGTCGTCGTGGAAACTGAGTTCCTGCGGCACGAAACCGACCTGGTAGCGGGCCTCCTTGCCCTGCTTCCTGACATCCTTGCCAGCAATGGTCACTGAGCCGGTAAAGGGTATGAGGTGCAGCAGGCAGCGCAGCGCCGTCGTCTTGCCGGCGCCGTTGGCCCCCCAGAGCGCCACGGCTTCGCCAGCCTCCACGTCAAACGAGACGTTGTCCACGGCCGTCAGGCCGCCAAAGCGCTTGGTGAGCCCGGATACACGTATGATCGAGCCAGAGCCTGTCATAATGTCCTTCATAGCGCAGCTCCTGTCTGAGGCGCTGGCGGCAGTAGATAGCGGCGGCGGCGAAAGCGGGGCAGCGCGCCGAGAAATCCAGAGAAGAGTACCAGGACCACCGCTATGGTGAGCCAGGTCGCCTGGTTTGTCGAAGCGGGCAGCGACGGCGCCACAGGGATGCGCGGCGCCATCAATGGGGCGCTATCCTCCAGCTTGGGCTGGGGCCGCACCACCGGGAAAGCCTTAGCGGCGAAATCCAGAGCATTGGTCGCCGGGCTGTAAAGAAAGAGGCGCAGGCCCGGCTCGCGCCGCATCAGATCTTCAAAGAGCCGTTCGGAACGGTAAGTCACGTCGCCGTAGCCATCCAGGTCGGCGTCAAAACCGGCGTAGTCGCTCCAGTAATTGCCGGCGCCGGCAACCGTCCAGGCATTGTCGCCCGGCTGGCCGCCGCCGCCGCCGGCGATAGCCACCTGCTCCTCATTGTCGATGAAGCTGTTGGCTTCAAACTCATTGCGTTGTACCGCGGGCATCATTTCCACGCCAATATCGTTGTAGGCGAAGACGTTACCTTCAAAGCGGCCGATGCTGTCCAGCTCGCGCGGCGAGGCGTCCAGATAGGCGCCGACCCGGTTATCGAGGAACAGGTTATCGACGATGATCGAATCGTCCATATCCTTGAGACCGAGGCCATAACCGCTGGGCCCGCGATTAGAGGCGACCGTATTGTTGACCATCGTCATGCGCCGGCTGTACATGAGGTAGGCGCCGACCGAGTTATTCAACAGCCGATTGCCCTCGATGAGCGCATCGTCGGCGTACATGAAGTGCAGGCCATAGCGCCCATCGACAATGTCGTTGCCGATGACGTGCAGCCGCTCGGAATACCAGAGCAGCACGTCACGCCCAGCCTCCAGGCGGTTGTTGGACAGGACCACGTCCTTGCTGTTCCAGACACGGATCGGATCGCCGCGGCGCGCCACGTCCAGATCTTTGCTGAACACTTCGTTGCCATCGACCAGACTGCCGTGTGCCTGGCGCAGGTCAATACCAAAGAGGGTCTCTTCCAGCCGGTTGTCGCGGATGGTGGCGTTGGGCGCCTCGACGACGATGCCTGCATGATCGCGATCCAGCGTGTTGCCGCTGTTGCGGACGAGAAAGCCTTCCAGCCAGACACCCTCGCCGGTGATGCGCACGACCGAGCCTTCGCCCTGCCCGTCAATCACCGGCATGTTGCGCCCGATCAGCCTCACCGTGCGGTCGATGTGCAGATGGCCGTAGTAGACGCCGCCGTTCACTTCAATGGTGTCTCCGGGCGCGGCGGCGGCTATGGCCTCTGCCAGCTGGCTCGCCGCAATGCCACCGCCCTGACCCTGCGCTGTTGCCCGGCCGGGAGCGGTGAGGGCCACGCCAACCAGCGCCAGGAGCGCCAGCAGGAGGAGCGCAAATCGCCGCTTCATGCCGGCTCTGCTTCCATCTCTTCGACGAGCGGCTTGTAGGCGCGGCGGTGGTAATAGAGGCCGGCAATGATAATAAAGCCTGCCAGGAAGGCCAGGTAGATGCCGAACTGGAACTCCGCGACCGTGCGGAACTGGCCGACAACGCCCTCGCCCCAGATAGGCGGCACGAACGGCTCGATGGAGCTGCTGAGCGGCGCCGTCGGATCCAGGTTCAGACCAAAGTTCCTCATCCAGTAGTACATATCGGCGAGGAAGACATAGGGCATGAGGATGGCCGGCAGCGCCAGCAGCGCCGCCCACTTGGTGTGAATGAAGATGGCTGCCAGCAAGAGCAAGGCGAGGATGGTGATCGCTACGATACTCATCGAGCGCTCCAGCTGCGCCGCCTCGTCCAGCGGGCGCATGCCGATGTAATGGTTGAGGCCATCAATCTCGGCTACGTCGCCGGTCATGTCGTTGACGTATACCTGGACGGAGAGACCGCCCGGATACTGGGGCGCCATCAGGGTCATCTTCCAGTAAGGGAAGTAGATGGAGATAAGGAGAATCAGGGCAGCCAGGGCCAGCAGCAGGGACGGCAGCCGGTAGCGAATCCGCTCGGCCGGCGACGCGCCTGCGGGGGCCCGCGGCCCTACAAACTTCTTTACTACACTCATCGTCGTCATCATCCTACTCATTGCGCCGGGAGGGCGGCAACACCGCCCTCCCGGTCGCTTCATGCTGGTTCAGTCTAGTTAGAGCTTTCGGGATCGGGCTCGACGAACATGTAGCCGACCATCTCCAGGTGCAGCGCCGAGCAGAACTCGGTGCAGTAGTAGGAGAAGACGCCGTCCTGGATCGCCTCAAACTGGATGGTGGTCGCTTCGCCCGGCTCCAGGCTCACGTTGATATTGTAGGCCGGAATGGAGAAGCCGTGCGTGGCGTCATAGGCCCGTTCCAGATTGGTGATGTGCCAGGTGACATGGTCGCCCTTCTTGATTTCCACGTGCTCTGGCGTGAAGTGGCTGCGGATGGCCGTCATGAAGATCTCGACGTTATTGCCATCGCGCACGATGCGCTCTTCTCCGGCGGCTACCCGATTCTCGCTGAGCGCCTGGGTGTGTGGATCCCAGCCAACTTCCGGATAGGTCTGCCAGGCGTTGAGCTTGTCCGCCTTGATGATCTGGGCGTAGTGCGGCTCGCCGTCAGGGATGGGCAGGTCGTAGAGCAGCTGCATCGTCGCGCCGGGGTTGGCAATGTCGATGAGCTGGAAGTTCTGCGGCACCAGCGGCCCAACGTTGGCGAAGCGGTCCACCGCCCACTTGTTCATGGCAACCAGATACTCGCCGTCGGGGCTGACAGTGTCGCCTTCCACGGTCACGATGTGGCCCACGTTGTAGTGGACGCTCGTCTTCTGCACCAGGGACCATTCGGGATCGTCGTTCAGGTCAGCGTAGGGGCCGCCCAGCGTCCAGCGCGCCACCGCGCTATCGAGGAAGAGGCTCGTGTAGGCGTAGCCCTTGTCGTCAAACTGGGTGTGCAGCGGGCCGAGGCCCAGCTCAACCTGCGCTTCGACAACGGCGTCAAAGTCCAGCACTGGCACGCCGAAATCGTCGGTGGACCAGTTGCCGGCGGCAATGGCCGCCTGGATCTTCTCGAAGCTGTAGATGGTCGTGTGCGGATCGAGCTTGCCGGAGACAACCATGTATTCGCCGCCCGGCGTCACGTCGACGCCATGCGGGCTCTTCGGCTCAGGCACGAAGTAGAGCAGACCCTCGGCAATGGAAGTGTCGAGCATGATGACCGGGAAGCCGTTGATCTCCGTAGTGTTGCCGGCGGCGGCCACTTCGATGGCCTTGTCCAGGTTGATCACGTGCAGGTAGTCCATGTCACGCTGCGAAGCGCCGGACTCAAAGGCCGGCTCGCCCTTCTCCACGCCGCCGGTCGCCATCTCCGTGTTAAAGGAGTTGCAGAAGACCCAGCCTTCGCTGACCAGCTTGCCGGAGTCGCAGAGATCCTGCCAGTAGGGGGGCAGCTCCATGGCGAACGACTGCTCGGGCAGGATGCGCCCGCTCTCGCGGTCGAACTTCCACATGGTGACCATGCCGCGGAAATCGCTAACATAGTTGTCAATCGAGCTATAGCCCCAGCCCAGAGGCGCCGCGTATTGCCCACCCTCGATAACCCACTCGGTGTCCGGGGTAGCTACGCTGCCGCCGTGGTCGCTGAGGGCAATAGGGTTCTTGATAATCTGCTTCGTTTCAAAGTCGCGTAGATCGATGACTGCCAGACGGGCATTAGCCTTGTCATTGATGAACAGCCATTCGCCGTCGTATTCGCCACCTGTCTCGCTCAGAGCCGGGTGATGGGTGTCACCCCAGGTCAGGGGCATCCCGTTAACGTAGCCGCCTTCGAGCACTGACATGCTGCCGCTGTCGCCGTAGCCGTAGCCCTGCCACGGTTCGGGGGTGAAAACGGCAATCTGCTTGAGAATGCGCATCGACGGGACGCCGACGGCATAGACCTGGCCGGAATGGCCGCCAGAGGCGAAGAGCATGTACTCGTCGTGGCGGCCGGTGGGCAGGTAGGTCTTGAGCGCGGCGGCCACGTCGTCAGGCGTCAGCCCGCGCGCTTCGGCAATGGCTGCAGCGTCGTTGGAGATGCCCTCCGTTGGACTCCCGGTCTCTTCGCCCCGGCGGCAGGCAGCCACAAAGACTGCGCCGAGCAACAGGATGAACAAGAGGGTCGTAATTGCCTTTGTCCGGCTGCGACTGGTTGATTCCATCTGTAACCTCTCCTCATAGAAAGTGTTAAACGTAGTTCCACCTGGGACGGATTGGCCGGGTGTCAGGCCCGGTGCGCCCAATCCGGTCTCAGTCTACTGAAGGCCCACGCGAGCGTCTTTGCGCCAGCGCAAAGAGCCAAGGCGTGAGAGCGGGCTGCAACTCACTCCCTTCTCCCCAGCTCATGTCTCGGCCTTCGCCTCGATGCGCGCCTGCAGGGCGCGCAGCAGCTCGTCGACATCCAGCCGGTAGTTACCGGCTGCCTCGGCCAACGTGTCAAACGGGGCCATAAAGCAGCCAACACAGGCCATGCGGTAGGCGAGGAAGACAGCAATGGTGGCCGGCCAGCGCTCCATGATCTCGGCAACGGTGAGATCAGGCGTGAGGACAACTGCTTCTTCGGTTTGCCGAGCCTCTGTCTGCGAGCCCATGTGCATCATTATGGGGAACTGATTGCGCCGTTCTTTGCGCTATCGCAAACAGGCAGCAGCCAGTTTGGCCGGAAGCGGGCGGCCAGTGCGCCGCATGGGCCGCTTGCTACGGGCCGAGCATCACTTCTTGCTGCAGTCTGGTTTTGGGCGACGCGTGTGGGCCGCGGGGGCGGCGAAAGGGCGCTCGCCGTGATGGCTCCGGCTAGTTGCCGAGGATGGAGACGATCGCAACGTCTCCCAGCGCTCGCAGAAGGTCCTGCCGGCTGAGGATGATGGCCGTGCCGCGCTCGCCCGAGCCAATGGACAGCTCTTCTTCGGCCAGCACGCTCTCGTCTACGAGGATGCGCATGGGGGTGGGCAGGCCGAAGGGGCTGACGGCGCCGCGCTCGTAGCCGGTGTGGGCCAGCACTTCCTCTTCGCTGGCCGTCGTCAGGCGTGACTCGCCCAGGGTACGGCGCAGCAAGCGCCAATCGACCTGCGCCGGCCCGGCGACGAGGACCATGACGAAAGTTGCGCCTGGCAGCCTGAAGAGGAGACTGCGCACCACCTGCTCGGGCCGCTGGCCGCGTTCGCCGGCTGCCTGCTCCAGCGAGCGGACCGGGCCGGGATGGCGAAAGACGTGGTGGGGGATGCCCAGGCGCGCGAGATGCCGACTGACCGGTGTCGAATCGTCCATGGTCCTCCGGGCCGGCGGGCAGCGGGCGGCGCGCCGGCCGGCTACGTTCAACTGGCGCTACAGATCAGGGCGCCACAACGTCGTACTGAATCGCGGTAACTTCCAGCTCGACATAGGTAAATTCGCCGGAGTCTTGATGCCAGACGCCGCGCCCGCTGCGCGGAAGGCGCAAGCCATCGAACTCCCCGTAGGCCGTGATGGGCGTGGACCACGGGAGCAGGACGGATTGGTCCGTGCCGGCATTGTAGTAACGCTCGCCGGCGAAATTGGTTAGCCGGCCCTCTTCGTCAAAGGTGAGCAGCGCAGAGACGGTCTCACCGCGGTCGGTCAGCGTGACCCGCGCCGAATGATCGTCGATAGCCTCCCAGGTAACGTTATCGCCGAGGAAAGCAGTGGGAAACCACATGATCTCGTTGAGATAGCGCATCAGGCTGCCCTGGTTAACGTCGGCGCCGCGGGCCTCTTCCATCGTAAATAGGCCCAGCAGACTGACCTGGAGCCCGCCTTCACCCTCAATGTAACTATCACGCACGCGCACCAGGGGCAACCCGGCCATTTTTGTCGTCGCGTGCCAGGTAAAAGCCGGCGGGGAAACGGTGTAGAACTCGTCGGCCTCTAGCTCCATCCAGGGTTGCTGCTCGGCCGGACGGATGCGGCCGGTCATTTCCAGGCGGGCGCTGCGCACGATAGGTCTTCCGATTACGCCGCTGTAGGTGAGATAGCGCTGCACCGGCGGCGGCAACCGCTGCAGCATCTCCGCGGTGACGAGGCCGGGCATCGGGGGTTGAGCGCGGCCGCTCAGCGCGCGGACTTCGCTGCCAAAACGGCGGTTGGCGATGACAATGGCTGCCGCCAGTAGCAGGCCGAGGCCGACCAGGGCGGCAATGAGGACGGTGACAACCTTCGGCATTCCTTTCATTTCTTCTCCCGGCCGGCTGCATTGTGTGCGGTGCTGGTAGCCTGTCTGGCGCAGAGTATACGATCATTGGCGGCGGCGTCGATCCGAAAAGTGGTGGGCTGGGTCTTGCGCCGCGGCGGCTGGGCCAGCGGACGTGCCGGCTGCCGGGCGCAGGCTGAGGAGATTGCCAGCGCGATTGGTAGCGGTGCCGGCACACGTACTTCCATCATAGTACTATGCGAAGCATGCTCCCCCACCCCAGGCTCATGGGGCAGGCTACCGTCGCCAGGTCGGAGGAGCGGCGCAGCGTGAGGCCGGGCCGGTCGTGATAGCCGAGCCGTGCAAGCCGGCGGCGCGGTTGTTGTACACTCAGGTTTGTGGTAGTGTGTATATGCGTAATAGTGAACGTATTAGTGTACTTGTGTGTACATCACTTTGGTTGGGAAAATAGGCCCGCACAGCGCCCTACACGGAGCCTGCCAAAGGCAGCGCGAGAAGCGGCTATTCCGCTACGCAAGATTCGGCGCGGCGCGGGTTGATAGCTGTTAATGGCTACCCTGATAGCCATTCCCAATAAAGGAGGCCTTCTAGTGGCTCTATTTTCGCGCTGAAGGCAACTCTTGCCAGAAAATGGCCGGCCTCGCGGGCTGCGGCGCTCATTGCCAACCCCGTTGCCGCAAGCTGGCGATTGGCGGCTGTTTTGGGCCGCAGCGCGACACCGGTAGCTGTTTACTGAGGTACTCAATGGTCCACTGTTGTACGTTTTTGTTGACTGAGTTGCACATTAGATTACATATGTGTACACTCCGTGCTGTTCCCGGCGGTAGCATTGGCCGGAGCAGGCGCGGCCGGCCGGGCCGCCGGTACGTGGAGGAGGGCAGGCGATGACGCGAGTTGTGGCAGTAGTCAGCCAAAAGGGTGGGGTGGGCAAGACCAGCCTGGTCCAGAACCTCGGCGCAGAGTTAGCCGCCAGCGGCGCACGCACGCTGCTGGTCGATTTTGACCCGCAGAGCAACCTGACGTCCGGCTGGGGCCTGGACCCGGTCGAGCTGAGCGGCACCATCTACGACGCAATGACCACGCCCGAGCTGGTGGCCGATTGCCTTGTGTCGCTGCGGCCGCGCCTTGATCTGATTCCTGCCAACCTTGATCTGGCGGGCGCCGAGCTGGCCTTTATTAACGCTATCGACCGCAATAACAAGCTACGCAAAGCGCTCAGCGCCGTCGCCGCCGACTACGAGCTGATCCTGATCGACGGCCCGCCCAGCCTCGGCTTCTTCACGGTCAATGCCCTGGCGGCGGCCAACGAAATCATCATCCCGCTGCAGGTGCATCCCTACGCGTACAAAGCCGTCGATCAGCTGCTGACCATTGTCCAGCAGGTGGAGGAAATTAACCCCAGCCTGCAGTTAACGGGCATCGTGCTGACCATGCACGACCGCCGCAATAGCCTGACCGGGGCCATTGAAGATGCGGCGCGACAGCGCTTTGACGGACTGGTTTTCGAGACCGTTATCCCGATCAACGTGCGTATCGCCGAGGCGACGCTCGACGGGATCAGCGTGGGCGAGTATGAAGCGACCAGCGCTGGCGCCCAGGCTTACCAGGCGCTGGTCAGGGAGGTCCTGAACCGTGGCACGTAAACGCGATCTGGCCAGCAAGCTCAGCTCGGAACCGGTCTCCCGGCCGGGCTGGCGTGACACCATTACGGGCAGCGCCGAACCGGCAGCGGCCGAACCGGCGCCGCCGCCAGAGGTAGAAACGGCGCCCCCGCGCCGCCGCCGCAACAGGCTGCAGCGCAAGACCTACCTGTTGACCCCTGACCTTGTCGATCAGATTGCCGGCCTGGCCGAGCAGGAGCGCGTGGGCATCAACGAACTGGTGCGCTGGCTACTTCGGGAAGCGCTGGCCCAGGTCGACGACGGCGACCTGACCATTCCCACCCGGCCGGCCAACCGGCAGATCGTCCAGTAACAGGAAGCTCATGAGCGAAGATACTGCCCTTATCCCTATTGAAGAGCGCACAGTCGATTTTTACGGCGACGAAATCAAGGGGGTGCGTGTAACACGTACCCCTGCGGCAGCGCCAGAGATTTACGTCCCTTTGCGGCAGTTGTGCGACTATCTGGGCGTCAGCTACACCGGTCAGCGCGAGCGCGTCGAACGGGATGCCGTCCTCTCCACCAAGCTGGTGCCCATCCAGGTAACCACCGAGGGCGGGCCGCAGGCCATGCAGTGCCTGCCGCTTGATTACCTCAATGGCTGGCTCTTCGGCATCAATGCCAGCCGGGTCAAGGAAGCCGTGCGCGAACGGCTGATCCGCTACCAGGAAGAGTGCTTCCTTATACTGCGCGATGCCTTCCTCGGCGCCGAAGTCGCGCGACCGGCGCACAGCGCGAACGAGGCGGCTTTGCTGCAGATCCGCGAGATGGGTTTTGCCATCGCCCGGATGGCCGAGCAGCAGCTGGAGCTGGAACGCCGCACGGCCACCAGCGAACAGCGGCTGGACCGGGCGGCCGAATTCGTGGGCCAGATGCACCGGCGTCTGAGCGTGCTGGAGCGTCGCGTGGCGCCGGGCCAGAGCCTGACTGAAGAACAGGCCTTCGAGATCAAGGAGCGCGTGACACAGATTGCCCTGGAAATGGCGCGCCACGAGCCCGGCAAAAGCCACTTCGCCGAAATCTACCGCTCGCTGAGCCTGCAGACGCAGCGCACTAGCTACAAAGAGATCCCGCAGGACACGTACGAACATGCGCTGCGCTTCCTCGACGACTGGCTACAGGCACTGCGCGGCCGCCCAGGGGAAGAGGAGGGGGAGGCCGGCCAGCCGTAACCAGGCTGTGAGCAGCGAACGAAACAATGAACGCGCGCTCATTTCTTGTTTCTGGCCGGCTTGGCGGTTACCCGGCGGCAATCACGAACTATTTCGCATAGTAGGGAAAAGGTATTTTTTCCGGGTGGTGCGGCTAACTTAGCCGCCGGCCGCTACTGGTTGAGAGGACGGGCGCTCCCATCGGCCGGGCGCACACCGGCCGGGGCGCCGAGCCGGCCGTGCAGAACCTGACGGTAAATGGCGGTCGTCTCCCGCGCCGCTTGAGACCAGGAAAAGGAGCGCGCCCGCGCCAGCCCGGCCGCAGCCAACGCCCGGCGCCGCTCTTCGTCAGCCAACAGCAGCGCCAGCCCCTCGGCGAGCGCCTCTTCGTCCTCCGGATCGATGAGATAAGCGGCGTCGCCCAGGATCTCGGGTAGGGCGGAGCAGTTACTGCTCAGCACCGGAGCGCCGCAAGCCATCGCCTCCAGAGGCGGCAGGCCAAACCCTTCGTGCAGTGAGGGAAAGACAAAGAGCGTAGCCAGGCTAAAGAGACCGGGCAGGTCGGCCGTCGGCAAGTAGCCCAAAAAGTGAACGAAGCCGTCGAGCTGTAAGCGAGCCACCTCGCGCCGCAGCAGCGTCTCGTACCAACCATTTGTACCGACAAGCAGGAGATGGCGCCGGCAGCCGCGGCGGTGCAGCGCCGCCAGGCTGCGCACCAGGTGCAGCAGGTTCTTGCGCGGCTCCAGCGTGCCCACAAAGAGCAAAAAATCCGGCGGCAGATTATAGCGACGGCGCAGCGCCTCCAGTTGTAGCTGGTTGGTGACCGGCTGGAAGGCGTCGTCGGCCGCTTCGTAGACGACGTGGACCTTCTCCGGCGCCAGGTCAAGCGTCGCGATCAGCTCCTGCCGCGCATGCTCCGATACGGCGATGACGGCGGCGGCGCGGCGGGCAATGGAGGGCAGGGCGAGCCGGATGCTGAGGATACGCGCCCGTGGATGGAAGCGGCTGTAGAGAAACAGGGAAGCGTCGTGAATAGTCACGACGTAGGGACGCTCCAAGTAAAGCGGCGCCATCGCATTGGGAAAATGGCATAGCGCCGGCTCGGTGCGCCGGATGGCGCCCGGCAGCGAGCCCTGCATCCAGACCAATCGCTTCCAGGGAAAGCGGCTGATCACTGGCCTGGCCGGCGCCAGCGCGGGCTCCAGTGGAGCGAGGGAGCGGTTGCTATAGAGCAGAATCTCCCACTCCGGATTATGCTCGATCAGCGCCGCCAGCAGCCGGCCGGTGTAGTTGCCCACCCCAGACCGCGGACCCAGCAGCGACGTTGCTTCCATTCCAAGGCGCACGCGATTATCCCATCTGCCGACCAAGGTAACCGGTCAGATTTCTCGACCCGCGCTTGTCTGTCACTAACACAAGCACGCATTTTAGCATAGCGGATCGGCCCCAGGACAATAAAACAGGTCCGGTTAGAAGAGATCCAATCAACTATTAAGATGCGTAGATGTAGTTGAATCAAGCGCTACGCCGATATATAACTCTACCTGTTCGCCGCTAGCCGCCGGATCGAGCGCGGCTGGAGGATAGGCAAGCCTGGGGTAAATTAGACCATGCTGCTATCTGGCAATAGCGCCCCTCCAACACGGGCATCTCTTGCTGCTACCGTGGAAACGGCCATCCTGCAGACCCTGGCCTATGTGGATATCTTCGACTACCCGCTCACCGCAGCGGAGATTCACCGGTATCTGAATGCCGTGGCGGCGCCCGCCGGCCTGGTGGAGACAATGCTGGCAGCCGGCCACGCCGTGTCGAGCCAGATAGCCGCCCATGATGGCTACTATGCTCTGGCCGGGCGCGAGGCGATTATCGAAACGCGGCGGCGCCGCAGCGCTATTGCCCGCCGCCTCTGGCCCGCGGCGCTGGCTTACGGCGCCCTCCTGGCCGGGCTGCCCTTTGTGCGCATGGTCGCCATCACCGGCTCTCTGGCCGTCGATAACGTGGAAGCAAATGCCGACGTAGACTACCTGATTATTACGGCCAACGACCGGCTCTGGATCTGCCGGGCCTTTGCCATCCTCGTCGTGCGCCTGGCGGCGCGGCGCGGCCATTCCCTCTGCCCAAATTACCTGCTCAGCGAACGGGCCCTCCTCTTTCACGACCAGAATCTCTATACGGCGCACGAGCTGGCGCAGATGGTGCCCATTAGCGGCGCGCCGCTCTACCGCCAGATCAGGCAGATCAACTGCTGGACAGAAGCCTGGCTGCCCAACGCCGGCGACGCGCCGCGGCTGCCACCCGAAGCGGCCGCCCGGCCTGCACGGCCGGGAAGAGGCGGCCATCTGGCCGAGCGGCTGCTGCAGACGCCGCTGGGAACGGCGCTGGAACAGGTGGAGCGCCGGCGCAAGATTCCCCGCTTTAACGGGCGGGAGCGCGCCGGCGGGACGGCGGCGGAAGCGCAATTTTCGGCCGATTGGTGCAAAGGCCACTTCGAAGGACATGCCGGCCGCATCCTCGACGCCTACCAGAAGCGCCTGCACGCCTTACAGATTGAAGCATGAGCAGCCTTCTCCTGGGCCAATCCTACTACCTCCGCTTCGACCCCAAGCTCTGGGAGGCCATGCAGCCCTATCCGCCGCTGGGGACGCTCTACGCGGCCAGCTTCCTGCGCGCCCGTGGCTACGACGTGGCGCTCTTCGACGCGATGCTGGCCTCGTCCGAAGCCGAGTGGGATGCGGCGCTGCAGGCCAGCCAGCCGCGCTATGCCGTCATCTACGAAGACAATTTCAACTATCTCTCCAAGATGTGCCTGCTGCGCATGCGCCAGGCAGCGTTTACGATGATGGCCAGCGCGCGGGCGCGCGGCTGCACCGTCATCGCCGGCGGCTCCGACGCCAGCGACCACGCCGAGCAATACCTGGCACAGGGGGCTGATTACGTGCTGCTGGGGGAGGGGGAGGAGACGCTGGCCGAGCTAATCGGGCAGCTTGAGGAGCAGACCCTCGACCCGGCCGCCGTGCTGGGCCTTGCTTACCAGGAGGATGGTCAGGCGCGGCGCAACGCACGCCGTCCTGACATCCGCGACCTGGACGCGCTGCCCTTTCCGGCCTGGGATCTGGTAGACGTGGAGCGCTACCGCCAGATCTGGCTGGAGCGACATGGCGCCTACTCGATGAATATGGCGACCACGCGCGGCTGTCCATACCATTGTAACTGGTGCGCCAAGCCGATCTGGGGCCAGCGCTACAACGTGCGCAGCCCGGAAAACGTGGTCGCCGAGATGCAGTGGCTCCAGGAACAATACCGGCCCGACCATATCTGGTTCGCCGACGACATTATGGGGCTCAAGCCGGGCTGGTGGGAGCGCTTTGCTGGCCTGGTGGAAGAGGCGCAGCTGCGGCTGCCATTCAAGTGCCTCAGCCGGGCCGACCTGCTGCTGCGCGGCGAAGCCATTGCCGGCCTGAAGCGCGCCGGCTGCGATATTGTCTGGATCGGCGCCGAGTCCGGCTCGCAGAAGATTCTGGACGCGATGGAAAAGGGTACGCGGGTCGAGCAAATTGTCGAGGCGCGACGGCAGCTGCGCGCGGCCGGCGTGCGCGCCGGCTTCTTCCTGCAGTTTGGCTACCCTGGGGAGACCAGGGAGGATATCGAGAAAACGCTGCAGATGGTGCGTGACTGCCGGCCGGACGACATTGGTATGTCGGTTTCCTATCCTCTGCCGGGCACCACCTTTTACGAGCGTGTCAGGGTGGAGCTGGGCGCCCAGCGCAACTGGCAGGACTCGGCCGACCTGGCGATGATGTATGCCGGGCCGTTCGCCACCCCCTTCTACCGTCAGCTACACACGGTGCTGCACAAGGAGTTTCGCGCGCGCCAGAATTGGGATGAGCTGCGGGCGCTGTGGCGGCGACCCTGGTCGCTGCGACCGGTCCATCTGCGCCGCGCCGCCGGCCTCATTTACAGGCTGGCGACGCTCCCCTTCAGCCGCCGCCGGCTGGACGCCCTGGCGCGGGCGCCGCACCAGGGCCTGGGCGCGCTGCCGGCCGGCCTGACGCTGGAAGAAGCGGCGCGGCCGACGCCGCAGGCCGAGTGAGACAATGGATATTCTGCTCTCGCACGGCTATTTCATTGCCGAGGACGCTCACGAACAGCAGGTTATGAAGCCTTACCCGCCGCTGGGTCTGCTCTATATTTCCTCCCATCTGAAGCGGGCGGGCTTCGACGTGGCCCTTTTCGACAGCACCTTCAGCACCCTGGCCGATTTCGCCGCCTACCTGCAGGCAGAGCGCCCCTCGCTAGTCGGGCTCTACTGCAACCTGATGACCAAGCAGAACGTGTTGCGCATGTTGCCTCTCTGCCGCGCCGTGGGGGCCAGGATCGTTCTCGGCGGGCCGGAGCCAGTCAGCTATGCCGAGGCCTACCTGGCCGCCGGCGCCGACGTCGTCGTGGCCGGCGAGGGCGAGCTGACGCTGGCGGAGCTGATCCCGCTGCTGCTGCAGCCGGGCGACGCCGATCTCGCGCCGGTTCAGGGCATTGTTTATCGCGATGGCGCGGGCCGGCTCGTGCGCACCGCGGCCCGGCCGTACATTGCCGATCTAAGCGCTCAGCCCTGGCCGGATCGTGAGGCGATTGACCTGGAGCGATATTTGCAGACCTGGGCCAACCATCATGGCGTGCGCTCGACCAGCCTGATTACCGCGCGCGGCTGTCCCTACACCTGCACCTGGTGCAGCCACACGGTTTTCGGCCACACCCACCGGCGCCGCCGCCCGGAGGAAGTGGCCGATGAGGCAGCCTATCTGGCGGAGCGCTACCGGCCGGACCAGCTGTGGTACGCCGACGACGTGCTGACCATTGCCCCGCGCTGGTTTCTCTCGTACGCGGCCGAGCTGAAGCGGCGCGGGCTGCGCATCCCGTTTGAGTGCATCAGCCGCGCCGACCGGCTGAACGAGGAGATTGTCGACGCGCTGGCGCAGATGGGCTGCAGCCGGCTCTGGATCGGCTCGGAAAGCGGCTCGCAGCGCATACTTGACGCCATGAAGCGTAAGGCGAGCGTGGCCGATGTACAGGCTAAGACAAAGCTGCTGCAGTCACGGGGCATCGAAGTCGGCATGTTCATCATGTTCGGCTACGAGGGCGAGACAGTGGCCGATATCGAAGCGACGGCGGAGCATCTGAAACGGGCTAATCCCGATCTCTTCCTCACCACGGTGGCCTATCCGATTAAGGGAACGGCTTACTACGAGACGGTAGCCGATCGCGTGCTCACCGACCGGCCGTGGGCCGAGCGCACCGACCGCGATCTACAGGTTGGCGGGCGCCATTCGCGCCGCTTTTATGAACACGCCACGCGCTGGGTCGTCAGCGAGGTGGCGCTGCAGCGGGCGCGCCGGCAAGACGAGGGGCCGGCGCTGCGCCGGCTGCTGCGGCAAGGGAAGCACTTCGCCAACGCGCAGCGGGGGCGGCTGGGCATGGCCCTGACGCGCAGCCAGCGCGAGAGCGGCCAGGGGGCTGGCAGTGGGCGCGGCTGGCGGCCGGCAGAGCGGGCCGGCGATGGCTGGTAGCGGCCAGCGACCGGCGCTGTGGAAGCCGGGACCGGGGCCAAGGCCGGAGCCGGCAGCCTTTGACGGCGCCGCCGCCGGATATGACGCGGCGTTTACCGCCACGCTGCTCGGCCGCATGCTGCGCGCGCGCATCTGGGAGCTACTGGCGGAGGTGAGCCGGCCGGGAGAGCGGGTGCTCGACCTGGCCTGCGGCACCGGCGAGGATGCGCTCTGGCTGGCGCAGCAGGGCCGGCGCGTGGTCGCCACTGACGGCTCTGGCCAGATGCTGGCTGTAGCCGCCCGCAAACTGCGGCAGGCCGGGTTAGCGCCGCAGGTCGTATTGCAGCAGCAGCCGCTGCAGGCCCTGATCGCCTCCGCCGCCGGCGTCAACGGCGACGCGCCGTTTGACGGCGTGCTCTCCAACTTTGGCGGGCTGAATACGCTGCCCACCTGGCGCCCGCTGGCCGCGGCGCTGGCGCAGCAGGTGCGGCCGGGCGGATGGGCCGTGCTGGTGGTGATGGGACCTGCCTGCCCCTGGGAAGTAGGTTGGCAGCTCCTGCACGGGCGGCCGGCGGCAGCCACGCGCCGCTGGCGGGGCCCGGCCGAGGCGCAGGTCGGCGCGCAGACCATTCCCGTCTGGTACCCGTCGCCGGCGCGATTGCAGCGCTCGTTCGCGCCCTGGTTCCGGCGCCGAGCGCTGTTCAGCCTGGGCCTCTGGCTGCCGCCCAGCCACCTGGCGCACCTTGTCGCCCGCTGGCCTCGCTTTTTCCGCTGGCTGGACGGCGCTGAAAGGCGTACTGCCGCGCGGACGGCGGGCTGGGGCGATCATTACATCCTGGTGCTGCAGCGAGGCGGCGCATGATACTGCTCTATAACCCGCAGTCGTCGGCCAGCCGCAAACCGGTTCTGCCCATGTCCCTCCTGGCCGTCGGCGCCGTTCTGGAAGGCAAAGTCGATTACCAGGTAATCGACGGCAACCTGGAAGCTGACCCGCTGGCAACGCTTGACGCCAGAATCCGCGAGGCCAGAGAGAGCGGATCCGGCAGGCGGCCGATACTGGGGGTGACCGTCATGCCCGGTCCGCAGCTACAGCAGGCCGTGCCGCTCTGCCGCACACTGAAAGAGCGCCACCCGGATCTGATCGTCGTCTGGGGCGGCTACTTCCCCACGCAGCACTGGGATGCTTGCCTGCGCGCGCCCTACGTCGATTACGTGGTACGCGGCCATGGGGAGTTCGCCTTTCTGGGGCTGCTGCAGCAGTTGGCCGGCCCGGAGGCTGCCCCGGCCGCAAACGGGGACCTCGCCAACATGCCCGGCCTTGCCTACCGCGACGAAGCGGGCGCGCCGGTCAGCAACCCGCTGGCGCCGATCCCGATGCCGCGGGCGCTGCCGCCGTGGAACTTCGAGCGGGTGCCGGTCGAGCGCTACCTGCGGCGCACCTTTCTCGGGCAGCGCACGCTGGGCTACCATTCTTCCTACGGCTGCCCCTTCTTCTGCAACTTCTGCGCGGTGGTGAATATGGTCGGCGGGCGCTGGCTGCCGCAGACTGCCGAGCAGGTTGCGGACATTGCCCGGCTCTATCGCCAGCGCTGGGGCGTCGACGCCATCGAGTTCTACGACAACAACTTCTTTACGCACGAAGCGCGGGTGGCCGAGTTCAGCGAGCGCGTGCTGGCGCTGGACATCGCCTGGTGGGGGGAAGGGCGCATTGATACACTGGAGAAGTATGATGACCATACATGGCGGCTGATGCGCGACAGTGGCCTGCGCATGATTTTCATGGGCGCCGAGTCAGGTTCCATGAAGACGCTCAAGCGGATGCAGAAGGGCGGGCAGATGAGCCCCGATAAGACGCTGGCGATGGCCCGGCGCATGAGAGAGTGGAGCATTGTGCCCGAGTTCTCATTCGTCGTCGGCAATCCGCCGGAGCCGGAGGCGGACGTGCGCGAGACGCTGGCCTTCATCCGCGAGGTGAAGCGAGTTAACCCGGCCGCCGAGATCGTCATCTACCTATACACGCCTGTGCCGCTCGGCGGCGATCTCTACGACGAGGCGCGGGCCGAGGGTTTCGCTTTTCCAGAGAGCCTGGAGGAGTGGGTCAGCCCGGCCTGGTCGGACTTCTCGCAGCGCCGCAGCGGGACGCTGCCCTGGCTGGGCCAGTCGCTGCACGGGCAGATCCGCGACTTTGAGCGTGTCCTGAACGCCTATTATCCGACCTCGACCGATGCGCGGCTGCGCGGCAGCCGGCGACGGCTGTTGCGCGCCGCCTCCGCCTGGCGCTACCATACTGGCTTCTATCGCTTTCCGTTGGAGCTGCGGGCGCTGCAGCGTCTGGTGAGCTACCAGCGGCCGGAGACATCGGGCTTCTAGCGCGGAGCCGCCAGCCATGCCGGACATTGCCAGGCTGAGCGCCAGCCGGTTAGGCCGCAACGCCTCTGCCAAACTCGCCGCCGAGCTGCTGGCGCGCGCCGCCAGCTTTGGTCTGATCTTGCTGGCAGCGCGCCGGCTGGGAGAGGTCGATTTCGGCCGCTACAATTACGCGCTGGCGCTGGGCTTTGTACTGGCGCAGCTGGCCGACCTGGGCCTGCAGCTATTAGTGGCGCGCGAGATTGCCGTGCTCGGCCGCGCCGCCGGCCCTCTGGTGCGCGCCGCGCTGCGGCTCAAGCTGTTGCTCTCGCTGCCGGTCCTTCTCTTGCTTGGGCTGCTGGCTGCGGCCAGCCCGGCCCCTTCCCGGTTAACCATTGTCCTGCTCGGGCTGATGATGCTGGCCCAGACATACCTGGAGTTTGCCGCCTACATCTTCCGCGGCCAGCAGCGCCTGCTGGTGGAAGCGCGCCTGCTGCTGGCGGCGCGGCTGCTGATGGCGCTGCTGGGGGCGGCGGCGCTGCTGGCCGGCGGCGGGCTGGCGCTGCTGGCCGCCACGAACCTGTGCAGCGTGGCGCTGCTGGCCCTGTGGGGCCTGCGGCTGCTGCGCCGTGATGGGTGGCTGGAGCCAGGGGCGAAGGGTCTGACTGAAACCGGGACAGCCAGACCTGCGCTCTATCGCCACCTGCTGCGCCAGGCGCTGCCGCTGGGGGTAGCCATTTTCCTGTCGATTGCCTACACGCGCACGGCAGTCCTCCTGCTGCAGCTGCAGAGTGGGGAGACGGCGGTCGCTATGTTCAGCGCCGCGCACAGGCTGGTGGAGCCGGCGCAGCTGCTGCCGGCCTCGCTGCTGGCGGCCGTTTTTCCGGCCTTCAGCCAGGCGCTACACCGCAACGCCGGGCAGGCCCGGCGCCTGGCCTGGGGGACCAGCCTGCTGCTCGCCCTCTCCGGAATGGCTCTGGCGGCAGCGCTGTGGCTCGGCGCGCGCTGGCTGATCCCGTTTCTCTATGGCGCTTCGTTCGCGGCCGCCGCCCCGGTGCTGCGGCTGCTGGCCCTGTCCAGCGTGCCTGCCTTTGTCAATTTTGGCCTGACCCATTTTCTGATTGCTCGCGGGCAGCAAGGGGTTATTGGCATTTATACGGCAGTGATGCTCGTCGGCCACGCCCTGCTTAGCTGGCGCTGGATTCCGCGCTGGGGGGCAGCCGGGCCGGCTGCTGCTATCATCGTCGCCGAAATCATACTGCTGGCAGCCTGTCTGCTCACCCTGGCCCTGACGCGGCCGCGAGCGCGCCGGCTGCCTGACGACGAGAGTGAAAGTGGTCCGTCGACAATACCCGCCCCTCGGGCGGATCGCCCTGTATAGTCTGCTCCTTCTGGCCCTCAGCCTTCCGTTTGAGCTGGAAAGGGCCTGGATCAGCGCCGGGCCCCTGGTCCTGACCAACGTCGAGCTGCTGCAAGGCGCGGTCCTGGCCCTGGCCGGCCTTACCTGGCTGCGCGAGCCAGCGGCGCAACAGGCGCTGCGGCGGACGCCCCGCTCCTGGCTCATCCTCCTCTTCCTCTTCCTGGCGGCGCTGCTCCTCAGCGCCGTGCTGGCGCCCGCTTTCCGCGCGAACGCCCTCAAGGCAACGCTGCGTACGGCCGGGGGCATGCTCCTGGCCCTGGCGGCGGTGAGCCTGGTGCGCAGCCCGCGCGAAGTAAGGTGGGTCGCCGCGGCTCTGGCGGCCGGCGGGCTGGCGGCGGCGGCGCTGGGCCTCGCCGAGGTCACAGCCGCGCGGGAGCTAACGTGGCTGGCGCTGCTGCGCCCGGCGCCGACGGTTGCCGGCCCTTTCCTGCGCCTTTCCGGCCCGTTCGACTATGCCAACCAGGCCGCCATGTATATCGAGGCGACGCTGCCCTTTCTGGCGCTATTCACCTGGCATGCGTGGCGCGCCGGCCGGCGCTGGCGGGCTGCGCTGCTGGCCGCCGCCGCGCTCGTCTACGCGCAGGCGGCGGTTCTCTCCTTCAGCCGGGCCAGCTTCGCCACGATTTTCCTGGCTAGCGCCCTGGTCGCCATGTTGCTTTGGGCGCCGCGGCTGGCGGCTGCGCGCCGGCCGGCGCTGCCCCCCGCCGGCGCCCGCCTTTTTCTGGGATTGGCGGCGGGCATCATCCTGCTGGTGGCGGCGAATGCCGCGACCAATCCCGCCTTCCGCCTGCGCTTCAGCAGTGAGGGGGACAATGAATGGTACCGCGCCGCCATTGAGGCGCCGGCCGCGCTGGCGATGCGGCCCGGCGAGCGCCGCACCGTGCAGGTCACCGTGCACAACGAGGGCGCCTTCACCTGGCACAGTGAAGGCGCCACGTCGATCAGGCTGGCTGCGCGCTGGCTGCAGCCGGCGACAGGACGGCAGCTACAGGCCCAGCCGCGCTGGCTGCTGCCGGAGGCGGTGGCGCCGGGCGAGCAATTGGCGCTGAGTGCAGCGCTGCAGGCGCCGCGACTGGCGGGCGAGTATGAGCTGCGGTGGGACCTGCTGCAAGAAAACGTCGTCTGGTTCAGCGCCAAGACCGGCTATGAAGCCAGCACAACCGTCGCCGTGCGCGGCGAGCCGCTGCCGCTGCCGGCGCCAGGCGCGCCGGCGGACACATTCACGGCCCTCTGGCAGTTCGAGTCGCCTATCCCCGATCGGCGCACGCTGTGGCGAGTGGCCTGGGAGCTGGGGCAGGCGAGGCCGCTGTGGGGCATCGGGCTGGACAACTTCCGCCTGCGCTACGGCGAGCTGCTGGGCAGCGCCAACTGGAACGAAAGTATTCACAGCAACAACTGGTATATCGAGACGGCGGTCTCGGCCGGCCTGCTGGGCGCGCTGCCCTTTCTGCTCTGGCTGGCGCTGCTGGCCTGGGATATTGTCCGGCGGCTGATGCAGCCGGCCGCGTCGCTGTGGTTAGCGGCGACGGGCGCCGGCATCCTGGCCTTCCTTATTCATGGCCTGCTGGACTATTTTCTCCTCTTCAACGCCACCGGGTTATTATTCTGGCTTCTGGTGGCTCTCTGGGTGCGGTTGGCCTGGGGTGGGCGTCAGGCATAGGCCAGGCGGTAGAGCGTGTACTGCTCGCCGTACCAGCGCTCCTGGGCGGCAACCGTGATGACCATCCCCTGCCGGCGAAAGGGCTGCAGCAGGGTATCCTCCTGGGCAAGGGAAGAGAGGAGTAGCAGGACGCAGCCGCCGGGCCGCAGCTGTTGGGGCAGGGCGGCGGCAAAGCGGGCAATGACGCCGGTTCCGTAGAGCGCCTGCTCGAACCAGCCGTCCGGCTCGCCTTCCAGATAGGGCGGGTTAAAGATGATCACGTCGTACTGCTCGCCGGCCAGCGCGCCAAAGAGATCACTCTGGCAGACGCGCACCCTCTCCTCGCCCTGGTTTAGCCAGACGTTGATGCGCGCGCAGCGGACGGCTTCCGGGTTGATGTCGGCGGCGGTGACGTCGCTGCTCCAGCGGGCGGCGCTGAGGGCGGCGATGCCGCAACCGGTTCCCATGTCGAGCACACGGGCGCCACCGGGGATCAGCTCTGCGGTGAGCGCCCGCGCCAGGAAGTCGCCGCTGTGAAAGAGCGCCGGGTTGAGCACATCCGGCAATATCAGCAGCGGAAAGCCGGCCACCTGCTCCAGGACCAGCTGCCGGTGGCGGTGACGTTGCGTGAGGCGAAAGCGCCACCGAAGAAAGCCTTGCTGTAAGCGCCGCCAGTTCATGCGGTCTCTCATCCCGATCCTGCCAAAGAGAGAGCCTGGCTTCAGGCCCATCGGTCCCAGTATAGCAGGCTGGGCCGGAAAACGGCGCGGAGTGCGTGAATTGAGATCCGCGCTGCCCTCCGTTCCGTATAGATCGTTGTCCGGTTGGCGCAGGCGCGCCCCGGGGAGACAGTGGGCGGCAAGGAGGTGATTCCAGGAGATCTTCGACGACGTTGGGCGACCGAACCGATGGGTGTAGAAAGATAAGATGCAGAGGAGGTTATGATGAACCGTTCCCGCCGAATGTGGCTGGCGCTGAGCGTGGCGCTAGTCGTGATCCTGTCCCTGACCAGTGTCGTGCTCGCCAATACCCGTACTTACTCCGCCAGCTTGAAAGGAGCCGAAGAGGTTCCACCGGTGGATACCAATGCAGTGGGGCGGGCCATGTTTACCCTGAACAGCGATCGTACAGAGCTGTCCTACACGGTAACCGTTGTCAATATTGAGAACGCGATGATGGCTCACATTCATCTGGCGCCCGCCGGCGTGAACGGCGGCGTTGTTGCCTGGCTGTATCCCGACGCCCCGCCGCCACAAGTGATTGAGGGAAAGTTTAGTGGCACGCTGGCTACTGGCACCATTACGGCCGATGATCTGGTGGGCGACCTGGCCGGACAGCCGCTCACCGCACTGGTGAATGCGATCAGGTCCGGCAACGCCTACGTGAATGTGCACACGACCGCCAACCCGGGCGGTGAAATCCGCGGGCAGATACGTTAATCTTTAGCATAACGCCGGTGGGGCGAGCCGGCGCTCGCCCCATCTGGCGCTGGCGGATAGCAACGGGCCCGGGAGCATAGCACGACCATCAGCCGGTGGCGTCTTCTGTCGTTCTCATGCCGCTTTGGGAAAAACGGCTTCCATGCTAGCATTGCGCGCAGTGGAGGCAATATCGTCGTGAGCCTGAACCGATCCGGCGGAGGCGAGATGGGCGCCGGTCCACAAAGCCGGCCGTCGCGAGGGCGGGCGACGCTGGCTCAGATAGCCTTCTCGCTCTGGCTGGTCGTCAGCCTCTGTACCCCTTCCTGGCGCGACGGCCCCTTCTCCTGGCTACCACTCATTCGCTTTGGCGAGCTGGCGGGCGGGCCGGTCGCAGTGGGCATTCTCAACTTCCTGCCCCTCTTGGTCGTAGCCGGTTGGCTGCGCAGCCGGCTGCGCAGGCGTCCGCGACGCTGGCGCTGGGGGCGCCCGGCGCTGACGCTCCCTTTCCTGGGCCTGAGCATCCTGAGCGTGCTCAGCCTGCGGCCGGCGGCCGACCGGCTGGCCTTCATTTATCTCGGCGGCCTGCTTGTCGTCTGGCTCGTCTATCTCTACGTCCTGAACGAGCGGCCCCTTCTCTGGCCAGCGCTGGTCGCCGTCGTGGTCATCCAGAGCGCCGTGGCCATTGGGCAATTCTTCGCCCAGCGCGACCTGGGGCTGAGCGTGTTGGGCGAGCTGTCGCTCGATCCGGCCGTCGCGGGAACCAGTGTGCTCGCCGCCCGCGGCCGGCCCTGGCTGCGCGGCTATGGCCTGACGGCGCATCCCAACCTGCTGGGCGCCATGTTCACGCTATTGCTCCTGCTGTTGTTGCCAGTCTACCGGCGCGCCCGGCAGCCGCTGGCGACGATGCTGGCAATCACCGGCGCTATTGGCCTGCTCGGACTACTGGTCACCTTCTCCCGCGCCAGCTGGCTGGCCTTTGCCAGCGGGGCTGTTATCTGGCTCGTGGCCGCGCTCCTCGCGGGGCGGCGACAGCGTACGGACGGTTTAACACCCTTCCGCTTCCGCCTCGGCTGGCTACTGGTCCTCATCCCGCTGCTGATCCTGGCGGTCTCCTACGGCGACCTGATTGGTGGCCGTCTGGTCGCACTGGAAACGCCGCTGGAGGCGCGCTCCATTGGGGAAAGGCAGCGCGATGCCCGGCTGGCGGCAGAGATCATCCGCCAGCACCCCTGGCGCGGCGTGGGCCTCGGCCGCTACCATGAGGCGGCGACAGCGTTGGACGCGGAGGCCGCACGCGTGCACAACGTGACGCTGCTGGTGGCCGCCGAGCTGGGGGTGGGCGGGCTGCTGTTGTGGCTGGCGCTGGCGCTGGCGCCCTTCTGGCTGGCAGCGCGCGGTCAGCTGCGCCTGGCGGCCCTGGCGCCGTGGGCAGCTATGCTCGTCCTGAACTTCTTTGACACGATGCTCTGGTGGAGCAGCAACTGGCAAACGGCCATGCTCTTCGGCCTGCTGCTGGCGCACATGGCGGCGCGGCCGGCCGGCCCGGCGGCAGGATAAGCACATGCGTGTGGCGCTCATTGTTCCCGGTTTCAGCCGCCATGAAGGTGAGTATGCCATTCCTGCCCTGCAGACGTTCGCCTGCGCCCTCGGCCGGCGCTACCAGGTCGAACTCTTCAGCCTGCGCTACCCGGCCGCCGGCTCCTATACCGTCTGTGGGCTGCCGCATCGGGCGATTGGCGGCGGCGTTCGGGCGGGACTGGGCTCGGCGCGGGTCTGGCAGGCGGCGGCGCGCGCCATCATTGCCCGCCACCGCCGGCAGCCATTCGATCTGCTGCACGCCTTCTGGCTGGACGAACCGGCCTTTGTCGCCGCGCTGGCGGCGACGGCTATCCGGCGCCCGCTCCTGGCCAGCAGCGGCGGCGGCGAGCTAGTCTACTTCCCCGAGCTGGATTATGGTGTCCAGGGCTCGGCCTGGCGCCGGCTGCAGATCCGTTTTGCCATGCGGCGGGCGACCCTGGTCACGGCCGGCTCGCGCTACCAGCGCGCCCTCTGCCTGCGCCAGGGCATCGGGCCGGAGAAGGTGCAGCTTGCTCCATTTGGGGTGGACGTCGATCACTTTCGCCCGGCCGATGGCCCCCCTAACAGACCAACGGTGGTGCAGGCCGCTTCGCTCGTAGCTGTAAAACAGCAGGCGCTGCTGCTCGACGCCATTGCCCTGGCGCGCCGGGCTATGCCCAAGCTGCAGCTGCTCGTCGCCGGCGCCGGGCCGCTGGCGGGGGAACTGCGCCGGCGCGCCATGCAGCTGGGGCTGGGCGACGATATCGGCTGGCTGGGCCAGGTAGAGCACCGGGCGCTGCCCGCCTTCTACCGGCGTGGCCGCGTTTACGTGCAGACTTCGCGCCACGAGTCGCAGGGCATGGCCGTGCTGGAAGCGCTGTCCTGCGGCGTGCCGGTGCTGGGCACTCCCGTCGGCCTCCTGCCCGAGGTGGCGGCCCTTCCCGCCGTGGAGAGCGCCGGGCAGCTGGCCGGGCAGATTGTGTCGCTGCTGGAGGACGAAGCAGGCTGGGCCGGGCGCTCGGCGGCTGCCCGGGAGCTGGCAGTCGCCGCGTACAGCCTGGCGGCGACCACTGAGCGGTTCATACAGCTTGCGGCCCGGTGCGTGGCACAGCCGTAGCAGAGGCAATGGAGATCCTCGCTCGCCCTAGCAACGTATCAGTTGGTAAGTCGCCGAGAGGGCCGCGCCGGCCCGCTTGCAAGCTGCCGATTTATTGTCTAGCATAGGGCAGCATCATCCATTCATTCCTGGTCGCCCTTTGACAGCGGAAGAGGTCCGGCGCTGTAACAGGTGGGAATAGGAGGAAGGATGGCCGCAGCAAATCCAGAGATCGTTGCCGTCTTGAACCGGCTGGTGCGCATCTGCCAGGCCAGCGAGAGCGGCTTCAACCTGGCCGCGGAAAGTGTGAAGAACCGCGGCCTGCTGGTTATTTTCCGGGGATATGCGCAAGAGCGGGGACAGTTTGGAGAGGAGCTAAGCGCGCTCGTCCGGGAGCATGGCGGAGATCCCGCCAGTGGCAGCGGCGCCCTCGCCGCGCTACACCGCGGCTGGATTACCATCAAGGC
>CAZOGK010000033.1:26896-36204 GCA_964579295.1 uncultured Ardenticatenaceae bacterium
TCAATTGTTATTATGACCTCTGTCCGAGCCGGACCGGTGTCCAGTAATATTCGGCATGTGTGTGACGGACCACCTGACTGATTACAACCGACTGCAGAAAAGCAGGCTTTAGCATGTCTGTTTTTCAACCGGCGCGAAGACGATGATTCTATGCGGATCGTCATTGGTTTGCGCTGGAAATAAGCGAAGGTACCGGGCTCTTCAGTGACAGCCTGTCCGTTATCTGTCGCTATTACTTTTAGGTAAGCCTATGCGTGGTGAGAATATGGAACGCTGGTACGCTGTCCATACAAAGCGGAATCAGGAGCGTCGCGTGGCGGACACCCTGGCTCGCCACGATCTAGAAGTATTCCTCCCACTCGTTCCCGACCCAAAAAAGTCGCCGGATACGCAAATTGCTTTCTTTCCGCGCTACTTTTTTATGCGTGTTGACTACGCGACTGTGAACCCACTCATCTGGCGTTGGGTTCCAGGATTCTTGTATATCATCTCGACCGGGGATCGGCCGATTCCAATTGCGGATGAGGTCATTGCCATGTTGGCGCACCGGCTTGAGAGTTCGCTGAGCCAGGGCAGTGTGCAACGGATACGGCTGGCTTTCAGCGAAGGCGATCTCGTTCGGATCAAGAGGGGGCCGTTCCGCGACCTCGTTGGTATCTTCGAGGGGCCAAATGACCCGGAGCAACGTGTCCACGTGCTGCTGAAGACAATGAATAGGTCCATGCGGGTGCGCATCTCAGCCGACGATCTGGAAAAAGCCGAAGCACAGGAAGATAGCAAGCGCGGCAAAGCGCCACGGCGCACCCGTGGCCGCGGCCGCCGCATTCGTTCCTTAGCCTGACCCGTACCGTAGCCAACCCCACCTCTGTTGAAGCCGCTGCTCCGGAGGTAGTGCAAACTCACGCCGTACCATTGTGGAAGCAATGGCAACGGCGGAGCCTGCCTGCCGCATGAGCCATCTACTCCATCGTCTATTAACGCTATCGACCTCTTCTGCCCTGATTGATCTTTGTGGGGAACAGCTATGACAACCCTATCCATTGTAATTCCTGCCTATAATGAAGAAGATGGCATCGCCGCCATTGCCGAGCGCGTGCTGCGTACCCGTGACGCGCTGCGGGAGGTAGGCATCGAGAATCTGGAGCTGCTCGTCGTCGACGATGGATCGCGCGATCGCACCGCCGATGTGGCAGCCGCCATCGAAGGCGTGCGTCTCATCCGCCACCCGAAAAACCGGGGCTATGGCGCGGCGCTAAAGACGGGCTTCGGCCAGGCCCGCGGCGAGTTTGTCGGTTTTCTGGATGCCGACGGCACCTATCCGCCGGAGCATTTCCCCGCACTCTGCCAGCAGGCGCTGGCCGGCAGCGAGCTGGTCGTCGGTTCGCGCATGGCCGGCGCCACGAGCCAGATGCCGCGGACACGGCGCATTGGCAATTTCTTCTTTGCGTCCCTGCTCAGCCTGCTGGCGCACCAGCGCGTGACAGACAGCGCCAGCGGTATGCGCGTCTTCCGGCGTGACCTGCTGAGCCGGCTCTATCCCCTACCCGATGGTTTGAACCTGACGCCGGTGATGAGCACACGCGCGCTGCATGAGGGCATCAAGATCACCGAGGTTCCTATCCCTTACAGCGAGCGGGTCGGGCGCTCCAAGCTGAGCGTGGTCCATGACGGCTCGCTCTTTCTGCGCTCGATGGTCTGGACGGTGCTGGCCTACAATCCGGTGCGCATTCTGGGCCTGGCCGGGCTGGCCATGCTCGGGCTCGCCGCCCTCATCATAGCCGGGCTGGTCATTTCCCGGCTGCAGGGCCAGACAACGCTCTCGCCCTGGGAGGTCGCCATGCTCTTCGTGGGCATGGTGTCGGCAGTGAGCGGCGTCAGCGTTTTCTCACTGGGAATCACGTTTAACTACCTCGTGTCACTCTTCTACAAGCAGCCTATTCGCCAGGGCCTGTTTGGCAGGCCGCTCTTCAAGCAATCGCCGGATCGCCACTTCTGGTGGCTGGGGCTGGCGGCCATGACCGGCGGGGTTGCCGTGGGAGTGACCAGCCTCGTCTTAGGGCTGAATGGCTGGGAGATCGCCCGGCTCTGGCTCTACCTGCTCGGCAGCGCCATGCTGCTCCTCGTCGGCATGCAGATGGTCATTTACTGGCTGCTGCTGCGGGTGCTGGAAGAGCTGAGCCAGCGGGAGACGCTGTCGAACCGGGACGCAGGCCATGAGTTGCAGGAGACAGTGAATGCGCTCCTTGACGAGGCGCAGCAGTCGGAACGTAGCGGTCTGGCGGCCGAGGCGACGTAAGCAAGCCGGCGGCGCGCGGGCCAGGCCAATTGGGGAGCTAAGGGTCGCTGTTTCCGACCATAGGGGATGGAGAGAAGGGTAGCCCGCACATCGTTTCCAGTAAACACTGAGGATTGGTTTATGAGAACAACTTTGAGCAGAGTCTGGGAGGGCTGGAAGCGATTCGGCCAGATTATGGGTGATTTCATTGGCCGAATTGTATTGACCATTTTCTACTTTACGATCTTCATGCCCTTTGGCCTGGGGGTCAGGATTTTCGGCGACCGGCTGGATGCAAAAGGATGGCAGCGCCCGACCTGGACAGATCGCCAGACGGGCGACCTGACGATTAAAGACACATGGAGGCAGGCATAATGTTCATCTTAGGCATTTCCTGCTTCTATCACGATTCGGCTGCCGCTCTCCTCCACGACGGGCTCCTCGTTGCCGCCGCGGAAGAGGAGCGCTTCTCGCGCAAAAAGCACGACTATGGCTTTCCGCAGCAGGCGATCAACTTCTGCCTGGAGCAGGGGGGTATCACCGCGCAGGAGCTCGACTACGTCGTCTTCTACGAAAAGCCGCTGCTCAAATTCGAGCGAATCTTGATGACAACCTTGCAGACCTTCCCGCAATCCTGGGGGGTCTTTCGCGAGGCGATGATCGCTTGGTTCAATGAGAAGCTGTGGATTAAGAGCCAGATCCTGACGACGCTGGGCATCCCCGACGAAAAGCTGCTGTTTGTCGAGCACCATCTCAGCCATGCGGCGAGCGCCTTCTTCTGCTCGCCCTATGATGAGGCGGCTATCCTGACCGTTGACGGCGTTGGCGAGTGGACGACCACGGCGCTGGGCCGGGGGCAGGCCGTCTGGGCCGCTAACGGCGAGACAACGGGTCAGGGTGAGCCGGCCGGCAACCGCCACACACGGAACCACATCGAGCTATTTAGCGAGGTGAAGTTCCCCCACTCGCTGGGCCTGCTCTATTCGGCGTTCACCGCCTTTCTCGGCTTCCGCGTCAACAGCGGCGAGTACAAGGTCATGGGTATGGCGCCATACGGCCAGCCCACCCGCATGGAGGATGTCTATAAGGTTGTCCAGGTCGCCCAGGATGGCAGCTTCCGCCTGAATCTGGACTACTTCTCTTTCCATCACTCGACCTCCCGCACTTATAATGATCGGTTTGTCAAGCTGTTTGGCGCGCCGCGGGTCGATGAGTCTGATTTCTTTACGCTGACGACCCATCCGCAGCAGGATCATCCAAAGTGGGATACGGCTACCGCGCAGATTAACCAGCATTATGCGGATATTGCGGCCAGCATTCAGCGCGTCACCGAAGACACGCTGCTCAAGATGGCGCTGCACGCCCACGAGCAGACCGGCCTGGACAAGCTCTGTATGGCCGGCGGCGTCGCCCTGAATTCGGTGGCGAATGGCCGCATCCTGCGCGAGACGCCGTTCACCGAGGTGTTCATTCAGCCGGCAGCAGGCGATTCTGGCGGCGCCCTGGGAGCAGCCCTGTACGTCTATCATGTGCTGCTGGGACAGCCGCGCAGGTTTGTGATGGAACATGCCTATTGGGGGAAGGAGTACGGGCCTGACGAAATCCGCGGCACCCTAGATGCCGCCGGCTGGCGCTATCAGCACGTAGAAGAGCTTGATAAGCGCGCCAGCCTTATGGTCGAAGATGTGTTGGCGGGCAAGGTCATCAGTCTCTACCAGGGCCGCTTTGAATGGGGGCCGCGGGCGCTGGGCAACCGCTCCATCCTCGCCGACCCACGGGCAATGGAGATGAAGGATATCGTCAACACGCGGATTAAGTTCCGCGAGCCGTTCCGCCCGTTTGCGCCCGTCATTATCGAGGAGCGCGCCCGCGACTATTACGCAGATCTGGAATGCCCGGAGAAGCACTACCCGCTCCGCTATATGCTCATGGTCTACAGTACCGCGAACGGCAGCGGCGAACGCATCCAGGCCGTCACCCATGAAGACGGCAGCGGGCGCCTGCAGACGATGCGGCGCGAGTGGAACCCCCTCTACCATCGGGCGCTTGAGTTTTTTGACGAGGCGACAGGGGTTCCGGTATTGCTAAACACGAGCTTTAACCTGCGCGGCGAGCCGATGGTCACGACCCCGGCTAACGCCCTCAACACTTTCAGTAAGAGTGGCATTGACACCCTCTACATTGGCGATTACGTGGTGCGCAAGGAAGCCTGAGCGCCGCGAGTCTCGGCGGAGCGCCGTCGCTGGAGGGTGAGCAGTCAACGTACTGATTCTGTAATAGGAGAACGACAATGAGACAGTTCTTGCGAGGGATGAAGAGCAACTTCGGCATAGCAGGGGAGCTGCTGGGCTTCCTCTGGGCGCGCAAACTCTGGTGGTTGATTCCGATGGTGACCATGCTGTTGCTGTTTGGTCTCTTCCTCATCTTCTCGGTCAGCTCAGGAGTCGGGCCGTTCATCTACTCTCTCTTTTAAGCATGAGCACACAACTCGAACCTGTCACGGGTCCGTTAGAGGGGCCAAACCAGAGGGCGCGCCGCGCGAATGTGCTCATTGGCCTGCTGCTTTCGGCGGCCACCGTAGTCATCTGCCTGGGCGCGGTTGAGCTGGCCGGCTTCATCTGGGAACGCAATATGGCCAAGGGGCCGTTTGGCTGGTCGCTGGTCGCTTCCCGCCGTTTGGACTTCGAGCGCAAAGGCGCAGATGACGCACCCTACTACCTGTTCGAGCCGGGGCGGCAGTATTCCTGGAGAGGTATAGATGTCGACATCAGCTCTCAGGGTCTGCGTAACGAGGAATTCGAGCTGCCCAAGCCGGCCGGCGCCTATCGCATTCTCAATATTGGCGACTCGATTGCTTTTGGCTGGGAAGTCGAGCACGAGGAGACCTATGGCAAGCTGCTGGAACGTGCTCTGAATAGCCGTAACGACGGGCGTCGCTACGAGGTCATCAATGCCGGCATTCCGACGTGGAATCTGGAGGCCGAGAGGAACTTCCTCATACAAGAAGGCCTGAGCTACGAACCGGATCTGATCATTCTTGACCTGACGATTGTCAACGACATTCACGGCGCAGGCCCAGGGACGTTGCTGGGCCAGAACGAGGGTGTTAAGCGCTGGTTGAATGAGAACACCTACGGCTGGCCGTTTGTCAGGATTCAGACTCGCTTCTTGCTGTCACGCCGCGTTGGTCCGGAAGCATTTCGAGTGTTGAATCCTCCCGAAGATGTTACGAAGTATTTCCCACTGGACGGCGAGCATCCGGTCTGGGATAGACTATGGCAGCATATTGTCGTAATGCATGAAGCCGCGCGGCAAGAGGGAATCCCATTCATCGTGGTTGCATTTCCAACGGCGTTTCAGCTGAGCAGTCATGATCACCCCAATGTTCCGCAGGCGGTCCTGGGAGAACGGGCAGCAGCGGCTGGCATACCCTTTATCGACCTCCTTCCAACTTACGAGCAGGCCTGTCGCGAAGCCGGCCCAGACGCCTGCGAAGGCTACGAGAATCTTCTGTTTGCCGATGTCTGGATGCACCCCAACGCCTTTGGGCACGAGCTGACCAAGAGAGAAGTGGAAAAGGCCATCGCATCGTATTTGCCAGTGGACCATACGCGGTGAATTCCAGCGGCCTTATGAAGCTTCGGCCGAGGGAAGTATAGGCGCCTCTTTCCGCCGCTGGCTGTGGGAACGTCGCATACTCCCGAGGCGCTCGTTCCCACCTTATAGGTCGGACTCGGGTTCGCGCTTACCTTCTGTTCACCTGTCTTTTTCAGCGCCTGGTGCTTCGTACCGCTCCATTCTACTGGATCTCTCATGCCAAGAACTCTCTACCGTTTAACGCCGCGGACGTTAGTCGTGGCTGCCATACTCCTGCTGGCAACCGTACAGGCCAAGGCCCTATGGGCGCAGGCTGATGCGTCCGAGTGGGCGGCCCCGGTCAACCTCTCTCAGTCTGGCGCGGCCAGCGAGGTCGTGGTCGTGCGTGATGGCGAAGGCGTTATTCACGTCCTCTGGCAGGACGTGAATACTGGTTTCGTCTACACGAGCAACACGCCGGAAGGGTGGTCGGCGCCAGAAGCGGTCGAACTGCCCTTTATGGAGGAGCTGGAAGACGAGGGGTTGGCTGACGATGAGCCAGAGCTGTATACACCGCAGTTGTTAGCAGGCGGCAACGGCACTCTGCACGCTTTCTGGGTAGACGGCGAAGCAGCGCTGCTGTATAGCGCCGTGGCAGCCAGCTCCTTTGCCGCGGCGGAGAGTTGGAGACAGCCGGCGACGCTGGCGCAGGGAGTGCTGACGATGGCGACCGCCGTCGATGCGGCCGGCAGCCTCCACCTGGTCTACATTAAGGCGGAGGATGAGGAGGAAACGCAGGCGGGCATCTATTACCAGCGCTCTGACAATGGCGGGACCAACTGGACGGAAGCGGCAGCGCTGACACACTCCGCCTATTTTCGCTCGTTGACGCTGCAACAGGCCAATATCGACATTGCCGCCGAAGGCGGACGTGTGCTGGTGGCCTGGGATGTGCCGGCGCGCGAAAAAGTGTTCCTCATGCAGTCGAACGACAATGGCGCGACGTGGCCCCAGGCGAGAGAAGTTGACTCGCGCCGGGCACAGGATGCGGAGCTGGCCCAGGGGCCGTCCGGGATACGGCTTGCTGTCAGGGGCAGTGAGATTCACCTGCTCTGGCAGGCCGGTCACGACGGTGCACTTTGCAGTCAATACCACCAGTGGTCGCCGGATGGCGGCGGCTCGTGGCAGGCGCCGGAAATCATCTTTGACGAGCTATTGGTCTGCCCGACCATCGTCAGGCTGCTGCCAGGCGAGGAGGGCCGCTTATTGGCTGCGGTTACCGTTGAAGGGAACGTGCAGGGCGGTGGCTATCTGGCTGCCTGGAACGGGGAGAGCTGGAGCGACCTGCGCGAACAGGCGCCGTTAACCCGCTTCATCAATCCAGAAACACTACGTCCGGTGACCTTGAGCTGCCGCGAGGAACTCATTAGCGGCGGGCAGCTATTCGTTATCGGCTGCAGCAATGAGCCGCAGGATGTATGGCTGCTGGCGCGGCCGGTGGGAGATCAGGCGGCATGGTTCCCGGCGCCTTCTGGCTGGTCGGTAGAGCCGGTTCTGGCGGGCGCCTCCAGCGAGATCCGCTCGACGATTGCTGTCGCCGATCGTGACGGCCGGATTCACATCTTCTGGACAGCGGCCGATAGCGCGGCCATCAACTACGTGCACTGGGATGGGCAGCGCTGGTCGCTCTCGCTACCGGTACTCCAGTCGCCGTCGGGCGCCGTAGACCGGCCGCTGGCGCTCCTGACCAACGACAGGCGCCTGCTAGTGAGCTGGTTCGACACTGACGGCGGGAAGCTTTATTACAGCCAGACTGCAGCTGACGACGCGCCCTTTGCCGAAGAATGGGTTGCGCCAAAGGAGCTGCCGCTGGCGCACGACGGCGTTACCTCGGCCGACATCGCCTACGAAGGTAAGAGCGGCATCTACGTGGCCTTCGCCATACCCATCAACGAAGACAGGGGCATTTACCTGGTTCACTCGGATGACCTCGGCGAGACCTGGACGGAACCGTCGCTGGTCTTCGATGCTGTCGCCGAGGGGTGGGCTATGGTCGGGCAGCCGCAGCTTACAGTGGGCAGCGACGGCGAACTCCATCTCTTATGGGTGCGCTACTCCCTGCCGCCGGGCGGTCGCGCCCTGGCGCTCGTCTATGCTCGCTCTGAGGACGGCGGCCGGAGCTGGACCAGGCCCCAGCTTGTGACTGAGAATGAGCCGCTCTGGAGCCAGATCACCAGCACCGGTGAAAATGGCATCCATCGCCACTGGCAGGAACCGAGCAACGATCGGGCTGTGATTCACCAGGAATCGACAGTAGATGAGGGGCTGAGCTGGAGCTTCACCAGCGTAGCTGCGGATGCCAGCAGCGTAGGTCCGGTCGACCTAATTGCCGATGGAGCGGGCCAGCTGCATCTGATCTATCGTGATGGCTTACGGTTGGACTACCGTGTGTGGAACGGCGAGCGCTGGTCGCAGGCAGAGAGCCTGCCGCTGCGGCGTACCGGCCTGTCTGAGCTCGCCACTCTGGCGGCGACCGTTACCAGCAATGGCGAGCTTGCTGTCGTCTTTGGCGGGCCTGCTGAAGAGCCGGACGTTGCGCCTGCGACCGATGAGCAAACCAACCAGGCAGAAGTTGAAGCCAGCGCGCCGCCCGATTTCGTGGTGCAGTTTGCCAGGCAGGCGCCGGAGCTGCTCGTTGGCCCAGTGGCGGTCGCTACCAACCCGGCCCCGCCTCCGGAAACGGTTGTAGCCGGGGTAGAGCCGGCTATCGAGCCCGAGCCAGCCGTGGTCGCCGCCGAGGAGCCGGATCCGGCCTCGCAGGTGAATGCGACCAGGCCAGCCGCGACCAGCGCCGCTTCTAATAGCGGGCTCGCTGCACGGCTGGCCGGTCTCAATCTGCAGACAATCGTCCTACTAGCGCTGCTACCAGCGGGCCTGCTCGTCGTCCTTGTTCTCGCCCTAAGCCTTTACCGCACGCGTAAGGCACAGTAGGCGGGACCAGCAGCACAAAGAACGCGCGTCGCCAGTTGACCGAGGCAGCGAGCGGACGAATTAGTTAGGATAGTCGATCCACCATTGGCCGGGCGGCGAGGTATCAAAGTCGTCGTAGCCGGCCCTGGGGTGATCGACGAGATGCTGGTCATCACGATGCTGAGTGGGGGTGGAGGTGACCGGCGCGTTCTCGATGAGCAGCGGCACACAATCCAGACCCACTGTCGTGCAGCCATTAACCAGCTCGCCGTAGCGGCTGGTGAAAGCAGCGAGATTGACCAGCCCGTCGGCGCCGGCATAGTTGTGGCGCACAGCAAACTGCACAACGTGCGCCTGGATAGTGCTATCGTTTTTGTTGCAGTCGTAGTCGGGACAGATAAACAGGAGTTCGTAGAGACGGTTCGGGTCTATATTGACGGCCGCATCCCTCGTGGACACGGCAATAACGACAGGCCGGAGAGGGACG
>CAZOGK010000034.1:0-17940 GCA_964579295.1 uncultured Ardenticatenaceae bacterium
CGTGGTCGACGGCGTGGACAGCGGTCGGACGCCACGGCCAGCAGGTGGTCGATGGTGAGCCCATATTTGCGCGACAAGTAGCCGTGCCCGCCACCCAGGGTCAGGCCGCCGACGCCGGTGGTGGAAATGATGCCGCTGGGCACGGCGAGACCGTGGGCGTGCGTGGCGTTATCGACGTCGGCCCAGGTGGCGCCGCCCTGCACGCGCACCGTCCGTGTCAGAGGGTCTACATCCACAGCTTTCATGGGCGAGAGGTCGATGACCAGCCCATCGTCGACGCTGCCCAGGCCGGCGCCGTTGTGTCCACCGCCGCGGACGGCCAGCTCCAGGCCGCTGCTGCGTGCGTAGTTGACGGCCGCGACGACATCGGCGACGCTGCTGCAGTAGGCGATGAGCGCCGGACGGCGGTCGATCATGGCGTTGTAGAGGGCGCGGGCGGCGTCGTAGCCGGGATCGCCGCGGCGTACGAGCTGCCCACCAAGGCGCTGAGCAAGCGCGGCATAATCCGCCGCCTGCTCGGGCCCGCTTTGTGCTTCACGTAACATCTCTTTTTCACTCCTTCGCCGGGGAACGCCCGGCCATCTGCTGAGCAACCAATGACATTCAGTGTCAGTGTAAGGGGATGAGCGGCGGCCTGTCGTGGGGCAGCTGTCCTTATTCGGGCGGCCATTGACGGGCGGCGCCTGGGACTATCGTCCCGGGCGCCGCGGGAAAGGAGGGGGTTTTCTGGCGCGGCAGTCTATGCCGGAGGGCGAGCCTGGCTCCGGCGCGCCGCCCACCCGCGCTGGAGCGGCTGCCAGAATGACTCGGCGCTAACCGCGCTCTGGCGCGCCCGGCAGCAGCACGTCGGTGACGCCGGCGTCGCGTCGGAACATGGTGCGCCGGTGGAGCCAGACGACGACCACGGCCGCCGCGATCCAGAGATAATTATCCCAGGGCTGGGCGTCGGGGAAGAGCGGGTTCATCATCTGGAAGTGGAAGAGGACGGCCAGGAGCAGGCTACCCCGCGCCGCATTAAAGAGCGGTGTGAGGATGACAGAGATGGCGACGATGCCGCCCAGGTAGGGCGCGATGGCCCAACTGCTTTGCGGCATCTCGCTGCCCAGGAAGGCGGGCAGGTGCCAGACGGCCCAGATGACGCCGAGCAGCAGGCCGGCCCAGAAGGGCGCGAAGCGGCGCTGCAGCAGGGGCAGGGCGACGCCGCGCCAGCCGAACTCCTCGATGGGGCCGAGGAAAAGGGCCAGCGCCAGGGCCGGCAGCGCCGCCTGCCACGATGGAAAGGGCAAGGGGTCGCCGCTGGTTCCCTTAATCGCGGCGCCGGCGTAGACGACGGCGGGGATGCCGGCAATGAGGAACAGCCACCAGGCGCCGGGCGCGCGCCAGAGCGTGAGGCGGCGGAAGAAGCGGCCGAGACCGCGCCAGCCTTCATTGCGCCAGACGAGGAAGATGCCGGCAAAAGCGGGTGAGTAGATCATCAGGAAGATGAGCGGGTTGCTCAGGCTAAGCTCGCCGAAGATGGCGATGATGCTATCGCCGAAGAGGACGAGCAGAGCGGCGATGCCCCAGGTCACGCCAAAGGCCAGCGCCAGGAAGGGGATGAGGCTCCGGTTGGTCATGCCCGAAGGCGTATTCTCGACGACTGACATGGTATGTTCCTCCATGAGTGGGGCCGGGAGGGCGGCGCTCCTGGCGCTGCCCTCCCGGCTGCTGTCGGGTTGACTAGGGCGCTGACTGCGGCAGCACCTTGTTGACGATGACCTCCACGACTTTTTCCGGCTCTTCCTGCCACGGGCTGTGGCCGGAATGCTCGAACCAGATCAGCTCCTTGTGCGGCGCGTCGAGCATTTGCAGGTAATCCTCGACCAGGGCCGGGGGAGCGTTCACGTCGTGGCGGCCCTCCAGGAAGGTGACAGGCGCTTCCAGCCGCGGCGCCTGCCGCCGTAAATCGACCTCCCAGAGCTGCGGCCAGACAGCCTCCATCGTGCGCAGCAGACCGCGCACGTAATTGACCTTGTCGTACAGGCCGTACTCCGGGGCGGCGATGTCGCCAAAAGTGTCGTAGTTGCTGTGGATGGCCGGATTGGCGTTCATATAGCTGCTGAGAACCATGAGGTATTCGGTGACTTTCCTGGCTACCCCGCGCCCGTAGTAGGGCGGCGGACCTTGCTCCTGGAGCGCCTTGAGCTTGCGCGTGTCGCCGCGCTCTGCGGCTATCTGTAGCGCCAGCCGGTAGTTGTAGCTATCGGTCTCAAGGAAGGCGACCATCTGCGCAGCGCCCACCAGGGCATGGTAATGCTCCGGATGGCGCTGCACCAGCCAGACGCCGAGCAGGCTGCCCCACGATTCGCCCAGCAGATAGATCTTCTCCTGCTGGAAGCGCTCGCGCAGGTATTGCGTCAGGGCCTGGCCGTCGGCGATGTACTGCTCGGGCGTTAGGGCGGCGAAATCGGCGGCGTGGTAGGATTTGCCGGCGCCGGGCTGGTCCCAGTTGACGACGACAAAGTGCGCTTCCAGCGCGGCAAGCTGCTTGCGGCTGGCGGCGAGCTGGCTGCCGCCCGGCCCACCGGCGAGGAAGAGCAGGACGGGCCGGCTGCTATCGCGGCCGCGAATGGTCAGCCATTGCCTGCGCCCGTTTAGCTCGACGGCGGTCAGCTCGGCAATGCTGCCCGGCAGCGGCTGGCCGTCGGCGCCGGTGATGGCCGGCGTTGCCGCATACCATTGGGAGAGCAGCACGGCCAGCAGGGAGACGGCGAGCAGGCCGCCCAGGATAGCCGAGCGGGCGGCGACCGTGCCGGCGCGGGTCAGGAGCAAGACGAGCAGGCCAGCGTCGGCCAGGATCAACAGCCCGGCGAGAAGGCGCGGCACGGCCGTCGCCAGCGGCAGCAGGCCGACCGGCAGCAGCGCCAGAAGGCCAACGAGGCCGGCGATGAAGATGAGCAACTGGCGGGCGAGTTTGCGCCCGAGCCGGGCGGCGCTGCGCTGCTGTGGCTGCGCCGGCAGCTTCGCCTCGGTCGTTGGTACGGAAAAGGTTCTCATGGCTGTCTCCTCAGGTGCGCGGCGGGGATACCGCCGCGCTTGCTCTCAGGTGGGCGGGGCGCTTTCTGACGGGGGATCGAGGCGCTGCAGCGCAATGAGCGCAATGCCCATATCTCGAATCCGGCTGAGCAGACCGAACAGGGCGGCCTGGTCAACCACCGGGCCGCTGAGCAGTGTCTCGCCGCCGGGGAGGTGGGTGAGCGTTAGCTCGCCAAGCTGGCTGGCGCGCTGTCTGTCCAGGTAGCCGCCGATGCGAATCTCATAAATTGCCGGTTCTGTTGAGGCGACCATCTTCGATGACCCTTTTTGCCGGTTCTACCGGATACACCACCAGCATAAGGGGCACGGGTATGGCCTGTCGCCTATCTTAAGTTAGGGGTGAAGATAGGTTTGGGTAGGGGTGCAGCGGTGGGGACCACTCAGGGGTCGAGCAGGCGCCATTCGTGGATGCGGGCGACGGCCTCGGCGCGGCTGCGGACGGCCAGCTTCTGGTAGATGTTGTGCACGTGCCATTTGGCCGTCCCGGTGGTGATAACCAGCTCGTCGGCAATCTCCCGATTGGAGAGGCCCGCCGCCAGCAGCCGGACGACGACCCGCTCCTGCTCCGTCAGCGGCTCGGCCAGAGCCGGCGTAGCTGCGGCCGGCGACCGCCCGCTTTCTGGCTCGCCCGCCGGCAGGGCAGCCAGGACGCCGGCGACAAAGGCGGGCGCCAGCGCCCGGCTGCTGTCGCGGCGGAGGAGCGCGCTGAGCACAGCGCCGTGGCCGGGGAAGGCGCACTCGTCGACGACCAGCCACAGATAAGGGCCGGCTGCGGCCCGCTGTAGCGCCTCGGCCAGAACCGGCTCAGGATCGGCGGCGAGGATCGCCTGGAGGAGCAGGATGGTGATCAGGCTGCGGCCGCGCCCGCCGGCCCGCGCCGACGAGGCGAGCAGCGCTAACAGGCTGGCGGCTTCCTCTCGTTTTCCTTCCGCGAGCAGCAGCCGGGTATAGGTGATATAGGCCAGATCGTGCACCGGCTCCAGCGAGCGCCAGACGCCATCCGGATCACGGCCGGCAAAGATGGGGAGCGCTACGACCCAGTCACGGACGGCGTCCAGCTGGCCCTGCCGCAGCTGCAGCTCGGCTGCCGCCCGGCCGAGCGCCTGGACGCCGAACTCGTACTGCTGCCGGCGCGCCCGCTCCAGGCCGGCGCTGATGGCCGCGCGCGCCTGCTCGGCTGCGCCGGCGGCAAGCTGTAGCTGGGCTTCCAGCTCGACCTCCAGCGGCGTGAGCATCGTCTCCTGGAAGGCCTGCTGCAGCAGCTCCCGGCCGAGCGCCAGATCCTGGCGCGCCTGCTCGAGCTCGTTGGCCTCGACATGCAGCCAGGCGCTGAGTAGATAGGGCAGGCCGGCAGGCGGCAGGGGATTGCCCTGGCTATCGACCAGCTCGGCGATGGCCTGGCGGCAGATGCGCTCGGCCTCCTGGCGCTGGCCGGCCTGGTTGAGCGCGTGAATGAGGTTGCCGAGCAGCGAGATGCGCACGAACGCGGCGCCCTGCGCCTCGCCGAGGGCCAGCCCTTCGCGGAAGACGCGCACCGCTTCGTCGAGCTGCCCCCGGTAGAGGAAGGCATGTCCCAGAGGCACGGCGACGAAGGCGCGGAAGAGCGGATCGTCGGCCTGGACGGCGGCCGCGGCGCGCCGGGCCAGCTCGACGCGCTCCGGGCTGCTGACGATATCGGCGATCCAGGCCCTGATGACCAGCAGCCGGGCTTCCTGCCGGGGATGGCGCCAGCCGGGCACATGCTCCTCAAGGGCGGCAATGGCCGCCGGCGCTTCCTGGCTGCGGCCGCCGAGGATGAGGCTCAGCAGCCAGTAAACGCCCAAGTCAGGGTCGCAGACAATGGTCTCGTGCGGCAGGTGCTGCAGCCAGGCCGCTATGCGGCGGATCTCGCCGCGCGCGAAGGCGGGCTCGGCGGCGAGGCGCACCAGCCGCGCCACAGCCTCGGCGTCGCCGGCAGCTGCGGCGTGGTCGATGGCCTCGGCGTGGTAGCCACGGCCGGCGAACCAGTCCGCGGCGCGGCGGTGCCCTTCGCGGCGGCGCGCCGCGTCCAGGCCGCCGCTGAGCGAATCGGCAAGCAGGTGATGGTAGCGGAACCAGCGGCGCTCGCCATCGAGCGGAATCAGGAAGAGGTTGCGGCGCTCGAGATAGGCCAGGAGGGCGCCCGCGTCGGGCCGGCCGGCCACCGCAGCGCATAGCGACGCCGTGAAGCGGCCGAGGATGGCCGTCTGCTGCAGGAACGCGCGCACGTCGTCCGTTTCCTGGCGCAGCACCTCGTCCAGCAGATAGTCGATGATGTAATGATGGCTGCCGCTGAAAGCAGAGATGAACTCGGCGGCATCGGGGCGGGCGTCGGGCGTCTCGCGGGACTGCAGGGCCAGGGCCGCCAGCTGCAGGCCGGCGATCCACCCTTCGGTCCGCTGCTCCAGGGCGGCAATGTCCCCGGCGGAGAGGGTGAGGCCCATGGTGTTCTGGAGAAAGCCGGCGGCCTCGGCCGGCATGAAGCGCAGATCGCCGGCGCGTAGCTCGACCATCTGGTTACGCGCGCGCCAGCGCGAGAGGGTGAGCGGCGGATCTTCCCGTGTGAGCAGCAGCAGATGAAGGTCCGGCGGCGCGCGATCGAGGGCGAGCTGGAGCGCTTCATGGATGCGGGGCTCGACGATGCGGTGGTAGTCGTCGAGGACCAGTAACAGAGGACGGTCGCCATCCTGACTGACCTCGTTGAGCAGGGCGGTCACCAGCGCGGCGACCGGCGGCAGCGGCGCCATCTCCAGCAGAAGACGCAGTCCTGTCCCAGAGGTCGCGCCGCTGTTGGCGAGGGCGACGACGACGTAGCGGAAGAAATGGGCGAGATCGTTGTCCGCCTCGTCCAGGGACAGCCAGGCAGCACGCGGCTGCAGGTGGGCCGGACGGCGCGCGCCGGCTTGCTGCAGCCAGGCGGCGACAAGCGTGGTTTTGCCATAGCCGGCCGGGGCGGAGACGAGGGTGAGGGCACGGCCAGGCTGCAGGCCCTCGTCAAGCCGGCGTGACAATTGCGGGCGCTCGACCAGGTCTGGGCGCAGCGGGGGGACAAAGAGCTTGGTCGCCAGCAACTCCATATGCGACCTGGATTGTAACGCGCCTTTGCCGGCGGCGCCTATCTCTGCGCCCTACCCGCAGCGCGGTTAGAACCTACCGGGCGATAGGCGACCGGGGCGAGCGATTGCGGCTAAGCTGAGGGTAGTTGGCGCTGCAAGAGACGGCGCCGCGAGGGGTCTAACGATAGCAGCAGAGGAGAGCTAACTCATGAAAGCGCGTCGCGTCCTGGTTGTTCTTTTATCCGCATGGTTGTTACTCTGTTTGTGTGCAGCCGGCGCCGTTGCTCTGGTCTCGCGCTCGGCGGCATGGCTTCTGCTTCATAGTCTGGACGACGAGCCAGATGCCCTGGCCAGCACGGGCAGCGCCATCGCCCGTTACGAGCTGCCGCCAGGCTTTGCCGGGGGCTACGCGGCCTCTGCGGCCGGCTTCTCGCTGGTTGCCTACAACGGCGACGATGGGCTGAGCCACATTTACCTGCTGCAGGGTCCGCACTGGCTTAACCTGGACGAGGAGGCGCTGGAGCGGCAGATGCGAAGCGCTTCCGGCGAAGCGTGGCGCGATCTGACCGTGGTCGAACGGTACCCGTGTCAGATTCGTGACGAGCAGGTTACGGTTGTCGTCAGCGAAGGGCGCAACCATGACAACGTGCGCTACCGGTCGGCCAGCGCTCTCTTCAGCGGCCACGGTGGGCCGGCGCTGCTCAATATCTCCATGCCGGCGGCGGGCTGGGACCAGGAGCTAGTCGACGATTTCCTCGACTCACTGCAATAGCGACTGTGACCGGCAGGGGATGCGGAGGGCCGCCGGCCAGGAAGCGCGCGCCGGCGGCCTTCTCGCCACTTACTCTATTGTGATGGCATCCAGCGGCGCCTCGCCCAGCCGCTCGCCGCTGGCCGGGTCGTAGAGGCCGGCGACGACCTCATAGGCGCCGGGCGGCAGCTCTGGCGGGAGCTGTATCTGGTGCGTTTCGAGGATGTACTCGCCGGGCAGCCAGCCGGTGGTGGGCCGGGTCCAGCCGGCGGGCACGCTATCTGACTGGGCGCGTAGCGCCCCGGCGCTGTCGCGCAGGTGGACGAAGACGCGATAGCTGGTATCTGTCTCGGCGCTGGCCTGCCAGAGGAGGGTCACCGGCAGCGCTGCGCCAGGGGCAAGCGCCTCGCCCGGCAGGGTGAAGCCGGCCAGGCGGGCAAAACCTACAGCCTCGTCGCTGCTAACCTGCATAGGCGGCGGGCTGAACGTTCGCTGCGGCGCCTCTATCTGCACCGCGCCGAGCGGCTGGTTTTGTAGCTGGACGGTGTACGAGCCGGAGGCAACGGCGGGCGGCACGCGCCAGGCGAGGCGCTGGCGCACCAGCGTGCCCGGCGCCCACTGCTGCAGCGGGTAGGTAGGGGGGCCGTATGAAAAGGACGCTGTCGCTACCACCTCTCCCATCTCGTCCAGGAGCGAGAGGGTAAAGGGAGCCGCCCCGTCCGGCTGCGCTGCGGGCGCCAGCCAGAGCAGCGCCAGCGCGATCTGCTCACCGCTGCGGATGGCAATGCCGGGAAGTGACCAGCCCAGCAGCTCCGCCGGCCCGGCTGAGATGGGCCGGTACACCGCGACGGCGGCGCTGGCAGCATCGAGCGTGGCCGGGTCTACCGGCCGGGAGGACGGCTGCACGCGGATGCGGCCAACGCGCGCCTGGGCAGGATCAGGGCCGGTCGCCGCGCCCTGGGGAATGAGCGACAGATCTATATCGCGGCGAAACGCCGCCGCCTCGATCCAGTAGTCGCCGGGAGGGGCGCCCGGCAGAAGGGTGATCTCATAGGCATCACGCGCGTATTGCCCGGGCTCCCAGTTAAAGGTGACCGGATAGTTAGCGTAGCCAAACGGGCGCTGCGGCGGCAGGTTCCAGACGTTGCCGGCATCGTCGGCGACGCGCACGCTGAAGCCGTAAGGAACGCCCAGAGGTCGCAGAGCGCTCCAATACTGGGTGAGCGGGAACTTCTCGTCGGGGACGACTTGCGCTGGCGCGCTGTAGCCCAGGTAGCGAAGCTCGCCGTCAAAGGTCACCTCGGCGGGCACGTCTACGCCCAGCAGCCGCGCGCCGTCATAGCGGCTGGCCCGGATGGGCGTGTCCAGCCGGTCTACCAGGCCCATTCGTAGCAACGGGAGGAAGAGGGCCAGCAGGAGCAGGGCGCGGCGGGGAACGGGCCCCGCCGGCGGCGATTGCTGGCGTTGGCGACCGGCTGGTAGACGGCGGGACAGGGCCAGCGCTGCCAGCAGAAAGAGGCCGCTGGCGAGCAGGCTGGCCGTGCGCAGTGGCGTGCGACGGAAGGCGACCAGCAGCGTGTGCTCCCCGGCGGGCAGGCTGAAGGAGATGAGGCCGTGCGGCGCCGTGATGGCGACCGGCTGCCGCTGCCCATCTACCTCCACCTGCCACCCCGGAAAGTAGAAGCTCTGATAGAGCAGGGTCTCTTCGGCCGGCAGGCGGAGCCGGTAGCGATCCCAGCCGGGCCCGCTCTCCCAGTCGAGGCGCTGCACCGAGGCCGGGTGCACGAGGCGATTGACCGGCTGCCCGGCCTGGTAGGCGGCAATCAGGGCATCGGCCGGCGGCAGCTCGTCCACCCAGCGCGGCAGCAGCTCGGCCTGCGCCTCGGCATACCAGCGCTCCCAGGTGGTTGCCTGAGCCAGCGCCGCCTGGTCGGGCCGCACCGGGACCGGGCAGTGGTGCGGGTAGAGCCAGGGCCAGCCGGAGAGCGAGACGGCCAGGACGGGCATGGCCAGCAGGAGTGAAGCCGACGCCGATCCGCGCCCGCGCCGAGCCAGCTCGTCGGCGGCGACGCCGGCCAGCAGCGCCACGGCCAGGCTGGCCGGGACCAGGAAACGGGTCGGTAGCTGGATGAAGCGGAGCGGCGCGACGTTTTCCCACCACCAGAAGGAGAGCGTGCTGGCAAAATAAAGGGAGAGCAGGGCAACCAGGGCCCAGACGACAAGTTGGCGGCGCTGCGGCTGGCGGCCCCAGACAAGCACGGGAAGCGCTAACAGGGCCAGCGCGGCCTGGCCGACGCCCACGGCGCGGGTAGTGGGCAGGTTCAGGAGAGCCGGATCGGCCGGCTCTACGGGAACGGCCAGCAGGGAGGCCGGCGGCGCCAGGTGCTGCTCGAAGCGCGGCCAGACGCGGAACGGGGGGTCGGGCCGGCGCGACTGGGTATAGGGCAGCTCGGCGAGGGCCGGCAGCCAGAAGAAGGCGGTGAGGCCGAGGGCGAGCATGACGGCGGCCAGGGGCGGCCCCGCCGCGCGCGCGGCGGCCGCCAGCCGGCGCTGCCCCGTTACGGCCAGCGCGACGGCCAGCGCCAGCCCGAGGATGGAGACGACGTTGTGAGCCAGGATGAGCAGGGCGAGGAGGAAGGCGGCGAGTACGATGCTCCGCCCGCCCTGTTCCTGGGCGCGCGCGCCGGCGGCCAGCGCCCAGGGGAGCAGGGCCAGCGCCAGCAGCTCCGGCAGCGCGCCGCGCTGGATGGCGTCGTAGAGAACGTAGGGGGCGAAGAGGTAGGCGAGGCCGGCGACGAAGGAGCCAGCGCGCGTCAGGTAGCAGCGGGCGAGCACATAGGCGCCCCAGCCGGCCAGCCAGAGAGCCAGGACGAAGGCGATCTGCAGCGCCGGGCCGAAATCGGCGCCGAGCAGGTGGATGCCCTGCAGCAGCCAGTAGGTCAGCGGCGCGTAGAAGGCGAAGATAGGGTAGCCGTAGCCGCGCAGCAAGTCCGCGCCCCACTGCAGGAAGGGGGCTCCCTGGCGCAGGTTGACATCGAGCTGGACGGCGCGGAAGAAGTGGGGCAGGGTGTCGTCGCTGCAGGGCAGGCCGCGCCAGAAGACGGGAACGACCACCAGGGTAGCCAGCGCCAACAATCCCCCGGCCCAGAGCAGTTCACGACGACGTTCAATGACCATACACAACTTTCTCAATAGAGCGGCAGCCGCTACACTTGGCGATTATAGTGCAGCAGATATTTCCCGCTAAGCAGGGGAGAAACAGGGGCAGATGAAGCTGAGCCGGCGCGCCGCCGCCCGGATAGGGCTGGCTTTCATATTACTCCTCGCCGCGGCGCTGCGTCTCTACCGGCTGGATAGCCTGCCGCCCGGCCTCTGGTTCGACGAAGCGTGGGTCAGCGTGCAGGCGCGCGACCTGTCCGGCCAGCCGGCGCCGCCCGTCTACTTTGCCGCCGACTTTGGCGGCATCCACCCGGCCATTGTCTACCTGACCGCGCTCGCCCGCTGGCTCGGCGGCGGTCATCCGCTGGCTATCCGTTATGCCGTGGCGGCGGCCGGCGTGCTGACCGTGGCGCTCACCTTTGTCGCGCTGCGGGCCATTCTGCGCACGGGCGCGGACGCCGCCGCTAGCCGGACAACGGCCCTCCTCGGCGCCCTCATTCTGGCGATTACCTTCCCCTTTCTGCTGCTGACGCGCCTCGGCTTTGAGACGGCGCTGCCGGCCATCCCGGCCTGCCTCGTCTTTACCTTCCTGGCCCGGGCGCAGCAGAAGCAGCTTCCGGCACTTAATTACGCCTGGGCCGGCCTGGCGCTGGGAGCCGGCCTCTATACCTACTACTCGGCCCGCTTCCTGCCGCTGGCGTTCACCGTCGCCCTACTGTGGATTGCCTGGAGCGCGGGCCGGTTCCGGCGCGGCCTGAATGGCCTGGTCATGGCGGCCGTCTTCGCCGCCGTCGTCTTTTTGCCGTTGGGCGTCTATTTCCTCCAGCACGGGGAGCAGTTCACCGGCCGCGCCGGGGTCTCCACCGCCAACACGCTGGGGTCGGGGGCGGCTTCCGTGCCGCGGGCGCTGCTCGCCAACCTGGGCAACACGCTGGCCGGCCTCTCCCTGCCCGGCTTTGGCGACGAGCTGGCCCGCCACAACCTGCCGGGGCGGCCGCTCTTCGACCCGTTCCTCTCGCTATTGTTCTGGCTGGGCGTCGTCATTCTGGCGCGGCGGCCACGACAGCCGCGCACGGCGCTGCTCTTCTCATGGGCCGGCGTGATGCTGCTGCCCACTATCCTCACCGACGGCGCGCCGACCTATACGCGGATGCTGGGCGCATTACCGGCGCTGGCCGGTGTGGCGGCCGTAGGGGCCGGCGCCCTGCTGCGCTGGTCGCGCCGGCGGCAGCTGGGCAGGGCGCTGCTCCTCGCCGGGCTGGCGCTGAGCGCCGGCCTGACGCTCCACGACTACTTTGGCCGCTGGGCCGGCGACCCACGCCTGTTCGACGCCTTCCAGGTAGGCGACTGGCAGGCGGCGACGCTGGTCCAGGAGCGGCTGGCAGACGGGCCGGTCTACCTGGTTCCCGATCTGGTGACGCCGGCGCGCCCCACCTTTGACCTGCTCCTGCGCGGCAGCAGCGTCAAGACGATGGGCGCTGCCGGCTGCCTGGCCACCTTCGACCGGCCGGCCAGTCCAGTCACCTATCTGCTCGCCGGCGACCATGCCTCCCCCATGCTGCAGCGGCTGCAGGCCGTCTTCCCCGGACAGGGACAGGTAGAGCCGCTTGTACAGCCACAGAGCGGCGAAAGGCTGTTTGTCGCCTATACGCTGCCGGCCGGGGCGCGGGCGGCAGAGCCGGCGCAGCCCGTCGCCGCCACCTTTGGGCCGCTGGCGCTGCTGGGCTATGAGCTGGCGCCGGCCGCGGCGCGACCGGGCGAGCCGCTGCTGGTGCGGCTGACCTGGCGCGTACAGGAAAGCGCGCCCGCCGGCGGCACGATCTTCGTTCACCTCTTCGTGCCGGGCGCGGAGGAGCAGCCCCCGGCGGCACAGAGCGACCAGGCGCCCTGCGACGGCGCTTACCCGACCGAGCGCTGGCAGCCCGGCGAAACCATCGTCACGGAGCAGACGCTGGCCGTGCCCGCGGATTTTGTGGCGCCGGAGGCAGTGCTGGCCGTGGGCGTCTACACCTGGCCCTCGCTGGAGCGGCTGCCGCTGGCGGCGGAGGCCGGCGCGCTGCCCGGCGACCGGATGCGACTGGTGGACGTGGCAATCCAGCCATAGCGAGCGCTGCCTGCAAATAGGACGGCTACAGGGCAACTGCCGGTCGTTGCATCGTCGTCCATCTGCTACAATGCGGCGCCATGTACCGTCGTATTGTCGTCAAGTTCGGCACCAGCGTGCTCACGGGCGGCACGCCGCGCCTCAACCGCGCCCACATGGTGGAATTGGTAAGACAGTGCGCCCAGTGCTACGCTCAGGGCAGGGATCTGATCATTTGTACCTCTGGGGCCATCGCCGCCGGACGAGAGTCGCTCAATTTCCCCGACCTTCCCAATACGATTAACGCCAAGCAGATGCTGGCCGCCGTGGGACAGAGCCGCTTGATGCTGACCTGGGAGCAGTTGTTCGATCTCTATGGCATCCGCGTCGGGCAGATCCTGCTCACGCGCGAGGACGTGCAGAATCGGCAGCGCTTCCTCAATGCGCGCGATACACTCCATACGCTGCTCGAACATCGCATTGTCCCCATCATCAACGAGAATGACGCCGTGGCGACGGCCGAGATTAAAGTCGGCGACAACGATAATCTCTCCGCTTTGCTGGCCCTGCTGTCCGAGGCCGACCTGCTGCTCCTGCTGACAGACCAGCCGGGGCTCTTCACCGCCGACCCGCGCACGGATCCCAACGCCGAACTGATTCCGGAGGTGCGCGCCATTGACGAAACGCTGCGCGCCCTGGCCGGCGGCAGCGGCAGCGGGCTGGGCGTCGGCGGCATGGCAACCAAGCTGCAGGCTGCCGATGTGGCTCGCCGGGCCGGGGCCGAGGTGGTCATCGCCGCCGGCCGCACGCCGGATGTCATCACCCGCGTCGTCCGCGGCGACATGGTCGGCACGCGCTTCCCGCGCCTGGACACGCCGCTGGAGCACCGCAAGCGCTGGATTCTCGCCGGGCCGCGCTCGGCGGGCGTCGTCGTGGTAGACGAGGGCGCCGCCGAGGCACTGCGGCAGCACGGCAGGAGCCTCCTGCCTGCCGGCATCGTCGCCGTGGTCGGGCAGTTCAACCGGGGCGACCCCGTCGCCATCCGTATCGCCGGACCGCAGGAGCAGCCGGGAGCGGAGCTGGCCCGCGGCGTCGTCCGCTACAATAGCCGGGAGCTGCAGCTCATCAAGGGCTGTCACTCCACTGAAATCGCCGCGCGGCTGGGTTATGATTACGGTCCGGTCGCCATACACCGCAACGATATGATAGTGCTCTAGGCCGGCGCGCTGCGCCGGCCCTGGTAGAGAGGGAAGAGGCAATGACCAATCTGGTAGCGATGGGCAAGGCCGGGCAGGCAGCCAGCCGTGTGCTGGCGCAGCTATCGACCGAACAAAAGGATCGGGCGCTGCTCGCTATAGCGGACGAGTTAGAAGAGCAGGCCAGTAAGGTCCTGGCGCAAAACATGCTTGACGTGGCCGAAGCCCGCGCCAGCGGCCTTGACGAGAGTCTGGTCGATCGCCTGCTGCTCACGCCGGCCCGGCTGGCGGGTCTGGCGGCCGACACGCGCCAGGTCGTCTCCCTGCCCGATCCCGTGGGCGAGGAGTTCGAGAGCCGTCTGCTGCCAAACGGCATGCGTCTGCGCAAGCGCCGCATCCCCATCGGCCTGCTCGGCGTCATCTATGAAGCGCGGCCCAACGTCACCATCGACATTGCTACCCTCTGTCTGAAAACGGGTAACGCCGTCATCCTACGCGGCGGCAGCGAGACGCTGCGCACCAATCTGGCGCTGGTCAACGTGATACAGGCCGCACTGGAGCAAGTCGGGCTGCCCCTGGCGGCCGTGCAGTACATCGCCGACGCCGACCGCCGGCTGGTGGCCGAGCTGCTGCGCCTCGACCAATACGTGGATATGATTGTGCCGCGCGGCGGAGCGGCGCTCCACCGGCTGTGCCGGGAACAGAGCAGCATTCCGGTCATCACCGGCGGCATTGGCATCTGCCACATTTTCGTGGACGAAAGCGCCGACCTGGCCCGGGCGCTGGATATCGTGGAAAACGCCAAGGTGCAGCGTCCCAGCGTCTGTAACGCGCTGGACACGGTACTGGTCCATCGCGCCATCGCCGCCGAATTCTTGCCCCAGCTCGCATCCCGTCTCGCTCCCCACGGCGTAGAAATGCGGGCCACTGCCGAGGCCCGCCCGTTTCTGGAGAGAGAGAACGCCCGCGTGGCGCCCGCCGGGCCGGATGACTTCGATCAGGAGTGGCTAGCCCTGATCATGGGCGTCAAGATCGTCGCCGGCCTGGACGAAGCCATTGACCATATCCACGAACATAGCACCGACCATTCGGACAGCATTCTGACGAACAACGCCGCGCACGCCGAGCGCTTTATCAACGCCGTCAACTCGGCAGCCGTCTACGTCAACGCCAGCACCCGCTTCACCGACGGCGGGCAATTCGGCCTGGGCGCGGAAGTGGCCGTCAGCACGCAGAAGCTCCATGCACGCGGGCCGATGGGTCTGCAGGAGCTGACAACCTACAAGTGGATCGGCATTGGCGACGGGCATATACGTCCATAAACGATTCTTCTCCGTAAATTATTACGTGCCTGAGCATGGGTTCGCCCTGGCGCCAGTGACGGCCTGCCGGGAGTGATGACGAACGGCGCCTCGATTTCATGCCATCTGTCACTGGCGCGCGGCGTCCCAGCGCTTATCTTTATCTTTTATTGTGCTAACACAGCCCTCACATCGTCGCAACGCTGGAACATCCTGGAACAATTGAATAACGGATGCGTCGCTTCGTGCGCTGCGGCCTGGCGGGGCCGGCTGCAGCGACGCGCTGGCGCAGTGTAGGAGGAGGTTCTCATGAAGACGGGTCGATTCGTATTCCTTGTGCTGTTTCTGGCGCTGCTCGGCTACGTAGCCGTGACGCAGGCCCAGGGTCCGGGCCTTTCGCCCGTTCAATTTCTCCCCGGCGACGAGGCTAACCAGGCGGCGGCCTTCGACCAGCAGGAGCCCTTTATTGCCCGTGGGGCCGACTCGTATCTTGTCGTCTGGACGGAAACACGCACTGACGCCGGCCGGAAACAGGGTTCTTACTTTGACGGCAGCGGCAGCGACATCTATGCCGCCCGTCTCGACGCCGCCGGCAATCTGCTCGACACGACCCCCTTCATCGTCACCCAGGCGCCGGCCGACCAGAAGGCGCCGCGGGCCGCCTGGAACGGCCAGAACTGGCTGGTTGTCTGGGTCAGCCAGGAGCCAACCGAGTTCTTCTGGTCCTGGGATGTCATGGCGGCGCGCGTCTCCCCGCAGGGGGTCGTCCTGGACCCGCAGCCGGTGAAGGTCAGCTCATTAAGCGGCTCCAGCTCGACCGGTTTTACAGTCAGCAGCGACGGCGCCAACTGGGCTATCATCTGGCAGGGCAGCTCCGCCGGCGAGGCCGAGGTCAGGGGCGCGCGTATCGCGCCCAATGGCGCTCTGCTCGACCCGGTCGGCAAAGTTATCCTCCCCGAAACCTACTACGTTCGCTCTGACTTCGACATCGCCTTCGCGATGGACGAATACCTCCTGACCTGGCAGGGACTCAGCGCCGTCGAGGGCAAGCGGCTTAAGCCGGATCTGACTGCCGTCGACGCGACGACGCTGACCCTGTCTCCCTCTGCCGGCAGCCTCTACGATTCGCGCGTGGGCTCCAACGGCACGGACTTCCTGGTGATCTGGGAGGAAACCGTTTCCACTACCTATTACCAGGCCATTAAGGGCGTCCGGGTCTCGCACGCCGGGCAGATACTGGACCCCACGCCGATCGTCGTCTGGGACGATTACGGCGGTTACACCGGCCGCGACCCGGCGGTATCCTGGGACGGGAGCAACTGGTTTGTCTCCTTTATGCTCAATGGGATTACCGTGCTGCGCATCTCGCCGGCGGGAACGCTGCTCGATCCCAACAATATCCCGGCCGACTTCAGCAACACGTCAAATAAATGGTCGCCGGAAAGCAGCCCGGCCTTTGGCGGCGGCATTCGCCTCGTGTGGCGCGATACCCGTTACGGCGGCCCCTGGCCCGGCGATGTGCGCACGGCCGCCGTCTCGGCCACCAGGGTTTTTGGCCCGGAAGCAGAGGTCAGCTTCGGCCTGCCCACGCAGGCGCGCGTCAGCGCCGCCGCCAACGGCAGCGGCTATATGCTCGCCTTCCGCAGCGATGTCTCCCAGGCGCAGCGCATTAAGGCCCAGCGGCTCGACGTCTACGGGAACGCTTTGATCGTGGAGCCGGTGCTGGTCGCCAGCGGCCTCTCCCTCGGCGCTCCGGCCATCGCCTGGAACGGCTCGCTCTACCTGGTCGTGTGGAGCGACGGCAGCCAGATTTACGGGCGCCGGCTGCACAATGACGGCAGCTTTCCCGACCCGGCCCCCTTCGTCATCATGCCCGGCCACAGCCCGGATGTCGCCGCTCTCGACGGCAACTTCCTGGTGGTGGGCGCCCATGCTCCCAGCAATCCGCACTTCCAGTTCCCCTTTGGCGTGCGGGTTCGCGGCTCCGATGGCGCCGTGCTTGGCAGCCCCATCCAGCTCGGCCAATATTTCGCCCGCGTGCCCCGTGTCGCGGCGCTCGGCAGCCGCTGGCTGGTCGTCTGGCAGCGCAATGTCACCCACGACAACCCGACGAGCGAGATCAAGGGCAACTTCGTCGCGGCCAACGGCGCGCCGTCCGGCGAGTTCAGCATACGCACCGACTTCTATGACGTGCGCTTTCATTACCGGCCGGCGATGGCCGCCAGCGCCGACACCGCCCTCGTCGTCTGGGAAGATCCGCGCGTGAGCAACAGCGACTGGAATATCTACGGCCGGCGCATCCAGGCCGACGGGACCCTGCTCGACAGCAACACGGGCATTCCCATCGTCACCGCGCCAAACGACCAGGGACAGGCGGCCCTCGCCTGGGACGGCAACCAGTTCATCGTCATCTACGAGGACAAGCGCGCCGTTACCTACTTCATGGATACGCGCACCGATATCTTTGCCAGCCGGGTCGCGCAATCGGGCGCGCTGCTCGATCCGAATGGCTTTGCCGTCTTAAACGGCGCTGTGCCGGAGATCTTCCCCGACGTCGCCGGCGGCAACGGCCAGGCGCTGCTCACGGCCAGCGCCTACCGTGATATCGCGCCTTTCATGGCCTACCGCCTCGCCATGCGCACGCTGAACGCCGGGCCGATGCCACCCACGCCGACGGCGACGAATACGGCGGGCTCGCCAACGCCCACGGCAACGAACACCGTCAACCCGCCCACGCCCGTTGTGACGGTCACTTCCACGCGACCGCCGCGGGCGACGAAGACGCCGGCGGTCACGGCCACAGCCACCAGCGCACCGCCAACGGCCACAGCTACACCCGGCAGCGCGGGCTCCATGCACATCGCCGATCTCGACGGCGCCGGCGTGGACAACGTGCAGAGCTGGACGGCCGTCGTCACCGTCCTGGTTCAGGACAGTGGCGGCAATCCCGTATCTGGCGCCACGGTGACCGGAAACTGGAGCAGCGGCGCGAGCGGCGCCGGCTCCTGTACGACGGGCAGCAGCGGTCAGTGTGAGATCGGCAAGAGCAATCTGCGCCGGCCCAGCGTCACGTTTACCGTCACGTCGGTGGCCCACGGCGCCCTGTCGTACGACGCCGGCGCGAACGCCGACCCGGACGGTGATAGCAACGGCACGACCATCATCATCATGAAACCGTAGCGGTCGCGCGGCTGCCGGATAGCAGGCCGTGAGCTTCTATGGTTATGAGGTAATGGCGCCGGAAAACGACTGAAGTCGTTACTACCAGGACGCCTCTGGTAGTGGCGACTTCAGTCGCTTC
>CAZOGK010000034.1:18040-35510 GCA_964579295.1 uncultured Ardenticatenaceae bacterium
ACTACCAGGACGCCTCTGGTAGTGGCGACTTCAGTCGCTTCCGCCGCGGCGCTCAGGTATAGGCGTGGGTGCGATCCTGGCGGCGGGCCAGCTCGCTGGCGTAGCGCCGGCCCAGCGTCGCGGCGTTTTCGCTGGCCCACTGGGTAAGCCGCATGCTGCCCGTGGGCGGCGTCTCGACGTGGAGCAGGCCCGCCGTGAGGCCGGCGATCTCGTCGCGCGTCACCATGACGTCGCCGGTGAGACGGCCGAGCAGCCAGCCGGCGGCATAGCCGAGGGCAGGGGGCAGCGAGATGATGGGGCGGCGCACGCCAATGATGCCGGCAATCGCCTCCACGAGCTGGCGATAGGTAAAGGTTTCCGGGCCAATGGCGTTGAGGATGCCGTTCTCATTTGACTGGCCCTGCGCCACGGCGAGGCGCGCCAGGTCGTCCACGTAGATGGGCTGCAGGCGATAGCTGCCGTCGCCGAAGAGGCCGAAGAGGGGCAGGCGGCGCAGCGCCCAGGCGATGTTGTTGATGAGAATGTCTTCCTTGCCAAAGAGGACCGTGGGGCGCAGGATGGCATAGGAAAGGCCGCTGGCCTGCAGCGACGCTTCCAGGATGGCCTTGCCGCGGAAGTAGGGGAGCGGGGAGTCCAGGGACGGGTTGGTGATGCTGACGTGTACGACGCGCCCCACGCCGGCCGCGCGGGCCGCGGCAAAGAGTGTCTCCGTGTTGCGAATAGCGTCGTCAAAGGTAAAGGTGCGGTGGTTGAAGCGCACCCAATAGGTGTTGTAGAGCACGGAAACACCGCGCAGGCTCTCGGCGAGTGCGGCCGGATTGTCAAAGGCCAACGGGTAGGCAGGCACGCGCTCGCCGAACGGGTTGTGGCGCTGCGGCGAGTTGGTCAGGGTGATGACGCGCTGTCCCTGGGCCAGAAGACGGGCGGCGATGTATTTGCCGGAATAGCCATAGGCGCCGGTGACCGCATGGGTTGCCGCCGCCGGGGTCGAACTACTTTCATCAGTTGCGTATGCCATCGGAGACTCCTTATTATTTCAGTACGTTCAAAATATTTTGAATACAATGAATATGATACAGCGAAAGGCAGCGCCGCGCAAGGGCTGCGGCGCTAACTCGCGGCCGGACAGCGCCTTCGTCTGGCAGCTTCCGTGCGGCGCTGGCTCTCTATTTGGCGGGGTAGGGTGGGGCGATCCGGGCGCGGCTGCGCCTGTGACCTTATGATTGCTCTTCAGTCAGCTGCGCCGCCCGTTCCAGCGGCCCGTCTAGAATTGCCAGCCACTCCCTGACAATGTTCTTGCCAATGATCGGCGCATAGACCGCGCGGGTGGTGGAGATGTCGGCATGGCCCAGATATTCCTGCACCACCTCCACCGGCACGCCCTCGCGCAGCAGCTCGGTGGCCCGGTAATGACGGAAATCGTGAGGGGTGAGCGAAGCATCCAGGCCCAGGGCAGCGACGGCCGTGGCGACGACTCGCTGCACCGTGCGCGTCGTCAGCCGCTTGCCGGCGGCGCGGCGGCTATGGGCGACGAAGAGCGCCGGGTTGCTGTCCGTGCGCTCCGCCAGATAGGCACGAATGGCCGCGCGGGCGTAATCCAGAAAGTGGATGGTGCGCGTGCGGCCGCCTTTGCCCGTAATGAGCACATCTTCCGCCCGGCCGTGGGCCACGTGTTTGCGATCCAGCGCCACCGCTTCGCTGATGCGCATAGCCGTGCTGTATAACACGGTCACCAAAGCCCGGTCGCGCAGCAAGGAGAGGCGCCGATTGTAGGGGTCGTCGGCAGTGGAGGGGAGAGGGAGGGTGCAGTAGTAGGCGACGATGAGCGGGACGGACTGGCGCACTGTATCCATGCTGACCACTTTCGACGAGGGCCGCAGCGCCGTCTTGCGCTGCCGCTTCAGCCGCTCGCGCACCTTTTCCACGCTCAGGCCCGGGGGAAGGCGGTCGATGCTTACCAGGTAGCCGCAGAAGCTGAGCAGCGCGGCCAGGTAGGTGCGGCCGGTGTTCTGTGCCCGCTCAGAGCGCAGCGCCTCGTTAAACGCCAGCACCAGCTCTGTCGTCAGCGGCGCCGGGTCCAGCGGCCAGGGCTGCTCCAGGTTGAAGCCGGCGTGGCCGCCGACCTGCACCCAATCGGCAAAGTAGCGCAGCGCGGCCAGATAGGTGCTCTCGGTTTTCAGGCTGCGGCTGCCGACGCTTTCCAGAAACGAGGCGGTGTGCAGCCAGGGCGGCTCCGCCGGCATGTCACGTTCAGAGAGAGGTAGTTGCTGGTTCATACTGTTTCCCGTGAGGGTAGGGCAGCGCTTCCTGTGGCTACTATCATCATATGTCGTTTAATTAATATTAAGTGACATATATTCTAGCAGGGGAAGTGGCGCCTGTCAACCGGCCTGGTCCACCGTGGCAGCTATCGGCGCCCATCATTCTCCACGAGCTGCGCCGCCCTGGCGACAGCGATGAATGTCACAGAATGCATCGTTTTTCTCGCCGCAGCCGGTCCGGTACGCCGGGCTTATTGACACAACGGGCGCACACCTGCTAATATGTCGTTGAGCGACATATATTGGGTAACGTAAGGAATGATCAATGAGGAACGAGAAGTTGCCCCTTCAGGAAGCAACCTTCTTCACGTTGCTGAGCCTGGCGCGCGGGCCCAAGCACGGCTACGCCATTTTGCAGGACGTGGCGCACCTGAGCAACGGCCGGCTGCGGCTGAGCACGGGCACCCTGTACGGCGGCTTGCGCCGCATGCTGGACCAGGGCTGGGTCGAGCGTTTTGATGAGGCGTCAGGAGTGGTCGACGGGCGCACGCGCAAAGCGTACCGGTTGACCGAGCTGGGGCGCCAGATCCTGAATGCGGACGTGGCGCGCATGCAGAATCTGATTGCGGCGGTTGAGCAAGGGGGCACGGCATGAGATGGGCGCCTTAACGCGGTTTGCACTCTGGTTACATCCCTGGTTGCTGCGGCTCTATCCGCACGAGTTTCGCGTCGAGTATGGTGAAGAGGTGGCGGGTGTGTTCCGCCAGAGTGTTGAGGACGCCGCCGGCGATGGCTGGCGGGCGCTGCTGGCCGTCCTGGCGCGGGAGCTGCGTGACTGGCCCCTGAACTGCCTGCGCGAACATCTGCGCGCGCGCGGGCGCGCAGCGCCGGAGCCTTACATCGCGTCTATTTCGGGCTGGGGAGCGGTGGCGGCCGGCGCGCCTTATCTGGTCTTTCTGCTGAGCTTCCTCAGCTTCGGCTTGACTTTGCCGCGCAGCGCGCCGCTACTTTTCCTGGGCGCTGGCGTGCTGGCCGCCTGGCTGCGCGGTTGGCCGGGTTGGGTGGTGAGCTGGCTCGGTATTCTGATTTTTTTCGGCCAGAACCTGTTGCCATACCGGCTCTTTGGCATGGGTAGTGAGCCGGCCTGGAACACGCTACCGCGCTTGCTCAGCAGCATGTCCGAGGTGGCTATCCAGGCAGTCTGGCTGGTGGTGTTATACCTGGTGGTGCGCCGCTGGCCGCGCTATGGCGCGCTGGTGTTCTTGCCCTTTCTGTGGCTGCCCTGGGCCTTCAGCATGGAATTTGCGTCGCAGGCGGTGACCGCCCTGGTCATGAACGCCGGCTTTCTCGTCCTGGCGCTGACGGCGGCGGCCATCAGCATGCAGCGCAGCGCCAGTGGCGACATCTGGTTGCTGTACGGCGGCGCGCTGCTGTTTGGCGGGTCACAGGCCCTGGGCGCGGCGCTCTTCAGCCCGGGTAATCAGACGCTCTGGCAGCGGCTGGGTCCCGACTGGCTGGGGGCGCTGGCCCCCGCGACGGCGATCCTGCTGCTGCAGACGCTCAACGGCTGGGCGCGAGATCAGGATAAGACGGCGCGCCGGGCCGCCAGGCTGATGACCGCCGGCGCCTTGCTGGCCTACCTGTCCCTCCTCGCGCTGGCCCGGCTGGTGATGCCCAGCGACCTGGAGCTGTTTCAGATGAGCCTGGCGCCGCTTCTGGGCGGCCTCTGGTTGCTGGGCAGTCTGCTGGTGCTGGGCGGCGCCTGGGGTCTGCGCCGGCGCTTCGGCGAGCGCAACGTGGGTATCCTGGCGGTGGCGACCGCGCTCTTGTTGCTGCTGCCGCTGCTCCACCGGCCCTCGTTCCTCTCCATGAGCGCCAGCGCGTTCATCTATCAAAACGATCGGCTCACAGCCTATCGCGAGGTCGTCCCGTTGTTGCGCACGGCGGACACGGTGATAGCGCTGGTCGGTTTTGCCGGGATGTTGCTCCTGCCGCCGGCGCTTGGCCACTTGCGCCGGCAGACAGCAGCCTTTCTAATGCCGCCGGCTGCAGCCGGGCGCGAAGGCTCGTGGCGTCAGCGGCTGCGGCGCCGCCAGGAGCTGCGCGAGGGAGCCGAACGACCTGTTACCGCAAGCGAGGCGCGCCCCCGCCGGCGACTGAGCTGGCGGCTGGCGGCGCTCGTGGCGGCGGCTGTCGTGCTGGTCGCCGGGAGCATCTTTTTCGCCGCCGTCTTTCTGCCACTGCAGATTGAAGCGGAGCCGTATACACAGCAGCTGGCGCTGGGCGACCTGGACGGCGACGGTGACTTGGATGCGGTTCTGGCTAACACCCGGCGCCTGCTGCCAACCGCCGATAACAAGATCCTCTACAACGACGGGAATGGCCAGTTTCAGGACAGCGGTCTGAATGCCGGCATGGGCGGGACAAGCGTCGTGCTGGCGCGCCGGGGCGACGGGACCCTGGATATCGCCATCGGGGGCATGATGGGCGCCACCCTGTACTATCGTCGTGACAATGGTTTTGCACCCATGACGATTTCGACCACAAGCATGCCGGAATCCGGGGCATCGCAGTGGCATTTGCAGGCGGGCGACCTGAACGGCGACGGGCTTGACGATCTTTTCCTGGCCGGATGTTGCGGCGCTGGCAGCAGCGGGCCCGCGCCCGGGGAAACGCAATGGTTTGCTCCGGCGAACCGTGTGCTGCTGGGGAATGGCCAGGGGCTGACTGACAGCGGGCAGAGTCTTGGCGCACGGGGCAGCCAGGCCGTCGCTCTGGGCGACCTGGATGGCGACGGCGATCTCGATGCCTTCGTGGGCAATACGCAGAGTAGCGGCGAGCGCGAGCCCATGACCAATGACGAACCAAATGAAGTGTGGCTCAACGATGGGCGGGGGAACTTCAGCGACAGCGGGCAGCTCCTGGGCCGGCAGCGCACCTATGCGGTGGCGCTCGGCGACGTGGATGGCGATGGGGATCTGGACGCGCTGGTGGGCAACGAAGATGCGGACGAGCTGTGGCTGAATGACGGGCAGGGCCGCTTCACCCTGAGCGAGCAGCGCTGGAGCAGGCGGCGCACGCTGTCCGCGTTTCTGGTGGACCTGGACGGCGACGGCGACCTGGATGCGGTGACCGGGCACGAGCTCAGCGCCAGCTTCGCCTGGTGGCGGCAGGGCCTGCTCTGGTGGAATGACGGCAGCGGCGTCTTTACGCGCGACGATCAGGGCATTCGCTTCCGGCCCAACGCAGCGCTGGCAGTCGGCGACGTGAACGGGGACGGGCTCCCGGATATCGTCAGTGGAACGTTGGATCAGGTCGCGGTCTGGTTCAATGAAGGCAACGGGCGCTTTCGCGAGGCGCCGTAACCAGTATCGGGCGCGGATAGAGTCTCAGTTTGTGGCCTGAGCCGTTTATGGGGACCTGGTCATCCCCTCCCCCTCTCATTGGTTGCGAATAGCAGGCAGGAAGTGAGGACAATGCCTTGCTTGCCTGCTTTGTTGGGGTGTTTTCGGTATGTCTCTAGTCGCTATGCGAAGAACTTTGGCTCAACCCCTGCTCTAGCGCGACATCATCTTCGTAGAATATGCGTGCCAGGCTGATGAGTCCGCAACTCTTTCTGTCTGTTGGGACGTCAATCGGGACGGCGCTGGGTACGGTGTGGTGTCGTTCCGCCCGTAAGCTGGGAGTTGTCAATCGAGGGCAGCGCCGGATGGCTCTCCCCGGTGGTGATTGGCGAGAAACCTTTCAGCTTATAGGAGGCGATAGGATGAACACGAAGATGGCAGTACAGGGAAATAGCGGCCGCAGTGTATCTCTGCTTGTGGTCGCAATCGTGGCAGTCGTGTTGGTGGTCAGTGCGGCCGTGGCCGCCATGCGCCTTAAGGAAGGCGCTGTCCAGTTCGAGGCTGCCAGGCGCCAGGCGGCCGCCAGCGTGGTCGCTTCGGGTACGGCGGCCGGAACAGCCAGCGATGGCTACGCTTTTTATGCAGAGCGGTATTACCAGGCCGCCGCCGCGCGCGACGCGGCGCTGGCGGCGAGCGCGGAGAGCGGTGATGCGTACAGCTTCTATGCGGAGCGCTACTGGGAAGCAGCCGCCGCCCGCGAGGCAAACATAGTAGAAGCCGGGTCAGAGCAGGATTATGCCTTCTATACCCAGCGCTACTGGGAAGCAGCCGCGGCCCGTGAGGCGAAGCTGGCTGCCGAGGCTGAGCAGGAGACGGATTATGCCTTCTATACCCAGCGCTACTGGGAAGCAGCCGCGGCCCGTGAGGCTGCGGCCGCCGCGGCAGCTGAATCGCTCCGGTGAGTCAGTTTGCGCCGGCCGGACTGAGCAAGCCCCCGGAAATCTCCGGGGGCTTTTTTGTGTCTGAACAACCCGGGGACGTTCTTTGGGACGTTGTCGAGACGTTAGCGGAGCGATCGGCCGGTACGATGGTGACTGTTGAACCAAATCCACTCTTAGTGAAGGAGAACATGAACATGGCTCGATGGAAACCTGACCCCACCTTTTACCCGTCCCCCAAGATGGCGATGTCGGCTCCGGCCGAAAGCCTGGGCTACGTGATCGGCGTCAACGCCAACCGCGACAAGCCCGACGCGCTTCTGGTGGTCGATATGGACGCCAGATCGCGCACGTACAGCCAGGTCATCGACCAGGTGGACATGCCTTATGTGGGCGACGAGCTGCACCACTTCGGCTGGAACGCCTGCAGCAGCGCCCTCTGCCCCGCGGCGCCCCACCCCCACCTGGAGCGCCGCTACCTGATCGTCCCCGCATTACGCAGCTCCCGCATTTACATCTTTGACACCAAGCCCGACCCGCGCAAGCCCAGGCTGGTCAAGACCATCGAACCGGAAGAAGTGTTCGCCAAGGCCGGCTACAGCCGGCTGCACACCGTGCACTGCGGTCCCGACGCCATCTACGTCAATGCCCTGGCCTCCGCCAACGGCGACAATGGCCCCGGCGGCATCGTCATGCTCGACCACTTCAACTTCGACGTCATCGGCCAGTGGGAGGAAGACCGCGGCGAGCAGGACCTTCAATACGACTTTGCCTGGCACATTACCCAGGACGTGATGATCACCAGCGAATGGGGTAAGCCGCCGCAATTCGAGAACGGCGTGGTCCCTGAGGATCTGCTCGCCGGAAAGTACGGCCACCAGCTCCACTTCTGGGATATGCGTAAGCGGCGCCACGTGCAGACGGTCGATCTGGGCGCCGAGCAGCAGATGGTGCTGGAGCTGCGCCCGGCTCATGACCCGCTGAAGAGCTACGGCTTTGCCGCCGTGGTTATCAGCCTGGCCGATCTATCGGCGAACATCTTCACCTGGTACCGCGACGAGGACGGCAAGTGGGCGGCCAAGAAGACGATCACCATTCCTGCCCAGCCGGCCGACGAGGACGACCTGCCGCCGCTGCTCAAAGGCTTCAAGGCGGCGCCGCCACTGGTCACCGACATCGACCTCTCCGTGGACGACCGCTTCCTATACGTCTCCTGCTGGGGCACCGGCGAGCTGCATCAGTACGACGTATCCGATCCCTTCAACCCGGTTCTGACCGGCAAAGTGGAGATCGGCGGCATGGTGCGCCGCCAGGGTCACCCGAAGCACCCGGGCGAGCTGCTCGGCGGGCCGCAGATGGTGGAGATCAGCCGCGACGGCAAGCGTGTCTACGTGACCAACGGGCTCTATAGCGCCTGGGACGAGCAGTTCTACCCCGATGGGATCCAGGGCTGGCTGGTCCGCCTCGACGTCGACGACCGGCGTAGGGATATCAAGTTCGATCCTGACTTCTTCGTCTACACTGGCGAACTACGCACCCATCAGGTGCGACTGGAGGGCGGTGATGCCTCAACCGACAGTTACTGCTACCCCTCTTGAGGTATTGGGCCCCTGGTTGGCGATGGTCGCCTTTGGCGCCTACCATGGCCTGAATCCCGGCATGGGCTGGCTGTTCGCCCTCTCTGTGGGCCTGCAGCGGCAGAGCGAGCGGGCCATCTGGCTCTCGCTGGTACCCATCGCCGCCGGCCACGCCGCATCCCTGGTACTCGTCGCCGCCCTGGTCATCGCCGGCGCCCAATTCCTCTCCTCGAGCATGCTCGAGCTGGCCACTGCCGCCATACTGCTCGGCTTCGGACTTTACAAAATCGTCAACCACTACCGCCACCCGCGCTGGGTGGGCATGAAAGTGGGTATGCGGGACCTGGCCTGGTGGTCCTTCCTGATGGCCATCGCCCACGGCGCCGGCCTGATGATTGCCCCGTTCCTCCTGGGAATGGCTGCCCCTGCCAGCGCCCACGGCGACCATGCAGCCCACGCCGGGCACGGCGCCGCCGCGCTCTCGTCCGGGCTGGAAATGTCGCTCAGCGTGGCCCTGCACACGGCGTCCATGCTCGCCGTCATGGCCCTGGTCGCCTGGGTCGTCTACAAGCGGTTGGGGCTGGCCATTCTGCGCCAGCGCTGGGTGAACTTTGACCTGATCTGGGCAGCCGCGCTGATCGTCGTCGGCGGCATCGCCCTCCTCAGCGGTACCGGAATTCTGTAGCGGCACTGGGCCCTCAGTTTCCAACCCAGATGATAAGGACCTCGCCACGCCGGCGGGGTCCTTTTCGTTTCCCCCATGCTGTGTTCCTCTCTGCGTCCGTCTGACTTCTCTTCTCTTGCCTGCTGCCCGCTTTCAGGATAGAGTCCTGTGCCCAGTAAGCGGCGGAAAGCCATTCTCATTGTAAAGGACATCGCCGGGTCGGCCGCAGCGCAGAGTTAAAGGCAGGATATGACCGGGCTGAAACTCTATCTCTTTGGCGCACCTCGTCTGGAGAGCGCCGGCGCCAGCCTCCCCGTGGGCCGCCGTAAAGGGCTGGCTATCCTCGCCTACCTCGCCCTCAAAGGCCAGCCGCAGACACGCGAGGCGCTGGCTACCCTCTTCTGGCCCGATTTCGACCAGTCCCGCGCCCTATCCAACCTGCGCCGCGAGCTATCGCGGCTCAAAACCGGGCCCGATGTCGAGCTGATAGATGCCGATCGCCGCCAGGTTGAGCTCGTCGCGGATTCTGTCCTTTGGGTTGACGTCAGGCAGTTCAACCAGTTGCTCGCCCAGGTCGCCAGTCACGGCGGTCACTTTCCGGCAGAAGCCTGTGACGACTGCCTGGGGGCGCTTACCGCGGCGGTATCTCTCTACACCGACCGTTTCCTCGCCGGCTTCAACCTGCCGGATGCGCCCGAGTTTGACGACTGGCAATTCTTCGAAGCTGAAGGACTCAGCCAGGCGCTGGCGGAAGCCCTGCAGAAGCTCATCCACTGGTATGCCGGCGCCGCCGAGTTTGAAGAAGCCATTCGCTACGGGCGCCGCTGGTTGGCGCTCGATCCCCTGCACGAGATGGCGCACCGCGAGCTCATGGCCATCTACGCCCGCGCCGGCCAGCAGGCGGCTGCGCTGCGCCAGTATGAGGAGTGCGCCCGCATTCTCACGGACGAGCTGGGCATCGAGCCGGAGGCAGAGACAACGGCTCTCTACGAGGCCATCCGCCTGCGCAAGTTCCCGGCAGAGCGACCGGCCGGCCCTTCGCCCCTGCAGGTGCGGCAACCATCCCCGGCGCAGACCGGCGCCGGCCGCTATGCCAGCGAGGAAAAGCTTGCCGTCGGCGGCCAGGGGGAGGTCTTCCTTGGCCGCGATAAAGCCACCGGAGAGCAGGTCATTCTCAAGTGGTTGCGTCCCGATCTCGTCGCGGACGCTGAGCGTGTCGCGCGCTTCCTGCGCGAAGCAGAAGCCCTGCGCCAGCTGCAGCATCCCAACATTGTGCGCATGCTCGACGCCTTCGAACATGAAGGCCGGCACTGCATCGTCATGGAATATGTCTCGGGCGGCACGTTGCGGCAGCTGCTGGAGAAAGAGGCGCCCTTGCCGGCTGAACGCGTGCTTGCCCTCGGGCTGGAGCTGGCCGATGCGCTCGGGCGAGCGCACCACCTGGGCATCATCCATCGTGATCTCAAGCCGGGAAACGTACTGCTAACAGCCAACGGCTCGCCCCGGCTAACTGACTTTGGCACAGCCCGGCTTGAGCGGGACAACGTACGGCTGACGAGGACAGGCGCCCTGGTCGGTAGCCCATCTTACATGAGCCCAGAAGCGCTGCGTGGCGATCCCCTCGATCCACGAAGCGACATCTGGAGCTTCGGCATTTTGCTCTACGAGATGCTGACCGGGCGGCGCCCCTTTGAAGGCGAGACGCTGACCCAGGTGCTGCTACGCATCATGACCGAGCAGACGCCATCCCTGGCCGAGCTGCAACCGCATGCACCCCCGGCGCTGGTGGCGCTGGTCGAAAAAATGCTGGCCAAAGAGCCGGACGCCCGTCCCCGCAGCATACGCCAGATTGCCGCTGCCCTCGAAGCCATTCAGGCCGGGCGCTGGCCGCAAGGGCTGGCGCCGCCGGCCGCAGCGCCGGTGGCGGACGCCGCGCCCGTGCCCGCGCGGCTCGCACCGGTTCCTGCCAGCCGCTCGCTGGAGCAGGAGATCCGCTTTTGCCGGGCGCTGGACGGGGTGCAGATCGCCTACGCTACCGTCGGCGAAGGGCCGCCGCTGGTCAAGGCGGCCAACTGGCTCAGTCATCTGGAATATGATTGGCAGAGTCCTATCTGGAATCATTGGCTGGTTGGTCTGGCCCGCAGCCGGAAGCTGATCCGCTACGATGAGCGCGGCTGCGGCCTGTCCGATTGGGACGTGGACGATATGTCCTTTGCAGCCTGGGTGAGTGACCTGGAAACGGTCGTCGATACGCTGGGTATCGAACGCTTTCCCCTGCTGGGCATCTCGCAGGGGGCAGCCATTTCCATCGCCTATGCGGCGCGCCATCCGCAACGCGTCAGCCACCTGATTCTCTACGGTGGTTATGCTGTTGGCAGGAACATTCGCGACGATACCCCTGAAGCGCAGGAAGAGACGCAGGTGCTACTCGATCTGGTGCGCTTGGGATGGGGCAAAGAGCACGCCGCCTTCCGCCAGGTATTTACATCGCTCTTCCTTCCGGACGGTACCGCAGAGCAGGTCCACGCCTTCAATGAGCTGCAACGCATGTCGAGCAGCCCTGAAAACGCCGCCCGCCTCACAGAAGGGTTTGGCGTTATTGACGTCAGCGAACTGGCGACGAAGCTCGACGTGCCTACCCTGGTGCTGCACGCCCGGGGCGACCTGCGCATTCCGTTTGCGGAAGGGCGCCGCCTCGCTTCCCTGATTCCTGGAGCGCGCTTCGTACCGCTGGAGAGCGACAATCACATCCTGCTCGAGCACGAGCCTGCCTGGTCCCAATTCCTCACCGCCGTCCGTGCTTTCCTCGGCGACGACGCCCCACCGCCCCGGCAGTGGAGCGGCGCGCCGGCTGCCCCCGCCCGCCCCGCGCCAGAGCCGCCAGCGATGGAGCCGTCCCGTTTCGTCGCGCGCGAGCAAGAGATGGCCTGGCTGCAGCGCTTTCTTGACGATGCCCTGGACGGCAACAGCCGCGTGGCCTTTATCACCGGCGAGGCAGGGCAGGGCAAGACCAGTCTGGCAGAGGCCTTTATGCGCCGGGCTGCCGCTGCCCACCCGCAGCTGATCACCCTCAGCGGCAACTGCAACGCCTATACAGGCCAGGGCGATCCCTATCTCCCGTTCCGCGAGATCCTGCAGCGCCTGGCCGGCGACGTCGTGATCGAGCGAGCCGACGAGACGGCGGCTGGCAGGCGGCTGCAGGATCTGCTGCCCGATGTGGTCCAGGCGCTCACTGCCCATGGCCCGGACCTCCTGGACGTTTTTGTGCCGGCTAGAGCGCTGCTGCAGCGGGCGCAGAGCCACACGTCTGGTCCCGCGCCGTGGATCAATGCGCTCCAGTCACTGGTCGATACGGTCGCCGAGCCGGATGGCGCCCGCCTGCAGCAGAGTGCGCTCTTTGCCCAGATCGTTGCCGTGCTGTCAGCCATTGCACGTCGCCACCCCCTCTTGCTCTTCATTGACGACCTGCAGTGGGTCGATCGAGGGTCGGCCGACCTGCTCCTCCACCTGGGCAAGCGGCTGGGTGGCAGCCGCATTCTCCTGGTGGGCGCTTACCGCGCCGCCGAGGTGATGGCCGGTCGCGGAGAGGAGCGCCACCCCTTACAGCAGGTGGTCCACGAGCTTCAGCGCGACCTGGGCGATATCGTGTACGATCTCGGCGAGGCCGAGGGCCGTGCTTTTGTCGATGCGTTACTCGATAGCGCGCCCAACCGTCTCGACGACAGCTTCCGCGCTACCCTCTTTCACCAGACGCAGGGCCATCCACTTTTTACCATCGAGCTGCTGCGGGCGATGCAGGAACGCGGCGACCTCTTTCAGGACGAAGCCGGCTACTGGCAGGTCCGGCCCCCGCTCGACTGGGGGACGCTGCCGGCGCGGGTTGAAGGAGCCATCGGCGAGCGCATCGCCCGTCTCCAGCCGGCTCTGCAGGAGCTTCTCCAGACCGCCAGCGTGATTGGCGAGGAGTTCTCCGTGGAGCTCCTGGCGCAGCTCACCGGCGAGCAGCCGGCGACGCTCGCCCGCCTCCTGGGCCAGGAGCTGGACCGCGAGCATCGTCTCGTTCAGGCCGCCGGCATCCGCCGCGAGGGTTCCCAGCGCCTCTCCGTCTATCGCTTTCGCCACATCCTCATCCAGCTTTATCTCTACCGGCGGCTTGACGAAATCGAGCGGGCCTACCGGCACCAGGCCGTCGCCGAGGCGCTGGAGCAGCTCGCCGGCCCGGACACGCCGCAAATCGCAGGGACGGTTGCCCGCCACTTCGCCGCCGCCGAGCTGCCGGAGCGAGCTGCCCCCTACTGGCGGCACGCCGGCGACCAGGCCTGGCGCGGAGCGGCCATGGTCGAGGCTGCAGACTATTATCAGGCAGCCCTCGCCGCCTGGCCTGGTGACGACGCAGCGGGGCTGGCAGCTTTGAACGAGCGATTGGGATCATGCCGCTGGTATTCCGGGCAGTTGCGCTCAGCTGTGTCCAGCATGGAGACGGCGTATGGGTTGTTCACCTCCCTGGATGACCGAATCAGAGCCGGAGCGGTTCAGCGGATGATCGGGCGCCTCTACTGGGAACAAGGAGAGCGCCAGCCCGCCCTTGAACATTATCACCGGGCGCTCGACCTTCTCGAGAAGGAGCCCGAAGGTGTGGAGCTGGCCTGGGCCTACAGCTCAATATCCCAGATGCATATGCTGGCCTGGGAATACGACGAATCCGTCCGCTGGGGCGAGCGAGCATTGTCCCTGTCCCGGCGCCTCGACGCGCCCGTGGTTCTCAGCCACGCGCTCAATAACGTCGGCAGTTCCCTGGTAGCGCTGGGCAAGGTGGAAGAGGGCCTGGCGATGCTGCGGGAGGCCAGAAACCTGGCCCTTGTCCATCGCCTTACTCACGATGCCGCCCGGGCCCACTATAACCTTGCCTGGTCGCTGGGCGCGCTCGACCGCTACGACGAAACATGGACCGAGTTTGACGGGATGCTCCGTATCGGCCAGCAGCACCATCTGCCCCTATTCGCGGGCAGCGCGCTGGTCGAGCTGGCCGTCCTTGAGTGGATGGTGGGCCGCTGGCGGGATGCCCTGGCGCGTCACGACGAAGTGGCTGCCTGGTTGCAGCAGGCTGAGTCTCTTGGCTACCTGGAACTGCTTCGCAACCTGCACTTATCTCGCGTAGCTAACGATCTTGGAAAGCCAGAGGAAGCCCTCGGTTATCTCCAGGCGGCTGCCCCGCAAGTGGAGAGGCATTACGAGGCGCAGATGGCAGTACCCTTTCTGCAGGAGATGATTCGCGCCCTGGTGTTCCTCGGCCGCGTCGATCAGGCCGGCAGCTACGTATCGACGCTGCTGGAGTTGATCGACCGTGGTGTTTGCACCAACGCCAGATGTGTCGTCCCTCTGCTCGAAAGCGTCAGCTGGCTGGGCGCACAGGCGCGCTGGGCTGAGGCCGAGAAGGCCCTGGCGCAGATCGCGGCCATCGGAAGGCTAATACCCTGCCAGTCCGCCGTTGCCGCCCTGGCCGAGGGCCGCGGCCTGATAGCCGCCTATGGCGATCTTCCCGGCCAGGCCATCCCCCGCTTCGAGGAAGCGGCCACAATCTGGCAGCGGCTCGGCCGCCCCTGCGATCACGCCCGCGCGCTGGTGGCTCTGGCCGAGGCCCAGGTCGCGAACGGCCAGCGCGACGCGGCGCGGGCTACCCTGACCAACCTGGAGGCGCAGCTCGCCGATCTGGAAGCGCAGCTCGACGACGATTCTTTGCGCCACAGTTTCCGGCAGTCATCGCTGGCGCAGTCTGCACAGCGGCTGGCGCGGCTGCTACAGCGCCTGACATTGGTCCTGCCGGCGCAGGCCACACCCTTTATCGGCCGTGAAGCCGAGCTAAACGAGCTGCGCCAGCTCCTGGCCCCAGGGCGCCCGCGCCGCCTCCTGACTCTGGTTGGGCCAGGCGGCATCGGCAAGACGCGCCTGGCTATCGAAGTGGCCGCCCGCAGCGCCGCGCCCTTCCGTGATGGCCTGGCTTTCGTTCCTCTCGCTTCCCTATCGGCCGTGGAGCAGCTTGCGCCGGCCATCGGCAAGCAGCTCGGTCTCGAGTTCCGCCAGGCAGGGAACGAACAGGAGGAGCTCCTTCGTTATCTGGAAACCCGTGAGTTGTTGCTGGTGCTGGACAACTTCGAGCATTTGCTTGACGGGGTCACCCTGGTTGACGCCATGCTATCGCGGGCGCCGCGGCTGACCATCCTGGCTACGTCGCGCGAGACGCTGGGCCTGAGCAGCGAGACCGTCTACCGGCTTGAAGGTCTCTCCTACCCTTCTTCATGGCCGGCGCCCGCCGCAGATCTGGATGCCTTCAGCGCTGTCACCATGTTGCGCCAGCTCGTCGCCCGCCATCTGCCGGCCTTTGATCCCGCGCCCGCCGAGCGGCAGCAGATAGCGCGCATCTGCCACCTGGTGCAGGGCATGCCGTTGGCCCTGGTCCTGGCAGCCAACTGGGTAGAGCTGTTGAGCTTAGAAGAAATCGCCGACGAGATTGCCAGCAATTTCGATCTCCTCGAAGGAGAGCTGCGCGATTTGCCGGCTCGCCAGCGCAGCGTGCGCGCAGTCTTTCACACCTCGTGGGAGATGCTGGACGAAGCGGCGCGTGCGGCCGCCGCCCGCCTTGCCATCTTCCGCGGCCCATTCTCGCGGGAGGCCGCCGAGGCGGTCGCCGGCGCCCCATTGCGCACGTTGCTGGCCCTGGTCAATAAGTCGTGGCTACAGCGCGCCGAGGCTGGCTTCCAGATGCACGAGCTGGTTCGCCAATATGCGCTGGAGCAGCTGCAGGCGCTTAGCGGCGCCGAAGAAGCGGCGCGAGATGCGCACGCCGCTTATTTCGCTGCCCTCCTTGAGGAATATGAGTCCCGGCTGCATGGAGCACACCAGCGCGAAACTCTCGCTTCACTTGATCGGGTGTTCGAGCAGGCCAGCGCGGCCTGGCGCTGGCTGGTCCTGAACCCAGGCCGGCGCTACGGCGAGCAGAACGGGTTGCAGGTCGCGCTGGAGAAGATGCTCCCGCCGCTCTATTATTATTGCGAGGCGCGGATGCGCGTCGTCGAATTCTTTCCGCTGCTGCGGGCAGCCATCGACGCGCCCGCTACCGGTCGCGAGCGAGCGATCTGTCTGGCTGCCAAGAGCGCATTCTTCCGGACTGGTTTTCCCCTACGAATTGAAGCCTCGGGCAGCCTGGCGCCCTATGATGAGGAAGCAACCGAAGAGGCGTGGCAGCTGGCCAGCAAATACCAGCTACCCCCTGTCTGGCAGGTTGTGCTCTGCTACGGCTATGGCCGGTCCACTGGCAGGCCCGAGGCTGTCGATCGCCTGCGCGCTCTGACGGCCGGCCCGGACGCAACCTGGAACGACTGGGAGCTGGCCTTTGGGCTGGAGCATCTGGCCATTCTTCTCCTGCACCAGCTCGGAGCAGGCCGCGGAAGCGACGAGGCTACTGCGGTGCTGGCCCGCGCCCTGGAGATTTTTGAGCGGCTTGAGGATCGCCGTGAAAGTGGCTACGCCTTGCGCTGGCTAGGCCAGGCCAGGCGCCTACATGGAGAGCTGCTGCCGGCCATCAGGTATTGGGAAGATTCCCTGGCGCTGCTGGCCGAAGCCGGCGATTGGATCGTCTCTGGCTATGTTCACTGGCAGATTGGCGACGCCAACCTGCAGCTGGGCAACCGGGATGCGGCTTTTTCTCACTACCGAAAAATGAGCGAGGCTGCAGCCAGTCGCGGGCATCTCACGCAGGTCGCCGAAATGTGCAGTAAGGAGAGTTTTGAGCTGGCACGCTACGGCCAGTTCGAGCGAGCGCTTGAGGCACGCAACATGGCGCTACAGGCTGCCCGGATGAGCGGTCTGGTCGTCCTGGAGGCATGGTGTTGCTGGGAGATGGGTGAACTCTACCGTCTGTGGGGCAACCTCGACGAGGCTGTTCTCTGGTACGAACGCGCGTTGCCCCTGTTCACCGGCCATGACGATATCACCGGACGCACCTTCTATTATCGTGGTCTGGCCGACGTGGCCCTGGCACAGAACGAGCCGGCGACGGCCGGCGACTACTACCGGCAGAGCCTGGCCAGCGCTGAATCCAATGATCACGGCTGGGCGCAGGCCTACGCTCTGGTTGGGCTGGGGCGCACGGCTGTGGCGCTGGGGGAGCTGGAGGCAGCACAAGAGACCGTGGTGCGCGCGCTGGCCCAGGCAGAGGCGACCACCGACCGGGCCATCGCGCTGGCGGCGCTGGCCGCTGCCGCCGAACTGCTCGCCAGTAGTGGCGCCCAGGATCTGGCTGCAGAAGTGGCAGCTTCTGTCGTGACGCATCCGATCAGCTGGCTGGAGACGCGCCGGCACGCGGAGTGTGTTCTGGCTAAGGGGTCGCCGCCAGCAGCGGGCGGCTCCGGCGCAGGGCCGGCGGTAGAGCCGGTTGATGTCTGGGAGATCGCCCTGCGCGTGAGGAACGCGCTGCAGTAGGCCGGCCCCGGCAGGGGAGCTAGACGATTTCGAGAATCGCCGGACGCGCGAGCGCCGTGTCACCCACGGGTACGGCGAGAGAAGGCCAGCCAGCAATCTCCGTCAGAATCTCAGTGGTATCTTCGCCGACCAGGATCGTATCTTCGGACTTTGTGCCGGTGATCGACGGGTTCCAGGCGAAGACCTGTCCGGCGCCGACCGGGTCCAG
>CAZOGK010000035.1:0-34975 GCA_964579295.1 uncultured Ardenticatenaceae bacterium
CGCCGACCCGCTCCCTGTATACATGCCCTGCCGTTTCCCTTATAATGGTCGCGACCGGCGGGCGGCAGAAGCAGCGCGAGCAGGAGGCGGCTATGTCAGGCGATCTGGTTGAGGGAACGGCGGAGCACCCGCGGACAACGGGCGGGCGTCGCCCTATGCCGGGGCGGGCCTACGTCGCCAGCCTGATCGCCGGCGTCGTGGCCGGCGCGCTGGCGGCCGCGCTGCCGGCGCTGCTCATCGGCTGCCGGCCGCAGCCAGAGGCGGCCCTTCTCGTCGCCGGGCTGGGCGCCGTCGTCTGCGGGCCGCTGGGGATGTTGCTCACCACGCTGATTGCCTGGCTCTTCTGGCGTATCATGAGCGGACGTATCCAGGCCAGCAGCCGCGCCCTGACGGCGATGGGGGCGCTGGTCGGCGTGGCCGTGACCATCGGCCTGACCGGGCCTGTGGCCTGGCTTTTGACCATCCTGGCGCTGCAGGGCTGCTGAGCGCGGCGCTGCCAATAGCGCGCCGCTCCCGATAGCAGGTGGTAGCGCATGAGGAACGCTTAACGTTCGGCCCCGGCCTACTGGATTTTATTCGCCCTTTTGTTCTATAATAACAGTTTGCGCCGTGCCAGAGGAAGATGCACTGTCTCGCCTGGGTAGGGCCAGCGCCGCGCGTATCGAGAGCCGCGGCGCAAGGTAGGTTTGAATGACTGTCCCCCACTATGATCTGCAGGAAGTGGTCACAGAAAGCAAGCTGCGCGGTCTGTGGCGGCTGATGCATGGCTTTCGCCTGATCTACATCGTGGCGACGGTAGCGATTGGGCTGGCCGCGATCAGTCGCAGCGCCTTCGCCTATCTGATCCGCTACCTGGTAGACGACGTACTGGCCGTGGAAGGACGGCTCAACGTGCTGCCGTGGGTGGCCGTGGGCTTTATCGGGCTGGCGCTGCTGCAGGGGGGGTTCACCTTTCTCAGCGGCAAGCTGGCCGCGCGCACGGCGGAAGGGGTGGTGCTGCGCCTGCGCAACTACCTCTACGACCACCTGCAGCGGCTGAGCTTTGCCTACCACGCGGTGACGCCCACCGGCGAGCTGATCCAGCGCTCCAGCAGCGACGTGGACGCCGTCTACCGCTTCTTCAACGAGCAGGCCATCGGCGCCGGGCGCATCCTGTTGCTCTTTAGCGTCAACTTTGTCGCCGTACTGCTGCTCAACGTGCAGCTGGCGCTGCTCTCGGTGGTGCTGATCCCCTTCGTCGTCGCCGTCAGCTTCTGGTTCTTTAAGCGCGTATCCATCGCCTACGAGCATTTTCAGGAGCAGGACGCCCGCCTCTCCACGACGCTGCAGGAGAACCTGACGGCGGTGCGCGTGGTAAAGGCGTTCGCCCGCCAGGCGTTCGAGCGTGACAAGTTTGAGGTGGAGAACGCGGAGAAGTTCCGCCGCGGCAAGCAGCTGCTGCGCATGCACGCGCTCTTCTGGCCGGTCACCGACATTATCTGCGCCATCCAGATGCTGGGCGGCTTCCTCATCGGGGCACTCATGGCGATTAACGGCACCATCAGCATCGGCACCTACGTGGCCTACGCCGGGCTGGTCATCTGGCTCATCTGGCCGATCCGCAACCTGGGCCGCCTGATCGTGCAGATGTCCAGCGGCCTGGTCAGCTTCGGGCGCGTCTCCGAGGTGTTGCGCCAGGAGCGCGAGCCGCTGACGACGGGCGAGGTACGGCCGGCCGGCGACGTGCGCGGCGCCATCCGCTTTGACAAGGTGGGCTTCGCCTACCCGGACGACAATGTCGAGGTGTTGCACGATATCAGCTTCAGCCTCGACCCTGGGCAGGTGGTGGCGCTGCTGGGCTTCACCGGGTCGGGCAAGACGACGCTGGTCAGCCTACTGCTGCGCTTTTACGATTACAGCAGCGGGCGTATTCTGCTGGACGGCGTGGAGCTGACCAAATACCCGCGCGAATATCTGCGCAGCCAGATCGGCATTGTCGAGCAGGAGCCGTTCCTCTTCTCACGGACGATCCGCGAGAACATCACCTATGGCGTGGGCCGGCAGGTGAGCGACGAGGAAGTGTACGAAGCGGCGCGCGCGGCGGCCATTCATCACGTAGTCGAGAGCTTTCCCGAGGGCTATAACACGCTGGTCGGCGAGCGCGGCGTGACGCTCAGTGGTGGGCAGAAGCAGCGTGTGGCGATTGCGCGCACGCTGCTGAAGAACCCGCGCATCCTCATTCTGGATGACGCCACCTCGTCGGTGGATACGGAGACGGAGGCGGCAATCCGCGAGGCGATGGAACGGCTCATGGAAAACCGCACGACATTCGTCATTGCCCATCGTATCCAGAGCGTGATGAATGCCGACCTGATCGTCGTGCTGGACCGCGGGCGCATCGTGCAGCAGGGCCGCCACGACGAGCTAATGGCCGACGCCGCCGGCGCTTACCGCCGTATCTACGACCTGCAGGCGCAGATCGAAGAGGAGGTCAGCCGCGAGGTCAGCGATAGCGATCGCGCTGGCCCGGACGGCGACGGGCGTCCGGTCAGGGAACAAGCACGACCTTAATGCAGCTCTCCTCTTTGTTGCGGAAAATCTCGTAGGCGTGCGGCGCCTCGTCCAGGGGCAGCCGGTGCGTAATGACGAAGGAGGGGTCGATTTCCCCTGCTTCGATGCGCTGCAGCAGCGGGCGCAGGTAGCGGTGCACGTGCGTTTGCCCCATCTTCAGTGTCAGCCCCTTGTTGAAGGCGGCGCCAATGGGCATCTTGTCCACAAAGCCGCCGTAGACGCCGGGAATAGCCACCGTGCCGCCCTTGCGGCAGGCTTGAATCGCCTGGCGTAGCGCCGTCGGCCGGTCGGTCTGCAGGCGGGCCAGCTGCTTGGCCTTATCGTAGTAGTAGATGAGGCCCTCGCCGTGCGCTTCCATGCCCACGGCGTCAATGCACGCGTCGGGCCCGCGCCCGCCGGTCATCTCTTTGATCGTCTCGATCACGTCGTCTTCACTGTAGTCCAGCGGCTCGACTCCCGGCGCCTGCGCGGCCATCGCCAGCCGCTCGGGAAAGCGGTCGATGGCAATGACCCGGCCGGCGCCGAGTAGGAGCGCGCTGCGGATGGCAAACTGGCCCACCGGCCCGCAGCCAAAGACGGCGACCGTCTGCCCCGGCTGGATCTCGCAATCTTCCGCCGCCTGGTAGCCGGTGGGGAAGATGTCGGTGAGGAAGAGAAGCTGATCGTCGCTGAGGCTGTCCGGCGCCTTCAGGGGGCCGACGTCGGCGAAGGGCACCCGCACGTATTCCGCCTGCCCGCCGGCATAGCCGCCCATCATGTGCGAGTAGCCATAGATGCCGGCGACGCCGTAGCCATAGAGCTTCTCCGTCATGTAAGCCTTGGGGTTGGAGTTGTCGCAGAGCGACCAGAGATCGTGCTCGCAGAAGAAGCAACCGCCGCAGGAGATGGGGAAGGGGACCACCACGCGGTCGCCCACCTGCAGGTTGCCGACTTCTGGCCCCACCTCGACGACCTCGCCCATGAACTCGTGGCCCAGGATGTCGCCCGGCTGCATGGCCGGAATGTAGCCGTCGTAGAGATGCAGATCCGAGCCGCAGATGGCGGTGGCGGTGACGCGAATAATAGCGTCGCGCGGGTTAAGGATTTGCGGATCGGGCACGTTTTCCACGCGCACGTCATGGATGCCATTCCAGCAGACGGCTCTCATGCGCTTTCCCTCCCGCTCGGCTGGCCTTCGACGGTGGCGATTTCGCCGGTCTCCAGCAGCTGCTTGCAGCGGCGCAGCTCTTCCTTCACCTGCTGCGCCGTGAGGCCGTTGAGCAGCTCGGCCACCGCCGCCGTCAGCGCGCCGCCCGGCGGAGCATAGGCCATCTCCACGTGCAGGGCCGTGCCGCCGCCCACCGTAGCCGGCGCGAAAGTGACGCGGCCGCGGTGGCGCACATTGGCGCCGGGCAGCGTCTCCCAGGCCAGCTCGCGGCCCGGCTCGTCGCGCGTCAGGCGCGCTTCCCAGCTGATGGGAATGCCGCCCGGCGTGCGCGCCTGCCAGCGGGAGAGGCCGTCGCCCAGCTCCTCGACCGAATCGAGATGCGCCATGAAGTGGGGTAGATTCTCCAGCCGCCGCCAGAAATCATAGACCTCCTGCGGCTCGCGGGCGATGGTCACCGCGCTGTGCAGGGTGACGCCCTCGTCGTGCAGCGCGCCCCCGGTGCGCATCGTAATCAGCGGATTGCGCCCGCTGGCGCCGAAATAGAGGAGCGCGCCGCCGAGAGGACCGGCGACGGCGCTCTGCCAGGAACGGCTCCAGAGGGCGTAGATCAGGAGCAGGCCGCCGGCCGCAGCGATCACCGGCTGCGGCTGGCCCGCCTGCTCTCTGGCGCCATTAGTTTCAGCAAACATGGTGTCCTTCCTTCTGTCGATTTTGTTCAGCTTAAGCCGGTTGCTGCCTGGCCGGCGCCGGGAACTTCTGCTCGCCGTCCGTCCGGCTGTTAGCATCGGCCCGTACCGCTTGCTTCTCTTCCGGCGCCAGCTGGTTAAGCCGGTAGGCGCCTTCCCAGCCCAGCGCCGCTATCTGGCGCAGCAGGCGGCGCTGGGGCAGCGCGATCTCCTGCTGCACGGCGTAGCCGCGCCGGCGCTGCTGGCCGTTGGGGCCGGGTAGCAGCCGGTTGGCTAATCCATTGACGTCGGACATAAGGCCGGGGAAGAGGCCGGTCAGTCGCGCCAGGATCTGGGCGGGCAGGGAAAGCGTGCGCTCGGCTTCGCCGCGGCGGGTAGCGGCGACGATCTGGCGCGCCGCCGCCTCGGCGCTCATGGTCAGCAGCGGCAGGCTGGAAGCCAGCGAGAACCAACCATACTCTTTGGGCTGGCGGCCGCGGAAATCGGCGTGCAGAAACGAGCCTGTGCGCATCAGCCCGGGGATGATGGTGGTAACGCTGACGCCGCTGCCGGCCAGCTCGGCGCGCAGCCCTTCGCTAAAGCCGGTGGCGGCAAATTTGGCGCTGTTATAGGGTAGCAAGTGGGGCACGCTGTTCTTGCCGCCGATGCTGGTAATGTTGACGATGCGGCCGCGGCGCCGCTCGCGCATCGCCGGCAGCACGGCAAAGGTGGGGTAGACGACGCCCCAGTACATGACGTCCATCGCCCTCTCAAAGGCGGCCAGCGGCTGCGAGGCCAGCGGGGCGACGTCGATGATGCCGGCGTTGTTGACGAGAATGTCGATGGGGCCAAAGCGCGCCTCGGCCCGGCGCACCATCTCTTCGACCTGCTGCCGGTCGGCGACGTCGCAGACGACGGCCAGCAGCTCGGGCGAAGCGCCGTTGCCGCCGGCGCGCGCCAGCTCTTTCTCGGCGCGGCGCAGCTCCCCCTCATCGCGGGCGCAGATGACGAGGCGGCAGCCATGCGCGGCAAATTCGCGCGCCAATTGCAGCCCGAGGCCGCGCGAGCCGCCCGTAATCAGCACGACGTCGCCGCTGATGTCGGCCTCATGCTGCAGCAGCCGCCGCAGGCCCAGCGCCGTCGCGAAGGCGCCTGCAGCGAGGAGTATCGGTTTGATAAGCAGTTTGAATGCCCAACGGAAGAGGAACATGATTGCCGGCTCCTTGTCAATCGTGTCTACCCTTGCAGTCTAAACAGCTTGACGAGCCGCTGCGTCTATCGGCGGCATAACGTGAGATATAGATCGGGTTATAGTTGGCTCCCCGCCGCTGGTGATTAGAACAAATGTTATATGGGAAAGCGGTGAGTGGCCGGCTGTGAGGGCTATCGGCAGGGCTGGCTTTTCAGTATAATATCGGTCTGTTTCGAGGTAACAGACGATGAGCCAGTTTGAGTTTCAGGAAGAAGAATTCACCACACAGTTCAACGGCCGCACTATCCTGCGCATTCTCGCCCAGGTAAAGCCCTATTGGCCGTGGATGCTGGGCTTCATTTTCGCCATCAGCCTGACGGCGGTGCTGGACGGCTATTTCACCTTTCTCAGCCGGCTCATCATCGACGAGGCAATCCAGCCCGGCGACCGGCAGGCGCTCTATCGCATCGTCGCCCTCTACGGCGGGCTGACAGTAGTACAGGCGGCCACGGTCTTCGGCTTCATCTACCTCACCGGCATCCTCGGCGAGCGCGTGCGCTACGACCTGCGCAAAAAGCTCTTTAACCACCTGCAAGATCTCAGCCTGAGCTACTTCAACCGCACGCCGGTGGGCTGGATTATGAGCCGGGTGAACAGCGATACGGAGCGCATCGCCGAGCTGGTGACCTGGGGCATGCTCGACGTCACCTGGGGCATTATGAGCATTCTGGCCTCGCTCTACTTCATGCTGCGCATCAACTGGCAGCTCGGCCTCATCGTCTTTGCCATCGTGCCGGCGCTGGTGATCATCGCCGCCGAGTTTAAGAAGCGCATCCTCACCGAGTACCGGGTGGTGCGTAAGATGAACTCGCGCATTACGGGCGCTTACGAAGAGAGCGTTATGGGCGTGCGCGTGACCAAGGCGCTGGGGCGGGAGGCGCAGCAGCTGGCTGAGTTCCAGGAGCTGACCGGCGAGATGTACCGCGCCGGCTATCGCGCCGCCTGGCTAAGCGCGCTCTTCCTGCCGGCCGTGCAGCTGATCAGCGCCTTCGGCATCGCCGCCGTCGTCTGGTACGGCGGCCTCCAGTTCAGCGCTGGCGGCATGACCATCGGCGGCATTTACGCCTTCTTCAGCTACATCACCTCCATGCTCTGGCCGGTGCAGGAAATGGCCCGTGTCTACGCCGGCATGCAGCAGGCCGTGGCCTCGGCCGAGCGCGTCTTCAGCCTGATCGACGCCGTGCCCGAGATCCAGGACCGGCCGGGCGCGGTGGACCCGGGCACAATGGCCGGCGACATTGTCTTCGACGGCGTCGAGTTCTACTACGAGATCGATAAGCCGGTGCTCTCCGACTTTAACCTGCACGTGCGTCAGGGCGAGACGATAGCCCTGGTGGGGCCGACGGGCGGCGGCAAGTCGACAATCGTCAATCTGCTCTGCCGCTTCTTCGAGCCGCGGGAAGGGGAGGTGCGCATCAACGGGCGCGACTACCGCCAGTACACGCTGCAGGCCATCCAGTCGCGCGTCGGCGTGGTACTGCAGACGCCGCACCTCTTCTCCGGCACCATCCGCGACAACATCCGCTATGGCCGGCTGAACGCCAGCGACGCCGAAGTAGAAGCTGCGGCGCGCCTCGCCGGCGCCCACGAGTTCATCGAGAAGCTGGAAAATGGCTACGATGAGCAGGTTGGCGAAGGCGGCGGCTTGCTCTCCGTGGGCCAGAAGCAGCTTATCAGCCTGGCGCGCGCCGTGCTGGCCGACCCCGAGATCTTCATCATGGACGAGGCGACGAGCAGCGTCGATACGCTGACCGAAGCGCTAATCCAGCAGGGGATGGAGAACCTGATGGTGGGCCGCACCAGCTTTGTCATTGCCCACCGCCTGAGCACCATCAAGCGCGCCGACCGCATCCTTTTGGTGGAAGACGGCAAGATCAAGGAGATGGGCAGCCACGGCGAGCTGATCCGCGCTCGCGGCCACTACTACCGGCTGTACACGCAGCAATTCCGCAGCCAGCTGGAGGCCGCCTACGAGCGAGAGTTTGCCGGTAATGGGGGCATACCGTCCGCCAGGTAGCATAGATATCTATGCGGCCCGCCACTAGCCCTTCAGCAGTTGAGAGCCCGCCACCGCTGCGGGCTCTTTTTATTGAGGGAACGTGCGGGGGAGCGCTGGTCGATAGTCAGGGCCAGGCGCCCAAGTTGACAAGTGGAGCGCGGGCATCTTGGTTGGCAGAATGCCCCGCATCTGGCGGGCAAGATGCCCACGCTCCGTTTTCTGTCAGGTTGGTTCGTAGAGCCTTCTGGACATCGTAGTTATCACGGCAGCAAAGTCGTGGTACAAATGGCGCCGGCAAGGTAGGCTGAATCAGCACGGTGCACACGTAGAGCGCAGCGCGAGATGAAAACGGAGGTGAGTGGATGATTGTCACGATCTTGGCGATAGTCGTTGTCGTAGCACTGATGGTCGGGTTAAATGCGCTCTACGTCGCCGGGGAGTTTGCCGCGGTTAGCGCCCGCAAGACGCGAATTGTGCAGGCCGCGAACGCCGGCAATCGTCTGGCACGGCGACTCCTGCCTGTGCTTGAAGATCCGCAGCGCCTGGACAACTATATTGCCGCCAGCCAGGTCGGGATCACACTATCCAGCATTGTTCTCGGCATCTACGGCCAGCGCCAGGTAGCGCCGCTTATCGAGCCGCTCCTCGCGCGCCTGCCTTTCCTCGGCGAGCCGGCGGCCGCTGCCGGCGTCGCCGCCATTCTGATCCTGATTGTGTTCACGATAACACAGGTGATCGTCGGCGAGCTGGTGCCTAAATCGCTGGCCATCCAGTACCCGGAACGGGTCGCAATGGCCACGGTTCTTCCCATGCGCTGGTCGGCGGACTGGATTCTGCGCCCGCTCATCGTCGTACTCAACGGCAGCGGCGCTCTCTTAATGCGGCTGCTTGGGCTGGGCCCCGGCGGCGGGCACCAGCACGTTCATTCGCCGGAAGAGATCCAGCTGCTGATCCAGCAGAGCTACAAGGGCGGCCTGCTCGACTCCCGGGGGCAGGAGCTGCTGAACAATGCTTTTCGCATCAGCGACCTCGACGCCGCCGATGTGGCCCTGCCGCGCACCCAGATCGTCGCCATGCCGGCCGAGACGCCGGCCCGCGAGGCGCTGCGCCTCGCCGCCCATTCCGGTCACACACGGATCCCTGTCTTTGAGCAGGACATTGACCACATCATCGGCTTTGTCCACATCAAAGATCTGTTCCGGTTCGATTACCCCACGGCCGGCCGGGGAGATATCCGCCAGATTCTGCGCAAGCTATCCTTCGTGCCGCGAACGATGGCCGTGAAGGAAGTCTGGAACCGGCTCAGAGAGGACCAGAACTACCTGGCCATCGTCCTCGACGAGTTCGGCGGCACCCTGGGCATGCTTACCTGGGAAGATCTTCTCGAAGAGCTGTTTGGCGAGCTGCGCGACGAGTTCGACGAAGCCGAAGAGCCACTGATTGCCCCGGCCGGCGATGGCCGTTATCAGGTGCGCGGCCAGACACCGGTCAGTTATCTCAACAGCAGGTTTGACCTTACCCTTCCCGCGGACCAGGTTCATTCGCTGGGTGGGTTGGTTCTCAGCCAGCTCAATCGCCTGCCCGAACCGGGCGACGTGATAGAGATAGACGGCGTTCAGATGCAGGTAGAGACGGTGCGTGACAGGGCCGACCAGACGATCTTGCTCCGCCTTCCCGAGGGCGCGACCGACCTGGAGGGAACAGGCTAATGTCCATCCTGGTCCCGTTCGCCATCATCCTCGCGCTTGTGCTCCTTAACGGTCTGTTTGTCGCCGCCGAGTTTGCCATTATCGGCGTGCGCCCCACGCGTATCACGCAGCTGGCCGAGTCCGGCAATCCCGCCGCCCGGCGTCTTCTCGCCACACTGCAGGATCGGGCCAAAGTGGATCGCTACATCGCCTCTGCCCAACTGGGCATTACCCTGGCCAGCCTGGGCCTGGGTATGTATGGCGAGCCGGCTATTGCCCATCTTCTGGAAGGACCTCTTGAGAGCTGGTTCGGCCTGGAAGGCGCTCCGGCGCATACGGTCAGTTTCATTGTCGGCCTCGGGCTGGTGACCTATCTCCACGTCGTCATCGGCGAGATGATCCCCAAGTCGCTGGCGCTGCAGGCGGCCGAGCGTACGGTTCTGGCCCTGGCGGGGCCCATGGCCTTCATGCAGAAACTGTTCAGCCTTCCCATCACCGTGCTCAACGGTATCGGCGTCTGGCTGCTCAGGGTGATGGGGGTGCCGCCGCCCAAGGAAAAGAGCCGGCTGCATACACCCGACGAATTGGAAACGATCATTTCCGAAGGGGTAGTCGGCGGCCTGATCGCGGCGCATGACTTTTCCGTCTTTGAGAATATCTTTAACCTGGACGAGCTGCGCGTTCACCATCTGATGACGCCGCGCGTGAAGGTGGACGCCATTCCTGTCACGATCGGCGAAGCGGAGCTGGTACAGAAGCTTGGCGCTTCCCCCTACACCAGATTTCCCGTGTACGAGGGGACGATTGACCATATCGTGGGCATCGTCCATCTCAAAGAGTTCGTCATCGCGCAGCTGGCCGGGACGCCCTTCGAGCTGCGGGCGCTGATGCGCGAGCCTGTCTTCTTACCTGCTTCCGCTTCCGCTTACGAGCTGCTGGCGACGCTGGAGAAAAGTCGGGTCCATATGGCCGTCGTCGTCGGCGAATATGGCGGTACGGCCGGCATCGTCACCATGGAAGACCTGCTGGAAGAGGTCGTCGGCGAGGTCTGGGACGAGTTCGACGTCGACTTGCAGGAGCCGGTTACCGTTCTTGCTCCCGGCCATCTCCTGGCCAAAGGCCAGGCCCGCGTGGACGAGGTGGAAGCGTTCGTGCCGCTGGGCGACTTCGCGGAAGGGACGACCAGCATAGGCGGTCTGATGCTCGCCCACGTCGACCTGCCCCCCAAGCGCGGCGACACGGTGACCGCTGGCGATGTCGTTTTGCGCATTGAAGATCTGCAGGGCATGACGGTGGAACGTGTGACCATTCTCTATCCGCCGGAGAGCCAGGAGACGGACACCAGCGATCTGTTACCCGATTCCGGTGACGATTGACGCCCAGGGGTGGCCAGCCACACTGCGCTGGCGGTTACGGCAAATCCGGCCAGATCGTGTATAATGCCGGTACAGACAACGAACTGTTTGTCTGCCAATGATGACGGACGCTGGCGCCGCAACGCCGATGGCAAAACAAGGTAGTCTGGATCAAAACGGGGGGAACCGTGGTGTCTTGACTCAACTCGTGAGTGGCGTTACCAATCGCCGCGAGCGGGCCATCGCTGTACACCATACCGTCTGCAGTCGATAGCCCATGATGGATGAGACCAGAAGCCAGATCACCCCAACTTTGCCGGCGGCCCAGCAGCCTGTTTTCTGAAGGAGGTCGCATATCGCAAGAATGATGGCAATCACAATCGTTACAGCTCACATAGAAGCCCGTGAACAACACTCTGGAGGAAGATATGAATAAGAAGAATTGGCGTACCCTCTTCCTGCTGGTAGCCATGCTGCTGCTGGCAGGTATGACGCTGACGGCGTGCCAGACGGCGTCAGTTGACACCCCGACCGCGCCGGCAGCCGAGACGCCCGAAGAGGCCGAGGACACGCCGCCGGTCGAAAGCGCCGACTTTGCCGTCGGCGTCGTTCTGCCGACGCGGGACGAGCCGCGCTGGATCCAGGATGAGACACGGTTCCGGGACGCGTTCACCGCGGCTGGATACCAGGTAGAGATTCTGTTCAGCGAGGGCGACTCATCGCGCGAGCTGGCGAACGTGCAGGACCTGATCACACGCGGCGTCGAGGTCATCGTCATCACGCCGCACGATGCCACGGCGGCGGCTGCAGCTGCGGAAGCAGCGCGGGACGCCGGCGTGAAGGTCATCAGCTACGACCGGCTGATCCGGGAGACGGACGCGGTTGACTACTACGTGACCTTCGACAGCGTGGCGGTAGGCGAGGCGCAGGCGCAGTACCTGGTGGACAACGCCATGGGCACGGGCCACCCGCTCTACCTGTACGCGGGGGCGGCGTCGGACAACAACGCCTTCCTCTTCTTCGAGGGCGCCTGGAACGTGCTGCAGCCGAAGATCGCCGATGGCACCTTCTACATCGTCAACTCCAGCGCAGCGGAAGGCTTGCAGGAGCAGGCCGAGCTGACGCGGGAGGAGATGGCGCAGATACTGGGCCAGGTGACGACGGAATGGGACTTCGACACGGCCAAGAGCCTGGCGGAGTCGAACCTGACGGCGGCGACGGCAGAGGACAAGGGCGAGGTGTTCATCCTGGCGCCGAATGACGGCACAGCGCGCGCCATCGCCGATGCCTTTGCGGCCGATGCGGACGTCGAGACCTACTACGTCACCGGGCAGGATGCCGAGGTGGCTTCGGTGCAGTACATCATCGACGGCAAGCAGTCGATGACGGTGCTCAAGGACGTGCGCACGCTGGTGGCGGACGCCATTGCGGCGGCGATCACCTTCCTCGACGGCGGGACGCCGGAAGCGACGACGACCTACAACAACGGCGTCATCGACGTACCGGCTTCCCCGTCTGAGGTCGTCACCGTCGACCAGGCCAACGTGGTCGAGGCTATCATCGACTCCGGCTACTGGCCCGCCAGCGAGTTCACCGGCGTCGAGACCATCGGCGAAGCAGCGCCGCCAACCGAGCTTTCCGGGCTGGTCGGCGTCGTTCTGCCGACGCGGGACGAGCCGCGCTGGATCCAGGATGAGACACGGTTCCGGGACGCGTTCACCGCGGCTGGATACCAGGTAGAGATTCTGTTCAGCGAGGGCGACTCATCGCGCGAGCTGGCGAACGTGCAGGACCTGATCACACGCGGCGTCGAGGTCATCGTCATCACGCCGCACGATGCCACGGCGGCGGCTGCAGCTGCGGAAGCAGCGCGGGACGCCGGCGTGAAGGTCATCAGCTACGACCGGCTGATCCGGGAGACGGACGCGGTTGACTACTACGTGACCTTCGACAGCGTGGCGGTAGGCGAGGCGCAGGCGCAGTACCTGGTGGACAACGCCATGGGCACGGGCCACCCGCTCTACCTGTACGCGGGGGCGGCGTCGGACAACAACGCCTTCCTCTTCTTCGAGGGCGCCTGGAACGTGCTGCAGCCGAAGATCGCCGATGGCACCTTCTACATCGTCAACTCCAGCGCAGCGGAAGGCTTGCAGGAGCAGGCCGAGCTGACGCGGGAGGAGATGGCGCAGATACTGGGCCAGGTGACGACGGAATGGGACTTCGACACGGCCAAGAGCCTGGCGGAGTCGAACCTGACGGCGGCGACGGCAGAGGACAAGGGCGAGGTGTTCATCCTGGCGCCGAATGACGGCACAGCGCGCGCCATCGCCGATGCCTTTGCGGCCGATGCGGACGTCGAGACCTACTACGTCACCGGGCAGGATGCCGAGGTGGCTTCGGTGCAGTACATCATCGACGGCAAGCAGTCGATGACGGTGCTCAAGGACGTGCGCACGCTGGTGGCGGACGCCATTGCGGCGGCGATCACCTTCCTCGACGGCGGGACGCCGGAAGCGACGACGACCTACAACAACGGCGTCATCGACGTACCGGCTTCCCCGTCTGAGGTCGTCACCGTCGACCAGGCCAACGTGGTCGAGGCTATCATCGACTCCGGTTACTGGCCCGCCGACGAGTTTACCGGCATCGAGTAAGATCGACTTTTCTGGATAGGAAGGGTGACGGCGCCGCCGTCACCCTTCCTCTGACCAGGCGGATGAGCAAAGCCGGGGCGTGTCCGGGCATTCGTGCCGCTCAGACACGCCCCTGATCCAGCCTTCCGCCCAGGGAAGAGCCGGGATGAAAATGTCTAGCAAGAGCCGCCTGATGCGGGAGCATGCCCCGTATGAGGAGCAGGCCGAAGGACAGAGCTATGTCCCAGGGTGCTGAGAATACACCAGTTGTCGAGATGCGCAGCATCAAGAAGAACTTCGGCGCCGTGCAGGCCTTGCGCGGCGTCGATCTGGCGCTCTACCAAAACGAGGTGTTGGGCCTGATGGGCGACAACGCCGCCGGCAAATCGACGCTGATGAAAGTGCTGAGCGGCGCGTACATTCCCGATGGCGGAGAGATCCTGATCGAAGGCAGGCCGGTCCACTTCTCCAGCCCCATGGACGCCCGCCGCCAGGGGATCGAGATGGTCTACCAGGACTATGCCCTGGCTAACAATCTCGACGTGTCGGCCAACGTGTTCCTCGGCCGCGAGGTGGTGCGGGTCAACCTGGGGCCGGTCGGTATCCTCGATTACGGCTACATGGAGCGGGAGACGAGGAACCTGCTCAACCGGCTGCGGATTGACATCCCCTCTGTGCGGCAGAAGGTCGAGCGCCTGTCCGGCGGGCAGCGCCAGGCAGTAGCCATTGCGCGGGCGACGGCCTTTGACGCCAAGGTGATCATTATGGACGAGCCGACGGCGGCGCTCAGCGTGTCGGCCATCGACCAGGTACTGGAGCTGGTGCTGCAGCTAAAGGCGCAGGGCGCCTCGATTATCGTCATCAGCCACCGCCTGGAAGATATTTACCGCGTCAGCGACCGGATGATCGTGCTACGGCAGGGGCGCAAAGTGTGTGATACGCCCATAGAAGGCGACATTCACGATTTCCGGGAACGAGTTGTGGCTTATATGATTGGAGCGCGCGATGACTACGCCAGCACAACTGCTTGATCGACCGCAAAAAACTGAGGTGTCGTTCACGGCCGATATCCGGCGCTTCTTGCGCGAGAACATCCGCGAATATGGCATGTTCATTGCCCTGTTCGTCATCATGGCCTACTTCACCATTGCTACCGATGGCCTCTTTATCTCTTCGCGCAATATCGTCAATCTGGTAAACCAGACGGGTTACATTGCCGTGCTGGCGGTCGGCATGACGCTGGTCATCGTCATCCGCCACATCGACCTGTCGGTGGGCTTTCTGGCCGGCTTTCTGGGAGCGATAGCGGCCATCAGCATGGTCTCCTGGGGGCTGCCGGTCTACCTGGCGATCCCGCTGGTGCTCGTGCTGGGCATGTTGGCCGGGCTGGTGACCTCGACGATGGTAGCCGAGCTGGGCATCCCCGCCTTTGTGGCGACGCTGGCCGGCTGGCTGGGCTATCGCGGCGCGCTGCAGCTGGCGACGCGCGCGACGGGCACCATTGTCATCCGCGACGAGACCTTTAACGCCATCGGCAATGGCTTCATACCCGACATCGAGCTCCTGCCGATCCTGCCCGAGATGCACGTGGTCACCCTGCTCCTCGGCCTGCTGGGCGTTGTCCTCTTTGTGGCCGGCGAGCTGGCGTCGCGCCGCCGCCTCGTCCGCGAGGGATTTGAGGTCATATCGACGCCAATGTTCATCCTTAAGCTGGCCTTTGGCGCCGCCCTTATCGGCGGCGTGGCCTGGATATTGGCCGGATACCGCGGCCTATCATGGACCGCGGTCATTATTCTGGTCGTCGTGCTCGTCTACCATTTCGTGACGACGCGCACGGTGTTGGGCCGGCATATCTATGCTGTGGGCGGCAACCCGGAAGCGGCCGAGCTGAGCGGCATCAGCGTCAAGAAGATCACGCACGTCGTCTTTGCCTCGATGGGCATGCTGGCGGCGCTATCGGGCATTCTCTATGCCTCGCGACTGCGCTCGGCGACGACGACGGCCGGCAACCTGTTTGAGCTTGACGCCATTGCCGCTGCCTTCGTGGGCGGTGTCTCGGCGGCGGGCGGCGTCGGCCGCGTGGCCGGCTCCCTCATCGGCGCCCTGATCATGACCTCGCTGACCAGCGGCATGAACCTCATGCAGATCGACATCTCCTACCAGTACATCGCCCGCGCCCTGGTGCTGGCCATTGCCGTCATCTTCGACGTCGCCACGCGGCGGGCGCGGCGGTAGCTGCGAAGCGTGCCTCCCGGCGCCGGCAGGGGCGCCGCGAAAATGTGCCAGCCGGAGCGAACTGGAGCGCTAGCCGCTACCGCTGCTGCTGTTTTGTCGCCGGCAGAGTAAGGAGCTGGTAAATGCCCCTCCTGTTTGATTTGCATGCAGAGAGCGAGCGTCTGGCTTTGTTGAGAAGGGATCCGCGTGGCGGGCCATCGCTTGAGCTGCGCGCCCTCGAGGGACAGGCACTCGGTAACGTCGCTGCCCGGTTTCTGCCGGCGAGCTTCCACTGGTCGCCCGATGGCTCAACCATTGCCTTTTCCAGCAACGACGGTTTGCTCTATCTCTTTCGGCCCGGCGACGCCAGCCCGAAGGTCGTGTTTTCCGACCCCGCCCTCCAGGCCGGCTTTTGCGAATGGGCCGCGGACGGCAACCGGTTGGTCTTCTCGGCCTACGACCGGGCGTCGGGCGCGCCGCCCAACATTTACTGTCTGGAACTCGACACCGGGCGCACGCTGCCATTGACGTATGACGCCAGAACCGTCGACCGCTTTCCGCACTGGTCGCCTTCCGGGCAATGGGTGGCCTTTCGACGACAGTTTCTGGAGGAACCCGAACTCCCACGGTGGCTGTACGTGGTCGAAGGGCAATCCGGTCGAAGCTTTCCCGTTTTGAACCCGGCCGCGGGCGACGTGGATATGGGCCGGTTCAGCTGGAGCCCGGATTCTTCATCCCTGCTGGTTACGCGCCTTGCCCTGCCGCACAAAGAATGGGGTCAGTTACAGGTCGTCCGCCTTGACGATCAGTCGATTGCCTGGAGCTACGAATCGCAGACGGTTCGTGGCGGCGCTTTCTCGCCGCAAGGAGATCGAATTCTATGCATCTGTACTGACGAATTGCGGTGGTTCGCCTACCCGGAAGGCGATCTCATCGCCCGTCTTTCGCTCTCCTCCGCCGCACCGGTGCGTCACGACTTCACGGGTCCACAAGTTGGTTTTGACCGGCAGGCGACAGCCATCTATTTTCTTGGAGAAAACGCTTGCCTGTACCGCTGGCAGATTGGCGGCTCCTGCGACTGCCTGTTTGAGGAGAACCCCGCCGCCAGGCCTGTGTATAGCCACGAGGAATACCGTGTGCCCTCTCGGGATGAGCGATCGATCCCGGTGCAACGCTTCATCCCCCCTCAGCCCCGGTTGCCGGCAATCCTGTACGTCCACGGTGGGCCGGGCGGAGCCATTAACCCCGACGATCCCTTCATGCTGCGCCTGCTGGCCGAGGGGGTTGAGTTTGTTTGCGCGGCCTATCGCGGAACGGTGGGCTATGGCCTTGAACATGCGGAAGCGAACCGGGGGGAATTTGGCCGGGCGGACGTGTGGGATCTGCTCGCCGCTGGCTTCGACTGGAAAGAGCGAGCCGGCGCAGATCGTCCGCTCATTGTGGCCGGCTACAGCTATGGCGCTTTTCTGACGCTCCTGGCTCTGGCGCAAGACGAACATCCCTGGGCCGCCGGCATCGCGATGTGGCCGGCGAGCGGGATCCATCGTATGGGATTAATGCAGCAGCGCGCGCTCCCCACCGCTGCCGACCAGTTATCCCTGGCCAGGATTGAGCGGTCGCCCCTGGAACAGGCCGGGCGCATCCGCGTTCCCCTGCTCATTCTTCACGGCGCGCTGGATACGTCGGCGACGGTTGAAGAGATGGTTTCGATGCAAAACAGCGTCATTGGCCAGGGTGGAGAGTGTGAGCTGGTCGTCTTTGCAGACGATACCCATGGTCTGGTCCGCCACCGCGATGAAATCCACGCTGCCGTGCTTGGCTTGCTCGAGCGGTTTGATTGAGCGACAGCCGTGCGCGGCGGCCGCTGCTGCTGGCTGCGTCGCCTGGGGCGCTAAGTGGGAGAGGCCGTCAATGGCCCGGCGTAGAGGCAGGAACGGGCTGGCTGGCGCTGTCCTCCACGGTGACGACGACGGGATTGAGAATGCCAATGAGCGCCGCCAGCATAGTGACAATGCCGCCGGTAATGAACCAGACGCGCACGCCAAGTAGCTCGGAGAACGGGCCGGCGAGGGTGAGGCCGATGGGTGACATCAGTCCGGCCCCGCTGTGGACCAGCATGAAGATACGCCCCTGCATCTCGGGGGCGACGGTGGCCTGGAGAATGGCCAGCAATGGGCCGTTAGCCAGGGACATCATCAGGCCGGTGACGAAGATGGCGGCGATAGCCAGCGGCAGCAGCGTGGCCGGGGTCAGGCCCAGCAACAAGACGCCCGCGCCCACGCCAAAGAGGCCGAAGAGGGTAGTGTAGATACGGCGCTGGAAACCGCCCCAGACGCCGAGAAGCAGGCCGCCGCTGATGGCGCCGGCGCTGCTGGCCGCCTGCAGCGCCGCCAGCTGCAGCGCCTCGCCGCGAAAGTGGCTGGTGACGAGAATGGGCAGGAGGGCGAAGGTAGGGACAAGCATAAAATTGACGAACAGGGCCAGGCCCAGCAAGATGACCATCGCCTGGCGGGCGCGCACGTAGCGCAGACCTGCGACCAGCTCCTGCCAGAATGAGGCCACGCCGCCTGCGGCCGGCTGCTGGCGCTGCGGGTTGGGAATGGCGATGAAGAGCAGGGGGAGAATGGCAAAGAGCGCCGTGGTCACGTCCACGACGATGACGCCGGTGACGTCGATCCACTCCAGCAGCAGCGCCCCCAGCGGGGCGGCAAAGACATTCATGCCGCCGTTCAGCATCTGGTTCATGCCCTGAATCCGGGTTAGATGCTCCTCGGGTACCATGAGGGAGGTGGAGGCCTGCATGGCCGGCCAGTGGAAGGTGCCGCCGAGGGAGCGGATGAAGAGGACGGCGAAGACCGCGGGCACGGCGGCGGCGTCCATCCAGAAGAGGATGCCCAGCGCCAGCGTCGCCAGGGCGACGGCGCTATCGGCCACGAAGAGAACGGCGCGCCGCGACCAGCGATCGACGAGCACGCCGACAAAGGGGCCGAGCACAACCTGGGGCAGCATCCCGACGAGCGAGGCCAGCGCCAGCACGGTGGGCGAGCCGGTGGTCCGGGTCAGCCACCAGATGAGGGCGAACTGTACAAGCTGGCTGCCGAGCAGGGAGATGGCCTGGCCGCTCCAGAGGATGAGATAAGGGCGCAACCGATTCATTAGAGATACCTTTCGCCAGGATATTCAAAAATTGAATACCAACGTACGGATTATTGGCAATATTGCACGAAAAGTCAATAGCGGGATAAATAACGGACTTCGTGGGGGGAGCCCGCCGACCGGCCGCGAGGAGGCCATCGTGGCGCCGGCCGGAAGCGCCGCGGCCGGCCCTGACCACTAGGTATCCGGTACTATTGGCCTATGCGCCGCTCATTGACACTGTCCAGGCGAACCATTACACTGACAACGTCTACCAGCGCGCGCCTTTTCCCCGTGCCGGCTCCCCCAGCCATCAGTCTCGCCAGCGCCACGGGCAGCGGCGTCTCCAGTAATCTACAGTCAACGCCGACCAACAATCGATAGGATCGAGGTCTATGAGTAGGCTAAGCGTCACCCTGTTCGGCCGTTTTGCCGGAGTCATGGGGGGGCAGGCGCTCCGGCTGGAAAATAGCAAGGTGCAGGAGCTGCTCAGCTTCCTGCTGCTCTATTACCAGCGCCCGCACGAGCGGCTGCAGCTCGCCAGCACCCTGTGGGAAGATGTGCCGGTAGGCCGGGCCAAAGGCTATCTGCGCAAGGCACTGTGGCAATTGCAGCGCCAGCTGCAGGCGGGGGATGAGGTAGGGGAGGCGGAGCTGCTGCTGGTAGAGCCGGACTGGATCCAGGTGAACGACGGCTGCGACCTGGAGCTGGACGTGATGCGCTTTGAGCGCGCCTTTGAGCGCAGCCACGGTACGGCGGGGCGCGAGCTGGACGAGCAGCAGGCCGGCGCGCTACAGGCGGCGGTGGAGCTATACAAGGGGGATCTGCTGGAAGGCTGGTACCAGGAGTGGTGCCTGTTCGAGCGACAGCGGCTGCAGCGCATGTACATCATCATGCTCGACAAGCTGGTCGATTACGGCGAGGCCAACGAGGATTACGAGTCGGCCATCATTTATGGCATGCGCATCCTCAAGCTGGACCAGGCGCGCGAGCGCACGCACCGCTGCCTGATGCGCATCTACTACGAGGCCGGCGACCGCACCGAGGCGCTGCGCCAGTACGAGCGCTGCCTGGAAATCCTGAAGAAAGAGCTGGACGTGGGCCCGTCGGCGCAGACGGTGGCCCTCTACCACCAGATCCAGCAGCAGGCAGTCGCCAGCAGCCAGCCGGCGCTGGCAGCGCTGCCGCCGCCCCCGGCCGCCGCGCTGCAGGATAATCTGGCCCACCTGCACGAGCTGGAGACGGCGCTGAGCAACGCCCGACAGCAGGTGCGCCTGCAGATCCAGAATCTGGAAGCGCTGCTGAGCGTGCAGCACGGCTAGAGCGGCGCCTGAGAATGCCGCTGGCTATGCCGGCGGATACGCTGGCGGATACGACCCCCCTCTATACTGGCTCACACGCGGCTCGCTCGCCCTGATGCTGCTCACCCCGCGCCTGTCCGCAAGGGAAACACGTCTCCATGCGCCTGCCCGAAGCTGTGATTCACTCCTTTGTCATTCGCATCTGGTTAGAAGAGAGCAGTGAAAGCGGCGCTCCGGCCTGGCGCGGCCACATCACCCACATCCCCAGCAACCGGCGGCGCTACCTGCAGAGCGCCTGCGAAATCGCCACCTTTGTCCAGCAGTTTCTGACTGAAAAGGGCGTGTCCGACGATAACAGCCAGTCGTAAGGAGGTTTTGCCATGCCTGTCGTACCGACATATCCGGGCGTCTACATCCAGGAGATACCCAGCGGCGTCCGCACTATCACCGGGGTCAGCACCTCGGTGACGGCCTTTATCGGCTATACCCAGCGCGGTGGGGTGAATCGCGCCCGGCAGATCTTTAACTTTGGCGATTACGAGCGCCATTTCGGCGGCCTGCATCTCGACAGCCCCGTGAGCTACGCCGTGGCCCAGTTCTTCCAGAACGGGGGCAGCGAGGCCTGGATCGTGCGCGCCGCCCAGGGGGCCGCCGCCGCCACGGTTACCCTGCGCAACAGCGTCGCCGGCACGGACGCGGTGCTGGCCGTGGCCGCCGCCAGCGAGGGGCTGTGGGGCAACAACCTGCGCCTTGAGGTGGACTACGACACGGCCAACCCGGCCAGCCTCTTCAACCTCACCGTCACCGAACTGGAGGAGCGCAACGGCGTGCTGCAGACAGCCCGGCTGGAGAAACACCGCAATCTGAGCATGGATAGCCGCGCCGCCAGCTACGCCGTCGATACGATTAACGCCGCCTCCAACCTGATCCGGGTGGAGCGCCCGGCCGGGGCGGCGGCGCTGGTGACCGGGAACGGCACGAGCACCAGCGGCGACCTCGACGGCTTTGACTTCACGCAGCTGGACGACAACCATCGGCGGCTGGCGATCACGCTCGACGGCGACGGGCCGCACGAGTTTGACATCTTCGACGCCGGCGGCTCGATCAGCGGCGGCAGCCAGAACGCTCGCCTCAACAACCTGGCCAGCCAGATCCAGACGCGGGTGCGGGCCATTAAGCCCGCTTTCAACGCCTTTGCCTGCGCGCGCAGCGGCACGCGCATTGTCTGCACCTCGCCGACGACGGGCGAGCACTCTTCGGTGCGGCTGGGCAACGCCGCCATTCGCAACGCCGCCGCCCTGCTGCGGCTGGGCCAGGCCAACGGTGGCAGCGAGGCGGAAGCGGCCGCGGCCATCCGCCCGGCGCGCACGGGTACGGTGAGCAACGACCTCTCCGCCGTGGATCTGGCGGCCCTGCCGGCCGCGGCGACGATGAACGTGACCATCCAGGCCAGCGGCCTGCCCGACGATGGGCCGCACACGCTCACGCTGTGGAGCTCGGCGGCCGAGCAGCCTGACAGCCTGCCGGCGCTGCGCTCGCGGCTGCTGGCGGCGCTGAACGCCAGCGACCGGGCCGAGCTGAGCGGCGCCACGGTCAACCTGCACGACAACCGGCTGCAGATCATGGCCGGCGGCAGCAATCCCAACGCCCGCCTTACCTTTGCCGACGATGCGGGGGCCGGGGAGGTCGCCGACGACCTGCGCCTCTCGGCCGCCGGCACTGGCGCGGTCAACGTCGCCCACTACGCCGTGGGCAGCGCCGTCACCTCGGCCGGGCAGGAGGGCGGCGCGGGCGGCAACGACGGCACGCCGCCCGGCCCCAACGAGCTGCGCGGCAGCCGCGACGCCAAAACAGGCATCTATGCGCTGGAAGACGTGGACCTCTTCAATATCCTCTGCCTGCCAGGGGTGACCGAAAACGCCGTGCTTGGCGAGGCCATCGCCTATGCCGAGGAGCGGCGCGCCTTCGCCATCCTGGACCTGCCGGGAACGGTTGATACGCTCGACGAGGCGCGCCAGTGGCTGACGGACAATGCCTCGCTGCGCCACAAGAATGCGGCGGCCTACTTCCCGCAGATCCGGGTGGCCGATCCGCTGCAGAACTTTCGCCTGCGCAGCTTCCCGCCCAGCGGCGCCGTGGCCGGGCTCTACGCCCGTACCGACGCCGAGCGCGGCGTATGGAAGGCGCCGGCCGGCACCGACGCCGCCATCCGCGGTGTGCGCGAGCTGGCCTACACGCTCACCGACCAGGAGAACGGCGCGCTGAACCCGCTGGGGCTCAACGCCATCCGCAACTTCCCGGTCTACGGCGTGGTCGCCTGGGGCGCGCGCACGCTGGTCGGCGCCGACCAGATGGCCTCGGAGTGGAAGTACATTCCGGTGCGCCGGCTGGCCCTCTATCTGGAAGAAAGCCTCTATCGCGGCACGCAGTGGGTCGTCTTTGAGCCCAACGACGAGCCGCTCTGGGCGCAGATCCGGCTCAACGTGGGCGCCTTCATGCAGAGCCTCTTCCGCCAGGGCGCCTTCCAGGGCCGCACGCCGCAGGAGGCCTACTTTGTCAAGTGCGACAGCGAGACGACGACGCAGGACGACATCAACCGCGGCATCGTCAACATTGTCGTCGGCTTTGCGCCGCTGAAACCGGCCGAGTTCGTAATCATCAGCCTGCAGCAGATGGCGGGCCAGCTCGAAGCCGCCTAGGGAGGACACCATGGCACAATTCAGCGTCAACACCCACCGCTTTGACCCCTACAAGAACTTCAAGTTCCGCGTGAAATGGGACGGCCGCTACGTGGCCGGCGTGAGCAAGGTCAGCGCGCTCAAGCGCACCACCGAGGTCGTGGAGCACCGCGAGGGCGGCGACCCGAGCACGGTGCGTAAGTCGCCGGGACAATCGAAGTACGACGCCATCACCCTGGAGCGCGGCGTGACTCACGATCTCGAATTTGAGAAATGGGCCAACAAGGTCTGGAACTTCGGCGCCGGCCTGGGTGCGGAAACGTCTCTGCGCGATTTCCGCAAAGACATCATCATCGAGATGTACAACGAAGCCGGCCAGCTGGTGCTGGCCTATCAGGTCTTCCGCTGCTGGGTTTCAGAGTACCAGGCCCTGCCAGAGCTGGACGCCGCGGCCAATGCCGTCGCCATCCAGACGCTGAAGCTGGAGAACGAAGGCTGGGAACGGGACGAGGCCGTCGTCGAGCCCAGCGAGCCAAGCCTCTAGCTTTCTCTGGCTGGTAAACGCCGATGACTCCTGAACTCTCCGCCATTGCGGCCCCCCGGCTGCTGGACGTATGGGAGCGCGGGCGGCTGCTGCCGCCGCTGCGCCAGGCGCTTCTCTTGCTGGAAGCCGCCTGCCCGCAGGCCGGCGCCGGCGAGCTGGCCCGGCTGCCCACCGGCCGGCGTGATGGGCTGCTGCTGGCGCTGCGCGAGCTGACCTTTGGGCCGCGGCTGGCCTGTAAAACCGCCTGCCCGGCCTGCAGCGCGCCGCTGGAGCTGTCCATTGCCGTCGCTGACGTGCGCGTCGAGCCGCCGCCGGCACTCGAGGAGCCACTGGCAGTAACGGTGGGCGGGCGCACGGTCCGCTTCCGCCTGCCGGCCAGCGCCGACCTGCTGGCGCTGAACGGCGACCCGGCGACCCGGCGCGAGCGGCTGCTGCAGCAATGTGTGACCGGCGTCGAGCCGCCGCTCGATGGGCCGCTGCCGGCCGACCTGGCCGGGGCGATTGCCGCGCGCATGGCCGAGGCCGATCCGCAGGCCGAGGTCTGGCTGGCCCTCGACTGCGCCGCCTGCGGCCACCAATGGCAGTCGCTGCTGGACATTGGCGGCTTCTTCTGGCAGGAGCTGGAGGCCTGGGCGCTGCGCACGCTGCGCGAGGTGCACCTGCTGGCCGCGGCCTACGGCTGGAGCGAAGGCGAGATCCTGCAGCTCTCGCCCTGGCGGCGGCAGGCTTACCTGGAGCTGGCGCTGGCATGAGCGATTTCCTCAGCACGCTGATTGCCCGCGCGCGCGGTGACGCGCCTGGCGAGGGCCCCGCCAGCCTGATCCAGCCACGCCCGCTGGCCCGCTTCGAGCCGGCCTCCGCGGCCGGCTGGGATGCGCTCTCCTTGAGCGTGGAGAGCGGCGCGGAAGCGCCCGCCCGGCCGGCGCCAGGCGACGGGCCGTCCCTGGCGCCGCCCGCGCCGCAGCCACAGGCGGACATCGGCCCCGCAGACCAGGCAGCGCCAGAGCCGCCGGCTACGCAGCCACCGCCGCGCCATGCGCCGCAGCCCGCTGCCCGCGAGCGGCAGCCAAGCGAACTGCCGGTGCCAGCCGCCGCCGAATCAGCCCCGGCCCCCCTGGCTGCACAACCCTTGACGCCGCAGCGACCACCGGCGCCGCCATCTGGCGAAGAGGCCCGGCCTTCCCGGCCGCCCGCTGCGCCCGGCCCGGCCGAGAACCCGGCCCCGGCCCCGCCGCGCGTCCAACCGGCGCAGACCATCGTCCAGCAGAGTGAGCGCCAGACCAGCCTGCCGGCAGCGACCGCGCCGCCGGCCGAAAAGACGACCCGGCTCGAGCCGGCGCTGTCTGCGCCGCCGGCCAACGGCCTGCAGCCGGCCCTGTCGCCGCCTCCTCCAACGAGCGCCCAGCCGCCGGCGGCTGGGCCCGAGCCGGTGATTAACGTCACCATCGGCCGCGTGGAGATCCGCGCCGTAGCCGCGCCGCCGCCGCCACAGCGCACACCGCGCACCGAGCCGGCCGTGATGAGCCTGGAAGACTACCTGCGCCGCCGGCGCGAGAAGGGGGGCCGATGAGCACGGCGCTGGCCATCGCCGCCGTTACGGCGGCCATCGAGGGGCTGCTGCGCCAGGCGCTGCAGGCCGACATCGCCGGCACGGCCATTACCACCCGGCCGCTGGACCGGGCGCGCGATACGACCCACACCAACCAGCTCAACCTCTTCCTCTACCACACGGAGATCGACGCCGCCTGGCGCAACCGCGACGTGCCCTGGAGCACGCAGCCGGGCGAGCGCAAGCAGACGCCGCTGTCGCTGACGCTTCATTACCTGCTGACTGCCTATTACGGCGAGGAGGAGGACGCCACCGACGCCACCAGCGACGCCAACCGGCTGCTGGGCAGCCACCGCCTGCTGGGGCGGGCGCTGAGCGTGCTGCACGACCATCCGCTGCTGGACGGCGACCAGATCAACGACAGCCTCGCCGCGCAGGACCAGCTAAACGAGCCCTACCGGCAGGTGGAGCGAGTGCGGCTCACCTGGCAGCCGCTGACGCTGGACGAGATGTCCAAGCTCTGGAGCGGCTTTCAGACCAATTACCGGCTCTCTGCGGCCTACGCGGCCTCAGTCGTGCTCATCGAGAGCAGCCGGCCGGCGCGCGCGGCGTTGCCGGTGCTGACCCGCGGTACCCACGACCGTGGCGTCGCCGTGCAGGCCGACCTCGCGCCGCCCTTTGCCACGCTGCTGGCGGTGACGCCGCCGGACCAGCAGCCGTCGGTGCGGCTGGGCGAGATGCTGACCCTTGCCGGGCAGCGGCTGCAGGGGGACGAGGTCGTCTTCCGCTTCGAGCACCGGCTGCTGGACGAGCCGCACACGCTGGCGCCGGCAGGCACGGCCACGGCGACGAGCGCTGCGCTGCCGATTCCCAACGACGCGGCCAACTGGCCCGCCGGCTTCTACACGGCCGCGGCGCTGGTCAGCACCATCGCCCCGCCGCGGCAGCAGGCGTCCAACCGGCTGCCGCTGACCCTGGCGCCGGAGATCCTGACCATCAGCCCCAACCCGGCGGCGCGCGACGCGCAGGGCGACGTGACCCTGACGGTCACCTGTCGGCCGCAGGTGCGCCCGGAGCAGACGGTGTCGCTGCTGCTAGGTGACCGGGAGGTGCCGGCTGAGCCGTTTGCGGCGCAGACAAACAGCGTGACCTTCACCGTCGAAGACGCGGCGCCGGGCGCCCATTTCATCCGGCTGCGGGTGGACGGTGTGGACAGCCTGCTCGTAGACCGCTCGGTAGTCCCGCCGGTCTTCGACGATTCGCAGCAGGTAACGATCACATGAGCGAGCGGCTGGCGGAAACCGTGACCTGGGAAGAGACGAACGAGACCTACCTGCAGGCGGCGCTGCACTGGCTGCGGCTGCGGTTGGCGGCGCTGGCCGAGCCAGACGCTGTCGCCGCGGCAGAGCTGGCCGAGGCGCGCGCGGCGCTGTTAGACCAGGAAGAGGCGGCGCCGCTGCCGGCCCTGCTCTTCCTGGCGCGCCAGTTTGGCCTCTCGCGCTTTGAATCGGAGCTGCTGCTGCTCTGCTGCGCCGTGGAGCTGGACACGCGCATCGCCGGCCTCTGCGCGGCGGCGCAGGACCACCCCGGCCGGCCCTATCCCACCTTTGCCCTGGCGCTCGCTCTCTTTGACGAGCCGGCCTGGGAGGTGATGTCGCCGGACCGGCCGCTGCGCTACTGGCGCATGCTGGAGATCAACCAGCCGGGCGCCCAGCCGCTGACAGCCAGCGCGCTGCGCGCCGACGAGCGCATCGTCAACTACGTCAAGGGGCTGAACTACCTGGACGACCGCTTATCCTCTTTCCTCACGCCCTTCCCGGCAGCCGTGGTCGAGGCCACACTGCCGCCTTCGCAGGCCGCGGTGGCCGGGCAGGCGGCTCGCTACCTGGAAGCGGCCAGCAGTAACCTGACCCTGCAGCTCGTGGGCAGCGACCGCCTCAGCCAGCAGCTCGTCGCCTGGCAGGCGGCGACCTCCCTGGGCCTCTATCTCTACCAGATGCCGGTCGAGCTGCTGCCGGCGCAGGCGGGCGAGCTGGAGAACCTGGCGCGCCTCTGGCAGCGAGAGAGCCTGCTGCTGCCGCTGCTGCTCTACCTGGATGCCCACGAGGCGGGCGCGGCCGGGGAAGGCGCGGAGAGCGGGCCGGCGGTGCTGCGCCGCTTCCTGGCGCGGCTGCGCACGCCGGCGCTGGTGGCTGCGCGCGAGGTGCAGCCCGGCCTGGGCGCGACCCTGGCGCTGGACGTGGAGAAGCCGGCGCCGCCCGAACAGCAGCAGGCGTGGGCCGCCGCCTTGGGCCGGCAGAACGGGGCGGGCAAACCAGACGCCGGGCGGCTGGCGGCGCAGTTCAATTTTAATCTGGCGACCATCGGCGAGATTGCCGCGGAGCAGGAGGGGCAGGGCCAGGGAAGCGTCTGGGAATCGTGCCTGCTGCGCACCCGGCCGCGCCTGGATACGCTGGCACAGCGCATCGACGCCCGCGCGACCTGGGACGAGATCATCCTGCCGCAGCGCGAGATCGGCCTGCTGCGGGAGATCGCCGGGCAGGTGGCGCAGCGCAGCCAGGTCTACGACGGCTGGGGCTTCCGCCAGAAGATGAACCGGGGCTTTGGCATCAGCGTGCTCTTCGCCGGGGAAAGCGGCACGGGCAAGACGATGGCCGCCGAAGTGCTGGCGAACGAGCTGCAGCTCAACCTCTACCGCATCGACCTCTCGGCCGTCGTCAGCAAATATATCGGCGAGACAGAGAAGAACCTGCGCCACCTCTTTGACGCCGCCGAGGACGGCGGCGCCATTTTGTTCTTCGACGAGGCCGACGCCCTCTTCGGCAAGCGCAGCGAGGTCAAAGACAGCCACGACCGCTACGCCAATATCGAGATCAACTACCTGCTGCAGCGCATGGAAGGCTACCGCGGGCTGGCGGTGCTGGCGACCAACATGAAGAGCGCCCTGGACCGCGCTTTCCTGCGCCGGCTGCGCTTTGTCGTCAACTTCCCCTTTCCCGGCCACGCCGAGCGGCTGGCTATCTGGCGCCAGGTCTTCCCGCGGCAGACGCCCTGCCAGGATCTGGACTACGGCTACCTGGCGCGCCTCAACTTCACCGGTGGCAGTATCCACAACGTGGCGATCAATGCCGCCTTCCGCGCCGCAAGCGCCGGCGAGCTGGTGACAATGGCCCACGTGCTGGAGGCGGCGCGCGGCGAGTTCTACAAGCTGGAACAGCCGGTGGACGAAGCCGTGCTGCGCTGGTCGGCAAACGGAGGACGGGCGCGATGAAGATCAACCTGCACGTCGAGCGGCTGGTGCTGGAGGGGTTCGCGCTGACGCCGCGCCAGCAGCGCCTGCTGCGCGAGACGGCGGCAGCCGAGCTGGCCCGGCTCCTGCAGGAGGGCGGCCTGCCCCTGCCTCCTGGAGGCGGGCTGGACATTGCGCGCCTGCAGGCGCCGCCAATCCACCCGGGCGCGCCGCTGGATGCGGCGGCGCTGGGCCGGGAGATCGCCCGCTCGCTGGTAGGAGGGCTCGGCCGGTGAGCCACGTGAGGCAGCCCGCCCGGCCGGCGACCAGGCCGGCCCCCGCCGCCGCGCCCGCGGCCTCCTTCGGGCAACGGCTCTCGCCGGTTGTCGAGCCGGAGCGGGAGATGCAGCGCCCGGAGAGCGGCCCGGCGCCGGCGCGGCCCGCGCTCCCACCCGCGCCGCGCTTCAGCCACGATTTCAGCGGCGTGCCCGCGCGCGGCGTCACGCGCTACGGGCGCGTCCACTTTGACGGCGCGCCCTCGCCGCAGCTGGTGGCCCACGAACTGGTGCACGTAGCCCAGCAGCGGCTGGGCGCCAACGGGGCGGCGCCGGCGTCCCGCGCGCGGCTGGAAGGCGAAGCGCAGGCGCTGCAGGCGCGGCTGGCGGCCGGCGCCAGCGTCGCGGTGCACGAGGCGGCCCCGCCGTCCCTGGCGCTGTACGGCACCGATCCGGACAAGACGTACACCTCGACTGTCGGCATTGAAACGGACGACAAGTACATCAAGGGCGCGCACGAGTTCCACGATAAGTGGGGCTATAAACCGATTCAGGTGGCCTCTGTCGAGGAGATAACAGAAGACCTGGCCAAGGGAACCGGGACGTTGAGCCGGATTCGCATCGTCTCCCACGCCTCGCAGATCGGCCTCTACATGCAGTTTGCCAAAGGCGGCCCCGACCCGGTGATGCAGAAGGAGCTGGAGGCGACGACGCAGCAGCAGGCGGAGCAGGCGGCCGTCGTGCCCACTGTTTCCTACACCGACGAGGGCGCGCGCGAATATTTCCGGGAAAAGGTCGTGACCACCAATGCCGAGCTGGCCAAGCGGCTGGGCATCAGCAAGGACACAATCAAGAATGCGGCGATCAGCGCTTTTTTCCGCTGGCTGACCAACCGCCACCGGCTGAAAGCGGCGCCCGGCCCCACCAAATCCGAGCGCGATCTGCTGCTGCCGGCCGTCAACCGCCAGATCGCCGCGGCGCGCACGGCCGCCGAGACGAAAAAGGCCGCGAGCAAAGATGACCTGCTGGCCCTGGAAAAGCTGGTGGCCGCCACCGGCTACTCCTGGTCAGCGGTAGCGACCACCGATTCGTTGGGGCAGGCCATCGAGCGGGCAGCGGCGACGCACAAGGCGTTTGCGCAGCGGGACTTCGCCAACAAACAGGCCAAGATGCGCAAGCGCTTTAGCAAGGACAGCACCATCGAGATCCGCGGCTGCGCCCTGGGGCAGAGCAAGCCGTACATGGAGGCGGTGCAGCGCTATTTTGGCACGCCCACCGCCGCCCCGGCCGTGCACGCGCCCAAGCTTTACCAATATTACGGCACCATCGGTCTCTACAACGTGGACAACACCGACCGGCACATCCGCTACCACTGGCAGAAGTGGAAAGATAGCAAGGATGTGCGCGACAGCTTCACGAAGTGGGCGCCGGTCTTTGCCCCAACGCAAAAGATCCCGGCCAAGCCAACCTGGGGCGACTTCGCCGCCTACCTGCGCGCCGGCCACGCGCTGCCCTTCCGCAGTGGCTCGCGCCTCTTCACCCTGAAGAGCATGACCGAACGGCAGGTGATTGACTGGTTCACCAAGAACGACCAGCGCCTGACAGCAGCGGCGGACATCAAGAACCAGTTCACCAACACGAAGGTCAGCGAGGAAGCGACCAAAAGTTACCTCTTTGAATGGCTGCAAGAGGCGTACACCGATAATCCGAAGACCCGCCTCTTCCCCTATGATCCGCAGTGGGCGGCGCAGTTTGAGACGATCCCCGGCAAGGGAGGGCCGTAGTGATGAGACAGATGACCGTCACGCAACAGACAGCAGAACAGAGCTGGCAGCCGGCGCCGGCCAGCCGGCTGCTGCAGCGCCAGTGCGCCTGCGGCACGCACACCACGGGCGGCGGGCAGTGCGACGCCTGCCGCCAGAGCGGGCCGGCGCTGGAGCAGGAGGCGGATCGGGCCGCGGCGATTGCCGTGCGCGGCGGCGTCGTGCCCGCCGGCTCGTTGAGTGCGGCCGGTCCCGGCGCGATCCAGCGCCAGGAGGGGGGCGGCGGCGGCAAAAAAGAGAAGACAGACGAGGAAAAGTACAAGGAAGCCGCCAAGAAGACGGGCGAAGCCTTCATGAAGACGGAGGTGGGCCAGAAGATTGAAAAGCGGGTCAAAGAGCTGGGCGAGGAGTTTATCGGCACGCTGCCGGGCAAGATCATCACCGGCGCGGCGGCGACCGGGACGATTGCCGCGCTGATCGCCACCAACGAGGAGCTGCCGGCGCAGCTGCCGGCCATCCCCCTGGACGTGATCGCGCCCGGCCTCGCGGCGAAGATCACCTACGAAGGGCCGGTGCGCAACCCGACGAAGGGCATGATCTCCTTCACCTACAAATTTGGCGCGGGCAAAAAGGGCGAGAAGAAGCCCAAGCAGAGCGAGACAGAGAAGCGGCGCGCCGCAACGGCGAAAATGCAGAAAGAGCAGCATGAGTTCCGCGAAGGGATGAAGTCGCCGGATCAGCGTAAGGCGGAGGAGGAAGCCTACTGGAAGGCCTACTGGCGCATGCGCGGCGCCGACCCGCTCAACCCGCTCAATCTGCCGGGTATGAAGCCCAAGGAAGGGGCCAGCCTGCTGAAGATGCGTCAGGATGAGGAAGAGCCGGCCGTGCAGCGTAAGGCGGCCGGTCCGGCGCCGGCGCAGCTACCGGCGAGCGTCTCCCGCACGCTCTCGGAAGGGGGGCAGCCGCTGTCGCCAGCGCTGCAGCAGACGATGGCGGCTCGTTTCGGCCACGATTTTAGCGGCGTGCGCGTGCATAGCGGCGGCGAGGCGGGCCGCTCGGCCGAGGAGATCGCCGCGCGCGCCTATACCTCCGGCGCGCACATCGTCTTTGCGCCCGGCCAATACCAGCCGGAGAGCAGCGCCGGGCAGCAGCTGCTGGCCCACGAGCTTACCCACGTCGTGCAGCAGAAAAAGGGATCATCCTGATGGCCTTGTCCGCTTCTCCCCGCCTCCTCAAAGGGGGCATCGTCGTCGTCGATCCCAAGAGCGGCGCCGTGCAGCGCATCATCACCCTGCAGTACAACCCGGAAACGCTGACGCGTACGCTGGCGCCGCAGACGCTGGCGGCGGAAGGCGAGCGCTCCGAGCCGGTGCGGCTCAAAGGGCCGCCGGTGGAGACTTACAAGCTGGACGCGGAGATCGACGCCGCCGACCAGCTGGAGTTCCCCGACCAGAACCGCAGCGCCGCCGAGTATGGCATCGCGCCGCAGCTGGCAGTGCTGGAGAGCCTGCTCTATCCCACCAGCGAGCAGCTCATCCACAACAACAGCCTGGCGAGCAGCGGCGCGCTGGAGATCATCCCCATGGAGGCGCCGCTGACGCTCTTTGTCTGGAGTAAGAACCGGGTGCTGCCGGTGCGCATTACCGAGTTCAGCGTCACCGAAGAGGCGTTTGACCCCAACCTCAACCCGCTGCGGGCCAAAGTCAGCCTGGGGCTGCGCGTGCTCAGCGTCACCGACCTGGGCTTTGACCACCTCGGCGGCAATCTGGCGCTGAAATACCACCAGCAGCTGGAGCGCCTGGCCTCGCTGGTGCGCAGCGGCTCGTTTGGCGAGCTGGGCATTCAGGGGATTGGTTAAGGAGAGAAGCCATGCAGTTTGAGCAATTCCCCCCGAGCAGCCGCTACTACGGCGTCGAGACCGTGGAGTTCGAGACGGAAGAGGGCAAGCAGGTCGTCTATCTCAAGCGGCGCTTTGTCCCCCCGGCCAGCCGCTTCAGCACGCTGCAGCAGCACGTGGTCAGCGAGGGCGAGCGCCCGGACACGCTGGCAGCGGCCTACCTCGGCGACCCCGAGCAGTTCTGGCGGCTCTGCGACGCCAACGGCGCCATGCACCCCGACGAGCTGACCGCCGTGCCGGGGCGGGCAGTGCGCATCACACTACCTGAAGGCATCCCAGGGAGCGGCCACAGTGCTTGATGGCAACCTGCACCTGACGCTGATGATCGGGCCGGGCGTGCCAGTTCCCGTCTCGCGCGACATCCTCGACGCACTGGTGCGCCTGCAGGTCAACGCGGAGACGACCGGCCCCAGCGGCTTTGAGCTGGTCTTCAATCTCAGCCCACGCTCGCCGCTGCACACGCTCTTCCTGCTTTCCGGCGGCGCGCCTATCCCTCTCATCCGCGTCGTCATCATCGCCACCGTGCGCGGTACGCCGGAGGTGCTCAGCGACGGCGTGATGACCAACCACGAGGTGACGCCGGGCGCCGAGCCGGGCACGGCGCAGCTCACGGTGAAGGGGGTCGATCTGACGGCGGTCATGGACTACCTGCCCCTGGACGGCATTCCCTACCCGGCGATGCCGCCCGAGGCGCGCGTGCTGCTCATTCTGGCGAAGTATGCCATCTTCGGCGTCATCCCCATGGTCATCCCCGTCATTCTGCCCGACATCCCTATTCCCACCGAGCAGATTCCCATGCACCAGGGTACGGACCTGCAGTACGTGCGCCAGCTCGCCGCCGATACCGGCTACGTCTTCTACATCACGCCCGGCCCGGCGCCGGGGACGAGCATCGCCTACTGGGGGCCGGAGATCCGCGTCGGTCCGGCGCAACCGGCGCTTAACGTCAACATGGACGCCCATACCAACGTGGAGAGCCTGAGCTTCAGCTTCGATACGGAGTCGCGCACACTGCCCTTCTTCTTCATCCAGGAGCAGAACAGCAAGGCGCCCATCCCGCTGCCGGTGCCCGACATCTCCCTTCTCAACCCGCCGCTGGGGCTGGTGCCGCCGCTGCCGAAGAAGGTGGAGCATCTGCGCGAGACGGCCAAGCTGACCCCGCCGCAGGCGCTGCTGCGGGCGCTGGGCCGCGCCGGGCGTAGCGCCGACGCCGTGACCGGCTCCGGCTCGCTCAACGTGGTGCGCTACGGCCGGGTGCTGAAGACGCGCCAGCTCGTCGGCGTGCGCGGCGTGGGGACTGCCTTCGACGGCCTCTACTACGTCAACCGCGTCACCCACAAGATTCAGCGTGGCGAGTACAAACAGGATTTCCAGTTAAGCCGCAACGGCCTCATTTCCACCGTGGCGGAGGTGCCCGTATGAGCGAGCCAGAGAAGTTTTACGGCAAATACCGCGGGCAGGTGCTGAACAACGTCGATCCTATGCTGAAGGCGCGCATCCAGGTCAACGTGCCTGATGTCTACGGCCCGACTCTTTCCACCTGGGCGCTGCCCTGCCTGCCGGCGGCGGGGCTGCAGATGGGCATGGTTACTGTGCCGCCCATCGGCGCCGGCGTCTGGATCGAGTTCGAGCAGGGCGACCCTGACTACCCGATCTGGGTGGGCGGCTTCTGGGGCAATGGCGCCGAGGTGCCGGCGCTCTCCCGCCTGGCGCCGCCGGCCGTGCCGGCCATTACGCTGCAGACGACGCTGCAAAACGGGCTGATTATCAGCGACGTGCCCGGCCCCACCGGCGGCATCATAATCAAGAGCGCCACTGGCGCCTCGATCATCGTCAACGACACCGGCATCTACATCCAGAATGGCAAGGGTGCCTCGATTATCATGACCGGCCCCACGGTGACCATCAACCAGGGCGCCCTGCTGATCACTTAGGAGAAAGGACCATGCCCGGACCGCTGGTTCATCTTGGCGCGACCATCTTCTGCCCGCACGGCGGGCCCGTGAACATTATCCCCACCAATAGCCGCGTGCTGGTCAGCGGGCAGCCGGTGGCGACGCTGGGCGACACCTATCTCGTCGCCGGCTGCGCCTTCACCATTCCCGGCCCCAAGCCGCAGCCCTGCGTGCGCGTGCAATGGCTGGCGCCGGCAACGCGCGTCTTCGTCAACGGCCAGCCGGCCATTTTGCAGGCGAGCGCCGGCCTTTGTCTCAGCGCCGAGCAGATCCCGCAGGGGCCGCCGCTGGTGGCGGCGACGCAGCCGCGCGTCATCGGCATGTAAGGAGGCAGCGTGAACATCGACTTTCCCTACAGCATCGATAGCCGCGGGCGCAGCGCCGTCGCCGATCTGCCCGGCCACGTGCGCGACCTGATCGAGCAGCTGCTTTTCACCAACCCTGGCGAGCGGGTCAACCGCCCGGAGTTCGGCAGCGGGCTGCTGCAGATGGTCTTCATCCCCAACAGCCCCGAGCTGGCGGCGACGACGCGCTTTCTGGTGCAGAGCGGCCTGCAGAAATATCTGGGTGACATTATCCAGGTGGACGCCGTCGAAGTGGAGAGCGTAGAAGGCACGCTCTCGGTGACGATCCAGTATCTGATCCGCCGCAGCCAGCAGCCGCAGACGGCGGTCTTCACGCGCGAGGTGTAGATGGCGCAGCACTATTTCTGCGAAGACAGGCGGCGGCGTCAGGAAGTCGCCGCCCACCCGATCCTCAACGGCATCGACTACCTGGAGGTGCTGGATCGCAACGCTCCGGCCGGCAGCCCGCGCCAGCAGACGCTGCTCGTCCACTGCCTCAAGCCGATCGCGGCGCTGGCCGCCCTCAACGTGCTGATCGAGGGTGGGGTGCGCATCACGCCGGTGCGCGTCGTCTGGGCGCATCGCGCCGACGCCATTCCCGCTGCCCTGGCCACGCCGGCCGAGCAGGCTTATTTCCTGGCCCTGCCGGATGCAGACCGCACGCTGGTGGTGCGCACCGACAGCAGCGGCGACTTTGCGACCTATACCCTCTCGCTGCGCGAGTCGGCCAGCGACCCCACGCCGCCGGACGATTTCGACCCGCTGCTCTCGCGGGTACGCTTCAGCTTCAAGGTCGAATGTC
>CAZOGK010000036.1:0-34489 GCA_964579295.1 uncultured Ardenticatenaceae bacterium
CCGGCGAACAGGTAGAGACCACCCATGATGGCGGCGCGCACGACTGAGGCATCGGCGCCGACAAGAAGCGTATAGAGGACGATGATCGCCAGGGCGGGCCAGATGGCCCAGCGGGGGCCGGCAAGCGGCGCGACCAGCCGCAGCAACAGGCCGGCAAGAATGGCAATATTGAAACCGGAGATGGCGATAATGTGCGCCGTGCCGCTGATGCGAAACGCTTCCTGGAGGTCGGGCGGAATGCCTGTGTCGTCGCCCAGGAGAATGCCCTGCAGTAGCGCCGCCTGTGGATCGGGCAGGATCTGGTCGATGGTGGCCGCCGCCCGCTGGCGTAGCTGGAAGAGAGCGCCCCGCAACGGGTTGGCGCGGGCGCCGGCGGCTGTCTCCACCACCGGGAAAGGCATCTCGCTGAAGATGTCGCGCCGGGCCAGGTAGGCCTGATAGTCAAAGTCGGCTGCCGGCCGCGGCGTCTCAAGCCGCCCGGTCGCCGTGATCCAGTCGCCATAGTGCAGGGGCAGGAAGCGGGGCGCCTGCAGTTGCACTAGCCCATGCGCCGCTTCCGCCGGCTCCGCGCCGGCTGTCAGCGCCGTCACATCCACGACGGCGCTGACAAAGCGGTCGCGGACGCGGGGCGGGGCGGCGATACGGCCATAGAGCGTCACCGTCTCGCCCTCGTTATGCATGGCGACGTGGCCGGGGCCGGGCGGCTGCTGCCCCAGCTGGTAGCGAGCAGCCCCCAGGCCGGCGCCGCCGAGGGCGACAAAGATGAGGACGTAGCGGCTGCGGCGCGTGAGCAGGGCCAGAAGCAGGGCGGCCAGCCCGGCCAGCGCCCAGGTGCGCCAGAGCAAACCCACCTGCGCCGCGGCCCCCATCCCTGCTAACCACCCAAGAATGAACGCGACTATAGTCATCTCCCCGGAGTGTAAACGATCTGATACAATTGGTCACGGTAGACGGCAGGAACAGTTGGGAGGATAATCGCCAGATGATTGAGGAACAGGACGAGATAGAAACCATTTCTGTTCTCGCCGTCGACGATAGTCCAGAGACGCTGCTCGTCGTTGAGCACACTTTGCGCCGCCATGGCTTTACGGTGTACAGCGCCCCATCGGGGGAAAGAGCATTGGAGTGGGTGGAGCAGAATGGGTTGCCCCATCTGTTTGTGGTGGATATACACATGCCGCCGGGCATGAACGGCTTCGACTTCTGCGAGCAGCTCGGCCGCTTCTGCGATGTGCCGGTGATTATGCTGACCGCGGTTGACGAGGAAGGGACAGTCGTCCGCGCTATCCGCCATTATGCCGAGGATTACGTCATCAAGCCCTTTAATCCAGGCGAGCTGGCGGCGCGCGTGCGGCGCGTGCTGCAGCGAGTGGGTACGTTCCCCTTCCCGATGGGCGCGCCGATCCCCATTGACGACGATCTAGGCGTCAACTTCGCCGCCCGCGAGCTGCTGGTCGATGGAAAACTAAAGCGATTGACGCCGACAGAGGCTCGCCTGCTCTATATTCTCATGCGCACGCCGGGCGAGACGGTCAACAGCGATTTTCTGCTGCGCCGCATGTGGCGGCTGGAAGCCAGCGACGACGACCGGCTGCACGTCTATATTCATCGCCTGCGCAGCAAGCTGAAATCGGGCAACCGGAAGCATGGCTATATTGTCTCCGAGCGGGGGGTGGGCTACCGCTTCCAGCCTTACGATGAGGGCGAGCTATTAAACTCTTTGGCGGCAGAAGGAAACGGCCGTTAGCTATATGCTCTCTCTATTAACCGTTCGTCATGCTCTGAGCCTTCCCGGCTTTGATGGGGTGGCGGCGCAGGGCAAGATGAAACCGCTGCCGCGCGCCCAGCTGCGCCCGGCGACGCGCCCCGGCCAACCGCGCGAGGGCGCCGTCCTCTTACTCCTCTATCCCCGTGGGGAACACACCTGCGTGCTGCTGACGCGCCGCCGCGACGACCTGCAGGCTCACGCCGGGCAGATCTCTTTCCCCGGCGGCCGGCGCGAGCGCATGGAGACGCTGGCCCAGGCCGCCCTGCGCGAAGCCCACGAAGAGGTGGGCGTTGAGCCGTCGCGTGTGCAGCTTCTCGGCGAGCTGACGCCGCTCTATATCCCCCCGTCCGATTTTCAGGTCCACCCGTTTGTGGGCTGGCACGAGCAGCCCGCCGCCTTCACGCCACAGCCAAGCGAAGTGGCCGAGCTGCTGGAGACACCGGTGCGGCTGCTATTGGATAGCCAGTCGCGCCAGGAAGAGGTCTGGAACCAGCGCGGGATGGAGCTACGGGTGCCCTTTTTCAGCATCGGCCCGCACAAGGTGTGGGGCGCGACGGCGATGATCCTGAGCGAATTCCTGGAACGGCTGCGCGTGGTGCACGAAAGCGTTGCCCGTTAGTCCAGGCGGATGGCAATAGCCTCGACTTCGACCAGAGCATTCAGGGGCAGGCGGCTGACCTCGACCGTGGAGCGAGCGGGCGGCGAGCTGGCAAAGAAGCGGGCATAGACCTGGTTCATGGTGGCGAAATCGTCCATATCCTGCAGAAAGACAGTGGTCTTGACCACCTGCGCCAGGCTGCTGCCGGCTGCTTCCAGCACGGCCTGCAGGTTTTGCAGCACGCGCTCTGTCTGCGCTCGGATCTCATCACCGACGACCTGCCCGGTCACCGGGTCCAGGGCAATCTGGCCCGCGGTAAAGACGAGGTTGCCGGCGACAACTGCCTGTGAGTAGGGGCCGACGGCGCCCGGCGCCCGCGTGGTTGCAATGATCTCTCTTTCCATTGTCTGCTCCTTCTGCTCAATCAGGCCGGACTGGCGTTCAGGCCATACCAGCGTTTTATTCTGACAACACCTTTTCGTAAATGCGATAGCGCTTATAGATTTCGCCGCTCATCATCTTGATGGCGCGGTTCATCATGTCGTTTGTCTCCAGAATCCAGGAAGCTTCCGCCCACCGGTATCCTTTGGCCGCGGCGCTGTGGACTGTCTCATAGTACATGAGCGCATCGACGCCGCGACCACGAAAGCGCTCGATCACGCCCAGGGCAATGACACGGACCCGATCGGTCTTGTGGCGGTTGAGGTAGAGGCGGGCCGCAGCCAGGTAAGAGCTGGCGCGCGACGGCCCCGGCCGGATGCGGCGCAGCGGCTGGTTCACGTCGGGCACGGTCAGCGAGAAGCCGACCGTTTCACCCTCGTGCTCGACGACGAAGACAAGGTCCGGGTCGATAACCAGCTTCAGGCTGGCGGCAAAATGCTCGATTTCGGCGTCGGTAAAGGGCACAAAGCCCCAGTTCCGTTCCCAGGCGCTGTTATAAATCTTCTTCAGCCGCGCAACCTCGTCGTCCCATTGGCTCATGTCAACCGGGCGAATCGAAAGGTTATAGCGCTCCTTCACTTTGCCGACGACGTGCTGGACCTTCGGCGGCATGTCGACCTTCAGCATTGCCAGGTCGGCGTTCCAGGCCAGCAGATCCATTGCCTTGACAAAGCCTGCCGCTTCGATGAAGGCCGGGTAATAAGGCAGATTGTAGGTCATGAGCACGACAGGCGGGCTGTCGAAGCCTTCGATGAGCGTACCACACTCGTCATTGGTGGAGAGGGTCATCGGCCCCAGGATGCTGTCTGCCCCGCGGGCCCGCGCCCATTCGCCGGCAGCGTCCAGCAGCGCCAGCGCCGCCTCACGGTCATTCAGTACCTCAAAGGCGCCGAAGTGGGCCACGTTCTGCTGCTGGAATTCGTTGTAGCGATGGTTGAGAATGGCGGCGATAGCGCCGACGGTCTTGCCATTGCGCCGGGCGAGGAAATAGTCGGCCTCCGCATGCTCGAAAAAAGGATTCTTTGTCTTATTAAAGAAATCCAACCGTTCGTAATAGAGCCAGGGGACCCAGTTGGCGTCGCCCGCGTAGACGGTCCAGGGGACGCGGATAAACTCGGCCAGCTCCTTATCGTTGCTGACCTGGTGGATTGTGACTGTCATCTCTTACCCTCGGGCGCATGGCCGGCGGCTTGTTGGGGACCGAAAAGCTGGCGCCATCTCCTCAAGAACTGGTCGAACGCAGCGGATTGTACCACCGTGATCCGGCCGGGCAAGCAGCGGCTGACAGCGCAGGGGCTTTGTGATAGACTCATCTGGTTATTTCCGTATAGAGGAGTTCGTTGGCGATGATTGACGTTAATCAACTACGCCGTGGTGTCACCTTTGAGCATGACGGCAATCTGTATAAGGTAACAGAGTATTCACACAACAAACCGGGGCGGGGCAAGGCGACGATTCGCGTCAGCGTGCGCGATCTGCGCTCCGGGGCGAACGTGCAGCTCACCTTCTCGTCAGGAGACCGGGTTGAGGACGTGCGGCTGGACAAGCGGCCGATGCAGTATCTCTACGACGACGGCGTTTTCTTCAATTTCATGGACCAGGAAACGTACGAGCAGGAGCGGGTCAGGCACGATGTGCTGGGCGACGATGCTCGCTTTATGAAGGATAACATGGAGCTGGAGCTGCTCAGCTATGAGGGCGAAGTGATCGACTATAACTTCCCGCCCAACGTCGACCTGGAAGTTGTCGACTCCGAGATGGCGGTCGCCGGCGATACGGCGACCGGCGCTACCAAGGAAGTGGTCACCGAGACGGGGCTGCGCGTGCGCACGCCGCTCTTCGTCAACGTCGGCGACGTGATCCGTGTGGACACGCGCAGCGGCGCCTACGTCACGCGCGTCTGAGCCGCGCCCTGGCGCTGCCCAACACAAAAGCCGCCCCTGAGGGCGGCCTTTTGTTTTCTACCGTGGTGGTTAGCTGCCGGCGATCCTGGCCCACGTATCGCGCAGCGAGACGATACGATTGAAGACCAGTTGGCCGGGCGTGGAGAGCACCGGATCAACGTTGAAGTAGCCCTGGCGCATGAACTGGAAGCGGTCGCCGCGCTGCGCCTCGGCCAGGCTTGGCTCGACCTGGGCATTCTCGATAATCTGGAGCGAGTCGGAATTGATGTTGTCGGTGAAATCGCCTCCCTCGGGGAAGTCGTAGGGGTTCTCGACCTTAAAGAGACGGTCGTAGAGCCGCACCTCGGCCGGGTGGGCATGGCGGGCCGAGACCCAGTGCAGCGTGCCTTTCACCTTGCGCCCGTCGGGAGTGGCGCCGCCTCGCGAGGCGGGATCATAGCTGCAGCGAAGCTCGACAATCTCACCGCTCTGCTCGTCCTTAACCACGCCGGTACAGGTAATGTAGTAGGCGCCGAGCAGACGCACTTCCTGGCCGGGCGAGAGGCGGAAGAAGCGGCGCGGCGGATCTTCCATGAAATCGTCTCGCTCGATGTAAATCTCGCGCGAGAAGGGCGCCTGGCGCGTGGCTGTGCTCTCTTTGTCCTGCGGGTAGGTGGGCAGGTCGAAATACTCAACCTGCTCCTCCGGGTAATTCTCGATGACGATCTTCAGCGGATCGAGAACGGCCATAGCCCGCGGCGCGTGTTCGTTGAGGTCATCGCGGATGGCATGCTCCAACATCTCGAACTCGACCAGGCCAGTATTCTTGGAGACGCCGGCCATCTCGACAAACGTGCGAATTGCCTGTGGCGAATAGCCCCGACGGCGCATGCCAGAGATGGTGGGCATGCGCGGATCGTCCCAGCCGCTGACGTAGCCTTCCTGGACGAGGCGGATGAGACGCCGCTTGCTGACGATGGTGTAGGTGGGCAACAGCGGCCCGAACTCCACCTGGCGCGGGTGGTAGATGCCAAGCTGTTCGATAAACCAGTTGTAGAGCGGCCGGTGATGCTCAAACTCCAGTGTGCAAAGGGAATGGCTGATCCTTTCAATGCTGTCGCTCTGCCCATGCGCCCAGTCGTACATGGGATAGATACACCAGTCGTCGCCTGTGCGCGGATGCTCGGCATGCATGATGCGGTAGAGGATCGGGTCGCGCAGGTTCATGTTCGGCGAGGCCATGTCGATTTTGGCGCGCAGCACGCGCTCGCCTTCGGCGAACTCGCCGGCGCGCATCCGCTCGAAGAGGTCCAGATTCTCCTCCACGGAGCGGTCGCGGTAGGGGCTGTTGCGCCCCGGCTCGGTGAACGAGCCGCGGTATTCGCGGATCTCCTCAGGGCTGAGGTCGTCAACGTAAGCTTTGCCTTGCTTAATCAGCTCGACGGCCCAGTCGTATAGCTGGCCGAAGTAGTCTGAGGCGTAAAAGAGGCGATCTTCCCAGTCGGCGCCGAGCCAGCGCACGTCGCGGATAATCGCGTCGATATACTCCTGCTCCTCTTTGGTCGGGTTGGTGTCGTCGAAGCGCAGGTTAAATTTGCCGCCGTAGCGCTGCGCAATGCCGTAATTCAGGTTGACCGACATGGCGTGGCCGATGTGCAGGTAGCCGTTTGGCTCCGGCGGAAAGCGCGTGTGCACGCGCTCATAGCGACCTTCGGCCATGTCGCGGTCGATTATCTCGGTGATGAAGTTGCTGGAAAGGGCGCTATTGGCATCAGTCATAGGTTTCACTCAGCATGCCGGTGCAGGGCCAGCCGGCTCGTGGCGCGCAGCCAGAAATAAAAAGAGGTGGAACGCCGGTTCCACCTCAAGCTGTGGGCGTAGGGCTCGAACCTACAACCTCCTGATTCAGAGTCAGGCGCTCTGCCAGTTGAGCTAGCCCACACTGTCTAACGTCGCTAGGCGAATCACAGTTCTTAAGGACGCTTTTCACTTACAGAACCGCTCACGATTCCAGTACGCAAGTATAGCAGAAATCGACTGAATGACAACCGGCCAGAGCGTCATCACAGAGGCCGGCGCCGGCCTGCTTAGCCCGCCCTTATCCGCCAGCGCAGTCTATCTGGCGCCGCTAGGACCAGCGTTCATTGACAGGCGTGAGCACGACCGTCTAAGATGGAGACAACTCCTCTAAATTTCTACCCTTTGGCTCAGAAAGGAGGTAGCGTATCGAACCTTAATGCCCGACTCCAGCATAATCCTTTCCATTGTGTCCATTGTTGAAATTAATGAGAAGCCAGCGGGCGAGCAGGGCATCCTTCGGGGTGCCCTTTTTCTGTCAAGTGGGGAGACAAGCGCCGGTTAGCTCTCCAGCAGGGCTACTGCTTGTTCCAGGCGCGCCAGGCTGCGCTCGCGGCCGAGAGCCACCATCGACTCGAACAGCGGCGGCGATACCTGCTGCCGGGTCACCGCCAGCCGCGCCCGGCCGAGGAAGGCGCCCGCTTTCTGATTGGTCGTGTGCTGCTCGCCAATCGCATAGAAGGCCTCGTGGATCGTCTCCAGGTCGAAGCGCACCGTATCGCGCGTGAAATCACGGGCCTGGCGAAAAGCGGCCAGCGCCTGTTCTGGCGGCAGTTGCCTATGGACGAGATCATCGGCGCTGATTGGCGCCTCCTCTTCCTCCTCGCCGAGGAATGCTAGAAAATCCACGGCGTCACGGAGCTGCTTGAGGCGCACACTCATAGCGGGCATAAGCGCCAGCAGCGCGTCGACGTTGACCTCGAAGCCGGCTGCGGTGAGGAAGGGCAGCACAGCCCGCGCCAGCTCTTCCGGGGCCATCTCCTGGATGTACTGCCCGTTGAGCCAGTCCAGCTTGCTGTAGGGCAGGCGGGAGGGCGCGGCGTTGATATCCTCCAGCTCAAAGCGGAGTACGGCCTCCTCCATGGTGAACTTCTCGCGGTCGTCGCCAAAGGACCAGCCGACGTTAGCCAGGAAGTTGCGTAGAGCCACCGGCAGATAGCCCGCATCACGGAACTCCTCTACCTTGACCAGCACCTCGTATCCCTCGTCGTCAAATGCCTGGGTGCGCTTGCTTAGCTTGCCCTTGCCGCTGGGGTCGAGCACGAGCGGCAGGTGAGCGTAGACCGGCGCCTCCCAGCCAAAGGCCGCATAAAGGTTCATGTGTAGCGGCGCGGTGCTGATCCACTCGTCGGCGCGCAGGATGTGGGTGATCTCCATGAAATGGTCGTCGACGACGTTCGCCAGGTGGTAGGTAGGCAGACCGTCCGACTTGAGCATGACCATATCGCCGACCTGCTCATTGCTAATGGTGATCAAACCACGGATAGCGTCGTGGATAACCGTCTCGCCTTCCAGAGGGGCCTTGAAACGGATCACGTGGTTGCGCCCTTCCGCCTCGCGCGCCGCTATCTCGCCGGGGGTCAGGTGGCGGCAGCGCCGATCGTAACCGACGAACGGCTGTTTGGCCTCGATGGCGGCGCGGCGGCGCGCTTCCAGCTCGGCGGAAGTACAGAAGCATTTGTAGGCGTGGCCGTGCTCCACCAGCCAGCCGGCCCACTCGCGGTAGAGGTCGGCTCGCTCTGACTGCACGTAAGGGCCGACCGGCCCGCCGACATCGGGGCCCTCGTCCCATTCGAGACCCAGCCAGCGCAGGTCGCGCATGATGGCCTCGTTGGCGCCCGCCACCTCTCGCTTCTGATCGGTATCTTCCAGGCGCAGGATGAACTGGCCGCCGTGCTTGCGGGCGAACATCCAGTTGAAGAGGGCGGTGCGGGCGCTGCCGATGTGCAGGTAGCCGGTGGGGGAAGGGGCAAAGCGGACGCGGACTGTCATGAGGTCTCCGGAGCGCAGAGCAGGAGCGCGGGCGGCGATAGGCTGGCTTCTAACCGAATTCTTGCCGGCGGTGGCGCATACGGACTGATTGTACGACACCGATAGCCATGAACAGGGTAAGCAGCGAGCTGCCGCCGTAGCTGACAAAGGGGAAGGTGAGGCCGGTCACGGGCAGGAGACGCATGTTCATGCCGACGCTGACGACTGTCTGGAAGAAGAGCACGCCGGCAATGCCGGCGCAAAGGTAGCGCCCGGCCGGATCGGGGCTGATCTCCGCGACTTTGAGGATGCGCAGCAAGATAAAGGCCATCAGGCCGACGACAACCAGGGAGCCGAAGATGAGGCCCATCTCTTCTGTGAGCACGGCGAAGATAAAGTCGGTATGCTGGACGCGCAGGAAGCCAAGCTGGCTCTGTGTACCCTGCAGATAGCCCTTGCCGAACAGGCCGCCAGAGGCAATGGCCGCCATCGCCTGCTCGATGTTAAATGCCTGCTCGGGATTGGCGCTGGGGTTAATAAAGACGGCCAGCCGCTCCTGCTGGTATTCGGCCAGCTCCGGAAAGACGAGCACGCCGCCGACGATGGCAACGGCGGCCAGAATGCCAAAGTGGCTGAGCGGCAGGCCCGCCAGGAACATGATCACGAACCACATGACCAGGAACTGGATGGACATGCCCAGGTCGGGCTGGAAGAAGATGAAGACGACGGGAACCGCGAGGTAGATGACGGCAATGATGGTGTTGGAGAAGCGGTGCATCAGGTGCTGGCGCTTGGCCAGGAATTGGCCGAACGTGACGGCAAGGAAGACACGCCCGAACTCAGAGGGCTGGATGCGGATGATGCCCAGATCGAACCAGCGCCGGGAGGCGTTGCCCAGGGTGCCGACAATCAGAACCAGAATGAGCGAAGCGACGAGCACGCCATAGATATACCAGTGACCGGAGGTGAAGATGCGGAAATCTATCGCCGCCAGCAGCAGCATGAGGGCGATACCGGCGATGGCGTAGGCCAACTGGCGCTGTGGGTAATCTTCAAATGCCGGCGCCCCGGTGACGGCGCTCTCGATCATGAGGATGCCGTAAGCCGTCAGCAGCACGACGGCGGCTGCCAGCGGAACGTCGAAATAGCGCCAGATCGAGGTTTTGGCCTGTAACACGGGCTAATGCCATTCTCTCGGCGGCCGGCAAGCAACTAGGTATGCCGGACACCAGCTCACTTAGCCTGGCGCCTCTGCTGACCCGGTAATGGGATCTCGGCGACCAGCCGGCTCTCTGTAGCCGTCGTCGTCAACTGGACAACCACAGCATCAGGATCAACGGCGAGATGCCGGGCTATCACCTCGATCATATCATCCTTAATTTGCTCGATCAAACCAGGGGGGATGTCGGCGCGGTCGTGGGTCAGCACCATTTGCAGCCGATTTTTGGCTACGGAACTGCTCTTCTCCTGGCGGCCGAACAGGCGCTCTAACCATCCCATTGCCAGCTCCTTTGTTATCTGCTGTTCAGGCGCTGCTTAGCGGCCACTCATCCAGGTGCGCAGCCGGCCGAAAAGACCTGACGATTGGTGGAGATCCATGATGGGGATCTCTTTGCCCTCAATGCGCTGGGCGATGTTGCGAAAAGCCTGGCTGGCGCTGGCGCTATTGGTCCCGCTCATGGCTACCGGCGAGCCGCGATTGGAACTGATGAGAATGGCCTCGTCCTCGGGAATCACGCCGAGCAGGTCGATTGCCAGAATGTCGAGCACATCGGCAATGCTTAGCATATCGCCCTTGGCGACCATTTGCGGCTTGAGCCGGTTGATGATGAGCTGGCCTGGCCCTTTTTCTTCAGCTTCGATGAGGCCGATAATCCGGTCGGCGTCGCGCACGGCCGATACCTCAGGATTGGTGACGACGACAACCTGGTCGGCGGGCGCGACGGCGTTGCGGAATCCGCGTTCGATGCCGGCCGGGGAATCGATGAGGATATAGTCCATATCGTGCCGCAGCTGATCGCAGACCAGCACCATGTCCGAGGGGCTGACGGCCATCTTGTCGCGCGTCTGCGCCGCGGGGATGAGATAAAGCTCGGGGAAGCGCTTATCGCGGATCATCGCTTGCTGCAGGCGGCAGCGCCCCTCGATGACGTCGACGAGATCGTAGACGATGCGGTTTTCCAGCCCCATGACCACGTCGAGGTTGCGCAGGCCAATGTCGGCGTCGAGAGCGACCACCCGGTGGCCGAGAATCGCCAGCGCGGCGGCCAGGTTGGCGGTTACCGTCGTCTTGCCAACGCCGCCCTTACCTGAGGTAACCGTAATAACTTTAGCGTGCATAGCTCATTTCCTTCGGCGGTGTTGAACTCCCGCCCTGCAGACGAGGCAAGCGGCGTTCTCCAGCCGCGCTATTCGTTCAACCACGCTCGCCCTCGCGGGTGCGCCACGGTTCGGCGACAATCAGTTCCTCGCGAATCGCCGCCATCTCCGGGCGCAGGCTGCGCGGCCGGTCGGCCGGCGGCACGGCAATCTGGTCGGCAATGCGTAGCTGCGTCGGGACCAGCTCCAGCGCGCAGATGCGCGCCTGGCGGTCGCCGTGAGCGCCGGCGTGAACCAGCCCACGCAGCCGCCCCCAGACGACGACATTGCCGCCCGCAACAATCTGCGCTCCAGGGTTGACATCGCCGAGGACGACGACGTGTCCTTCATGGACGAGCGACTGGCCCGAACGCAGCGTCTCCTGCCAGAGCAGCGCGTTGGCGACCGGTTGCGGCTCGGCGGCGGCGCTGCCGGGGCCGCGGCTTTCGCGCGGATTGCCTTCCAGGTCGGTGTCGCTGCCGGCCAGGCGCGTGGCCAGCCCCAGGGCGCGGGCCGCTTCGCGCGTCGCTTCATGCTCAGAGAGAACGGCCCACAGCTCCAGCTCGTGGCTGGCAAGCAGTGCCTGCAGCTCGGCCAAGCGGCTCTGGTGCAGGCGGCGACTGCCGCCCTGCAGGACAACACGGCTGCCCTGCAGGAAGCCCTGCTTGCCTTCCAGCTCCTCGCGGAGATGGGGCAGGGCGGCCTCCAGGTCGTCCTCGCTCACCGTCAGCAAAAGCCCCTCGCGGATACCCTTGAAGTTGATCGCCGGGGCGCTCGCGCTACTCTCCATTGCCAGCCTTTTGTGCGGGATAATACAACAATACTCCTGAGGATGATAAAACAAAGCAGAGCGATTTGCAAGCGGTTAGCGGGCGAAGTTCGCCAGGCGCACCGGCTGGCGGCGCTGGCCCCAGCTCCCCGGCGCGGCTTCAAAGTGGCCGGCGCAGGGCGCGCCGCAGGCAGCGCAGCTTCCCTGCGCGCTGAGTTGCCAGCCCGTGAGCCGGTACCAGTCGCGGCCGATCAGGCGGGCGCCGCAGCCGTGGCAGTAGGTGCTGCTGCCGCCCTCGTCGTGCACGTTGCCTGTGTAAGCGTAGCGCACGCCATTTTTGAGGGCTATGCGCCGGGCGCGGGCCAGGGTCTGCGGCGGCGTGTGGGCCACGTCGCGCATCTTGTAGTCCGGGTGAAAGGCGGTGAAGTGCATGGGTACGTCCGGCCCCAACGCCTGCACCACCCACTGCGTCAACTCTTCCAGCTCGTGGTCGGAATCGTTATAGCCGGGAATGAGCAGGGTGGTCAGCTCGAACCAGACATCTGTCTCGTGCTTAAGATAGCGCAGCGTCTCCAGCACCGGCGCTAGCTCGCCCGCCGTGACCCTTTTATAGAAATCTTCAGTAAAGCCTTTCAGGTCGACGTTGGCCGCGTCCATATGGGCATAGAACTCGCGGCGCGGCTCCGCGCACATGTAGCCAGCGGTCACGGCCACGGCCTTGACGCCGACCTCGCGGCAGGCCTGGGCCACGTCGATGGCGTACTCCATGAAGATAACGGGATCGTTGTAGGTAAAGGCAACGCTGCGGCAGCCAAGCTGCTGCGCGGCGCGGGCAATTGTCTCCGGCGCCGCCCGGTCGGCAAGGATATCCAGCTCGCGTGACTTACTGATGTCCCAGTTCTGGCAGAAGCGGCAGGCCAGGTTACAGCCGGCCGTGCCAAAGCTGAGTACCGGCGTGCCCGGCAGGAAATGGTTGAGCGGTTTCTTCTCGATGGGGTCGATGCAGAAGCCACTGGAGCGCCCGTAGGTCGTGAGCATCACCTGGTCGCCCTCGCGTATGCGCACGAAACAGAGCCCGCGCTGCCCTTCATGTAGCTTGCAGGCACGCGGGCACACATCGCACTGGATGCGGCCATCGGGCAATGCGTGCCAATGCCGGGCCGGAATGATGCTTTCCATGCTTCTCTCGACTCCCTGTGACGGATGCGCCGCGGCGGCGGCCCAGCCGCACTTTTTCCCATTATAGCGCGCAATCGCCGGCAGCGTTGAGGCAAAGGCCGGGGACCAATGACCCATAGAATTGCCTCTGCTTCCGCTTCATAATACGCGTATTGGAGAGCCCCACGAGGGAGAAGAGGTCATGTATCTACTGGTCTTTGCGTTCTTTCTAGTCTATCTGGTAACGGCGCTAACGCTTGCCGTTGTCCACGAGACGATGATTCGCCGGCAGATTATCGGCCGCGTCCGGGCGGCCGGCGGAGAGCTGCTGCAGGTAAAGCGCTTGCGCGCCCAGGCGCGCGCGGCGCAGGAGCGGAGCTCGGCCCGCCAACCGGGTAAAGGACAGCCCCGGACCACCTACATGGTCCGCTACCGCACCAATCATGGTCACGAGCTAATCCGCATGTGCACCGTCTCGGCCTTCAGACTCTCCTGGTACGACGAAGAGTAGCATTCGGCGCGCCGGCTCCTGTACCTGTAACCCGCCCACGCCACTCGTAACTCGTAACTCCCCCTACTCAAACGACAGGCGGTAGTGCGCCGGCTGTAGCGTCAGCGGGGCGCTGGCGCTGACCACGAGGATAGGGGCGCCTTCACTGCCGTCCAGGTCCACGGTCATGGCGGCGCTTCCCGCCGTCACGGGAATGCGCGCCACTTGCGGCTGGCCGGTCGGAAAGGTGATGAGCTGCAGCAGCCATTCCTGCGGCAGCGTGGCGCTGACGCGGCTGAAGCCAGCGGCCTGCCAGCCGGCCATGTCCCCTTCGGCGTCGTCAAAAAAACCAATTTCCGGGATAGCGATATTGTCCAGGGCCAGCCCGCCGTAAGTAAGGATGGGGTCGGTCACGTAGCTGAAGCGCAGCAGGAGCTCCTGCCCGGCATAGGCGCTGAGGTCGATGCGCTCGGCTGCCCAGCCATCGCTCCGGCCGGTGTAGAAGCGGGCCGTAAGCGCCCGGCCCGACGGGTCGTCCTGTCTCTCTTGCCCCTGCATCTGCGCGCCGGCCAACCCCTGCCAGGTGCGCCCACCGTCGGTAGAAACGGCCGTATAGGCGAAGTCGTAGCCGGCCTCGATGTCGTGGTAGACGTCGTAGCTGAGCGTGGCGCTGCTGACCTCCCGCAAATCGACAGGGCGTGTCAGGCTGGGCTGGCTGTAGTTAGCCCGTTGCGCATACCAGTAGGCGTGGCCCGAGGCAGCGCCCACGTCCAAGAGCGGCACGCGCTGCGCGCCGGTAAAGCTTATGCTTACGCTGCCCGCGCCCGGCAGCGAATAGTAATCGCCCGCATACTGATTGACGGTGCTGGTCAGCACATAAGGCAAGGCGGCGATGGTTGTCGTCGCCGCCGGGTGCAGGTTGGCGGCGCCGAGGCGGTACTCGGCCGGCGCCTGCGGGTGACTGTGCAGGGCCAGCGCCGCCTGCCACTGCTCCCACAGCATCTGTCCGGTGAGCGGCAGCCCATTGGCGGCGGCGACTTCCGTCACGGCGTTCAGCCCGTCGGCCGGGTGGGCGGCAAAGGCGCGGTAGAGATCGGGCCCGAGCTGCTGGTAGAGGTAGCGGTTCATCAGGTAGGCCATGCCATAGTAGGGGGTAGCGCCGCTTTCCGTCCAGCTATTGAGCTGCAGATCGGGCTGGATCAGAAAAACTCTGGCGCGCAGCTCGGCGTTCTCGGTAAAGCCGGCCAACTCCTCGGCCAGCATGGCCGAGCCTTCCACCACCCAATCGGCGTCGGAGCGGTCGTAATTATCTTCGATCATGTGGCGAAACTCGTGGGCCAACACGCTGAGATAGCTGCCGGCGCCAAAGGTGCGCGTGTTCATGATGAAGACATCGCGCTCGTTGGAGTAGGGAGCAGCGGCGCGCGGCAGAGAATCGGCGCTGCTAAAGTAGCCCAGCAGCCCGCAGCTATCGGCCGCGGTACAGAGCGCGGCCGGGGAGGCGTGCAGGATGTGCAGCCGCGGGTCGCCGTCGATGCCGGGATTGCGCTCCGGGCCAAAGGCAGCCACGACATCCTCGTAGATGGCGTCGAAGGCGCTGGTCAGGGGAGCCAGAGCGGCCGGGTCAGGAACGACGTCGGCGGTGTCGAACCAAAAGTGGGCGCGTTCGCTGCTGCCGAGGAGGATTGCCTCGACGGTGGAGTAGGTGTTGTCGTCGATGTTCAGGACGCTGAACCTTTCCACGGCGCCGGCCGTAGGCGTCGCGGCAACAGGCGGCGGCTGGGGCACAGCCGGGACGCCGAGGAACGCCATCGCCAGCGCCACGTCGTCGCGCTCCGGTGGGCTGGCAGCGGCGAGGACGCGGGCAGATTCCAGCTCGGCCGCGGTCAGCGGGGAATCGGCAAAGGGCGAGGGCAGCGGCTGGGGCGTGGGCCAGGCTGGCAGGTCGGGCAGCGCCGGCGTGGCGCCGGTGGTCGGGGTATCCGGCGTGGTGGCACTGGGTTGCGGCGACGGCAGGAGCGCCGTTGGCAGTGGTGTGGGTGCGCTGGCGGTGGTCGCCGGCAGCAAAGTCGGAGCGGCGGGCGCGGGCGCGCCCCGGCACGCGGCCAGCAGCGCGACGGCGATGAGCAGCAGGCTGCAGGGAGAGCGCCGCAGGATGAGCATAGTCATAGCGTAGGAGATTAGCGTACTGTTACCCACTTCTCTAACAGGTCTAACGCCGTTATAATCTCGCTTTGTCAGGGCCGCCAGGGCGGCCGGGCAGTAGCTATGATCACACCAGTCCGCACCCGGATGATGACAGCCACAGCGACCTTTATGATACGTTTTATCTCATCGGCTGCGAAAGCGGCCGCGCTGCTGCTCCTGCTGTTGGCGCTGGCCGGCTGTGCCAGTAGAGCCAGCCAGGGCGGGCTAAGCGTCGCCCAGCGCGGCACGCCAACCCCCGCCTCTTCGCCCGTTGGCGGCGGCGCCGCTACGGAGCCGCCAGCCACCTACACGCCGGTGCCCACGCTGACGCTGACGCCTACTCCGGGACCCAGCCTGACGCCCTCCCGAACGCCGACCCCTTCGCGGACGCCGACACGCACGCCCATACCCACGGCGACGCCTACCAGCGTACCGCAGCAGGCCAGCTCCGTGGTCGTGGTGGGCACGCCCGCGCACCTGCTGACGGCTACCCCGGCAACGCCGGTGCCCACGGCCGTTCCGGTCTTCGCCGTGCCCGAAGGCGTCACCAACATCCTGCTGCTCGGCGCCGACAACGCCCTGGAGACAGGGGCCAGCCGCACTGATACGATTATTATCGTCTCCGTCAACCGCGAAGCGCACACGGCGTCGATGATCAGCCTGCCGCGCGACCTGTACGTCTACATTCCGCAGCGGGGCATGGGCGCCGTCAACACGGCTATCATGCGCGCCGCTCCGGGCGACGTGGCCGGCGCCATCAAGGTGCTGAAGGACACCATCGTCTACAATTTCGGCATCCCTATCCATTACTACGCTCGCGTTGACTTCTCCGGTTTCGAGGAGGTCGTGGACGCCATCGGCGGCGTAGATATCCCGATTAGCTGCTCCTTTGAAGACCATCGTCTCATTTCGCCCGATCTCGACCCAGAGGAAGAAGATAGCTGGGAGCTATTCCGCGTCGATCCGGGCGTGCATCACATGGACGGCTCGATGGCGCTCTGGTACGTGCGCTCGCGCGAGAGCCTTGAAGCCGATTGGGGGCGGACTAAGCGACAGCAGCAGATGCTGCACGCCATGTTCAACCACGGCCTCAATATCGGCCTGCTGTCCCAGGCGCCCACGCTGTACGAGACCTATCGCAATACAGTCGATACCGACCTGGACATTGGGCGCATCCTGCAGCTGGTCGCGGCCGCGCCCGGCATCAGAGAGAACGGCATCCAGCACCTCTATCTATCTTCGGCCGACATGGAGTACTGGACGCCGCCCGACTCCGCGCGCAAGCTGATGCTGCCCAACTGGGAGCGGATGCAGTACAAGTTCTACGCGATGATGACGCCTTCGGAGCTGAACAGCGGCGCGCGCGCGCCCATCCGCGTCGAGGTCGTCAACGCTACGGGCAACGCGGACATGGGCGTACTGGCGGCGGATAATCTTGCCTACTGGGGCTTCGTGCCCATCCTGGCCGACCCGACAGACGGGGATGAGGTGCAGGAAGCGACGACGTTGACCTACTACGGCGCCAACCTCAAAGGCACCTTCTCGGACCTCTTTAGCTGGATCTTCAAGCAACGGGAAGCAAACATCGCGATCGTAGACGATACGCCCTACGACTACGACTACCGCGTCGTCCTCGGCGCCGACTACGATCCCTGCATCAACCAGCTCTTCGCGCCGCGGCGTTAGCCAGCTCCCGTTTGATTTCGTCCAGGCGCCGGCGTGGCTGCCGGCCGAACAACCAGCTGACTAGCGGCGTCGCCAGCCACTACATCCCCCGCAGCTGCAAGCGTTAGCGCCGGATGAGGCGCGTGCCCACGCCGGCCAGGCCGGCAGTTGTCTTGTCAACTACCAGCACAGGCGATCCGGGTTTCACCACGTAGCTGTCCTTGTCGCGCAGAAAGGCGAAGACGCCGGCGGTCTCGATGGCGATGGAGAGTTCAAAGTCCACCGCTCCTCCAACGCCGCGACGGGCTAGGCTGCCAGAAGGGGCGAGAGGTCGACGTCTTTTGGGCCGTCGGCGGTATAGGTGTGGATGACGGGCGGCACGCGCCAGCGCTCGTCCGTCTCGTACAGGGTCCGCACCCTGCTGAAGTCAGGCACATCGCCGGCTGTTAGAACTGCCATTTCGTCCAGCGCAGCGAGGTCGCCGGAGGCCGGCTCTTCGTCCATGTCCTCAACGATGCCCCAGCTATCCCACGGCAGTAGCTCCACTTTGTTCAGCGAAGCGACATCTCGTCCCAGGTTGCCGCGCACGAACCAGAGCCCTTTCATGTCGAAGATGCCAAAGGTGTTCGGGTCGGCGCCGCCGCTGCGGCAGAGATTCCAGGAGCCGCCGCCAGTGAGGAACTGGTCGCGCGGCACGTCAAGCGGAGCGAAATCAATAGACAGCTTTTCCTGCTGCAGGGCATCAAGCTGGGCGTCGACGAGGACCCAACGCTGGCCGGCTCCGTCCCAGACCTCGGCGACCCAGTGGTCTTCGTAATGACCAGGGATGAAGTAGCGGGCAAAGCCGCAGCGGGCGCGGGCGGGAATGCCCTGGCAGCGCAGGAAGGTCACGAGCATGAGGGAGAAGTCGCGACAGTTGCCCACCAGGCGGTAACCAGGTTCGCGCGGCTTTGGCAACGGGCGCGGGTCTAGTTCTAGAATGCGGGCCAGCATGCTGGCGGCGTCACGGAGCTGAACTTCTTCGCGGCGCGTCCCGTCGAGCTGGACGCCGTACTGATCTGCCCAGTGGACGTGAATCAACAGCCCCTGGACAATACGGACCAGCGAAGGAAGTTCAGTTGGGAGGTCCTGAAGCAGGGCGCCATGAGGCTCCGGCCTGGTCAGGGGCCCCGGCGCGGCGAGAAAACGGAGCGAGTCCTTCATGATGTTATGTTAGCCGCATCGTCGCCGGCTTTCAATTGTTGTCAGGCGCAGCCGCTGTCGCCGGGCGGCAGCGGCTGCGCTCCTGTCTTAGCGCCTTGTAATGGGCAGATAGTTCCGGTAGGTGATCTTGATAATCCCACCGGTTTCTGGATTCCAGAAGCCGCCGCGGAGCGTATAGGCGCCGCCGGACAGCAGGCCAGCGTCGGCCTGGCCGGCCGTACCACTGAGGGCAAATGCGCCGCCAGTACTGGTCCCGCCACCGGCATCGACCGTCCACCAGGAGATTGATAGCGCCGCGGGAGCCGCGACAATGGCAGAAGCGATGGTCACGCTGAGGACCAACAGCGCCAGGACAACAAGCAGCTTCTTGCGCATCATCGCCTCCTAGCGCAGGCTCACGAAGACAGGGATTGTCTCGCGACCGGCTACCGGCGCTTCCAGAGCGATGCCCACAACCTGCGCCCCTTCGCTTACCGTCATACCTTCGATGGTTCGCGTCTGCAGCGCGCGGGCCTGCCCGCTGCCCTCGCCAACCGTCAGCCGATCGCCGGCGGCAATCGTCGCGCCGGCTTCGACCCGGACCTCGGCGACGCCCAGGACGACGAGAGAGACGTAATCTCCGGGCTGTGCGGGGCCGTCTGCTCTTTGCAGGGACATGGCCGCTTCGCCCTCGCCCTCCTTGCCGGGCGCTTCAGCCCATATCATCCGGCTCTGCACCACTCCGATCAGGCCGCCAAATTGCCCGCTATCAGCAGCGCGTACCAGGGCCAGCCGGGATTGTGCGCCGGGAAGGGGATCGGTGACGCCGGTAGCGGCGACGACGTCGCCAAGTTGCACCGCCTCAGGGCCTGCTACCCGCGCGACCAGCAGAAGCGCGCTGGCACTCACATTACCTGCCTGAATGTTGTCGGGTGTGTATAGCGCCCACTCGCCTGCCGGCTCAGACGTGTTGGGCCAGAGACCATAGGCGCTGACGCCCGGGCTGGGAATGTACACGCCATAATTGGGGTAATCCGGGTCTGAGCCAACCTGTATCCCGTCGTCTCCGGTATCGTAGATTCTGATGCCGTCGGAGCCGGTCGTGTTGGAGATCACCAGGCTGTAATCGGCGCTGGGGCCAATACGCAGGCCGCCTTCGTTAGGTACCGTGAGGCGGATGCCGGCATTGTAAAGGTGCCAGTCCGAGGTCGTACCGTTGTAATAAGTCCAGGCTCGAAATGAGCCATTCGTAGCATAACCGTAAAAAGGCCAGCCATTGGCGTGCGACGTTTCGACGTACATGCCGCCATAATCGTTGGCGCCCCCCACGTAGCGCACGCCAAATACCTCGTTGCCGGAAATGCGGAAATTGCGGCCCACGCCGACGAAATTCAGCGGCTCATTCGTATACACGTTGGGCAGGGAAAGGGCCGACGGCGCAGGGGCCAGCTCCTGGCGCGGGCTCAGCGCTGTGTACGCCCCGCCGCCGGCCGGGCGCACGGCTATCTGCAGCCAGCGCGCCGCGCCGCCAAAGGCGTTAACGCCGAAGTCCAGCTTGACGGTAAACAACCCAGCGAAGACAGCCACGCCGCCCAGCGATTGCGTGCTGCCTACTTGAAGGCCGGCGGCCGCTGCATCGTAGAGACTGAACTGAAAGTCATAGAGGCCGTTGGCCGGGTTGCCGTTATTCTCCAGGTAGCCCTGGTAGCTGAATCCGGCGCCGATGACGGCCTCGGCTGCGGCCGGCGCCGCGGGCGCCTCCTGCGCGGTAAAGGCCGGCCGGGCGATCACCAGAGCCGCGACGAGAATGGCGGCGGCAGCCAATGCCGCCGCCAACAGAGCGTATTTTCTGTTCATATAATCTCCTGCTTTTCTGTTTGCTGAAAGTGGCTGCGTCAGCGCAGTGGCAGCATCGTCAAGCGTGCGCTGAGGTTGGCAAGGATGGGACGAAAACGGGATCTGGCAATGGGCATATAAAGCATGAGAAGGCCTTCAGCTATAGCCAGGCAGCGGACAGAGGAGGGAAATATGTCCCGGCTGTGGGCGCCGCCGGTAAAAAGCAGCGCAGCGGCGGCCGGGTCCCCCACCACTTTTTGCCTCTCCCCCATCCCCTGTACTATCCTTACGCCCATCGTGCCAGTCGATTACCAGGAAGGAAACAACCGATGAGCGCCGTGACGACTGATTTTGCGTCGCTGAGTGAGGCCGAGTACCGGCGCCGCATCCGCGCCTGGGTGATGTATGACTGGGCGAACTCGGCCTTTGCCACCACCATCCTCGCCGCTGTGCTGCCTGTCTACTACAGCCAGGTGGCTGGGGCCACGTTGCCCAGCCCGGCGCGGGCCACCGCCTACTGGAGCCTGGGCGTCAGCCTGGCGCTACTGTTGACGGCGGTCCTTTCGCCGATACTGGGCACCATCTCCGATATCAAGCGCGGCAAGAAGCCGTTCCTGGCAATCTTCATGGGCATCGGCGTGCTGGCCACCGGCCTGCTGGTCTTCGTCAATACCGGCGACTGGCTGCTGGCGTCGATGTTGTTCATCGTCGGCCGGGTTGGCTTCAGCGCCTCCATCGTCTTCTACGACGCGCTGCTGCCGCACGTGGCCCGCGAAGAGGACCAGGATATGGTCTCGGCGCGCGGCTATGCTACCGGCTACCTGGGCGGCGGGCTGCTGCTGGCCGTCAACATCGCCATGATCTTCTTGCTGCCGCAGGATAACCTCGGCTCGCGCCTCTCGTTTCTCAGCGTCGCCATCTGGTGGGCCGTTTTTTCCATCCCACTCTTTCGCGTGGTGCCGGAGCCGCCGGCGGCGACGGTGGCCCTGGCGCCCGGCGAGAATGTGCTGACGGCGACGTTCGGCCGCCTGCGCAACACCTTTGGCGACCTGCGCCGCTACCGCGAGCTGCTCAAGTTCCTCATCGCCTTCCTCATCTACAACGACGGCATTGGCACCATCATCGGCGTCGCCGCCATTTATGGCGCCGAGCTGGGCTTTGGCGCTATCGAGCTGATCGCCGCCATCCTGCTGGTACAGTTTGTCGGCATCCCCTTCAGCCTTATCTTTGGCCGGCTGCCGCGCGCCGGCGACGCCCGGCGGCCCCTCTTCTTTGCCTTCATCCTCTTTAACATTATCGCCCTGCCCATCGCCGGGGTCGCCGGCTCGCGCCTGCTGGCGCCGGAAGTGGCCGGCGCGGCGCGCGACCCGCTGCCGCCGGGCGCCGGGCTGGCCGAAGGCGAGGCCCTGTCGCTGGCTGCGCCCGGCTCGGCAACGCTAAGCGGCGACTGGCAGCCGCTGGAGATAGACGCGGCGACGCTGGGCGAGGATGCGCCGGTGACCTATCTCTACGCGGCGGGAGCGGACGCGCGCCTGGAGATTCCGTTCAGCGGCCAGCGTCTTGCCATCGTCCATAGTGTGGGGCCGGATCACGGCATCTGGGACGTGCTGCTGGATGGGGCGCCGCTGCTGGAGGACGGCGAGCCGGTACAGATCAACGCCTACCGCGACGTAGCCCGTTACGAAATCGAGCGCGAGTTCATGCTGGAAGAGCGCGGCGCGCACGTTCTGGCACTGCAGAACAGCGGCGCGCGCGACCCGCAGAGCAGCGGCGACCGGCTGGGCGTAGCGTCGGCAGAGGTGCTGCCGCCGCCGCGGCCGAGCAACCTGCCGCTGATCATCGGCGGGCTGCTGGCGCTGGAAGTGGTGGGTCTGCTGCTGGCTTTCCTGCTGGGCCCGCTGCTCTTTTCGCGCGTCGCCGGCGCGCTGGATACCAAGCGCAGTATCTTCCTGGCGCTGATCGCTTACACTGTCATCGCCATCTGGGGCTACTTCCTCAACTCGGTGATTGAGTTCTGGTTCCTGGCCTGGATGGTGGCGGTGGTGCAGGGCGGCAGCCAGGCGCTGAGCCGCAGCCTCTATGCCAGCATGTCCCCGGCCTCCAAGAGCGGCGAGTTCTTTGGCTTCTTCAGCGTCATGGAAAAGGCGTCGTCGTTCAGCGGCCCGCTGCTCTTCGCGCTGGCCGTGGCTCTCTTCGGCAGCAGCCGGCCCGGCGTGCTCAGCCTCATCCTCTTCTTCATCGTCGGCGGCTTCCTGCTGACCCGGGTGAACGTGGAGGAAGGGAGGCTCATGGCGCGCGCCGAAGACGCGGCCGTCGCCGCCGCCGATTAGCCGGAATCGTCCCAGCGCTTTTGTCGCTCTTGCTTGCGCTGGCTGTGGCGGCGCTTGGCCTCCAGCCGCCTGGCGATAGCGGCGCGGCTGGGCCGGGTGGGGCGCCGCTTCTTGCGCGGGCGCAGCGCCTGCTCCAGCAGCGCCTGGAAGCGGGCAATGGTCTCCTGGCGATTCTCATACTGGCTGCGCGAGCCGGACGCGCTGATCTGCAGCGCGCCGTCGCCGCTGATACGGTGGCCCAGGCGGGCCAGCAGCTGCTCGCGCTGGCTCGCGTCGAGGCTGGGCGAGCCGGCCACGTCAAAGCTGAGCGTGACCCGCGTTGCGTTCTTGTTGGCGTGCTGTCCACCAGGCCCGCCGCTGGCGCTGAAGCGGAAGCTCAGCTCGCTCTCGGGGATAGCCAGCTCCTCGTTAATCACCACTTGATTTTCTGTGCTCATATGCTTTCATTGTAACTGAGCCGGCGTAGAAGCCGCATTAACAGCGGATAATGGCGTTTGCCGGAGCGAGAGTGATTTGTTGCAGCGACAGGAATGGCCTTTCACGGCAAGCGACGGGACGCCTCTCTGGGGCAGTAGCTGGCGCGCGCCGGCGCCGCGCGCCGTGCTCAGCCTGGTACACGATATTGGCGAGCACAGCGGGCGCTATGAAGAGACGGCGTGGGCGCTAAACGAGGCCGGCCTCTCACTGATAACGTTCGACCTGCGCGGGCACGGCCATTCCGGCGGCCTGCGCGGCCATGTGGCGGCCTATGATTCTTTCCTCTCCGACGTCGATCTGCTGTTACAGGAGACGGCGCGCCGTTGCCCGGGTCTGCCCGTATTTCTCTATGGGCAGGGATTGGGCGGCGGCATCGCGCTCAACTATTGCCTGCGCCGCCGCCCGCCGCTGGCCGGGGCCGTGGTGACCAGCCCCTGGCTGGCGCCGCGCGAAAAGGTAGGCCGGCTGCAGGCCATCTGGCGCGCTGCCCTCAACCGGGCGCGCCCGGCGGCGACCGCCGCCCGCCCCCCCACGCCGAAGCAGCTCAGCAGCGACCCGGCAGTCGCCGCCGCCTACCGCCGCGATCCGCTGGTACACCGCCGCGTCAGCGCCCGGCTCTACCACCACGTTATGGAAGCCGGCCAGTGGGCGCTGGAGCGGGCCGCTGCCTTTCCTCTGCCGCTGCTGCTGATGCACGGCGAGTCAGACCGCTTCGCCTCGCCCTTTGCCAGCCAGGCGTTCTGCAATATGGCGCCGCGCTGCACCTTTCGCTTCTGGCCGCGACAGCGCCACGAACTGCACCACGAGCGCGAGCGGGAGGCGGTGTTTGCGGCCATAACCGCCTGGCTCGACGAGCGGCTGGCGGAGGGCGTATGAGGCGTGACCGGCACGTGCTCATCTTCTTTATGGATGGCGTCGGGCTTGGGCCGGACGACCCGGAGACGAATCCCTTCGTCCAGGCGCGGCTGCCGCAGCTTGACGGCTTGCTGGGCGATGGATGGTACGTGCGCGGGCAGCCGCGCCGGAGCACAGCGCGCGCCAGCCTGGCGCCGACAGACGCCCGGCTGGGCCTGCCCGGCCTGCCGCAAAGCGCTACCGGGCAGGCAACCATACTGACCGGGCGCAACGTGCCGGCGCTCATCGGCGGCCATTACGGGCCGAAACCAAACGGCCCTGTGGCCGAGCAGATAGTCGCCGGCAGCCTCTTTGCGGAGGTGGCGGCGGCGGGCGGGGAGGCTGCGCTGCTGACGCCTTATCCTCGGCGCTACTTTGAGGGAATCGAGAGCGGGCTGCGGCTGCTGTCGGCCGTACCGCTGGCGGCCCGCAGCGCCGGCCTGCCGCTGCGCAATGCCGAAGATCTGCAGGCCGGCCGCGCGGTCAGCCCCGATTTTACGGCCGAGGGCTGGCGCGACCATCTCGGCTATCGCGAGATGCCGGTGCTGACGCTGGTGGAGGCCGGGGCGCGCATTGCCGCGCTGGCCCAGGCGCACCATTTCAGCTTCTTTGAGCACTGGCCCAGCGACCGCCGCGGCCACCGCGGCTCGCTGCCAGAGGCCGTGGCTCACCTGGAGCTGATCGACGCCGCGCTGGGGGGTCTGCTGGACGCCTGGGACGACGAGCGCGGTATGCTGATTATTACCAGCGATCATGGTAATATCGAGGCAAAAGATCGACGCCAGCACACGGCTAACCCGGTGCCCACCATTCTGGTGGGCCGTGAGCATGCAGCGCTGGCGCCGATGATCACCGACCTTACCCATATCGCGCCGGTCGTGCGCGCCTTTCTTGAGCTATAACCTATGCCGATTTCATCAGAAACCTATCGCGACGCGCTGCGCCACTTCCCGGCCGGCGTGACCATCGTCACTGTGCGCGCGGGGGAGAAGGTGCATGGCCTGACCGTCTCGGCCTTTGCCTCGGTTTCGCCCGAGCCGCCGCTGATTATGATTGCCATCGACCACAAGCACAGCGCCTTTCCGCTGCTGCAGCGGGCCAACGCCGTCTTTGCCGTCAACATCCTGGGCCAGGATCAGATGGAGCTGTCTAACCGGTTTGCCTGGCTGAAGGACGAGGATCGGTTCAAGGCCGGTGACTGGCGCACGGCGGAAACGGGCGCGCCCATCCTGGCCGACGCGCTGGCCTGGCTGGACTGCACCGTCTACGCGCGCTTTGCCGCCGGCACCCACACCATCTATATCGGCGAAGTGCAGGCCAGCGCCGCGCCGCGCGCCGAGCGGCCGCCGCTCGTTTACTGGAACCGCGGCTATCGCGCGCTGGCGCTGCGGCCGCAGGACGCCCTGGAAGAGGAGTAAGCAGCCAGATGCGCCGCCTGATCGCCTTCCTGCGGCTGCGCTGCCCGCACTGCCTTCGCGGCCACATCTTCAGCGGCCTCTTTCGCATGCACGAACGCTGTCCGGTCTGCAACATCGTCTACGAGCGGGAGACGGGCTACTTCATGAACGCCATCTTTTTCGGCTACATCCTCGGCTTTCTGATCATCCTGCCGCTCAACGTCTACCTCTACATCGTCGAAGCGCACCTGTTCTGGTTTGGCGCGGGCTCGCTGCTGGCTCTGACACTGCTGGCGCCACTGGTTTTCCGCTATTCGCGGGCTATCTGGATGCACCTGGACGAGATGCTGGACCCGCGGCCGGACCCCATTCCCGAGGCGGAGCCATAAAAAAACCCGCAGAGCGGGCCGGCCCGGAGACCGGCTGCGCCCTGCGGGTTAACTGGAGCAGGGGAAGACCCCACTAGGACACGGTCAGAACCTCTTCAATCCGCTCGACCGCCCAGTCAATCTCCTCGCGCGTGATGACCAGGGGCGGAGCAAAGCGCAGCACCAGCTCGTGTGTCTCTTTGGCCAGGATGCCGCGGTCGCGCAGCGCCTCGGCAAAGCGGCGCGCCGGCACGTTCAGCTCGACGCCGATAAAGAGGCCGCGCCCGCGCACTTCCCGGATGTGTTCGCTTTCGATGCGCTCCAGCCGCCCGCGGAAGTAGTCGCCCAGCTCGGCGGAACGCTCGACCAACCCTTCCTCGACGATAACGTCGAGCGCCGTGCGGGCAATGGCCGAGCCCAGTGGGTTGCCGCCAAAGGTGCTGCCGTGGTCGCCGGGCCGGAAGAGGCCCAGGACCGCCTTGTCGGCGAGCACGGCAGAGACGGGATAGAAGCCGCCGCTGAGCGCCTTGCCGACGATCATGACGTCGGGGCGCACGCCTTCGTGCTGGCTGGCGAATAGCTTGCCGGTGCGGCCGAGCCCGGTCTGGATTTCGTCGGCCATGAGCAGGACGTTGTGGCGTTTGCAGATGGCGGCCGCTTCCTCCAGGTAGCCGGCGGGCGGGATAACCACGCCGCCTTCGCCCTGGATGGGCTCGACGAGGAAGGCGACCGTGTTGGGGGTAATAGCCGCTTCCATGGCCGCGGCGTCGCCATAGGGGACCATGACAAAGCCAGGGGTGAAGGGGCCGAAATTGGCGCGATAGCTATCCTCGCTGGAGAAGCCGACAACGGTCGTCGTCCGGCCGTGGAAGTTGCCCTCGCAGACGATGATCTCGGCCTGCTCGTCGGCAACGCCCTTGACCACGTAGCCCCACTTGCGCGCTGCTTTTATGGCCGTTTCGACGGCTTCGGCGCCGGTGTTCATGGGCAGCGCCTTCTCGTAGCCGGACAGCTCGCAGAGCTGCTTGAGGAACGGTCCCATCTGGTCGTTGCGGAAGGCGCGCGACGTGAGCGTCATGCGCTGCATCTGATCCTGGGCCGCTTGGAGGATGCGCGGGTGACAGTGGCCCTGGTTCACTGCCGAATAGGCGGCGAGGCAGTCCAGGTACTTCTTACCGTCCACGTCGTAGACCCAGACGCCGTCGCCTTCGGTGAGCACAACGTCCAGCGGATGGTAGTTGTGCGCCCCGTACTTGTCTTCGAGTTGAATGTAGTTGTCGCTTATGTGTTCCACTGTGATGTCTCCTCTCGGGTTAGGGCAGGGCCAGCGACTGGCCGCTGCCCGCTGGTTAAAACAGGTCAATAAGGACAGGAAGAGGCCGCGGTGTTAGATATAACCCGTCCAGTAGAGGAGCACATAGGTGGGAAATGATAGAGACATGGATACTCCCTCGTCACGAGCGATGAGGCCATAACCAACTATCACGATCAGACTGTACTACTATTCTACCGGATCCGGCCGTATTTTTCACCCAGTACTTCCTGCCCTCCCGGCGACTGCAGCCAGGCGAGGAAAGCGCGCAGCTCGCCCTGCGGCTCCTCGGGGCTGACGAAATAAAGGGGAACGGCCAGCGGGTAGTTCTGGCTGCCGGCATTGTTGGCCGTGGGCGCCACACCCTCGATGGCGACGGCGGCCACCTGCGCGTCCAGCGCGCCAATCATGGTATAGCCGATAGCGCCCGGCTCGGCGGCGACGGTTGCCAGCAGCGCCTCGTCGTCCGGCTGCACCAGCGTGTTGATCGCCGGGCGCTGCTCGGCCATGATGCGCTCGATGAACAGGCGGCGCGCCCCCGCGCCCGGCTCGCGCCCGACGGGCAGCACGGGCAGGTCAGGGCCGCCGGCGCCGGCCCAGCTGCCGGTGGCGCCGCTGAACAGCGACTGCACCTGCGCCCGCGTCAACTCGCGCACCGCGTTGTCCGGGTGGACGACGATAGCCAGACCGTCGAGGGCGACCGGGTTGTACCAGTAGTCGCTGCCCGGCGGCAGCGTATGTACCAGCAGCGCGTCGAGGGCGCCCTCGTCCAGGTCGGCAAAGAGCGCCGTTTCGCTGCCGGTGATAAAGCTGGGTGCGGCCTGGGTACCCTCGATCTGGTCGCTGACGAGCGCGGCCACGGGCGCGGCGCTGCTGCTGAGGCCCACCAGCAGCAGGTCGGGCGTGGGCTGGGCGGGTAAGGTGGGCGGCGGCGGCGTTTCCGCCGCGCAGCCGGCAAGGGCTGCCCCCAGCGCCAGCCAGAGCAGCAGCCGCTTCATCATAGGACGAGCAGCGAAATGATGGCGACGAGCACGCAGTAGACGGCAAACGGATAGAGGCTGCGCCGGCGCAGCCAGGAGAGCAGGAAGTGGATACTGGCATAGCCGGTGAGGAAGGCTGTGATGAACGTTGCGATGTAGAGCGTCAAGTTGGCGACGAGATCGCCATTGGCGAACACGTCCAGCAGCGCCAGCAGGCCGGCGCCACCGATAGCGGGCACGCCGAGGAGGAAGCTGAAGCGCGCCGCCGTCTCGCGATCCAGGCCGCGCAGCAGGCCGGCGGTGATGGTGCTGCCGCTGCGAGAGATGCCGGGCAGCAGGGCCAGCATCTGGAAGAGGCCGACGATCATGGCATCTGGCAGCCGCAACGACAGGAGCTGCTTGTGGCCACTGTGCAGCCGCTCGCCCAGCACGAGCAGCAGAGCAGTGCCTAAGAGGAAAAAGGCTGCGTAGCGCGGCTCGCCATAAAGCTCTTCAAAGAAATCTTCGAAGAACAGCCCGGCGGCGGCGGCGGGGATGGAGCCGGCGACCAGCAGCCAGCCCAGCCGCGCCGGCGGCGTTGCCAGCGGCTGCCGCTGCCAGAGACCGCCCAGCACGCCCCGGAAAATGGACCAGAGGTCGCTCCAGAAATAGAGGAGGACTGCCAGCAGGGTGCCCTGATGGGCAAGAGCAATGAAGGTAAGGCCAGGGTCGGCCAGATCGAACAGGGCCGGCAGGATGATGGAGTGTCCGCTGCTGGAAATGGGCAAAAACTCAGTCGCTCCCTGCACAATCCCTAAGAGGATGGCTTCAAAGATTGTCACAGCTTCTCTCTTGATTAATGGCTAAAAGCAGCCGCCAATCATATGCGGCGCGGCGCAATCTGACCACCGGCACGGCGCGGCAACCGGCTACTGCCTTTGAGCCTCTCATCTTTCTCCGGTACAATTGCGCGGCATCGGCGCCAGGATAGGAGTCATGGACGAACAGGGATCACTGTCCATTCTTCGCTACGCTAACCAGCTCAAGCGCACGGCGCGCACCGGCTGGGTGCAGCGCGGTGTGCCGGCGGCGGAAGATGTGGCGGCGCACAGCTACGGCGTCGTCTTTGCCACCCTGCTGCTGGCCGAGCTGGTGGAAACGCCGCTCGACCGCGGCCGGGCGCTGGCGCTGGCCGTGCTGCACGACCTGCCGGAGGCGCTGACGACGGATATTCCCTCGCCGGCCTGGCGGCTGCTGCCCGCCGGCCTGAAGGGGCGTGTCGAGCGCGAGGCGATGGAGACGATGCTCGACGGCGCACCCTTTGCCGGCCAGTGGCTGGCCTGGCACGACGAGCTGGCGCTTGACGAGAGCCCGGAAGCCCGGCTGGTGCACGACGCCGACAAGCTCGATCTCTTTGTGCAGGCGCTGGTCTATGAGGAGCAGAGCGGCAACAGCCATCTGCAGGAGTTCTGGGATGTGGCGCCGGCTTTTCATTACCCGGCAGCGGCGGCGATTTTCGCCACGCTGCAGGGGCAGCGCGAGGGCGGCGAGGGTTGAGCGCGGTTATCGCGAGGAGATGGCCGATCTCTTTGGGAAATCGGCTATCTGGATGGTGTGATGGTGCAGTATAAGCGGGTCATTCATGCGGGCCGGGGCACGGCGCTGGTGGCGCGGGCGCGCTGGTGCGATACCTTCGGCAGCAAGCTGCGCGGCTTCACCGGGCGGCGGGAACTCGAGCCGGGCGAAGGTCTGGTGCTGGTGCAGTCGGGCGACAGCCGGGTCAACAGCGCCATCCATATGTTATTTGTCTTCTGTGACCTGGGCGTTTTCTGGGTCAACGATGCGGGCGAGGTAGTGGACACGGCGCTGGCGCGGCCCTGGCGGGTACAGTACACACCGCGCGCCCCGGCCCGCTACGTCGTCGAGACCCACCCTGACGTGCTGGCCCAGGTGCAGGTCGGAGATAAGATTCTTTTTGATTAAGGAGAGCATGATGGAGGAAAGAGGTCTGGCTCCTGTAGGAGCTCTCGCGCCGGCCCTGGCCCGCGCACAGGCATTGGCGCCGGAGCTGGTACGGCTACGTCGCGACATACACCAGAACCCGGAGCTGGGTTTCGAGGAGGTACGCACCGCGCAGCTCGTGGCCGATACGCTGGCCGAAATCGGCGGTATGGAGATCCGCACCGGCGTGGGCCGTACCGGCGTCGTCGCCGAGTTGAAGGGCGGCAGCGGGCCGGTCATTGCCATCCGCGCCGACATGGACGCCCTGCCCATCCAGGAGACGAACGACGTGCCCTACCGCTCGCGCGTTGACGGCAAGATGCACGCTTGCGGGCATGACGCGCACACGGCGATGCTGCTGGGCGCGGCCCACCTGCTGCGGCAAAGCCTGCAGGAGGATTCGTGGCAGGGCAGCGTGCGCCTGCTCTTCCAACCGTCCGAGGAGCGTTTCGACGCCCATGGTGTCAGCGGCGCCACGGCCATGATTGGCGATGGGGCGCTCGACGGGGTGGACGCGGTCATTGCCCTGCACGTCATCTCCAACCGGCCCAGTGGCTACTGCGAGTTCCACGATGGCTACAGCATGGCCTCGGTCGATACGTTCCTGGCCCACGTCTATGGCGACGGCGCGCATGGCGCCTACCCGCACCACGGCAGCGACCCGCTTTACATGCTGGGCCCGATTCTGACGGCCCTCTACGCCATTCCCTCGCGCCAGATCAACCCGCTGCGGCCCAGCGTCGTCAGCCTGGGCCAGATTCGTGGCGGCTCGGTGGAGAATGTCATTCCCAACGAAGTGACGCTCAAAGGCACGATCCGGGCTATGGACCAGGAGGTGCGCGAAAGGTTATGGCGTGAGGTGGAGAACGCCTTCCGCCTGAGCGAGATGCTGCACGGCCGCTACGACTTTCAGCTGACCAAAGGCTACCCGTCTCTGTACAACGACGCGACGGTCAACGGCTGGATGCGCGATGTGGCCCGTGAAGTAGCCGGCGAGGAGATGGTGGCGATACGCGAGTTCGGCATGGGCGCCGAGGACTTTGCCTACATGGCGCAACAGGCGCCCGGCGCCATGTTCAACCTGGGAGCGGCGACGCCGGATGGCATTGCGCGCAACCACCATACGAGCAGCTTCGACATCGACGAGAGCGTCTTGCCAATTGGCGCCGCCGTTCTGGCCGAAACAGCGCGCCGCTTTGTTACGGGCCAGCTGGAAAGCTGAGACAAGCCGGCTGCTGCCGGAGCCGAGCCACAAAAAAGGTAGAAGTAAGCATGAGCGATCCCTTGCAGCCCGAACGGGAGCGGTGGGAGGAAGAGATGCTAAAGCCGGCGCTGCAGGAGCATCCCGAACGCAAAGAGACGTTCGAGACCAGCTCCGGCATCCCGGTCGAGCGCCTCTATCTGCCGGCAGATCTCGACCCCGACTACCTGGAGCGGCTGGGCTTTCCCGGCGACTATCCCTTCACGCGTGGCGTGCAGCCGACGATGTATCGCGGGCGGCTGTGGACGATGCGCCAGTACGCTGGCTTTGGCACAGCAGCGGAGTCAAACGAGCGCTACCGCTATCTGCTGCAGCAGGGACAGACGGGACTCTCCGTGGCGTTCGACCTGCCGACGCAGATTGGCTACGACGCCGACGATCCGCTGGCGGCCGGAGAGGTGGGCCGGGTGGGCGTCAGTATCTCCAGCCTGGAGGATATGCGCGTGCTGCTGCGCGATATTCCCCTGGAAAAGGTCAGCATCAGCATGACGATCAACGCGCCGGCGGCCATCCTGCTGGCGATGGTCATTGCCGTCGCCAAAGAGCAGGGCGTGGCGGTCGAGCGGCTGCGCGGCACCGTTCAGAATGACATCCTCAAGGAGTATATAGCTCGCGGCACCTACATCTTCCCACCGCGCCCGTCGATGCGGCTGATCACCGACCTCTTTGCCTACTGCGGCCGCGAGCTGCCGCGCTGGAACACGATCAGCATCAGCGGCTACCACATCCGCGAGGCCGGCAGCACGGCGGTGCAGGAGATTGCCTTTACGCTGGCCGACGCTATTACCTACGTCGAGGCGGCTATCGCGGCCGGGCTGGACGTGGACGCCTTCGCCGGGCAGCTCAGCTTCTTCTTCAACGCCCACAACAATTTCATGGAGGAGGTGGCCAAGTTCCGCGCCGCGCGCCGTCTCTGGGCAACTATCATGCGCGAGCGCTTTGGCGCCCAGGATCCACGAAGCTGGCGGCTGCGCTTCCACACGCAGACGGGCGGCAGCACACTGGCGGCGCAGCAGCCCCAGAACAACATCGTTCGTGTCGCCTTGCAGGCGCTGGCGGCCGTGCTGGGCGGCACGCAGAGCCTGCACACCAATGGCTACGACGAAGCGCTGGCGCTGCCCACGGCCGACGCGGCGCGGCTGGCGCTGCGCACGCAGCAGGTCATCGCCCACGAGAGCGGGGTGGCGGATAGCGTCGATCCGCTGGCCGGCGCCTATTTTCTGGAGACGTTGACCGACGAGCTGGAGGAACGGGCGCGCGCTTATATCGAGAGGATTGACGAGATGGGCGGCATGTTAGCGGCCATTGAGCAGGGCTACATACAGCGCGAGATCCACGAGGCCGCCTACCGCTTTCAGCAGGCGCTGGAGCGCAACGAGGAAATTGTGGTGGGGGTCAACCGTTACGTGGAGGAGCAGGAGCCGGCGATTGCACTGATGCGCCTCGACCCGGCCATTGAGGCGACGCAGCGCGCGAAGCTGGCGGCGCTGCGCGCACGGCGCGACAACGAGCGGGCGGCGGCGCTGCAAGCGCGGCTGGCGAGCGCCGCGCAGGGCGACGAGAATCTGCTGCCGCTGTTCGTGGCGTGCGTGGAGCACGACGTGACGCTGGGTGAGATCTGCAACACGCTGCGCGCGGTATGGGGCGAGTACCGGCCGGCCACGGAGCTTTAGATAGAAGGAAGCTATGATCAAAATCAACCACATTGCCGTCGTCGTCGCCGACCTGGAGGCTGCGCGCCACTTCTGGGTCGAGGCGCTGGGATTGCCGCTGGAGCGCGTGGCGCACGTGCCGGAGGAGGCGGTGACGGTCGCCTTCCTGCCGGCAGGCGAGGGGAAGATCGAGCTGATTCAGCCGGTGGACACGGAAAGCGGCGTGGCTCGCTATCTGGAGAAGCGCGGGCCGGGAATGCACCATCTCTGCCTGGAAGTGGACGACATCGCGGCGGCGATGGCCCGGCTGCGCACGGCTGGCGTCGAGCTGATCAACGAGGAGCCGCGTGTGTCGGCTGACGGGCGAAGCTATGCCTTTGTCCACCCGCGCAGCACCGGCGGCGTGCTGGTGGAGCTGTATGCAGCGCGGGCGCACGGCTGAGCAGGAGGGCCAACAGGGCTGCCGCGGCAAAGGGTACTACTGTGACTGAGAAATGTCATAGTCAATGTATGACAATCGTCACTAAGGATATCGGAGAAATCTGGTATTCTATGGATGGTTACTTAACAAGCCACCTGAGAGGCCGCCGAGCAAAGAGCCGTCGCGCGAGCGATCCGCAACGGGTCTTTCGTTTGCTGGCTTTCCTTTTCCTTTCACACATTACTGGATAAGTGATGGGGGGTGAGAGGGTGGGAGCCGGGAGGCGGGTGTCCAAAAGGCCACCCGCTTCCTGTTTCCTCTTGTAAGGACCTTTGGGGTTTGCGGCACTGTTGCCCACATCAAGACCGCGCAAACCCCAAAGCCTTTAAATGATGTGACCGAGGCCGTTCCCCAGGGAGCGGTCTTTTCATTTCCACCGGAAAAAGAAAAACCGCCACCTCGGGGGGAGATGGCGGTTTAACCGCGCTACACTGCCAGGAGGGTAGAAGTGTAGCGTACGGGCAATGCCATAAGTTGAGGGAGGGGCAGGCATTGTCCTAACTTAACCAGGGCGTTCCAGTCGCGTTTCTCTCGTGCCAGTTTAGGGGAGGGGGGAAGTTCCTCAAGACCCCAGTTAAGCTTGCTCTATTTATACCCCACCATTGTAAGCAAAGCGTTATATTCCCATGATAAGAATATAAGAGCTGGGTACTATGCGCTCGGCTGCGGCGCCGGTCAACAGGGCTAAATTTAGCCCTGGTCGCCCCCGCTGCGGAACAGCTCCAGCCACTCCTCCACTTCGTCGGCGGAGAGGCCGGCGCCGGACGCTTTCAGCGCGTCGGCGGGCCGCCCTTCGCCGCGTGGCTCTTTGCGCTTGCGGCGGCGCGCGGCTGGCTTGCCAGGCTCCGGCGCGGCGGCGGGCGCCTCCTGCGGCGGCTCCGGCCTGTCGGCAAACGCCTGCAGCCAGAGGGCGACTTCCTCCGGCGTCAGCGCCTCGCCGCTGGCCTTCAGCTCGGCCGGGTCGCGCGGGGCGGGCGGCTCAGGTGGGGCTTGCGGCGCTGCCTCCGCCGCGCCGCCTTCCTCGGGACGGCGACGGCGCCGGTGGCGGCCCACCGGCTGTTTGGGCAGCTCCGGCTCCGGGCCAAACAGCTTCATCCAGGCGGCGACTTCGGCATCGCTCAGCATCGGTTTGTCCGCGGCGGTCGGCGGCGGCGGCTCCGCTGCGGGCGCGTCTGCCGCCAGCTCGGGGGCGAA
>CAZOGK010000037.1:0-32134 GCA_964579295.1 uncultured Ardenticatenaceae bacterium
GGCGGGCACATTTACCAGAGTTACCGTGCAGGCTTGCGGGAATTTCAGACCGAGCAAAGCGTAGTCAGCTCGCCTGCTCCGCACTAAGGTCGGCTTTATACCATGCAGCTTTCTCATTTGGCGCGGTCCCGGCGCTGGCAGCTTCCGGGATTTCTGCCCCCTTTACTAATCATTCTCGGCACACTCCTGGCGACGCTGGCGGCTTCCTACCGGCTGTCCTCGCAGCAGCTTGTCCTGGTTGCGGGGGCATTCGTGGCGCTGTGGGGCTTGCTCTTTCTCTGGCGTTGGCCGCAATGGAACCTGATCGTCTACGTTCTGCTGACGATGTCCGTCAGCGTCAGCGATACCTTAGGGTTGGGAAGGTACGTCAACGAGGCGATTATCTTGTTGACAGGGCTGACCGCTCTATGGGTGCTGGACATGGTCGTGCGGCAGAAGGCCATCCGTCTGGCGCGTAGCGAGCCCCTGCTGCCTCTTCTGGCTCTGGTGGTGGCGGTACTGCTGGCCTTTGCCAATGGGCAGCTCCTCTGGTTCTACTTCGCCAGCCCAGCGCCGTTGACAGCCCAGCTCGCCGGGCTGGCCCTGTTCCTGTTGTCCGCGGCAGGCTTTCTGCTGGGGGCCCATTACATCACCGAGCTGCGCTGGTTACGCTATATTACGTGGATCTTCCTCGGTTTCGGCGCCCTCTTCTTCATATCGCGGGCGGCGCCGGGCCTCGGCGTGCAAAGGTTCCTGGCCTCGGGCCTGCAGGGAGGTCTGTTCTGGGTCTGGGTGGTGGCGCTATCGCTGACCCAGGCGCTCTATAACCATGATCTTAAGCCGGGCTGGCGGGCGGCGCTGGGTCTGCTGGCAATGGCGCTGTTCAGCCTCGGCTTCATCCAGGATCGTGATTGGGCCTCGGCGTGGCTGCCATCGCTAGTGACCATAGGCGTGGCCGTCTGGCTACGATCCTGGCGGCTGGGATTGGCAGCGACTGTGCTGATTGTCGGCGGCCGCATCGCCGCGGAGCCCACATTGATTGCGGACCTGATCGCCGCCGACCAGTACAGCATTAACACCCGCTGGGCCGCCTGGGAGATCGTGCTCGGGCAGATCGCCCGGGTCAGTCCCATACTGGGGCTGGGGCCGTCCAATTATTATTACTATACGCCGCTGTTTTCTATCCTCGGATGGAACGTGCAGTTCAATTCGCACAACCAGTACGTGGACCTGATAGCACAGGTAGGCTTCCTGGGTTTGCTGTGCTACTTCTGGTTTGCGCTGGCGCTGGCGCGGCTTGGCTGGCGCCTGCGTACGCAGCTCGCAGATGGTTTCTCCACGGCCTATGTGAATGGCGTGCTGGCCGGACTTGCCGGCACCCTGGCCGCCGGCATGCTGGCCGATTGGGTCATTCCCTTTTTCTACAACATCGGGCTGAAAGGTTTCCGCAGCAGCGCGATGGCCTGGATCTTAATGGGGGGCCTGGTAGCGATAGAGCGACTGAACAGCAGCAGCAAGCGCGTACTAACCTGATGTCGCCGCCGGAGCGGCTCGACAAGAAGAGCAAATCTTTCTGGTAAGCCAGACCTGCTTCTGTGTATGTCACGAATACTTATTCTCGCTACTGCCGGACTCAGAAAAGATCAGCTGGCGGATCGAGCGCACCGGCTCTATCCACGGGTAGATTATCTGGAGCTGCGCCGTTATCTGGACGTCGAGGTGTTCGATTACACGCTCTACGAGCGGACGCGGCTCGGCGGCCCATTTCGCTCTTTGGAGACACAGCTACGGTCCGACCTATACCTGACAATACTTGGGCTGTTGGCGCGCCGCCGTTATGACCTGGTCTTTGCCATGTCAGAGCGGGCTGGCATTCCCTACTCGGCTTTTAAGCCGCCGGCAGGTACCCGGCCCTTTGTCTCCATGTTTCAATGCTGGTCGGCGCGGCAGGAGAGAGCGATCACGGCGCTGAGTCTGCTGCAGCGCATGGATGCTATCGCCGTCCACTGCCAGAGCATGAAGGACCATCTGGTGCAGCTGGGCGCTGTGCCAGAGCGTACTTCAGTCTTGCCCTACGGGATCGACCACTGTTTTTATACGCCTACAGCAGGCGAAGCGGCGTCTGCTAGCATCGCCAGCGTGGGCGAGATTCGCTCCCGCGATTACGCCACGCTCTTTGCCGCGATGGAAGGCATTCCGGCGCGGATGACGGTGGCCGCATCCGGCAACTGGTATGCGCGTGAAAAGAAAACCCGGCTGCAGGGCCGCATACCGGAGAATGTGACGGTGGCCGGGAGGCTGGCGAGCGTCGAGCTGCGCCAGCTCTACAGCCGGTCGCGTTTTGTCGTCGTCCCGGTTTATGACCAGATCTATTCGGCCGGGCTGACCTCGATCCTGGAGGCGAGTGCAATGGGTCGGGCAGTGATTACGACGCGCTCGCGGGGGCTTGCCGATTTCGTCAGCGACGGTGTAACCGGCCTGGTCGTCGAGCCGGGTGATGTGCAAGGGTTGCGCGACGCGATCCGCTACCTGCTGGCGCACCCATCCGAAGCGCGCCGCATGGGAGCCAATGCCCGGCAGCGTGTTGAAGAGAGACAAAACCTCGATCTGTACGTGCAGGAGATGGCCCGTTTCCTGCAGAGCTACCAGTAAATGCCAACTGACGGCAGCGCGCTGCCGCAGCCAGTGTCACGGTATTAGCCAGGATTGATTGCTGAAACAAATAGAGAGGCATTATGGATATCACGGAATTAATAGCTCCTCTTCGCAAATGGTGGTGGTTCATCTTGATAGCCACCCTGCTAGCAGGGGGGTCCAGTTACTGGTTTGCGCGTCAGCAGCCGCCCGTCTATCAGGCGCGGGCGACGCTGATGATCGGCCGGGCGTTGGAAAGCTTGAACCCGGCGACAAACGAGTTCGCGCTCAGCCAGCAGCTAGCCAGCGCCTATGCTGACATGGCCCGGCGCGAAGGCGTGCGCGAGGATACGGCGACGGCATTGGGTCTGACCACGTTGCCGGAGTACACGGTCTCGGCGCCGCCAAACACCCTGCTGATCGAGATTGCGGTGGTGGATACGGAGCCGGCGCGCGCGCAGGCGGTAGCCAATGAGCTGGCTAACCAACTGGTGCTGCGCACGCCGTCAGCGCCGGAGGGAGATGACCAGGAACAGATTGATTTTGTGGAAGAGGAGCTGGCCCACCTGCAGGCGTCGATCACCGAAACACGTGATGAGATTTCCGCCAAGCAGGAGGAGCTGCGGTCCCTGGTAAGCGCCCAGGATATCACCGACATGCAGACGCAGATTAGCGGCCTGCAGACCAAGCTCAATCTGCTGCAGTCTACGTTTGCCAGCTTGTTAGCAAACACGCAGGGTGGGGCGACAAATACGTTGACCATTATCGAGCAGGCTTCGCTACCGCGCCGGCCTGTCGGGCCGAATATCCTCTATACAGTGCTGACCTCGGCCGGTCTTGGCCTGGTCATGGCTACAACGGCCGCCTATCTCCTGTCCTACCTAGACGACACGGTAAAAGAAGTAGAGACGGTGCGTCGCCTGACGAACCTGCCGGTGCTGGCCTCTATCGGCCGGTTCAGGCACGATGGCGGCGAGAGCAGCCTTATCGTTCATCAGCAGCCGCGGTCGGCTGTAGCCGAAGGCTTCCGCGAGCTGCGCACGGCCATCCGCTTTCACAATATCGATGACCCACCGCGGAAGCTGCTTATCACCAGCCCGGCCGGGAATGACGGCAAGAGCCTCACGGCAGCCAATCTGGCCATCGCCCTGGCGCAGGCCGGCCAGGATGTTCTGCTGATTGATTGCGACCTGCGGCAGCCGCAGCAACATGTCAAATTTGGCCTGGGCAATGAGCAGGGGTTGACTGACCTGCTCTTCCTCCTGGAGCTAAGACCCAAGAACGTTCTGCCAGAGAATGCCGCCGTATCGCAGAGCTTTATCCAGCGCACCCCGGTGGTTGGCCTTTCTGTGCTTACCAGCGGCTCCATCCCACCCAATCCATCGGAGATTCTCGGCTCTGAGAAGATGAAAATGGCCCTGGATAAGCTGACGTCTATCTTTGACATGATCATCCTGGACAGCCCACCGGCGCTGGCTGTGACGGACGCGGCGGTATTGAGCACACAGGCGGACGGTGTTGTCGTGGTGGCGCGCGTGGGCAAAACGCGCCGGCAGCAGCTACAAAAGGCGGTCCAGCGGCTGCAGGATGTGAATGCCACGCTCCTGGGCATCAGCCTGAATAGCGTGCGGCGCATAGAGCCGAGCTACTACTACACAGAAGAGGCCAAGGGGCGTCATGCCGACGGCGCGGCGGAGGTCCACCAGAATGGCGCGCGACCCAAGCGTAGCTGGCGCCATCTGCGCAGCCAAGCCGCCGGCGGGCAGGCGTCATCCCATGAGGAGCAGTAGGATGAGGCCGGCCTCACGGAAAGCCGGCTGTTGCCGGAAGTGAGCCTCCTTTTTTGATCGCTTGCTGCAGGGTGGGGGCCACAGCAGACGGATATGAGAGCTTCCATTGTTATCGTCAACTGGAACACGAAGGCATTGTTGGCCGGCTGTCTGGCGTCCATCGCCGAGCACCCGCCATCCGGCGCTTACGAGGTCATCGTCGTCGACAATGCCTCCACGGATGGGTCGCCCGTGATGCTGCGTGACCGCTTCCCGGATGTGACGCTGCTGGTCAATGAGGAGAACGTGGGCTTTGCCGCGGCCAACAATGTAGGCATTGCACAGAGCCATGGCGATTATATTCTACTGTTGAACTCAGATACGGTGGTTCGCGCCGGCGCCCTCGACGCGCTGCTGCGCTTTATGGAGACAGAGCCGGAGGCCGGCGCGGCCGGGGCGCGGCTGATCAACGGCGATGGCACACTGCAGCCCAGCTGCTCGGCGCTGCCCACGCTGCTGCGGGAAGGCATGCACCTGTTTCATCTGGACTTCCGCCAGCGGCGCATGATGCAGCGCTGGGATACGCGGCAGCCGCGCCCGGTCGAGGTGTTGTTGGGGGCCTGTATGTTGGTCCGGCGCACGGCGCTGGAACAGATTGGGCTCATGGACGAAGGGTACTTCATGTACTCGGAAGAGGTCGATTATTGCCGGCGTCTGCGTGATGCGGGATGGAAGCTCTATTGGGTGCCGCAAGCAGAGGTCGTCCACTACGGCGGTCAAAGCACGCGCCAGGTTGCGACGGAGATGTTCCTGCGGCTCTATGCCGCCAAGCTACGCTACTTTCGCAAACACGAAGGAGCGCGGGCCGGCCAGGTGTATAAGCTGATCCTCCTGGCGGCTGCACTATTCCGGCTGTTGCTGCTGCCGCTGGCCCTGTTTGCACCCAGGTCGAAACGGCGCGAGCAGATGGCGCTGGCCGGCCGCTACTGGCGGCTGGCGCGCGCCCTGCCGGCCATTTAGGTTATGCGCATTCTTTTTGTCGTTCCTTACACCCCAAACCTGATCCGGGTCCGGCCCTATAACCTGATCCGCGCGCTTGAGGAAAGCGGACACGAGATAACGGTCCTGACGCTGGCGACCAATGCACAGGAGTGGAGCGATGCGCAGGCGCTGTCTGGCGGCGGCATTGACGTGCTGGCCCAGGGCATGGGCCGGCTGCGCTCGCTAGTCAACTGCGCCGCGGCGTTGCCGGCGGCGACGCCGCTGCAGGCTGTCTATTCCTGGCAGCCGCGGCTGGCCCGGCAGGTCAGAATGCTGGCGAGCGGCGAGAACGGGAAGCCGCCGTTTGACATCGTGCACGTCGAGCACCTGCGGGGCGCGCACTACGGGCTGCAGCTTTTGCGCGACAACCGACCGTCGCCGCCGGTGGTCTGGGATAGCGTGGACTGTATCAGCCATCTGTTCCGGCAGGCGGCCGAGCAGAGCGCCAGCCGTATGGGGCGCTGGCTGACGCGGCTGGAGCTGGAGCGAACGGCCCGTTACGAGGCGGCGCTGATCCGGCGCTTCAACCACGTGCTGGTGACCTCGCCGGTAGACCGGGAAGCCCTTCTGACGCTGCCAGCGAACGGGAGTGGGCAGCCCGCGCCGATTTCGGTGGTGCGCAATGGGGTCGATCTCGACTATTTCCTGCCGCCGCCGGACTCCGTGCGCGAGGAAGCAACGCTCGTCTTCAGCGGCAAGATGAGCTATCACGCCAACGTGACAATGGTGCAGCACCTGGTGCGCGAGATCCTGCCGCGCGTGTGGGAAGAGCGGCCGGAGGTGCGGCTGCTGATCGTGGGCAAAGATCCGCCGCGGGAGATTGTCGAGCTGGGGGTCACGCGCCGCCAGATCGACATCACGGGCACGGTTCCCGACATCCGGCCCTACCTGCAGCGGGCGACGCTGGCGGTGGTGCCCATGGTCTATGGCGCCGGCGTGCAGAACAAGGTGCTGGAGGCAATGGCCTCTGCCACGCCGGTGGTAGCCTACGCGCCGGCGGTTGCCGCTCTGTCGGCGCGGGCCGGAGAGGAAGTGGCGGTGGCGCACGACGCTGCCTCGTTTGCGGCGGAAATCATCAATCTCCTGGCGCAGCCAGAGCGCCGGCGGCAAATGGGCTGGAATGGGCGCGCCTACGTCGAGCGCTATCACAACTGGGTGGCTATTGCGGGGGAGCTGGAAGAGATCTATCAGTCGCTCAGGCGACAGAAGGCTGACTAACAACGCGGCCGGGGAGTAGATAGGCGGGTCTCTATTTGTTTCGCACTCATAGCTGGAGGTATTTATCATGTATAGCACGTCGACGAGGACGAGCGAGCCGCTGGTAACGGTTCTGCCCGATCCGATTTTTCGGGCCGGCCGGGCCAGCCTGTCGCGCCGCGCGCAGTGGCGAATCCTGATCCTGGTCCTGATCATCAGCGATCTGGTGCTGACCGGATTGGCGTTTCGTGCAGCGTACGATGTCCGCTTTAATCTGGGTCTGCCCATCTTCCAGCTGAACGTCGTGCCCAGGTTTTCGCTGTACCAGACGTTGGCAATCGGTCTTATCGTTGTTTGGACAATCATTTTTGCTGTCAACGGCCTTTACCAGCGACAACACCTGCTCGGCGGGACGCACGAATATGCACGGTTATTCCGCGCAACCAGCACCGGCATGCTGCTGGTCGTGCTGGTGGGCTTTTTGGAGCCGGCGCTTATCTTTGCGCGCGGCTGGCTCTTGCTCGCCTGGCCCTTCACCTTTGTGGCGACGGCCACCGGCCGCTTCATCATCCGCCGAATTGTCTACCGCCTGCGCACCAAGGGCTATTTCCTGAGCCCGACGCTGGTTGTCGGCATTAACGACGAAACGCGCTCTCTGGTGCGGCAGCTGATGAGCTGGCGTACCTCTGGGCTGGACGTGCTGGGGTGCATCGACGACCGCGTACCGGCAGGCACGCGCGTCGAAGGAACGCTCTATACACTGGGGGGCATAGACTCTGTCGACAACTATATCGATAAGTACGGCGTAGAGGAGATGATCCTGGCTACCAGCGCGCTGTCGCGCCAGCAGATTGTGGATATCTTTAGCCGGTATGGGCTGCGTCCGGAGCTAAACCTGCGCCTCTCGTCGGGCCTGTTCGAGATCATTACGACCGGCCTGGAAGTCCGAGAAATGGCCTATGCGCCGCTGGTCAGCATCCACAAGGTGCGGATGACAGGCGTGGACCGGGTGCTGAAACTGCTGCTCGACTATACTATCTCCATTCCAGGGCTCATCATCATCTCGCCCTTCCTGCTGGCAATCGCCATAGCCATTAAGCTGGACTCGCCGGGGCCGGCCATCTACCGGCGGCGGGTGATGGGGCTCAACGGGCGCGAGTTTCGTGCTTACAAATTCAGAACCATGCATACTAACGGGGGCGAGATCCTGGCGCAGCACCCGGAATTACAGGAAGAGCTTGCCCGTAACCACAAATTGAAGGATGATCCCCGTGTAACCCGGGTCGGCAGGCTATTGCGCAAGGCGAGCCTGGACGAACTACCTCAGCTCCTTAACGTCATTAAACGCGAAATGTCCCTCGTCGGGCCGCGCATGATCACACCCGAAGAGATGGAGATGTACCAGCAGTGGGGCCTGAACCTGCTCACGGTCGATCCGGGGATCACAGGGTTGTGGCAGGTCAGCGGTCGCTCGGAGATTTCTTACCGCGAGCGTGTCGAACTTGACATGCACTACATTCGGAACTGGACAATCTGGCTTGATCTTCAAGTCCTCATACAAACGATACCGGCTGTACTCAAAGGAAGAGGGGCATACTAATAGACCTGAAACAGAGATTGTCGCGCGGAGAGAGACCTGGTCCGCCAGGCCTGTCTGCACTGGACAAGACTGATTTGGGACAGATTAGGCGGAGAGGAGCAGCAGAGGAGAGAGGACCATGAAGCGCCGAGAAAAGATAGTAATGGTCATCGAAGATGACCCGGAGATGGTCGAGCTGCTCAAGCTATTGCTGCGGCGGCGCGCAGTCCAGGTAGTCCCGGTGTTGTCGGCGGAAGAGAGCCTGGCCGCCGTCGAGGAGTTGCGCCCGGACCTGGTACTTCTTGATCTGATGATGCCCAAAGTGAGCGGGTGGGACATCTACCAGCACATGCAGGCTTCGCCCGAGCTCTGCAATATCCCCATCCTGATCCTGAGCGTGCAGCCGCGCAAGATGTCAGAGCTGCACGGCCAATACTTTGACGCGGTGGTCGGCTATTTCACCAAGCCGTTCCGGCCGCAGTCGCTGCTGGCGCAGGTTGATCGCTGCCTGGGAACGGACGGCCAACGCGAGGTCGCGCGCACCCAATAGGCGCCTCACCACTACAACCTACCTTCTACTTTTCCTCCACGAGGAGCTGACAACCGATGATTATCGTACAAACCCCGCTGAGGGTTAGTTTCTTCGGCGGCGGCACAGACTTTCCTGCCTTTTTCCGGGAACACGGCGGCTCGGTGCTGACCACGGCTATCGATAAGTACATCTTCGTCACGGTCAAACGACGCTTCGACAGCAAGCTGCGTGTTGGCTACACCAAGACCGAGATGGTCGATAACCTGGACGAGATCCAGCACGAGCTGATCCGCGAGGCGCTGCGCCTGATTGGGGTCGATTCCGGCGTCGAGATCACGACGATGGGCGACATCCCCTCGGCCGGCTCGGGCCTCGGTTCATCCAGCACAGTTACCGTCGGGGCGCTGCACGCCCTGTACAGCCTGCGCAGCGAGCTGGTAGCCGCCGAAAAGCTGGCAGAACAGGCCTGCGAGATTGAGATCAACGTCCTGGGCAAACCGATTGGCATCCAGGACCAGTACATTGCCGCGCTCGGCGGCCTGCGGCTGATGGAGTTCATGTGCGATGGAACGGTGCGCAGCGAGCGCGTCCGCCTCAGCCAGCAGGTAGCCCGCCAGCTAAATGAGAACACGATGCTGTTCTTCACGGGCATGACCCGCCGTTCGGAGACAATTCTGCAGGAACAGAAGCAGAATATCCAGGATAGAGCGGCGGTGTTGTGCGAGATGAAGCGCATGGTCTACCAGGCGCGTGACGCTCTGCTGGCGGGCGATGTCGATAGCATTGGCGAGCTGCTGCATGAGGGCTGGCGCCTGAAGAAACAGCTGGCGCGCAATATCAGCAACGGCCTGCTGGACGACGCCTATCAGACGGCGCGGCGAGCAGGCGCCCTGGGCGGCAAGATCACCGGAGCGGGCGGCGGCGGCTTTCTGCTGCTCTATTGCCCACATGGCAAACAGAATGACGTCCGCAGCGCTCTTCATGGTATGCAGGAATTGCCGTTCCGCATGGAAGCGGATGGCAGCAAGGTCATTTTTAATTATCAGCGCCAGTAATCGTCCCCCATCTATTATTATAAGCCAAAGGATAGATACCAGATGGAACAGATCCGATCTTATCTGACCGGGTTGCAGGAAACGCTGCAGCTCCTGCCCGAAACAGCCATCCGCCAGGTGATCCTCGCTCTGCACCAGGCGCGACACGAAAAGCGCAAAATCTTTATCTTAGGCAATGGCGGCAGCGCTTCCACCGCCTCCCACTTTGTCTGCGACCTGGCCAAGAATACGCGCGTGGCCGGGCTGCCCGATTTTCGGGTGCTGGGCCTGACCGATAATATGGCTATTCTGACGGCCTACGGCAACGACGAAGGGTATCACAACGTCTTCGCGCAACAGCTGGCGAGTCTGGTCGACGCCGGCGACGTGGTGATTGCCATCTCCACGAGCGGCAACTCGCCCAATGTGCTGGAGGCGGTGGCCGCAGCCAATGAGGCGCAGGCACAGACGATTGGCTTCACCGGGTTCGACGGCGGCAAGCTGGCCTCGCTGGTCGGGTTGCACGTGCACGTGCCCAGTGACCATATCGAGCAGGTAGAAGACATTCATCTCGTACTCGAACACCTGATCTGCTCCGCCTTGCGCGAGCTGGCCTGGGAAGAGGCGGAGCCGCCGCTGCCGGCCGAGACCAATGGGCCGGCCCGCAAAGCGGTAGGGACGCCGCTCCAGGCGTAAGCGGTGGCGTGAGCAACTACTGGTTGTCAGCCCCGGCCGTGGGAAACCTGCGTGACGATGAAGTTCACGTGTGGCGAGCTCGGCTGGCTAGGGCGGATGGGGGGGCGACAATGGGGGCGCTTCTCTCGGACGACGAACGAGAACGCGCAGCCGGCTTCTACCGGAAGCTGGATGCCGAGCAGTTCATAGTCGCCCGCGGGATTCTGCGCCGCATTCTTGCCGGCTACTTGGACACCGAACCGGCTGCGCTGCGCTTCGTCAAAAACGAGCACGGCAAGCCATCACTAGCCGGCAAGAATGCGGGGAGCCTGTCCTTTAATGTTTCCCATTCGGGAGCGATGGGTCTGTTTGCCGTCAGCTGGAAGCGGCCGCTGGGGGTAGACATCGAACGCTATAACCGCAAGCTGGACCACGGGCGGCTGGCCGGCCGGCTCTTCTCACCGCTGGAGAACGAGGCCCTGGGCTGTCTGGAGGATGAAGAGGAGCGGATGCAGGCATTCTTCCGCTGCTGGACGCGCAAGGAAGCCTATATCAAAGGGCAGGGGAAGGGTATGGCTCTGGGGCTGCGCAGCTTCGACGTGACGCTGACAGCGGACGAGCCGCGGCTGGCGGCGACGAGGCCGGACGCGGCCGAAGCGGCCAGCTGGCAGCTACGCGACCTGCAGGCCGCGCCCGACTATGCCGCGGCGCTGGCCGTAAGAGGATGGGACTGGACGTTACGATGCTGGAACTGGAACGAGACGGCCGGTTAAGAAGGGCTATCCTGCTGGACCGCGATGGCGTAATCAACGAAAACCGCGCCGACTACGTGCGCAGCTGGGGCGATGTCAGCATTTATCCACAGGCGCTGGCGGCGCTGCGGCGGCTGCGCGCAGCCGGTTGGCCGGTGGTCATCGTCACCAATCAGTCGATGGTGGGGCGCGGGCTGGTCTCGCTGGCAACCGCTGAGGCGATTAACCGGCAGCTGGTCGCCACCGTAGCGGCGGCTGGCGGCGCCATCGAGGCAGTTTACATGTGCCCGCACACGCCGTCTGAGGGCTGCGGCTGCCGCAAGCCGCAGCCGGGACTGCTCTTGCAAGCAGCGCAGGAGCTTGGGCTGGATCTGGCGCGGTCGGCGCTGATTGGCGACGCGCTGAGCGACATCGGCGCGGCGGAGGCGGCCGGTGTCGGTTGGGCGGCGCTGGTGCGCACGGGGAAGGGCGCCAGCCAGGAACAGCTGCCCGAGGCCCGGCCGCGCCGCGAGCCGTTGCCCGTCTACGATACGCTGGCGGCAGCCGTGGACGCGCTGCTGGACGGCAGGGCCAGCAGCTGAAAGCGAAATACCGAATTCGGCCAGAGAAGGCGGCAACCGTTACCGGTAACGGTTGCCGCCTTTTTTGTTGCCTGCTGGCGGAACCTTCTTCGCATAGTATGGCAAAGAGGGCGCAATCCCTGTCCGGATACCAGCCAGCTCCTGCGACCGGAGCTTCGTCTGCTTGCCGGTTCCAGGCGTTCAGGGTAGAGTTTTTCCCATCCAGTAGATGATGCAGCAAACCGTTGTGGGACGGGACTGTTACCCCGCCAGCGTATGTCTACCTTCAACCTGTATCTTTTTGGCGCGCCGCGGCTGGAACGAGATGGCGAGCCGTTACCGATCCGCCGTCGTAAGGGGATGGCGCTGCTCGTCTATCTGGCCTTTACGGGCAAGCCGCACAGCCGCGAAGCACTGGCTGCTTTGCTCTGGCCCGACCACGATCATTCCAATGCGCTGAGCAACCTGCGGCGGGAGCTATCCCGTCTGAAGAAAGATGCCGGGCTTGCCGCCAGCGAGGAGCTGTTCCACGCCGACCGCCAGCAGCTCTCGCTCTCACCAGAGCTATCGCTCGCCGTAGACGTCGGCGAGTTCAAGGCGCTGATGAGCGCGGCCCGCCAGCATGAGCACGAGCCGGGCGCTGTTTGTCGCGAATGTATGGAGCGGCTCAGCCGTGCTGTTGCCCTCTATACGGGCGATTTTCTCAGCGGTTTCACCCTGCCCGACGCGCCGGAGTTTGACGACTGGCAGTTTTTTGAAGCGGAGAGCCTGCGCCTGAGCCTGAGCCAGGCGCTACAGCAACTACATCTCTGGCATACGGGGCAGGGGGAGTATAACCAGGCGCTGAGTTACGTGCGCCGCTGGCTGGCGCTCGATCCGCTTCACGAGCCGGCGCAGCGAGAGCTCATGGCCCTCTACGCGCGCACCGGCCAGCACGCCGCAGCCCTGCGCCAGTACGACGAGAGCGCGCGGCTGCTGGATGCAGAGCTGGGCGTCGCTCCGGAACCGGAGACGACCGCGCTCTATCAGGCTATCCGTACACGGCAGTTCCCCCCGGCCCAGGAGCCAGTAGCCACCCGCTCGCCCCCGGCGCCGGCCGTCGCTGCGCCGCCGGAGCCGCCGCCGGCAGTCGCCCTGCCGACGCTGCCCTTGGGCCAGGCCAGAGGTGGTTTGCCGTCGCACACCGGACCATTCGTCGGCAGAGTTGAAGAGCTGGCTGCGCTCGATCGCCTGTTCCGGGACCGCGAGCTGCGCCTGATCACCATCGTCGGCCTGGGCGGTGTCGGCAAGACGCGGCTCGCCATCACGGCCGCCGAACGGTGGATAGAGCAGGCCAGGACAGACCCCAGTCTGGCGCTGGCCGATGGCATCCACTTCGTCCCTCTGGCGTCGCTGGAGCAACCGGAACAGATCGTCTCGGCCATCGGCAATAGCTTCGGTTTATCGTTGCGCCCGGGGGCCGAAGAGTCACAGGAGCAGCTGCTGGCCTTTCTCCGCGGCAAGGAGCTGTTGCTGATTCTCGACAATTTCGAGCATCTGCTGGCCGACGAAAGTGTCCGCCTGGTGCAGGATATGCTGGCGACGGCGCCGGGCATACGCCTGCTGGTCACGTCGCAGCGGCGCCTGAGCCTGCAGGGCGAACAGCTCTTCCCCCTGGCAGGGCTCAAGGTTCCGGCCGGGAGGGTGCCGCCGCCGCCAGAGGAGATAGGCGCCTACGACGCCCTGGAGCTGTTCCGCCAGTTAGCGCTCCTGATCCAGCCCGATTTTCAGCTCAGTGGCGCCAGCCTGATGGCGGCCCTGCGCATTTGCCAGGCGGTTCAGGGCGTACCGCTGGGCATTGAGCTGGCCACCGGCTGGCTGGAGCTGCTGCCGGCCGAACAGATTGCCGCCGAGGTAGAGCGCAGCCTCGACTTTCTGGAAGCGGCGAAAAATGAGGCCGCCGATCGCCAGCAAAGCCTGCGTGCCATGTTTGCCGCCTCCTGGCGCTGGCTGGAGCCAGAGGAACAGGCTGTGCTGCAGGGATTGAGTGTTTTTCAGGGTGGGTTAACGCGGGAGGCGGCCCAGGCTGTGACCGGGGCGTCGCTGCCGACTTTGCTCTCGCTGGCGAACAAATCGTGGATCCAGCGCCAGGGCGCGCAGTTCCAGATGCATGAGCTGTTGCGGCAGTATGTGCGCGCCGAGCTGGAGCGCGATCGCTCGGCCTGGGAGGCGGCACGGCAGCGGCACGCCAGCTATTTCGCCCGGCTGGTGGCGGAGCAGGCCGCCCACATGCAGGGCCCCGGACAGCGCGAGGCCTTCGCCGCCATTGACGAGGCGTTTGCCAATATCCGCCTGGCCTGGCAGTGGTTTGTCGAGCACGATGAGCTGGATGAGCTGGCCGGGCGGATGCTGCCGGGCTTATACCGCTACTGCGAAGCGCGGCTGCGGGCTTATGCGTTGCTGCAGTTACTGGATCTGTTGTCTGCGGTCGAGCCGGCCGGCTTGCAGGCGGCGCTGCTGACCGCCCGCAGCGCCTTCTACCGCACCGGGTTCCCTATCCGCTTCGAGGCAGCCGGGAGCGTCGTCCCGGCCGACGAAGAGCCGCTGCGCCGGGCCTGGGCGCTGGCTAGCGAACATGACCTGTTTCGCGAGCTGGGCTTCTGGGGCGCTGTGCTGGCCTTCAATTACGGCCGGGTTGTCGAGCGCCTGCCGGGCGTGCAACGGCTGCGGCGGCTGGTAGACCATTTTCAGCGACAGGGAGAGGAATGGAACGAAGCCTTTGCGCTGCACCTGCTGGCCCAGCTACTGCAAGGCGAGAGCGGGGACGAGCAGATCGAGCCTTATCTGGAAAAGGCGCTGGCCCTGTTCCAGAAGCTGGGAGACGAGCGGGAGAGCGGCTACGTTCTCCGTTCTCTGGGCCAGCAGCGACGGCTGCAGGAAGCCTTTGCCGATGCCATTGCGTACTGGAAAGCGGCGCAGGAGAAGCTCGAAGCCGCCGGCGACAGGACCATCGCCGCCAACATCCACTGGCAGATGGGCGACGCCTATCTGCAGCTCGGCGAGTTCGCGCAGGCGTTTGCCCACTACCGCGATATGGTCGAAGCGTACGCGCGCCTGGGGCGGAAGCGCCTGGTTGCCGACACCCTCTCTAAGGCCAGCTTTGAGGCAGTGCGCTACGGCGACCTGGCCTATGCCCGGGAAAGCCGGGAGCAGGCGCTGGCGCTGGCTCAGGAGATTGGCGATCTGTTCAACGAGGGCTGGAGTAGCTGGGAGATGGGCGAGCTGCTGCGCGCCGGCGGCGACCTGATCGGCGCGCGTGAGTGGTTTGAAAAGGCGCAGCTTCTCTTCCGGCGCTTTGACGATACCACGGGTTACACCTTCTACCAGCGCGGGCTGGGCGATATCGCCCTGGCGCGCGGCAACTTTGTAGAGGCTCAGCAGCAGTTTCAGGCCAGCCTGCGCCAGGCGCAGGCCACAGACAACGACTGGGCCCTGGCTTACGCCTGGTATGGGATGGGCCGCGCCAGCCTGGGGCTGGACCACGTGGAGATGGCCCGGCACCACTTCCTGGAAGCGCTGCAGCGAGCGCAGGCCAGCGGCGACCGAGGCATTACCCTGCTGGCGCTCTCAGGGGTCGTGGCCCTCTTGCTGGCGAGCGGCGAGGGCGCGCGGGCCGTGGAGCTGGGCGCGTTCGTCGTCGCGCAGCCGCTCACCTGGCGGGAGACACGGGCGCGCATACAGGAGTTACTCGCCAGCGCCGGTCTGGCCCTCGAGCAGCAGGAAGCCCGGCACGGGGCAGCAGGGCAGCGCGAGCTATGGTCTATTGTGGGCGAGCTGATTGCCGAGCTGGAGCGGCAGGCCAGCGGCGTCGACGAGACGCGGCTGCCGGTCCCCGCCGCAGCGCTTGCCGGCCGCGAGCAGGAGCTGGCCGATTTGCGCCGCTTACTGCTGGCCGAAAAGGAGCTGCGCGTTCTGACCATTGCCGGCCCACCGGGCAGCGGGCGCAGCCACCTCGCGCTGGCGACAGCCGCCCGGCTGCGCACGGTATTCCGCGACCAGACGCTTTATGTGCCGCTGGCCGGGCTGGAAACGAGCGATCAGATCGTCGATGCCATCGCCCGGCAGGCCAACTTCAGCTACTTCTCGGCCGAGAATCCCGAGCAGCAGATCCTCGAGTTTTTGCGCGAACAGGAGCTGCTGCTCGTGCTGGACGATCTGCCGGCCGGGGCCGGCCCCAGGCTGGCGGCGCAGATAGTACGGGCGGCGCCCGAGCTGCGCCTCCTGGTCACGGCCAGAACCGGCCTGGATGTTGCCGGGGAGACTGTCTACCGGCTGGGCGGGCTGCTCTGCCCGGCCGATGCGGAGATCGCGCTGGCCGACGCTGAGCAATATGGAGCGATTGCCCTCCTCCTGCACGAAGCCCAGCGCCGCCAGCCGGCCTTCACCCTGGACGAGGCTTTTCTGCCCGACATCGTGCGCGTGGCTCAGCTCAGCCATGGCTATCCGCTGGCTCTCAAGCTACTGGCGGCCTGGCTGCACGAGCCCGGAGCCGGGGTCATCGCCACAGCCGTGCGGGAACGGCTGGCGCAGCTCGCTCGCGAAGCGCCAGATTTGACTGCGGCAGAAGCGCCGGTGCGGGCCGCTATCGACGTCTCCTGGCAGCAGCTCGCGCCGGAGCTACAGCGAGTTTTCGCGCTTGTCTCTATCTTCGAGGGTGGTTTCAGCCGGGCGGCGGCTCAGGCCGTTACCAATAGCAGCATTCAGGAGCTGCGCGCCCTGGCGGCCAGTGGCTTTCTCTCTGTCGATCGCCGCGGGCGCCACGTCGCTCACGAACATCTGCGGCAATTCGGGCGCGCGCAACTGGAGAAGTCAGGTATCGCCGAGGAGACGCGCGCGGCGCACGCCGGTTACTTCCTCAATGCCCTGCGGCAGCGGGTGACGGAGATGCGAGATGGGCGGCAGGCCGAGTCGCTGGAAGAGATTGAAGTCGATCTACCCAACATTCGCGCCGCCTGGGAATGGGCGCTGGCCGGGCCGGATGTCCAGACCATCGGCAGCGCGCTGGAAAGCCTCTTTCTCTTCTGCCGGCTGCGCGGGCGCTATGCCGAAGGCCGGGCGCTGCTGGCGCGCGCTGAAGAACGGCTGGCAACGGTTGCCCCGGCGCTGGCCGGCAAGAGCAAAGAATGGCGGCAGAGGCTCGGCGCTCTGGCTGCCGGCGAGCTGCCGGCCGACGCAATCGGCGAGCCACGAGCCCACCTGCCGCTCTACGCCACCCCGTTTGTCGGCCGGCAGAAGGAGCTGACCGAGCTGCGCCGCCTCCTTATCGCCGAACCGGACGTCCGGCTGGTGACCGTGGTCGGCCCGGGCGGGATTGGCAAGACGCGGCTGGCCGTGGAAGCCGGGCGGACAGCCCTGCCGGCCTTCCCTGATGGCGTCTTCTTTGTCCCGCTGGCGCCGCTTTCCACGCCCAACCAGATAGTCGAGGCCATCGGCGAGAGCCTGGGGCTGCATTTTGCCTCGGCGCCGTCGGTCAAGGAGCAGCTCATCGCCTATCTGCAGGAACGGGAGCTGCTGCTGGTGCTGGACAACTTCGAGCATCTGCTGGCGGGCGGCGAGCGGCTCCATGAGCTTCTGGAAGCGACGGGAGCGGTCATCATGCTGGTCACCTCGCGGGCCGCGCTTAATCTGGACAGCGAGATGGTTTACACCATCGGCGGCCTCTCCTATCCAGTGGACGAACCCGCAGCGGGCGCAGACGTAATGGCCTATGCTTCCGTGGAGCTGTTGCTGCAACAGGCGCGACTGGTCCGGCCGCTGTTCCGGCCCAGCCAGGACGACCTGCGCCATGCCGCCCACATTGCGCGGCTGGTGCAGGGCATGCCCCTGGCCATTGTCCTGGCGGCCCACTGGCTGGAAATGCTTTCGCTGCAAGAGATCGCCGGCGAGATCGCTGCCAGCCTGGACTTTCTGGAGGCGGAAGCGCAGCATATCCCCGAACGGCAGCGGAGCATGCGCGCCGTCTTTGATTACTCCTGGCGCCAGCTGCCGGCCGACGCCCGCCAGGCTTTCCTGGCGCTATCCGTCTTTCGTGGCGGATTTACGCGCCATGCTGCCCAGGAGGTGACCGGCGCGCGGCTGCGCACCCTGCGTACCCTGGTCAACAAATCGTTTATGAGCGTTACTGCCGGGGGGCGCTATGAGGTGCACGAGTTGCTGCGGCAGTATGGCGAGCAGCAGATGGCAGCGTCAGGGCAGGAAGCGGCGGCCCGCGACGCCCACGCCGCCTATTACCTGCGCCTGCTGCAGGAGAGGGAAGAGAGCCTGAAAGGGGCACGGCAGGCGGAAGCGTTGCGCGAAATTGAGGCTGATCTGGATAACGTGCGCACGGCGTGGCTCTGGGCGCTGCAGGTCGGGAACCGGGAGGCGATCGGCGGCGCCCTGGAAAGCCTGCATCTCTATTGCGACCTGCGCGGCCAGCACCAGCAGGGTGCAGAGCTGTTTGGGGTGGCCCGGGCGGCGCTGGCGCCCGCGCCGGGCGAGGATGCAGATCTATTGTGGGGCCGGATTGTTACCCGCCACGGTTTTCTCCAGGTGTTGATCCCGTCCGATGCCGAACAGGTCGAGGCCACTCTGGAAGAGGGGCTGGCTATCGCGCGCGCCCATGGCGATGCCTTCGAGGAAGCCCTGGCGATGCATGCGTCGGGCGTTTTTGTGACACTGATCCGGCAGGATCCGTCAGCAGCGCTCCTGCTCCATGAGGCTGCCCGAGCCGTGTTTGCGGAGCTAAACGACCATTTCTTCCTGTCGCGCTCGTACATGAACATCGGCATGACCTATGGTTCTCTGGCGCAGCCTGATCGTCTGGCCGAGTACATGCGCCGCGGGCTGGAGCTGGCGCGCACGCACAGCAATAGGGCCGATCAGGCGCTGGCGTTGGCCAATCTCACCGAATATGCCTTTGGCGTGGGGGAGTATGGGACGGCCGAAAGCTACGCGCGCGAGGCGTTATCTATTGCGCGCAAAGTCGGCATGCCGCCCATCGAGGCTTTCTCTTTGCTCTGGCTTGGCTTCGCCGACCTGCTGGAGGCCAGGCTGGCGCCGGCGCGCGCTGCTCTCGAAGAAAGCATGGCGCTCGCCCGCGAGGCCTGCTCGACCACGGTGATGGCCTATGCCGGCGCGCTCCTGGGGCTTGGCGCCGCGCTGGAAAACGACCCGGCTGCAGCGCGCCATCTGGCCGAGGACAGCCTGGCCAACCCGGCAAACAACACGATCGGCCTGGTGCTGGCCCGCTGGGCGCTGGCAATGTCGCTCTTTGGTCTCGACGAGAAGCGCGCCGGCTTCGAGGCGGCCCAGGAAGCCCTGGCCGAGGCTTACGCCCTGGCGTTCCCGGCGCCGCAGCTCTGGCTGTTGCCGGTCGTGGCTCTCTACCTGGCCGAACAGGGCGACACGCAGGAGGCAGCGGCGCTACTATCGCTGGGCTGCAACCACCCTCTCGGCCGGTGCGGCTGGTTAGGCGCGTGGCCTCCGCTGGCTGAGCTCCAGGAGATGGTTAAAGCTAAGCTGGGCAGCCAGCTGTTCCAGGCCGTCTGGGAAGAGGGCGCACAGCTTGAGCTGGCCGCTGTGGTGAAGGCGCTGCTGGCCTGGGATGACGGTGGCCGGGAGGCGCTGCGGCGGCAACAGCCGGCGCCTGTGGCCGCCACACCGGCGCGCGAGACGGCGCACCTCGTCGCGCTACTGCAGAATATGGCCAGCGGCACCGGCCCCAACGCGCTGCCGGCGGAAGCGGCCGAGCTGCTGCCTGTCGCTGCCGATCTGCAGGCGCAGCTGGCGCGCATGGAGCAGCTAGAACAGGAGCTGGAGCTGGCGCGGCAGGTGCAACAGCGGATGCTGCCGCACGCTTTCCCCCATATTCCGGGCTACCAGTTTGCCAGCCAGAGCATGCCGGCGCGCGTGGTCGGCGGCGACTTCTACGACGTCATCGGGCTTGAGGGGTCGCGATTCGGCCTGGCCATAGCCGATGTCGCCGAAAAGGGGATGCCGGCGGCGCTCTTTATGGCGCTGACCCGCAGCCTGCTGCTGGCTGAGGCGCGCCGCGCGGATAGCCCGCGCGACGTCCTGTACAAGGTGAATGACCTGCTCCTCCAGATGGGTGGCGGGGAGATGTTCGTGACCCTCTTTTACGGGATGATTGACACCGAGCGGCGATTGCTGTCCTACGTGCGGGCCGGGCACGACCACCCCTATCTGCTGCGCGAGAAGCAGGCCATTGTGCTCGACGGGGAGGGTACGGCGCTGGGCCTCTTCCCGGCCGAGGCGCTGCGCCTGGTGGAGAAGGAGCTGCCGCTGGCGCCGGGCGACCGGCTCGTTCTCTATAGCGACGGGCTGACGGACGCCCTGGCGCCGGACGGGGACATCTACAGCCGGGAACGCCTTATTGCCAGCTTCCTCGACCATGCGGCGGCCCCACCGGAGCATTTCTGCCGCGCAGTCTTTGCCGACGTAACGGCGTTCCAGCGCGACGCGCTGCCCTACGACGACATGACGCTCTTGCTTGTCGACGTGGAATAGGGCAGCGCGCCGGCTCGTCCCTCACTCGAGCTACGCTGGGCGCCGGGCCAGACGCCGGCCAAACGCGCGACTGCCGGCGGGCAGCACGAGGCGGGACCCGACGGAGAGCAGGCCCAGAGCGGACATGGCGGCCAGCGCCAGGCCGGAAGCGACGGCGAAGGCCAGCACCGGACCCCGTGCCTGCATCAGGTAGCCGGTGCTCACCGAGGCGGGAATGCCAACCAGGCTCATGACGGCCATTAACAGGGGCAGGCCCCGCTCCAGCGAGGCGCGCGGCAGCAGATCGGTAGCCAGAGCCGAGGTCATGGCGCTGTTAACCAGACCGGCCATCATCAGCGGGCCGGCGCCCAGCCAGAAGTGCCACAGGGAAACGGCGCGCATCATGCCCAAGGCGACGAGCGTAATGAGGACGAAGTTGAGGGCCAGCACCCGGCGCCGTCCCACGCGGTCGGACAGGCTACCGATGAAGAAGGTGACCGGAATAGCCACCAGCCCGCTGATGACCGTCGTGCTGCTGATTGCCTGCGGTGAAAAGCGCAGCGCCTGCATGGAGAGCGTCAGGCTCAGGTTGCCTACGGCCACCGCCGCCGAGGCGAGGACGCCCATGATCAGCATGAGATAAAAGGGCGTTCCCAGCGCCAGCTTCGGGCGCGGCGCCGCCGAGGCTGCCTTGACTTCGATTCCCTCCGGCTGCGGCAGCGCCAGCAAGACGAGGGCAGGGATAACCAGCCAGAGAGCAGCCAGGCCCATGAAGGCAGCGGAAAAACCGAGCCGGACCACGACTGCACCCACGGCGAGACCGCCGAGGACGGCGCCGGACGGCGAGGCGAGCACGAGGAGACCGAAGGAACGCCCGCGGTTATTTGCGGCGGAGAGAAGCCCGGCGAAGAGAGTCGCCAGGGAGTAGACAAAGCCGCCGGAGAACCAGAGCAGTGACGTCGCCAGCACCACCTGCCAGAAGCGGGTCGCCACGCCCAGCCAGAGCAACATGGCGGCGCCTAGCAAGCTGGCGGCGACATAGAGGCGCTTTGGCGCCACGCGGCCCACCATCCGGCCGGCCAGAGCCAGCCCGACCGCATTGGCCCCGGCGATGATGCCCAGGTAGATGCCCGTCAGGGATGGGGTCGCCCCAAACTGCGCCCCGTAAAGCGGCAGCAGCGGGTAAAGGCTGGCGCCGGTGATATAGAGGATCAGACTGATCAGGAAAAGGATGCGCAGTTGTTTCATCGAAAACCTCCACCATAGGGAGCCACTTCCACACGTTATGCTGGTAGCATAAAGGGCGAGCGTCCCGCGCCCGTGACAGTTGGCGTCCCCAGCGCCGTCCCCTGGCGCTTTTCTGGTGAGAGAGGGGGTTAGCTCGCTCGGGCGGCGCCGGCTGCCGCTTCGATGAGGCTGGCGGTGGCGGCGAGCGCCTGCTCGAAATCGATACGCTGCGCCAGTTCGCGGCAGCGGGTAAGGACCTCAGGCGAGCCGAGTAAAGTCGCCAGTTCCCCGGCCACGGCCGGGCCGGTGAAGTCGCGGGGTGATAGCCATTTGCCCGCGCCCAGCCTCTGCAGCCGCCGCGCATTGTCGGGCTGGTCGTGGCTCATGGGCATCAGTAGCTGGGGCAAACCGGCGGCCAGCCCCTGAGCCACGGTGCCAATACCCCCGTGGGAGATGAGAGCCGCGGCGTGGGGTAAAAGCTGGCGAAATGGGAGGTAATCGAAGTGCTGCACGCCCGGCGGCAACGTTGGCGAGAGCTGCTGGCGGTGGCGGGTGAGCAGCAGCGCCCGCCTACCTAACTGCTCGGCGGCCGAAACGGCGGCGGCAAAGAAGCGCTCGCCGTGGCGCATGGCGGTGCCGGCCGTGAAGACAAGCGGGGCCTCGCCCGCAGCCAGAAAGGACTGCGCGGCAGCCGGCAGCGCTTCCGTCTCGCGGCTGTCGTCGACGAAGCCAGTCAGCTGGATCTGTCGAGGCCAGTCTGGCTGCGGCGGAGCGAACCACTCGGGGAAGAGACCGATGCTCGCCTGAGGGGCGTGGAAGCTGTCCCCTATGAAATGACGCTGCGGCGGCAGGCCCAGCTCGGCCCGAACCGGATTGACGTGCGGCGCGATGGCGCGGTCTACCAGCGCGGCGTCGAGAAAGCGAAAGTAGAGACGTTTGAACCAGCGCGGCCACCACTCTGGGAAGAAGAAGCCGCCCAGGGCCGGCGTGTCGTAGGCGGAGCGAAAGAGTGCGGGCTGCAGATGGAGCGTTACATAGGGCGTTCCCAGCTTCTCGTGGGCAATCCGCGCTCCGTAATGGAAGCCGGAAGCAGCGATCACCGTCTGCGCCGGATCAAAGCGGCTGAGAATATCGACCAGGGGACGGATATGGGGCGCAATGGCTTCACGGACCAGCACCTGGAAACCCCGCGCCGGATGCCAGAGGTCAGGATCGTTGGTCAGCCGCTCGTAGTCGCCGGCCGTGCCCAGCGGAATGAAGCCAACCCCGGCCGCCGCGACCAGCGGTTGGAAAAAAGGATTGGCGATGATGACTGGTTGGTGGCCGCGAGCCAGCAGGCGACGGCCAAGGCTGATCACCGGATAGACGTCGCCGGCGCTGCCGACCGTGGCCAGCAGAATCTGTAGAAGCATACGACTTTCATGGTGGGCGCGTTGACATGCCCGCCCCAGCATACCTTCAAGCGCGCTCCTGTCAAAGGCCCGCCACCTGCTCCACTTCCTGCGCTGCCTCCAGCATCAAATCGGTGAGAAAGTCATAGGCAGCCAGCCACGCCGCGGCAACCTCGCCGGTGAAGGCGTCCTTCAACCCCTGTCCCAGGCTCCATAACAGGGCCTCGCCGAACGTCTCGTAATCTTCGGGCTGGACGCCATAGCCCAGGTGACGCTGCCCGAGATGGCGTATGGCCGCCATAATCTCCTCAGGTCGATCCAGGCCGCAGGTAACTAATGAGAGCGCGGCGATTAGCTTCTTGCCCTGCCCTTCAAGACCGCTCCTGAAAAGCGGCCGCAGCGAAGGATCGAGCGTGAAGAGTCGCTCATAAAAGAGCGCCGCCACGGCCGGGGCGTCTGGCGCTAACAGCTGGAACGTTTCCTGGACCAATTGTACTTGTCTCGGGGTCATTGCTTGCCTCCTGGCTTGAATCACGATAGGGGACAATGGGCGGGTCAGGGCATAGACTGGAAACTGGCCCGTTTAGCGACCGGCAGCGACAGGCTGCCGGACAGGCGGCCGCTCGGCCGGAACCGTAGCCTCCTCCTCACGGCCGCCTGGCAGAAAGAGGAGTGCGCCGGCCGCGACGAGCGCGACGGCTGCGCCTACGAGGAACATGGTGCTCAGGCCCAGGGCCTGGATGGCGTAACCGCCGCCCGCGAAGCTGGCGATGCCGGCGACCCAGTTCATCGCCTTTAGCCGCGGCAGGCCGCGCTGCACGGCCGCGCGCGGCAGAAGGTCGGTGGCTACGGCGGCGGCCATGGAATCGTTGACGGTGCGCCCGGTCATCAGCAGCGACATGGCCACCCAGAAGTGCCAGAGCTGGCCGGACACGGTCAGCGCGGCGGCGCCGGCAGCTGTCAGCAGATAGCCGACCAGGAGGAAGCGCTGCCGTCCTATCCGATCGGAGAGGGCGCCCATGAGCAGGACGACGGGAATCATCGCGGCGCCGGCGATGGCCGTGGTGTTGCCGACGGCGGCGGGCGAGAAGGCGCGCGCTTCCATGGCCAGGGAAGCGCCCATGCGACCCAGGCTGACCGTGCCGGCAGCCAGCAGGGCGGCCAGCAGGAGCAGCAGGAAGGACGGCGCCGAGGAGGGCACGCTGGAGGCGGTGACTTCTCGCTGGCCGCTCTTCTCCACCCGGATCTCGCTCACCTTGAAGAGGACGACGAGCGGTAGGATGAACCACCAGACGCTGAGCAGGGTGAACATGAAGCGGTAGCCCTGCCAGGTGACGAGCTGGCCGACGAGGAAGCCACCCAGCAGGGAGGCAATGGGCGTGGACAGGGCCACCAGGCTGAAGCTGCGGCCACGCTGCTGCTGGCGGCTGAGCAAGCCGGTGTAGACGCTGCTCAGCGCCAGGCCCACGCCGCCGCTGAACCAGATGGCCGCCGTGAGCAACATGACCTGCCAGAACTCGGTGGCGATACCCAGCAGGAAGAGGGCCGGCGTACCCAGCAGCGCCGAAGCCAGAAATAGCTTTTTGCGCGAGACACGCTCTGGTAGCCAGCTGGGCAGCATGCTGCCGGTAGAAATGGCGACGTAGGTCAGACCGAGATAAAGGCCAATGGCGCCGGTGGAGGCTCCGTATTCCATCGCATAAAGCGGAAGGAAAGGCAACAGCCCGTAGCCGACGAAGAGGATGACCAGATTGGTCATAAATAGGTAGCGCAGTTTCGTCTCTTTCATCTTATTCTCCGCTCGGCATACCGCCACAATTCCTATTTTCTGTCGATTACGCTGCCAGTTTAGCGGGGGGTAATCCCTCTTCCGTCCCCCCTGGCGTCTCTAATCCTGTCTCCAGGGCGCAGGTCGGCGTTTATGATTGACGGCGCCGTCTGGCTCGTTATAATGCTGGTTATGGTGAGCTCAGGTCTATCCGCTATGTTGATGGCCGGCGCCGGGGCGATGTTGCGTCCCGGCCATGTTGCGTTGGGGATAGACTAGGCGCCATTCTCTTTCTTGACTGCTATGCCAGGGCCTCCCCAACGGGAGGCCTTTTTTTATTTCTGCGAGAGTCTGCTCATGTCCGAATCGCCTTTTTATGTGACGACGCCGATCTACTATGTAAATGATGAGCCGCATCTGGGGCACGCCTATACGACGGTGCTGGCCGACGTGCTGGCCCGCTACCAGCGGCTGTGGGGCCGGGAGGCTTTCTTCCTTACCGGCACCGACGAACACGGCTGGAAAGTGGAGCGGGCGGCGCGGAGCCGGGGCGTCTCCCCCCAGCGGCTGGCCGACACGATGGTCGTTCGCTTCCAGCAGGCCTGGCAGCGTCTGCACATTGCGCCGGACGATTTCATCCGCACCACCGAGCCGCGCCACCGGCGTGTGGTCCAAACCGTCCTGCAACAGCTGTGGGAGCGCGGGGAGATCTATCAGGATGAATATACGGGCTGGTACTGCGTGCCCGACGAGCGCTTCTGGACTGAGAAGGATCTGATTGGCGGCAACTGCCCGGATTGCGGCCGGCCGGTGGAGGAGCTGGCCGAGCGCAACTACTTCTTCCGCATGAGCGCCTACCGATCGTGGCTGATCGCCGCCATCGAGGAAAAACCCGACCTCATCTGGCCGGAGATCCGGCGCAACGAGGTGTTGGGCTTTCTGCAGCAGCCGCTTGGCGACCTCTGTATCTCGCGACCGGTTTCACGCCTGAGCTGGGGCATTCCGCTGCCCTTCGACGCGGATTACGTGACCTACGTCTGGTTTGACGCCCTGCTCAACTACGTGACGGCAGCCGGCCATCTGCAGAATGAGGAGCGCTTTGCCCGGCTCTGGCCCCGCGCGCTGCATGTGATAGGCAAGGACATCCTCATCACGCACTGCGTCTACTGGCCGACCATGCTGCGGGCGGCCGGGCTGCCCCTACCGCGCCAGATCCTGGCCCACGGCTGGTGGATCGTGGACGAGCAAAAGATGTCCAAGTCGTTGGGCAACGTGGTCAGGCCGCTCGATCTGGCTGAGAAGTATGGTGTGGATGCTTTCCGTTACTTCTTGCTGCGGGAGATGGCGCTGGGCCGGGATACCAGCTTCAGCGAGGCGGGGCTGGCGCAGCGCTACCAGGGCGACCTGGCCAACAACGTGGGCAACCTGCTGCACCGGCTGACCCATATGATTGCCCGCTATAGCCAAGGGAGCATCCCTGCGCCGGGGCAACCTCATCCGCTGGAGACAGCGCTGCAGCAGCAGGCCGCGGCGCTCATACCGGCCTTGCGCGAACAGGTGGACAGGCTGGCCCTCAATCAGGCATTGGCCGGCGTCATCGACTATGCCGGCGAGATCAACCGCTATCTGGAGCAGACAGCGCCGTGGGAGCTGGCCAAAGCGGGGGAGGGGGAGCGGGTCGCGACAGTGCTTTATACCGCCGCTGAAGCGCTGCGCCTGGTGGCCGTGCTGCTGTCGCCGGTGATGCCCGAGCGGATGGCAAAACTCTGGCAGCGGCTCGGCTGGCAGGCGCCGGAACGCCTGCAGGACGGCCTGGCGTGGGGCCTACTGCAACCGGGAGCTGCCGCCGGCCGGGGCGCGCCGCTCTTTCCCAGGCTTGAACAGGTGACTGCGCCGCTCAGGTAAGCGGCGCACCGGGAGCGCTTCTGGCGGCTGGCTGGCGTGGTGATGGCAAGGGCGCTGTGCTCGTGCTTTACGGGGCAGCGACGAACTGGATGGCGGCGTCTGGCTCCTGGGCAACGCTGCGCAGCGTGCGCACGACCGGCTCCTGCAGCCGGTGCTGGAGCCAGTCGCAGGCGGCATCGTCGCGCACGGCCACCACGAATTGCGAGCCGTCGCGTGCCAGCAGCCGGGCGTCGCGCAGCCAGCTATTAAACGTGGCCTGGGTCATCTGCAGGGACAGCTCGTCGAGTACGTCACGCCACAGCGTCTCGTCGGCTTCGGCCACGGCCGGCAATTGGCGCGACGCTGCCGCCGGGGATGGAGCAGGGCGGGCCAGCAGGTAATCCAGCTCCGCCAGACCTGCGCCCACCGCCCACGGCAGGTCGTCTGGATGACCGGCACCATACTGCTCGCGCCAGAGCGCAAAGGCCTCGTCGGCGGCAAAGTCGCTCAGCGCCGGACCGCCCAGGTAACAGGCAGCCGCGTACGCCCGCCATTGCTCCCAGCTAAGCCTGGCCAGGCGCAAGTACGCGGCCGGGGGCGGGTCGCCGCCAGCCAGCCGGCGCACCAGGTAACCGGCTGGGCTGGCCAACCCGGGCTGCCGCCGCGCGTAGAGCGTCCAGGCCACTGCCTCTGCCAGAGTTGGCCCGGCGTGGAGAATGCGGCTGCGCGCCGGCTCTTGAATCTGCAGCGTGTCCAGTAGCTCCACTACAGAAATAGCAGCAACAGCAGCAAAGGGTTGGGCGGCCAGCCCGTCGCCGATGTGCCATGCGTCCTGCTGCTGTTGTGGTATTTGTTGCAGGAACTCGGCGATGGATTCCAGTCCTAAGGCGCGAACGATTGTCCTATAGTATTTATATTGGCCCTCATCTGACCGCCACCCGGCCATTTTCTGACCGTCACCCGTGCTTTTGTGGGGAACCTTCTGTCTGCCAGGGGGCAATGTGTGGGGAATGATCTGTCCCGCGGCGCCAGCCACGTCGGGAACTTTTTGTCCGTTACCCGTATCACCGTGGGGAACGATCTGTCCGGCTGCCGTAGGGAGTGTGGAGAACTTTTCGTCCGCCTGGCTGCCGTCCGCGGCCAGCCGCCGCTGGTAGCTATCCAGATCCTCGGCCACCAGCGGCGTCTTCAGGTTGATCCAGTAGCTGGTCGCCACCTTCTGGTCGGGCAGCTTGACGCTGCTGAGTGTCTTGTAGAAGGGGCCGAGCAGGTTGCCGGCCGGGACGGCTTCTTCCAGCCGCCGCAGCCAGCGCCGGATCGTCCGGCTGCTGACCTGAAACACAGCTTCCAGCTCGCCGCTCTCCAACGTAATCTCGTCACGAATTTCCCCGCTGTCTTCATTGTAATAGCCGAGGCTGCGCAGATAGATGAGCAGCAAGGCCGGCCCCGGCCCCAGCTCCGGCAGCCAGCGCTTGCGCAAGTATTGGGTCTCAAAGTGTGCGTGCTCGGGGGCGACGAGATGCGTATGCAGCGCGTCGGCAGCCTGGCGCCACGGCTGGGAATGCTCGGCGGCGGCCGGGAAGACGTGCGTTACCACATCGGCGACGGAGAGCAGGTGCGGCGCTTCCGCCGGCGCCGGCGCGGGGTCGACGGCGCGCAGCAGGTAGGCGGGTTGCTGCGCCGCCGCGCGCAGCAGCTCGTGGATAGCCTCCGGCGTGACGCGCTCCGGGCAGTGGCGGCGCAGCCAGTAGGCCAGGGCGCCGGCGTCGCCCGGTGTGAGCGGATCGTCGAGCCGGATGCGGTAGTGGGTCTCGCTCTGGCGCGTGACCTCGCCGTCGCGGTAGTAAACGGGATCGGTCGCCTTGGAGAGAAAGGTAGCCACCGCTCCTTCGCCGGCGATAATTTCCTTCTTGGTGGTGCGGCGGAAGACCTTGACGTGCTGCCCTGCGGCCTGCGCCAGCGTGCTGTCGTAGGCGCGAAACCAGGGACGGCGCCGGTTGAAGTAGCTCAGCTGCCGCGCGCCAATCACCAGCCAGACCTGGCTGGGAGTGAGATACGGAGTCCAGCGGCGCAGGAAATATTTGCTGATCTTCCAGACCTGCCCTGGCTGTACGATCTCGTTGTAAGGCTGGGTATAGGCGGCAGTCAAGAGCGCCGGTCGCTGCTGGGGCATGATGTTAGCCGGCTTCCCTTACCCCCGCCGGGGCAACCGGGCTGCCCGGTTCAGCCTATAGCATTGCGTTGACAGGCCCAAGGCCATATGCTATCCTCTTCATAACTGTTCCGGGGGCTGGATACAACAACCCCCTCCCCATCAAAGGGGCCTCCGCGGCAACCGGTGCTGGCTACACCCGCTGCGGTTGGTTCAGTTGCAACAACGTCCTAAGCAATGAAGCCAGCGCTGGCTCGCTGGCTTTTTGCTTTTATAAGGTCCAGCGGGCGAGGTCGCGGTCCACGGCCTCCAGGTCGAGCAGGCAGAGACCGGCCGTACGCCAGCGGTTACTGGCGCGGCTGCCCGGCCGGACCGCGTGGACGGCCGACTCGCCGCCGGCCCTCGCCTCGTCGGTCCAGCCGTCACTGGAAAAGCCGACGTAATAGACGGTCCACTGGTCGTCGTCTTTGGGCACGATAGCTCGCGTGCGCTCGGCCAGCTCCTCAATCTTGTCCAGCCCTACGGGCCCCTCATTCCAGTAACAGCTACCCAGCACGAGGAACTTTTCCGTCTCGTTGATGCCGGCTACGTCGAGCGTGAACGAGCGCCGCCACTCCGAGCCGACATCTTCGACGGGTATGGGGAGCTGACCTTCGTCGCTGGCCCGCAGCAGCCATTCACGGCATAGCTCCGGCCAGGTAGACTCGCGGATATATTCGGGCATGTTCGCCTGAATGGCTTCCAGCGTCTGCTGCTGCTGGCCCAGCGCCAGCTTGGAATGGTAAGCGGCGAGGAAGCGGTAGTAAAAGCGCAGGTAGGGATCGGTGACAAAATAGCGGCCGCGCCGCGAGTTGGGCGAATTGTCGGTAATGGGCGTGCGCCGCGCCACGAAGCTGGTATCGCGCAGAAGGCTGAGGTATTGCGAGGTGTGACCCATGGAAAGGCCGGTCTGGCGGCCAATAGCGCTGAAGGTGTGGGTGCCTTTGGCGATAGTGCGCATCACGCCGACGTAGTTGTGCGGGTCGTTGACAAAATCCTGCAAGAGCAGACGCGGCTCGTCCATCATCCATGAGTTGGACGGCGCCAGCAGCAGACGCAGGTTTTCCATGACGGTCAGATCCTGATCGAGCCGCTCCCAATAAGCGGGAATACCGCCCCAGATGGTGTAGAGGGTGACACGCTCGCGGGCGTCGTAGCCGGGGAAGAACTGGCCGGTGGCGCCGAAACGGAGAGGTTCAAGCCTCATCTGCACGGAGGCGCGCCCGTAAAGAGGCGCCTCGTAGGAAAGCAGCTCGCGCTGCATCAGCCCCATTTGCGAGCCGCACAGCGCCAGAAAGACATTCGCCTGGTTGAGCCACTGGTCCCACGCCTTCTGAAAAGTGCCGACGATAGCCGGCGTAACGTCCATCAGGTAGGTCACCTCGTCGATGAAGAGGGCGATGCGACGCTCTTCCGCCAGCCGGCCGACCCGGCGCAGCGCATACTCCCAGTTGGGGTAGGTGAGGTCGAGGGGCACGTCGATATCGGGGTCTTCAAAGTCGGCCAGCGCCTGGGAAAAGGAGCGCAGCTGGTCGAAGGCGGAAGTCGCTTCGGCCATCCAGTACAGGCCATAGGCGTCGCGATCCTTGATCCAGTGCGTCAGGAGCCGGGTCTTGCCCACGCGCCGCCGCCCATACAGGATCATCAGCTCGGCCTGTGAGGATTTCCAGGCGCGATCCATTGCCTCCAACTGCGTCTTACGACCAATAAAGGTGGTCTGCATGAACATTTCCTCGGCTCCCGCTGCTGAGAGAATCGACGAGACTCCAGGCACACCGGACGGCGCACAGCGCACAGCAACAATGATAAACCTGTTTATGATAACTGCAATTATAATAAGAGCTAAGCGGGAGGATGTCAAGCCCGGCGCGGTAGCGCCAAGAGGCGAAGTGACAGAATAATAAAAATGATTATGATAAACAGCTTTATTATATTATATAGATGCGCGCCAGCCCTTAATAATCGGGTTTATCATAAGTATTGTTATGATAGTATTTTTGGGCCGCGCTGTCAAGAGTATTGTTGTAGTCTTGCAACACCAGGGTAAGGGAAGGGGCTAGCCGGCCGCTGGGGAGCGTGGCGGCGGCGCTCCTTTGCGCAACTTGAGAATGAGCTCGCCGCGTAGAATGTAGCGGGCCGCTTCTAGTGTGTAGCCGCGTTGCCGGAAGAGATAGACCAGCTCCTCGTGCGAGTAGTGGCTGATATGCTCGTCGGCGTAGGCGCTGGGCAAAACGCGCTGATAGATAGCCTCGGTGAAGCGCCATTGCCAATTCGCATAGTCAGGTGTGCCCAGGACGAGGGCGCCGCCCGGCGCCAGTACACGGTCTAGCTCATCCAGGATAGAGGAGCTTTTCGGCACGTGTTCGATGACCTGCGAGCAGAGGACACAGGGAAAGCTGGCATCGGCAAAGGGCAACCGGAAGCCGGAGGCCTGGGTCAGGTGGGCGCCGTAGCGGCGCGCGTAGCGCAGCTTGGGAAGCAGAATATCGACAGCCACACTGCCGGGGGGTAGGGCGGCAATGATGTGGCTGGAGCCGCTGCCCACGTCGAGCGTCGCGCCTTCGCCGTCGATCAGCGACGTTATATGATGATAGCGCTGTCGCTGCCAGTAGCGCTGCGGCAGGACAATGCTATCGTGGGCCCGGGCGTCATAGTCTGCGCTGAGGATCGAGTTGCGCAGCCGGTAAAGCGAGCGGAACGTGCGCAGATAGGAAAGGCCAAAGGCCAGCACGCGTGCATGGGAGCTGCCATGCTCGCGCGGTGCGTAGTTAAAGGGGACTTCGTTGATGCGCCAGCCGCCGGCATGGGCCTTTACCAGGATTTCCTGCAGAATGTCAAAATCGCGCCGCTGCAGCTTCAGGCCCTGCAGCACCGGCGCTCTATATAAACGGAAGCCGCTCGACATGTCGCGCACTTTGAGGTCGAGGCCGCGGCTGAAGAAGAGGTTGAGGACGCGGCTGAGCAGCGTGCGCAGCGGGGGCATCTGGTATTGGCCGCCGGCGACGTAGCGCGAGGCGATGAGTACGTCGGCCTTATGCCGCTGTTGCCACAGGTCGCGGATGTAGAGGGGTGGGTGGGAGAGATCGGCGTCCAGCGTGAGGATAAAGTCGGCGTTGGCGGTGGCGAAGGCCAGCGCCAGCGCCGCGCCGTAGCCGCGCTCCTGCTGATCGAGGAGCCGGGCTTTGTAAGTCGCGGCCAGCGCGCGCGTCTCGGCGTCGGGATTACGGTCGACGATAATCAGCTCGTAGTCCAGGGCCAGCCCGTCGACCACCTGGCGTAGCTGGGGCAGAAGCAGCGCCAGATTATGCGCCTCATGCAGGGCGGGGATAACCACTGCCAACTCGGCCGGCTGAGCCGTCGTTGCCGTGGCGCGCCCGCTCTCGTTTGGTAGGCGT
>CAZOGK010000038.1:0-10174 GCA_964579295.1 uncultured Ardenticatenaceae bacterium
GCGGCAATGGGCGGAAAGGCGAGAAAGGCGTCGGTCACGCGCATGGAGATGCCGTGGAGCGGGCCGCCAGAGTAGCCGCTGATCAGACCGACGAGGACGCCGAAGGTCGCCGTCAGCCCTGTTACCAGCAGGCCGAACTGGAAGGCTGAGCGCGTCCCCCAGACCAGCGTGTAGTAGATGTCGAGCTGGGGGATCTCGGAGAGCTCCTGGCCAATTCCCGGCAGGAAGACGTCCAGGCGGCGGGGCACCGTCCCCAGTGGATGCTCGGCGCTGGGCGGGTTGGGCAGCCGTTCGAACGGGCCGCCAAACACCCGAAACATCGTCGGATTTGCCGGGTCATCCTGTGGCGCCAGCCACGGCGCAGCGATCGCGACGACGGCGAACGAGAGGAGGATAGCCAGCGCAACCAGCGCCGACCGGCGCAGGAGAAAGCGGCGCCAGAAAGATTTCAGGCTCCCTCCCTCTCCCCGAAGTAGGGATCGACCACTGCCCGCAGCAGGTCCAGAATTACCATGAGCGGCGTGACCAGCAGCACGCTGTAGACGGCGAAGCCCATCGCCAGAGCCGAATCGGGAGCCTGGTCCATACCGCGCACAATCAGCTCCGACAACCCCTTGAAGTTAAATACAACCTCGATAACGAAGACGCCAGTGACGAGCGAAGCGACGGAAAGCATGCTACTCGTCAGCGCCGGGGCCAGCGCGTTGCGGAAGGCGTGACGCCAGATGATCGAGCGGGGTCGCAGACCGCGTGCATTGGCAGCGGTGATGTACTCGCGATGCTTGACGTCAATCAGCGCGGCCCGCGTTACCCGGCCGAGGGTTGCCCAGTGGACGAGGCTCAGGGCAAAGACCGGCAGCACGAGATGGCGCAGGGCGTCGGCGGTCACGTCCAAGCGGCGGTTGAGCAGCCCGTCAATGGTCAACAGCCCCGTGTAAGTCTGGAAGGTGCTGAAGCGCTGCAGCGATAGCTCCAGTATGCCGGTGCGCCCCGGCGGGAACCAGCGCAGGCCAACGTAAAAGACGGAAAGCAGGACCAACCCGAGGGTGAACGGCGGGATAGAGGTCGCCACAAAGGCCACAGCGCGGAAGCGCCGGTCAGCCCGCCCACCCTGACGCCAGCCGCTGACGACGCCGCTGACCAGCCCCAGCGGGATGAGCAGCAAGAGCGAGTAGAGGGTAAGCTCGACGGTCACGCCGGTGCGCCGCACCAGCGCCGGCAGCACGTCGCTATTGAGCAACGGGCTGTAACCCCAATCGCCCTGTAGTAGATTGCCTAGCCAGCGCAGGTACTGCTGTGGATAGGGATCGTTCAACCCTTGCTCGGCAATAATCCGGTTAAGCACATTCTGGTATGCCTCGGGCGTCATCAGGCGCGGCAGGTTTGGCGAGAGGTAGAGGGCTGCCCGCTCCTCTGCCGGCGCCAGCATGATGATGCCGTAGAGCACCGCCGTAATGATCAGGAGCGTCAGGGGGATAGACGCCAGCCGCCGCAGGATGAAGCCCAACAGCGTCATGGCTCGGCCTCGTGGCAGCTCTCCAGGCTGACGGGGCTCAGCCCTTCAAACCAGCACTCGACGGCCGCCTGACCGTCACGCGCCGCGACGCGCATGAGCACGTAGCGGCCGTGCTGCTGGACGTAGTCGATATCCGGCTCCGGTCCCAGCACCTCGCGCCGCGCCGCCAGCCAGGAGAGCGTCGCCGCATCAGCCCGCGGCACGCAGGCGCGGCAGACCTCTTCGGGCGGCTCTTCGCCGCTGATCAGGCTGGCCAGGCCAATCGTGTAGGGCAGCGAGGCGTCATAGCAGTAGTTGAGCTGGTCGGCGATCAGCCGGCAATTGATCCAGGCGCCGCTGTCGAAATGAGCGACGACGATAGTGATCGCTGTCTCCTGATCGATTTCCCCTAGCTGCAGCGTATAGTCGCCCGCAAGCTGGTCGCGCACCGGGTTCAGCGCCATCAAGCCCATGCGCTGGCTCTGCTCCAACTCAATCAGATCCCCTTCATAGGCCTGCACCATCGTGATGGCCTGGTGGACTTTCTGGATGGGGCCTGCGGGGTTGCCGTAGAGGTTGCCTGTAATCACACCGGCGATGAACACCAGCGGCACAGGCCAGAGCAGCAGGCGCCAGGCGGCGCCGGTCGGGCGGCCCGTCTCTTCACGTTCGTGCTCCAGCGTTTCCAGCCGGTAGGGCTGCAGCAGCGCGAGCAAACCGAGGGCTAGGAAGATGAAGAAGCCGGCGATGAGCAGGACGACGGGCGATCCGCCATAGGAGGGAAAGAGCGCCCGGCCCCAGAAACGGCTATCCAGCAGCCAGGTGACCAGCGAGCGCAGCTGGTAGGAGTGGTAGCCGACGACCAGCGACATGGCGGCGGCTGCAGCCAGCCAGATGAGGAAAGCCGGGCCCACGCGCCGCCAGCGCGCGCTGAGCCAGCCGGCCAGCGCGCCGGTAGCCACGAGCAGCAGCGCAGAGACGGCGGCGCTGGCAAAGGAGAGCGACGCCGGCACGCGCAGCAGGCGCACCACACCGGGCAGCCAGATGCCAAGAGCCAGCGCCGCCCCTAATAAGAGCCCGTTGAGCAGTCCCAACCGCCGGTAATAGTCTAGCCGTGTTGCCTGCGTCGCAGCCATAACCAGGAGCCTCCCAGAACCACGGGAATGAACGCGAGAAGGAGGAGCCACCACGAGGAAGAGACCCGGGCAGGAGCCGAGTCGGGCGCCGGCGTGCTCTGGTGGACATCCGGCGGCAGCTCCGCCGGCACGCCACGCAGCCGCGCCTGATCGACTGTGTCCGCTTGCAGCGGTACGCCCTGCCAGAGATCATGCTCGCGCGCCAGGAAGGCGGTGATAGCCAGATATTCGCCGTCCTCGAGGACGCCGGGCAGGTTATAGGGCATGGTCACCCGCATATAGTGGTAGACCTGCCCCATCGTCTCAAAGCGAGCCAGGCTCCCGTCCCCGATGAGGGCCGGCACTTCCTGCGGCAGGGTAAAGCCGTTTTCGTAGGGAAGCTCGCCGTGGCAGCCGCGCCCCCAGCAGTACTGGTCCTCCTCGGGATACTGCGCCCGCCAGTCATCTGTCAGCCCCTGCCCCACGTCGCCGTGGCAGGGCTGGCAGTTCAGCCAGTAGAGATAGGCGCCTTCGTCGGCCTGCGTGGGGTTCTCCACCGTCGGCGGGGGGGCCAGCCGGTCAATCGTGGGCGTCGCTGCCGGCGTGGGCGCCGGAGGCGTTGCCGACGCAATAGCGCCGGCCGAAGCGGGTCCCAGATATAGCCAAAGGCCAATGAGCAGAAGGGCCTGTCCCAGGAGAAACAGGCCCTTGCGGGTGCGGTTCAAGCAGGCTCCGTCCGCTACTCAGCGACCGCGCATGCGAGGATCCATGATATCGCGCAGCGCGTCGCCGACGAGGTTCCAGCCCAGGCCATAGAGCAAAAGGGCCAGGCCGGGATAGACGACGATATACCAGTATGTGTCGAGAGAGAGGATCCAGTCGCGCGCATGGCTGACAATCTGGCCCCAGTCGGCATAGCCTACCTGCACGCCCAGCCCGAGGAAGCTAAGCGCGGCGAAGCTGAGCACGATAGAGCCCATGTCTAGCGTCAGGACGACGAGGGTGGGGTAGATGGCGTTGGGCACGATGTGCCGCAGAATCAGGCGGGCATCGGTGGCGCCGGAGGCGCGGGCCGCCTCTACATACTCGCGCTCTTTCGTCGCCAGAATGTCGCCGCGCAACAGGCGGGCGTAGGTCGTCCAGCCGAAGACGATCAGGGCAATCGACGCCGGCCAGATGCTGCGGCCCATTTTCGGCACCAGCACCGACGTCAAAATCAGCGCGCCAACCAGGAAGGGGAAGGCGATAAAGATCTCGACGACACGCATCAAGACCTCGTCGATCCAGCCCCCATAAAAGCCGGCGACTGCCCCAACGACGACGCCGATGACAAACGAGGCCATCACCACCACGAAACCGATGACCAGTGCCGTCCGGCTGCCCCAGACGATACCATACCAGATATCGTACTGGCCGCTGGTGGTGCCGAGCAGGTGCACCCACTCACTGTTCCCTGTCAGTGGCGTATACCAGAAGGGGATGGTCTGGGGTGCGCTGCGCTCCCAGGGCGTACCCGGCGGCCGCGGCTCCGACGAGAAGCCGTCGCGCGGGATCAGGGTCGTATCCCAGATCGGCGTTGGCGGCGGCGCCAGGAGCGGGGCAAAGACAGCCATAAAGATAAAAGCGAGAATGATGAGCAGGCCGGCGATACTGATGGGCGTCGTCAGCAGCCCCTTGACGATGCGCCCGCCTTCTGGGCCGAAGATCCTCTCCCAGCGACTTTTCTCGCGAAAGCTGTCATCAGGTAAGGCAACCGGTTGACCGACGTTGATAGGTTCTACTGTAGCCATCGTTTCTTACCTCCCTTCTTGCAACCGATCGGCCTTACTCCAGCCGGACACGCGGATCGAGGATGGCGTACATGACATCCACGACAAGGTTGACGGTCACAAAGAGGATAGCCGTAAAGAGCGCATAGCCCAGCATGGTCAGCACGTCGAGGCTGAGCGCCGCGGCCGCTGCCGCAGAGCCGAGGCCGGGGATGTTAAAAACCGTTTCCGTAATCACGACGCCGTTCAAGAGGCCGGCCACAGTAAAACCGGCTACGGTGGCCACGGGAATCAGCGCGTTCTTCAGCACGTGGCGGTTGATAACCGTCCGCTCGCCCAGCCCCTTGGCGCGGGCCGTGGTCACATAGTCCTGCCGCAGCGCTTCCAGCATCGAGGAGCGCGTCACCTTCAGCAGCAGCGCCCAGGACAGGTAAGAGAGGGTAATCACGGGCAGAACCAAATGCCGCAGTGCGTTGACGAAGATGTCAAAGCGCCCATTCAGCAGAGAATCGATGGTGACCATTTTTGTGTACTGAGTAAATTCCGGCCGCAGGATTTGCTGGTTATAGATGACGTCCAGCCGGCCGGGCGGAAACCAGCCCAGCCGTGCGTAAAAGATAAGGAGGACCAGCAGACCAAAGACGAAGGTAGGAAATGAATAACCAAGAATGGCAAAGACGCGCGCCGCCTGATCAACAGGCCCGTTGTGGTGCAGCGCCGCCTGGATACCCATCCAGATGCCGATGATTATGATCGGCGCCATACTCCAGAGCGCCAGCTCTGCCGTCACCGGCAAACGCCGCTTGAGCACGTCGATGACCGGCTCGCGCCCGGTGCGTGAAAAACCGAGATCGCCGCGCAGTACCCCGCCTACGGTTTCGTCAGTAACGGGATCGTTACGCCCGACCAGCCAGTGCCAATACTGAACGAGAAACGGATCGTCTAGCCCATAGCGGCGGATGATCGCCTCCACGGCGGCGTCGTTACGGGGGATGTCCCGCACGTAAAGCGCCGAGCGCTCGACAGGGCCAAGAATCTGGAGGATGCCGAAGATGAGCAGGGTGACGCCAAGAAGAATGACGGGCATCACCAATAGGCGGCGAATGATATAAGCAGCCATGCGAACCCTCTCAAGAGGAGAGCTGGTGAGGGCCGGCGGCGGCCCTCACCAGCGGCTACGTCAGGTGATCAGACACCTGGAGACTACGGTCAATTTTCGTTACGGGCAGGCAACGCTACCTGGCTCACCGTTGAGGCCAAAGGCATAGAAGTACCAGCCAAACTGGCCTACACGGAAATACCAGTCGCAGAGCCACGGCTGCGTGAAGGTGGCCCCAGTCGCCTGCGAGAGCGGGATGGAGATGGCGTCGTTGTAGAACTCCTGCTGCATGTCGTAGTAGATCTGCGCGCGCGCGTCCGGATCAGACTCGGCTGCGCCGGCCACGACATACTCCCGGTACTTGTCGATAATGTCATCCGGCAGCGCCTGGCGACCGCCATAGGTGCCAATGGTGAAGGGCTGCGCCCAGTTGTGCGGGTCGTGGATATCCTCGATCCAGCCACTCGTCGTCATGGGAAGCTGGCTGGCGCGGAACGTCCGCAGCATCGTCGGCCATGGCAGGCCCAGGATGTCTACCTGGTAGAGGGGGTTGATACTGGCCAGGGCTGACTGCAGCATTTCGCCGGCCTTCTGACGGGCAGTGTTGCCCGTGTTGAAGGCCATGGTGATGCGGAAGCCTACCTCGGGAAGCACGCCGCCGTGAGCCTGCTCCAGCTCGGCCGCGCACTGATCGAGGTCGAACTCGTAAGCCGGACCATCATCGGGGTAGCCAAGCATGTCGCGGATGATCGGGCCGTTCGTGCGCACGCCCTCGCCATTCTGGGCTTCGGCGATGAAGGTGTCGTAGTCAAAGCAATAGTGCATCGCCTTGCGCACGTGTTCGTCGGCAAAGAAGTCGGGCGGAATGCCGTTGCCGTCCAACTGGCCACTACCGAGGTAGGGCGAATCTTCAGGCAGCGCCCAGGTCATGAAGATGTGCTCTTTGCTGACCGACGGCAGATCACGGAACTCGCGCAGGAAGCCGCCCGCGTTGCCAGTGGCCTCGCACTCGTCTGTCTGCCAATCACAGATCTCGGAGACGAGCTGGCGTACCTGTACGCGCTGGTCAATGGGCACTGTGACGATTTCGGCATCGCCAGCCTGCAGCGCGGCGAAGCGGGTGCCCCATTCGTCGACAAGGCGCACAATCACATTGGGAATGCGTGCAACGCCCGACGGGCCGCCTTCCCAGATCGGCTCGGTCCGCCAGTAGTCCGGGTTGGCCACCAGCGCATACTCCTCGCCAGGGGTCCAATGGTCGAGCATGTATGGGCCGGTGCCGTTGATCACTTCTGATATCGGGCTGTTCTCAGCGCCCAGGGCATAGTGATCCCACCAGCCGTCGCATTCGCCGTCCCAGCTACCCTGTTCGACAGCCCATTCCATGTCCAGAATAGCGCCCCAGGACTGGGCCAGGGTGGCGAGCATCGGGCCCCAGGGGATAGCCAGGTTCATCGTGACCGTACCAGCGGCGTCGTCGGCGACGATCGCTTCCTTAACCAACTCGCAGACGCCGATGGCTTCTTCGGGATTGTCACCTGCATAGGCAATCAGCGCATCGCGGTCGCCGGCCATGCCACATTCAGGATCGATCCCTTCGGTGATGTCGCCGCAGCCGCTGTAGCCGAGGAACGGCTCCAGGAGCAGCCACTGCGGGCCGTTCGGATCGGACTGCAGCAGGCCACGCTGGAATGTGTAGGCGACGTCGTGCGGCTCCAGCGTGCCGCCCTCATGGAAGGTCACGCCCTCGCGAATGTTCCACGTATAGGTCAGACCGTCCTCGCTGATGCCGCCGTTCTCCCCGGTGGGAACTTCAGTCGCCAGCATGGGCACGTAGCTGGTGCCATCCTTGTGGTTGTAGTAGATCAAGGCCTCCATCACGTTCTCGATCAGCTGGCCGCTGGCCGTGTCGTAGACGAGGCTGGGGTCCATGGTGTCGATGTCACCGAAGGTCAGGGTCACGAACGTATCAGGGCTGGGGTCGGTGAGCACAGCACCCGGCCCTTCCGTCTCGGCGGGCACTTCCACCTCGATCGTCTCGGTGACGATGCGCGTCACCTCGACTTCCTCGCCCTCTACTTCGATTGTCTCGGTGATGACGCGGGTTACTTCCTGCGGCACCACACGCGTCACTTCAACCACTTGCGGCGAACAGGCCGCCATCACAGCCACCATGAGCAGCGTGGCTATGAGCAAGAGGGTTTTCTTGCTGGTAAACATGTGTTTCTCCTCCATTAGGATGGAACTCTACGTTCTGTCAAACCGGAGCCATCACGCCTTGTCTTGGAAAGAACTCGCAACAATCACCTCCTCTGCGAAGCGCTCGGGTGAGCGGCGCCTCCATGAACCTAGATGAACTTCTCCGCGTGGTGGCAGGCCACGCGATGTGGCGCCGTTTCGGTCCCCAGGTTACGAAACTCGGGATCGACCTCCACACAAATTTCCGTTGCGTAGGGACAACGGGGGTGGAAGCGGCAACCAGAGGGTGGGTTAGCAGGGCTGGGCACGTTGCCTTCGAGGATAATCCGCTGCCGTCTCGTCTCTTTTCTGGGATCGGGGATGGGAATCGCCGAAAGGAGCGCCTGGGTATAGGGGTGCAGTGGATGATCGTACACCTCATCCCGGTCGCTCAGCTCGACGATTCGCCCCAGATACATGACTGCCACCCGGTCGCTGATATAGCGCACCATGGACAGGTCGTGGGCAATAAACAGATAGGTCAGCCCCAACTCGGACTTGAGATCGTCCAGCAGGTTGACAACCTGGGCCTGAATCGAGACATCCAGCGCCGAAATGGGCTCGTCGGCGACGATGAAGGAGGGATTGGTGGCGAGAGCGCGTGCGACGCCAATGCGCTGGCGCTGTCCACCGGAGAACTCGTGGGGGTAACGTTTGACGAAATAGGGATTGAGCCCGACGATGCGCAACAGCTCTTCGACCCGCTCGCGCCGGTCACGCGCGTTGCCGATGCCGTGAATCTCCAGCGGCTCAGAGATGATGGCCCCCACGGTCATGCGCGGGTTGAGTGAGGCATACGGGTCCTGAAAGATCATCTGCATGTCGCGGCGCGCACGTCGCAAATCGCCGCGACTGAGGCTGGTTAGCTTCTTGTCCTGGAAAAAGACTTCGCCTGCGGTTGGCCCCAACAATTGCAGGATCGTGCGGCCGGTGGTCGACTTGCCGCAGCCGCTCTCGCCCACCAATCCCAACGTCTCGCCTTTGAACACTTCAAATGTCACGCCGTCCACCGCGCGCACGGCGCCAACCTGGCGGCGTAAGACGCCACGGTAAATCGGAAAGTGCTTCTTTAGATTGTGGACGCTGACCAGGGCCTCTTTTTGATTGCTGCCGTTTTCCTGGTTCATGCTGTTTCTACCTCAAAGCGGGACGGTTCCTCGAGGACGGTTTCCCAGCGCCAGCAGGCCGACTGCTGATTGCGGCCGGTATGCATCAGCGGCGGGTTCTCTTTCCAACATTTTTCGATAACGTAGGGGCAGCGCGGAGCGAAGGGACAGTGGTTGAAATCCTGGCGCAGGTCGGGCGGGAGCCCTTCGATGGAGGCCAGTCGCTGCTGCTCCCGGGCGTCAACTTTTGGCAGTGACTGCAGCAGCCCCAGCGTATAGGGGTGGGCCGGCTTCTCGTAAATATCCCAGACCGAGCCATATTCGACGATGAACCCAGCGTACATGACGGCCACCTTATTCACCAGGCCGGCTACCACGCCGAGATCGTGGGTGATCCAGATAATGGCCATACCCAGCTTTTCCTGCAGCTGTTTGACCAGCTCCACAATCTGGGCCTGGATGGTGACATCCAGGGCGGTGGTTGGCTCGTCGGCGATGAGCAGTGAGGGATTGGTGGAAAGCGCCATGGCGATCATGATGCGCTGTCGCTGCCCGCCGGAAAATTGGTGAGGGTAGTCGTTGAGCCGGTCTTCGGCGTTAGGCATGCCGACCAGATTCAGCATCTCGGCGGCCCGCCGGCGCGCCTGGTTTTCGTCCATACCGATGTGCAGCATCAGCCCTTCGGTCATCTGCCGCCCCACGGTGAGCACTGGGTTGAGCGACGTCATGGGATCCTGGAAGATCATGCCGATCTCGGGGCCGCGCACGCGGCGCAGGTCGGCCTGTCGCAGCTGCACCAGATCCCGCCCGCCAAACAGGACCTCACCCTCCTCGATGCGACCGGGTGGACTGGGGATCAGCCCAATGAGGGACATGACGCCTACGGTCTTACCCGAACCACTTTCGCCGACGATCGCCATCGACTCTCCTTCTTCCAGCGTATAGGAGATGCCGTTGACGGCGCGGACCACGCCTTGTTCGGTATAGAACCGAGTTGCCAGATTTTTAACTTCGAGTAGCAGCGCCATAGACTACCTTTCGGCCTAATCGGCTTGCTGTGACCAGCACCTGCCCGAAGGGAGCGATGATGCAGATTGTACGCCGCCTGTTACCGTCGGAGCCGCCAAGGCACTTTGCATTGTAGTAGAAAGCGTGGCCGACGGCAAGCGAGTGTCATTTTGGTGACAAAACGGCGTCAATCGATTTGGCCTTCCCTTCGGTAAGCGGACAGGCTCAGCTGTGATCCCTGCTATCCCGGCACGAGGAGGTGGACGCGGCGCGGCAACTGTGGGTAGCGGTCGCTCGCAGAGATCTGGTTGTACTCAATGGGCGCATTATAGCCCTCGCCGGGC
>CAZOGK010000038.1:10274-30861 GCA_964579295.1 uncultured Ardenticatenaceae bacterium
TTCTATTTGCCCGGCAGCCTCATTCCCTCCACAATAACCAGATGAGCAGCAGGGTTACAGCCACGATGGATTTGGGGCGGGAAGTCTGCAGCCAGCTCCCGGTGGCCGAGGGGCGCGAGTGGCTGGTCACCAATGGCATCGGCGGCTTTGCCATGGGTACAGTGGCCGGCCTGCTGACCCGCCGCTACCACGGCCTGCTGGTGGCGGCGCTGCAGCCGCCTCTTGGCCGGACCCTGCTCCTCGCCAAGCTCGACGAAGCGTGCAAGTATGCCGGCGCGCAATTCTCGCTCTTCTGCAACCGCTGGGCCGATGCCACCGTGGAAGAGGAAGGGCTGCGCTACCTGGAGCGCTTTCACCTGGAAGGGACCACGCCGGTCTGGAGCTATGCTTATGCCGACGCCCTGCTGGAAAAGCGTATCTGGATGGAGCCGGGCGCCAACACCAGTTACATTCACTATCACCTGGTACGAGGCAGCGGGCCATTCGAGCTGTACGCCACGGCGCTGGTCGACTGTCGCGATTATCACCAGACCACTATTCTCAACGACTGGCAGCCGGACATCCGCCCGATCGCCAATGGCATGCGCGTCCGGCTCCACGAGAGCGCCCAGCCGCTCTATCTGCTGAGCAATCGCGGCCAGGCCTGGCCTGACTTTACCTGGTACGAAGATTACTTGCTCAGCATCGAAGAGTATCGCGGCCAGAACGACGTCGTCGAGGACCACGTGCGTGCCGGCGTGCTCGGCGCCACGCTGCAGCCGGGCGAGACCCTGACCATCGTCGCCAGCACCGAGCCGGCGCCACTGCTTGACGGCGAGGCCGCGTACGCCCGGCGGCGGCTTTACGAACGCGAGCTGATTGTGCGCGCGGCGAGCCGCCCCACCCCGCCGCCGGCGCAGCTTGTCCTCGCCGCCGACCAGTTTCTGGTGCGCCGCAGCACGCCGGACGACGCCGAGGGCCGCACAGTCATTGCCGGCTATCCCTGGTTCAGCGACTGGGGCCGGGACACGATGATCAGCCTGCCCGGTCTGGCGCTGGGCACCGGCCGGCCGGAGATTGCCGGCCGCATCCTGCGCACCTTCGCCCACTTTGTCGATCAGGGCATGATCCCCAACCGTTTCCCCGACGAAGGCGAAGAGCCGGAATACAACACGGTGGACGCCACGCTCTGGTATTTCGAGGCGATCCGCGCTGTCTACGCGGCCACCGGCGACGAGGCGCTGCTGGCCGACCTTTTCCCCGTGCTAGAGGAGATCGTCGCCTGGCACGAGCGCGGCACCCGCTACCAGATCCGCGTCGATCCCGGCGATGGCCTGCTCTATGCCGGCGAGCCGGGCGTGCAGCTTACCTGGATGGACGCCAAAGTAGACGATTGGGTGGTGACGCCGCGCATCGGCAAGCCGGTGGAGGTCAACGCGCTCTGGTACAACGCGCTGCAGGTTATGGCCGGCTTCGCCCGCCGCATGGGCGCCGCGCCCGGCCAGTATGAGCAGCTTGGCGAGGCCGCCGCCGCCGGTTTCCAGCGCTTCTGGCAGGCGGAGGCGGGCTACTGCTACGACGTGCTGGATGGTCCCGCTGGTCACGACGGCGCGCTGCGCCCGAACCAGCTGTTGGCCGTCTCCCTGCCGCATAGCCCGCTGACCGCTGTCCAGCAGCGGGCCGTCGTCGACATCTGCGCGCGCCATCTACTCACCAGCCACGGCCTGCGCAGCCTGGCGCCCGATCATCCTGACTTTCGCGGCCATTATGGCGGCGACCGCCGCGAGCGTGACGGCGCCTACCACCAGGGCACGGTCTGGAGCTGGCTCATCGGCCCCTTCGTCACCGCCCACCTGCGCGTTTACCAGGACCGGGCGCAGGCGCGCTCCTATCTGCGACCGCTGCTCCATCATCTGGCGGCCCACGGCGTCGGCAGCATCAGCGAGATTTTCGACGGCGACCCGCCCTTTACTCCGCGCGGCTGCCCGGCGCAGGCCTGGGGCGTCGCCGAGCTGATCCGCGCCTGGCAGGCCACCGCGCCCGCCTAGCCCGGGCCCAGCGGCAAGGAAGGCCGTTTGCCATGCTCCCCACGACAACCCCGGTAGCCGAAGCAGCGGTGGCCGGCTTTCTGCAGGCGCTGTCGCAGCGCGTCCAGGGCGAGCTGCGCCACGACCGCGTCAGCCGCCAGCTCTACAGCACCGACGCCAGTATCTTCCAGGTGATGCCCTACGGCGTGCTCATCCCGCAGGTGGAAGCGGACGTGCACGCGGCGGTCGAGCTGGCTGCCGCCCACGGGGTGCCGCTCCTGCCGCGCGCCGCCGGCAGCAGCCTGGCGGGGCAGGCTGTGAACCAGGCGCTGGTCATCGACTTCACGCGCCATCTCAACCAGATCCTGGAGCTAAATGTCGAGGAAAGGTGGGTGTGGGTGCAGCCGGGGATTGTGCTTGACGAACTCAATGCTTATCTGCGCCCCTACGGGCTGCAGTTTGGCCCTGATCCTGCCAGCAGCAACCGGGCGGCGCTGGGCGGCATCGTTTCCAATAACTCCACCGGCAGCCACTCGATTCTCTATGGTATGACCGCCGACCACGTGCTGGAGATGCGTGTCATCCTGAGCGACGGCTCGCGGGCGCATTTTGGCCCATTGACCCCGGCTGAGCTGGCGCAGGCCGAGCAGCGCAGCGGTCTGGAAGGCGAGATTGTGCGGCGCATCCATGCGCTTACCGCCGACCCGGCCAACCAGGCGATCATCCGCGCCGGCACGCCGCGCCATTGGCGTCGCTGCGGCGGCTACAACCTGGACCGCTTCGTGGGCGAAGGCGTCAGCTTCCAGTGGCCGCCCGACCCACGCTTTAACCTGGCCAGGCTGGTCTGCGGCGCCGAAGGCGGGCTGGCGGTGATGACAGCCATCAAGCTCAACCTCGTGCCCCTCCCGAGGCAGACGGCGCTGGCAATCATCCATTTTGACTCGCTCTATGAAGCGCTGGCAGCGGTGCCGGCTATTCTAGAAGTAGAGCCGTCGGCCGTGGAGCTGCTCGACAACCTGGGCCTGACCCTCTGCCGTAACGTGCCGGAGTATGCACGGCTGCTGCAGAGCTTCATCGCCGGCCGGCCCAACTGCGTGCTGATTACCGAGTTCTATGGCGAGAGCGACGCCGAGCTGCGCCACAAAATAGAACGGCTGGAAAAGCATCTGCGCGGCCAGGGCGTGCCGGCGACGACAGTCGTAGCCGCCCTGGATGCGCCGCTGCAGTACAACGTCTGGACGGTGCGCAAGGTCGGACTGGGGCTGATGATGAGCATCAAGGGCGATCACAAGCCGATCCCCTTCATCGAGGATGCCGCCGTGCCCGTCGAACACCTGGCGGAGTACGTCACGCGCATCGAGCAGTTCTGCAACGACTTGGGTACGAACGTCGCCTATTACGCCCACGCCAGCGCCGGCTGCATCCACATCCGCCCCCTGATCAACACGAAGACGGCCGAGGAGGTCGCCAAGCTGCCGCAAATCACCCGCTTCTCGGTCGAGCTGCTGGGGCAGTACGGCGGCAGCCTCTCCAGCGAGCACGGCGACGGGCGCGCGCGCAGCTGGATCAACGAAGCCTTCTTTGGCAAGCCGCTCTACGACCTCTACTGCCAGGTAAAGGAGATTTTCGACCCGCGCCGCCTGCTCAATCCTGGCACCGTCGTCGAGGGTGCGCCGATGACGGAGAAGCTGCGCTACGGCCCGGCCTACGCCGTGCTTCCCCTGCGCGAACATCTCTCCTTCCGCGAGGACATGGGCTTCCATCGCGCCGTGGAGATGTGCAACGGCGCTGGCATCTGCCGCAAGCGCACTACGGGTACAATGTGCCCCAGCTTCATGGTGACGCGCGAAGAGGAACACAGCACACGCGGCCGGGCCAACATCCTGCGCGCGGCTATTTCCGGCCAGCTCCCCGGTCTGAGCCTGACGAGCCGGGAGGTTTACGATGCGCTTGATCTCTGTATCTCCTGCAAAGCGTGCAAGGCGGAATGTCCCTCGGCCGTGGATATGGCTACGATCAAGAGCGAATTTCTGGCTCATTACTACGAGGAGCATGGGACGCCCCTGCGCGCCCGGCTCTTTGGCGACATCGCCCGCTTCAGCCGTCTGGCCAGTGGCCCGCTGGCGCCGGCGGCCAACGCCTTCTTCGGCAGCGCCGCCGTGCGCGCCCTGCTGGAGCCGCTGCTGGGCATCAGCCGCCAGCGCCGCCTGCCGCCTTTCGCCCGCGAGCCGTTCACCCGCTGGTATCGGCGCCGTCAGGCAACGACGAACAGCCGCCACGCCCTGCGCCGTGTCGTGCTCTTCAACGACACCTTCAATACGTACAACGATCCCCACATCGCCATCGCCGCCACCGAGTTTCTGCAGGCGGCCGGCTATGATGTGCTGCTGCCCGGCCATCGCTGCTGCGGCAGGCCGCAGCTATCCAAGGGGCTGGTGGACGAGGCGAGGGCAGCGGCGCGCGACACGGTCGCCCGGCTGGCGCCCTTCGCCGCCGCCGGGATTCCCATTGTCGGCCTGGAGCCGAGCTGCCTGCTCATCCTGCGCGACGACTATTTCGCGCTGCTGCCGGACGACAAACGGGTGCCGCAGATTGCCGCCGTAAGCCTGACCTTCGAGGAGTTTGTCGCCGACCTGGCCGGCCGCGGCGAGCTGCCCGTCACTTTCCACGACGAGCCGCGCCGGCTGCTTCTGCACGGCCATTGTCACCAGAAGGCGCTGGTCGGCACGGCGCCCGCCCGTCAGGCGCTGACGCTGCCGCGCAACTATCGCCTGGACGAGGTCGATTCCGGCTGCTGCGGCATGGCCGGCAGCTTTGGCTACGAAGCGGAGCACGTCGAGATCTCGCAGAAGATGGGCGAGCGCGCCCTCTTCCCGGCCGTCAATGCCAGCGACGAGGAGACGGTCATCGTCGCCGCAGGCACGAGCTGCCGCCACCAGATCGCCCACGGTACGGGGCGCCAGGCGCTTCATCCGGCCGAAGTGCTGCGCGCCGCGCTGGTAACCTGACCGCTATTCAAGGAGTTCCTATGTTCATCGTCGATGCCCACCAGGACCTGGCTTACAACGCCATTCGTTATCACCGCGATCTGCGGCTACCGCTGGCGGAGCTGCGCGAGCACGAGCGCAAGCATCCGGCCGAGGGCGTGCCCACCGTCACCATCCCTTCGCTGCTGGAAGCGCGGGTTGGTCTCCTGTTCAGCACGCTCTTTGCCATGCCCGCGCAGCGCAACTTCTTTATGCCGGACAACAAGCGGCTGGTCTATGAAAACGCCGAAGAAGCCTACCGGGTAGGACTGGCCCAGCTAGATTATTACCAGCGGCTGGTCGACGACTATGAGCAGATCCGGCTGGTGCGCAACCTGGCCGAGCTGGACGAGGTCGTGGCCAGCCACGAGGAGGGCGGAAAGGGCCTGATGGGCATCGTCTTGCTCATGGAAGGGGCCGATCCCGTGCGCGACCCGGCCGAGCTGGAGGAGTGGCACGAGCGCGGCGTGCGCCTCATTGGCCCGGCCTGGGACGATACCCGTTATGCCGGCGGCGCCTGGCGCGAGGGCGGCGGCTTTAGTCGCGAGGGGCTTGCCCTGATGGAAGCGATGGCTGGTCTCGGCTTTGTCCTCGACATCACCCACCTCAGCGATAAGGCGGCGTTCGAGGCGCTGGACCGCTACGAGGGCCACATCGTCGCCACGCACAGCAACGCCCGCGCGCTGGTGCCAGGGATGCGCCACATCAGCGACGATCTCGTCCGCCGCCTCGCCGAGCGCGACGGCGTGGTCGGCGTGGTCATTATGAACCGCTTCATCAAACCGGACCTGACGCGCAGCGACCCGAAGGAGGCGGTGACGCTGGCCGACCTGGTAGCGCACATCGACCATTACTGCCAGCTTCTGGGCGACGCGGAGCACGTGGGCATCGGCAGCGACCTGGACGGCGGCTTTGGGCGCGACGACATTCCGGCGGAGATGGACAGCGTGGTGGACCTGAACAAGCTGATCCCGGCGCTGGCCGAGCGTGGCTACAGCAACGACGATATCGCCGCTATTATGGGCGGCAACTGGCTGCGCAAGCTGCGCAGCGCCTGGGAGACGGCCGGGTAAGCGAAGGCGCTCTGCCCGGCATTACTCACCGGCGCCAAGCGGCATGATCGTCGCGTCGTCGCTGGCCACAACCTCGGCTGCCAGCGCGCCGTTAGACAGCTCCTGCAGCCCTGCCTGGAAGGCCGGCACGCGCTCCGCGACAAAGCGGGCGGTGACGGTGACGTCGGCCGCGAACGCCTCGTCCAGGATCTGCCCGTGGTGGGCGCCAATCAGCAGCCGCACCTGCTCAAACAGCGCGTAAGGCACGGCCATCAGCAGCGTCTGCGTCGCCACCTTCTCGGCCAGCGGCGCCTGCTCCAGGACGGCGCGGGCGGCGTCGCTATAGGCGCGCACCAGCCCGCCGGTCCCCAGCTTGGTACCACCGAAATAACGGGTGATCACCAGAGCAACGTCGCCCAGGCCGCTGCCCTGCAACACAGCCAATGCCGGCCGGCCTGCCGTGCCCGCCGGCTCGCCGTCGTCGTTGCAGTGGGCGATGACCGCCGCGCCGTGGCCGACGATATAAGCCGGCACATTGTGCGTCGCGTCGGCAAACTCCTCGCGGATGCGGGCGATAAAGGCCCTGGCCTCCTCGACGGAGAAGACCGGCGCCAGCGTAGCGATGAAACGCGAGTTGCTCACGCGGATCTCGGCGCGGCTCTCGCCGGCCGGGATGGGATACCGTTTCATACGGCCCATTCTAACACGGCTACCGTCTGCCTGCCGTGGCGTAAGCGTGGTGTGAGCGTTATTGATGGGGGGCGGGCAGGCTCCTACAATGACCGGCATGAAGCGCCCCTTGAGCCTGCTGCTGGTGTTGGTCGCCCTGTCGCTCGCCGCGTGCGCCCGCCGTGAGGCGACGCCGGCCCCCTCAGCGCCTGCCCCAACCGCCACCGCAGCGACCGTGGCGGGCGCCCTGACGGCGGGCGCTACACCCGTGGCGACGAGCAGCGCCTATCTGCCCCTGACCGTCAGCGGCGAGGCCACCGCCGTGGCGGCGACGGCCGCGGCGCTGCCGGCGACGCCAGCGTTGACGGCGACGCCCCAGGTGTCACCAACCCCGGCTTTCCCGCTCTACAGCGGGCCGCCCCTGCCGCGCGCGCAGCTGGGCATCCAGCTTCACCTGCACCGCGAAGACCAGGATGCGCTCTTCGCCCATCTCAATAACCTGCCGCTCGGCTGGGTGAAGGTGCAGGTCTCGTGGAAACTGCACGAGCCAGCGCCGGGCGAGCTGGAGGCTTTCCGCTTTGAGGAGCTGGACCGTTTTGTCAGCCGGGCGCACGCACAGGGTCTGCGCATTCTGCTGGGTGTAGCCAAAGCGCCGGAGTGGAGCCGCGCGACGACAGAGATGGACGGCCCGCCCCAGGACTACGCGCTCTTTACTCGCTTCATGCAGCAGCTGGCACAGCGCTATGCGGGCCAGGTAGCGGCCTACGAGCTGTGGAATGAGCCCAATCTGCAGCGGGAGTGGGAAGGCGAGCCGCTCAGCGCGGCGCGCACCGTGGCCCTGATCCGCGCGGGCGCGGCCGGGGTGGCCGCCGGCGACCCGGCGGCGCTGGTGATCAGCGCGGCGCCGGCGACGACCGGCGTAGACGACGGCGTCGTCGCCATTGACGATCGCCGCTTCCTGCGCGAGATGCTGGCGGCCGGTCTGGGCGACTTTGTAGACGGTATCGGCGTGCACCCGTATGGTTGGGCCAACCCGCCTGAGGCCAGCGCCGCCAACCCGGACGGCGTCGCGCCCAGCCACAACAACCACCCGAGCTTCTTTTATGGCGACACGCTGCGTGACTACCGCGCACTGCTGGTGCAGACCGGCTATCCCGATCTACCGCTGTGGGTCACCGAGTTTGGCTGGGGCAGTTACGAGCAGATGGGGAGTGGCGCCCCTGCCGGCGCCGAGTTCATGGACCACGTCAGCGAATGGCAACAGGCGCTCTACACGCTGCGCGCTTTCGCGCTGGCCCAGGAGCAGCCGGCCGTTGGTCCGCTCTTCCTCTGGAACCTCAATTTTGCGGCCACCTTTGGCAACGCCTTCACCGAATCGGCTTACAGTATCCTGCGGCCCGATGGCAGTCCGCGTCCCGCCTACCTGGCGCTGCAGGCGCTAGCAGTGCAGGAGTGACGTTCTATGGCGGAAGTGATAAAACCAGGGGCGAGCGAGCCGGAAAACGGCTTGAGAGAGGAACCATGCTCGCCAACGCTGTTACACTTAGCCGCCTGTTTTTTCTGGCGCTCTCCGTCTACCTGCTGCACTTCCCCAACGTACCGCCACGGATTGCCGCCTTTTCTCTGGTCATCTTTACGATCATTATCGACGCTTTTGACGGCTATATTGCCCGGCGCCGTGGTGGGGCCAGCCCGCTGGGTAGCGTGTTGGACATCGCCATCGACCGGGTTGTCGAGAATGTCTTCTGGATTACTTTCGTCAGCCTGGAGCTGGCGCCGCTCTGGGTGGCGCTCGTCGTCGTTTCGCGCGGCATCCTTACGGATGCCGTGCGCAGCTTTGCGCTTGGTCAGGGGCTGACGGCGTTTGAGATGATGGAAACCAGCTGGGGGCAATGGCTGGTGTCGCACCGCTTCATGCGCGCCCTCTACGGCGTGGCGAAAGCCGTGACCTTCCCGGCGTTGGCCCTGCTGCACACGCTACAGCTTGCCTGGCAGGGCAGCGGCCGGGCCAGCCTGCTGCCGACTCTGGAAATGATCGTCGCTATCCTCGTGCTGCTCACGGTGAGCCTGACCCTGCTGCGGGGCATCCCGGTGCTGGTCGAGGCCCGCCGCTTCTTTGCGCCACGGGCGCAGGAGAGTCGTTGATGAAATATTCGTCCTTGCTCACCATCTTGATTGCCTTGCTACTGCTGGCCGGCTGCGGCCAGGAAGCGGCGCCCACGCCAGAACCGACTACGGCCGCCGTGGTGCAGCAACCTACCGACGCGCCGACTCCTACGCCGGCGCCGGCGACGCCCACCAGTGCGCCCACGGCGACGGCGACCACCGCGCCGACGGCAACGCGCGAGCCGACGGCAACCCCGGAGCCCACGGCCACGCCCGGCTACTATGCTGCGGCCGAGGACTTCGGCGATGAGCGCAATCCGCTCACCGGCGAGCTGGTCGAAGAGCCGGAGCAGCTAGAGCGGCGACCCATTGCCGTCAAGATTTCAAACTATCCCGGCGGCTACGTGCGCCCGCAGTCGGGGTTGAGCCAGGCGGACATTGTCTACGAACATCTGACGGAAGGGGCGATCACCCGCTTCACGGCCATCATCTACGGTAACCTGCCGCCGCAGATGGGGCCCATTCGCAGCGGCCGGCTCATCGACCTGGAAATCCCCTTGATGTACGACAGCGCCTTTGCCTACTCCGGCGCCAGCATCGGCGTGTCTCAAAAGCTGAGCGTCTCCGAGTTTACCAGCCGCATCCTGCGCGACGGCGCCCGCGGCTTCTATCGCACGGACGACCCCATTCCCACCGAGCATACCCTTTACGGCGAGCCGGAACTCTGGTATGAGGTGCTGGAACAGCGCGAGCTGAATAGGCCGCCCCGCTTCCAGAACTATATGGCCTTTAGCGAGGAGACGCCGCCGGGCGGCGAGCCGGCCAGCCATGTCAACATCGCCTACCAGGAAGTAGTCGTCGTCGATTGGGAATACGACGAAGAAAGCGGCCGCTACCTGCGCTGGACTGACGGCGAGCCACATGTGGACAGGAACACGGACGAGCAGCTAAGCGCGGCCAACGTCGTCATCGTCTTCGCCACCCACCTCATCGACTACTCTATCTGCGAACACCAGGTCGGCGACCAGTGTCTGGCCTATTCGGTGGAGATCCAGATCTGGGGCGAGGGTCCGGCCATTATCCTGCGCGACGGCCAGCAATTTGCAGCGACCTGGGTGCGCGCGGACCGCCACGACATGCTCACCTTTGTGGACGACGAGGGCGACCCGGTCCCCCTGCAGATCGGCAATAGCTGGTTCCAGATGGTGCCCTACCACTACGACGAGCCGGTGACAATCGAGCCGTAGGGCATCAGGTCCGTGGGATATAGCCCTGCTGCACAAGCAGCTCGGCGTTGAGGAGCGCGCCGCTGGCGGCGCCGCGCAGCGTGTTGTGGGTCAGCGCCATGAAGCGCAGGTCGAGGACCGGACAGGCGCGCACGTTGCCCACCGTCCAGGCCAGCCCGTTCTCACTGCCGCGATCCAGACGCGGCTGCGGACGATCGGGCTCGGGCTGGTAGATAAGCGTGCGCCCCGGGCTGCTGGGCAGGGCGGCGGCAATCTGCGGCGGTCGCCAGGCTTGCAGCGCGTCAACCGCCTCCTCGGGGGCGGCGCGCCGGCCGAGGCGCACCGAGACGGCTACCAGATGGCCGTCGCGCACCGGCACGCGCGTCGCTTCGGCGCTGATGGCGATGTCGGCGAGCACCAGCGTGCCGTCCTGCACGCGGCCCAACAGCTTCCTCGGCTCCGCTTCCAGCTTCTCGTCCTCGCCGGCGATGTGGGGGATGATATTGTCGAGGATGTCCAGGCCGGAAACGCCGGGGTAGCCAGCGCCGGAGATGGCCTGCATGGTGGTGATCAGGGCCGCTTCCAGGCCAAACGCCTCCTGCAAGATGTGCATGGGCAGCACGGCGCTGGTCGTCGAGCAATTGGGGCTGGCGACGATGAAGCCGGGCCAGCCGCATCTTTCCTGCTGCCGCGGGATGAGCGCGCTGTGCTCCGGGTTCAGCTCGGGGATCAGGAGCGGCACGTCTTCGGCCATCCGGTAGGCGGAGGCATTGCTGATGACGGCGTAGCCGGCGGCGGCAAAGCGGGGCTCCAGCTCGCGCGCTTCGGCGGTAGGCAGGGCCGAAAAGACGACGGGCACGTCGAGGTCAGGCGCGGTGGGCTGCACCGTCAGCTCGGCGATGGCGGCGGGCATGGAGTCGCCGAGAATCCAGTGAACCGCGTCGCCGTAGCGCGCGCCGGCCGTGCGCTCTGAGCCAGTTACGGCCGCCACCTCAAACCAGGGGTGGTCAGCCAACAGCTGTACAAAACGCTGCCCCACTGCCCCGGTAGCCGCCAGCACGGCGACAGGAATTCTTGTCATCTGTTTATCCTTTTCCGATAGCTTCCCCGTATTATGCCGGTTGGCAGCTTCCTGTCACAAACGGCATGCAGCAAGCGCTCATATGTGGAGACAGTAGGCGGCCCTATAATGGAGCCCGTGTCACAAAAACGCCGGCAGCGGTGTTTAGTAGGGTAGAATGAGACGATATGGCTGAGGAGCCGGATCTGGCTACTTTGTCGGATAGCTTGTTGCTGTGGCGTGTGCGCAACGGCGACGAGCAATCATTTTCACTCTTGTTTCACCGGCACTACGACCGGGTCTACGGTCTATTGTATCGGCTGCTGGGTAGCCGGGCCGAGGCCGAGGATCTGGCGCAGGAGGTATTCCTGAAATTGTATCGCCAGCCATTTTCGCGGCAGCGCGAGCACAACGTCGGCGCCTGGCTCTACAGCACGGCGACCAACATGGGCTACAACGAGCTGCGCAGCCGGCGGCGGCGCTGGCAGCGCGAGACGACGCTTTTGCCCGACCCCACCGATGCGCCGCTGGCCCCTATCGATGCAGCCGCACAGGCGGAGACGCGCGCGGCGGTACGCGGTGCCCTGGCGCGCCTGCCGCGGCGCGACGTACAGCTCCTGCTGCTGCGCCAGATGGAACTTAGCTACGAAGAGCTGGCGGCGGCCTGTGGCGTGGCGCCGGGCTCGGTGGGCACGCTGCTGCGGCGGGCCGGCGCCGCCTTCCGCGAGGCTTACGAGCGTGAGGAGAAGGGAAGATGAGCCGACCTGAACGAGACGATATTCCCGAAGAGCTGGCGCTGCTGGCTCCGGACGAGAGGGCGCAGCCGCGAACTGCCGCTGCCTGGGCGTCCTTTCAGGCCAGACGCACCCGGCCCGAACCGCATTCCAACTGGAGGTTTCCTGTTATGTTAACACGACGCTTTGCCCTGGGCGCTACGCTGCTGCTGCTGGTCGCCGCGCTCTTTAGCCTGCCGGCCGTGCGCGCGGCTGCCAGCGACTTCCTGGGCCTGTTCCGCGTGGAGAAGTTCTCGCCGATCTCTGTCAGCCCGCAGCAGATGGCCCTGCTGGAACAGATTGCCGAGCAGGGGCTGCATCCGGGCCAATTGGTGATGACAAACGAGCCGCGCGAGCCGCAGGCGGTATCAACCGTGGCTGAGGCGGAGCCGCTCATCGGCTTCCGCCCGCGCCAGATCCCGTCGCTGGGCGAGCCAGCCGCCATTGAGGTCGAGCAGGGTGGCAGCGGCCAGCTCATCGTCGATCTCGAGCAGGTACGGGCCATTCTGAGCATGGCCGATGTAGACCCGGCCCTGTTGCCGGATAGCCTGGATGGCGCAGAAATCAATGTTACCCTCTATCCCGGCGCCATCCTCAACTGGGACGACGGCACCACCCTGGTGCAGATGCAGAGCCCCGAAGTTGACTACCCTGACGACGTCGATCCGGCGGTAATCGGCGAGGCGTTGCTGCGGGCCCTGGGGATGAGCCGGGAAGACGCCCGGCGGCTGGCGCGGGCTACCGACTGGAGCAACACTCTGGTGCTGCCGGTGCCAGCCAACGTCGCCAGCTTCCGTGAAGTGATCGTCGACGTCGACAACAGCGGCCTGGCGCTGAGCAGCGTCGAGGGTTACGGCAATGCCCTGCTCTGGCAGACGGGTGACTACCTCTTCCTGCTGACCGGCGACCAGAGTATTGAAGAGCTGCTTGCTCTGGCTGACGCGATGGAATAAGCTTCACCGCGGGAAGGGGGTGCGGGCGCGCACCCCCTTCCCGCTGAGCTTATTCCATGAACCAGTCGCCGCAGGCCCGCTTCCTCCGCTTTCCCCAGCACCCACTCGCGTGGACCATCCTGGCCTTTATCACTTATGCCGTCGCCGCCTCGGGTATGTGGCTGCAGCAATCGCTGGCGCCGCACTATATCCATCTGGCCGACGCCCTGTTGCACGGGCAGCTTCACCTGCTGCATACCGAGAATCTGTACGACCTGCTGCTGGTGGGCGACCGCGCCTACGTAGCCGGCTCGCCGCTGCCGGCTGTGCTGCTGATGCCGCTGGTGGGCCTGCTGAGCAACCGCTTCAGCGACATCCTCTTCAGCATCATACTCGGCGCCGTCAACGTGGGGCTGGTCCAGGCCATCTTTCGCCGGCCCTGGCTGACCATTCTCTTTGCCCTGGCGACGCCCCATCTCTATATGGCGGCGCTGGGCTCCGTGTGGCTGATAGCGCACCTTGTGGCGCTGCTGTTCGCCCTGCCGGCGGTTTACCTTGGCTGGCGGCGCGAGCGCTGGGCGCTTGCCGGCCTGCTGCTGGGGCTGGCCGGCCTGGCCCGCCCCTCGCTCTGGTTCGGCAGCGCCTTTTTTGCCGCCTACATGCTGCTACGGCGGCGCCAGGAGGGCGCCGGGACGCGGCTGCCGTGGCGGGCGCTGCTGGCCTTTGCGCTGCCCGTGGCTGCTTGCGTCGCCCTGCACCTGGCCTACAACGCGGCCCGCTTTGGCAACCCGCTCGACTTTGGCTATGCCTACACAGCGGGCGCTCCCAATGTCGTGGCCACCTACGCCCGTTATGGCGGCTTTCACCCGCGCTTTCTCAGCTGCAATCTCTTCGTCTCTTTTCTCAACCCGCCGATTGTCGCCGGCTACGTTCCGCCCGTTTTATACCGGACCTGTTCCTATCTTCTGCCAGGCGTCGTGCTCGGGACAGGGGTCGACGGGATCGAGCCGAACCCGTTGGGCATGAGTCTGTTACTGGCTACGCCGGCCTTTCTCCTGCTGCTCGGCGCCCGCGCGCGCACACCGGCGATGATGGCCGGCTGGGTAGGTGTCCTGGCGGTGATGCTGCCGCTCTGGTCCTATCACAACACCGGCTCGGCCCAGTTTGGCTACCGCTACTGGATGGACGCGGCGCCGTTCTGGCTGCTGCTGCTGGCCTGCAGCTACACGCCGCAGCCGCTGCGCAGCCGGCTCGACCGCTGGCTGGAACGGCTGCGCTGGCCGCTGCTGCTGCTCTCGCTGCTCATCAGCGCCTGGGGCTATCTCTGGATCTACCGGCTCTTCGTGGGCCGCACCTGGTATTGGGAGACGATTCGCTACTGGATCATACTGACAGGCTCGTGAGGGTATATGCCGGCGCCAGCCATTGAGACAGAACACCTGCGTAAAGAGTTCGGCCGTAAGGTCGCCGTCGCCGACCTGACGCTGCGCGTGGAGCCGGGAGAGATTTTCGGCTTTCTCGGCCCAAACGGCGCCGGGAAGACAACCTCGATCAAGATGCTGCTCGGCCTGATCTCGCCTACGGCCGGCGGCGGCAGCCTGTTGGGACAGCCGCTGGGCAACCCGGCGACGCGGCGGCGCATTGGCTTCCTGCCCGAGCATTTTCGCTTCCACGAATGGCTGACGGCGGCCGAGTTCCTCAATCTGCACGGGCGCCTCTATGGGATGAGCCGCGCGGAGCGGGCGGAGGCCATTCCGGCGCTGCTGGAGCTGGTGAGCCTCGACGACCGCGCCGGCACGCGCTTGTCAGCCTTCTCCAAAGGGATGCTGCAGCGCATCGGCCTGGCGCAGGCGCTGCTCAATAACCCGGAGCTGGTCTTTCTGGACGAGCCAACCTCGGGACTCGACCCGCTGGGCCGGCGTCTGGTGCGCAACATCATTGCCTCCCTGCGCGAGGAGGGCACGGCCGTCTTTCTCAACTCGCATCTGCTCAGCGAGATTGAGCTGACGTGCGATCGGGTCGCCTTTATCCGCGACGGGCGCATCCTGCGCGTGGCGACATTGGCGGAGCTGGAGCAGGAAAGCCTGCGCGTGCGGCTGCGGGTGGGCCAGCCAGACGCCAGCCTGCTGGCGGAGCTGGAGCAGTTCGGCGGCGAGCCGCAACAGGACGAGCACAGTGGCGTCATTACGCTGCATCTGCATGGCGAAGCGGCGCTGCCGGAGCTGGCGCGCTGGCTGGTGGCAGCCGGGCACGAGCTGTACGAGCTGAGCCCGCAGCGCCTCTCCCTGGAAGAGCGTTTTATCCAGATCATTGGCGAGGATATGGCCGACAAATGAGAGCGCTGGACACTGTCTGGACGATTACCCGCCTTACCATCCGCGAGGCGCAGCGGCGCAGGATCCTCTGGGTCGGCTTCTTTGCGGCCTTGGCTTTCCTGGTTATCTTCGGCATCGGCTACCACTTTATCCTCTTGGAATTTGAGCGCGAGCAGGGCGGCGCGCCCAGCCAGTCTGCCCTGGCCATGTCCGTAACGTTTACCACCTTCCTGGTGATCGCCGGCCTCTACGTGGTCCATTTCCTGGGCATTGCCCTGGCAGCGCTGCTGTCGGCGGGAACGCTCTCCGGCGAAGTGGAGTCCCATACCATCGAGACGCTGCTGACCAAGCCGCTGCGCCGCTGGCAGGTGGTGATGGGCAAATGGGTAGGCTACGCCATCATCATTCTCGTCTATATGACGATTATGATGGCCGGCATCCTGCTCATCGCGCGGCTGCGCTCCGGGCTGGCGCTGGCCAACTTGCTACCCGGCCTGGCGCTCGTCTATCTCTCGGCGCTGACCATGTTGAGCGTCACCATGCTGGGCGGGACGCGCCTCTCCACGCTGGCAAACGGCGCGCTGGCCTTTACGCTCTTTGGGCTGGCCTTTCTCGGCGGCTGGATCGAGCAGATTGGCTCGCTGCTGCGCAACGAGATAGCGGTCAACGTCGGCATCGTCGCCAGCCTCATCAACCCGGCCGACGTGCTCTGGAAGCGCGCCGTGCTTACCTGGCGCAGCGGCGACACGGGCCTGGATTTGCCGGGGCCGTTCATCGTCATCTCGCAGCCCAGCCCGCTCATGACCCAGTATGCCATCATTTATACCGTCCTCCTGCTGGCGCTGGCCCTGTGGAGCTTCTCCCGGCGCGATCTCTGAGGCGGGCGGCGCCCACATTGGCGTTGACGATTGCCCCGACACTTACCATAATCGCGGCGGAGTCACAATTCGCGAAGGATCTGATCATGGACGATAGCGGCAATCAGGGGGCGCGCTCACGCTTACGGCTGGCTGCGGAACGGCTGTACGAGGACACCCGGCTGCGTGACGCGCTGGACGACGACCAGGCGGAACGCCTGCTCTCGTGGGGTTACAGAGAGATTGCGCATTCGCTGGCGCAGCGGCCGGCGGAGGAGCCGGCCGCGTTGGAGCGGCAGGCCGAGGAGGCCGCGGCAACTGTGCGTGAGGTCATCGCCGGCGTGAATCGCCTGATGGACGGCTACCAGCAGTGGAGCCCAACGCAGCGGCGGCAGCAGATGGACCGCCTGGTCGAGTGGCTCTGCCGGGTGCATCCACGCCGGCTGCAGGTCGGGGAGCTGGTGCGGCTGGAAGCGTTGGCGGCCGCCGCGGGCCGGTTGTCGCGGCCGGAGTTCTTTGCCGCTCTCTTTGCGCTCGTCGCCGGCGAGGAAGAGGAATGAGTCGTCGCCCGCTCCTGCTGCTGCTCGCTCTCTTTTTCGTTATCACGCTGGCTGGCTGCGACGTCGATCTGGGCGAGGTCGTCGTCATTCGCGACGGTCCGGGTATCCTGCGCACGCCGCGCGTACCGGACCTGCGCCAGGAAGGCGACTGGTACGAAATCTTCTTCACCGACCCGACCTGCCCGCCGCTGGCGCAGCGCAACGGCGGCCTCGACGCCATTATTGCCAGCGACTTGCTGCAGGCCGAGCATAAGGTGGATATGGCTGCGTTCGACCTCGACGCCGAGCCGATTGTGGACGCGCTGATTGAGCTGCACGGGCGCGGCGCGGCCGTGCGCGTGATGATAGACGTGGGCAATGCGGGGCAGGCCAGCATCGATAGGCTGCGCCTCAACGGCGTCGCCGTTGCCACCGACTCGCGCACCAGCTTTATGCACAATAAGTTCATCGTCATCGACGAGCGGATTCTGTGGACCGGTTCGCTGAATTACACCAGTAACGGCGCCTACTGTAACAACAATAACGCCGTGCGCTTCGACGTGCCGCTGCTGGCGGAAAACTATACGGTGGAGTTTGAAGAGATGTTCGAGGCGCAGCAGTTCGGCCCGACCTCGCCGGCCACGACGCCGCACCGCCAGCTTCTGGTCAACGACGTGTTGATCGAGACGTTTTTTGGCCCGGAGGAGCGTATTGCACCGGCGCTGGCGACGCTCATCGCCAGCGCCGAACAGGAGATCCTGTTTCTCGCCTTTAGCTTTACCTACGAGGAGATCGGCGAGGCGATGCTGGCGCAGGCGCAGCGCGGGGTCATCGTGCGCGGGGTATTTGAGACGACCGGCTCGGGAACGCCATTCAGCTATTATGGCCTCATGAGCGACGCGCGCCTACCTACCGTCGAGGTACGCACCGACGGCAACCCGCGCATTATGCACCACAAGGTACTGGTCATCGACCGCGAAGTCGTGGTATTTGGCAGCTTCAACTTCAGCGCCAGCGCCAACAACAGTAACGACGAGAATATGCTGATCGTCTACGATGCGGTCTTTTCCGGCTACTTCGTGGAGGAGTTTGACTTCGTCTGGAACGAAGCATCCTCCTGAATCGCAAGTTAGCGTTGCTGTGCGACGGGCGCCCGCCTGCTATAATGCCGCCAACATCGCGGCGCCCCATCGTGCGCCCCACGAAGAGGCAATAGATGATCGAGAATCCCCTTGTCTTCCCCGGACAAAGAAAACCGGGCCAGGCCTTGCGCTGGTTCCTCCTCCCCCCGCTGCTCACCTTTGGCTTGCTGCTGCTGGTCCTGCTGATCGTGGCCGTGAGCTACCAGAGCCGCCACAGCAACCGCATTTTCAGCGGCGTCTCCGTCTGGGGTGTGGACCTGAGCGGGCTCACCCGTGAAGAGGCCAGTGAGGCGCTGGCGACCACGGCGCCCGACTCGCAGGCAGGGGCAATCGAGCTGGTGGATCGGGACACCGGGCTGAGCTGGCAGCATACACCGGCTTCGCTCGGCATCCGCTACGACCTGGAGGAGACGGTGGAAGCGGCCTATGGCGTGGGACGCCGGGGTGGACCCATTGCCGCTCTGCGCGATCAATTTCTCGCCTGGTATTATGGCCGGCCGCTGGCGCCGGTGATTATCTTTGACGAGAGCGAGCTATACGGCGCGCTCTCTGAGCTGGCGGCCGACGTCGAGCGGCCGGCGCTGGATAGTAACCTGGAGTTCGACGGCAATACCCTGGCCTATACTGCAGGCCAGATTGGCCGCCGCCTGGACGTCGACGACACGGTGCAGCGCCTGTCGCAGCCGCTGAGCAGCTTCCGCGATGCGCGTGTGGAGCTGCTGGTGCACGAGGTCAGGCCCGCCGTCCTCGATTCGCCGGAGACGACCAGCCGCATTCAGGCCATCGTCGGCAGCCCGATGGTTCTCTATTTCCAGGAGCCGCTGGAAGACGTGGATCTCGATAGAGTGGTCGTCTCGCCGCAGCAGCTGGCTGAGTGGATGCGGGTGGAAATGGTGGAAGAGGCCGGCAGCTCTTATTACAACGTCTTTGTGGATCGCGAAGCGGTGCGGCAATGGTTGGAGGGTATTGAGACGACGATTTTCCGCCGGCCGCAAAATGCCCGCTTCTACTTTGACGACGACACCGGGGAGCTGGTCCTGGTGGAACCGCACGTCAACGGCCGGGCGCTCAACGTCGCGGCCACGCTCGACCAGTTCATGGCGCAGGTAGGCACCAACAACCGGACGATGCCCTTTGTCGTCGAAGCTGTGCAGCCGACGGTGCACTCCAAGGCGACGGCGGCCGAGCTGGGTATTACCGGCCTACTGAGCGAAAGCACAACCTGGTTCTTTGGCTCGTCGCCGGAACGCAAGCACAATATCGCCCGCGCCGCCGCGCAATTCTTTGGCATCGTCATTGCGCCCGGCGAGGAGTTTTCCTTTAACCGCTACCTGGGCGACGTGACCGAAGAGGCCGGCTTCACCACCGGCTTGATTATCCTCGGCGGGCAGCTTGTCGAGGGGGTCGGCGGCGGCGTCTGCCAGGTGAGCACCACGCTTTACCAGGCAGCTTTCTGGGGCGGCTTCCCCATTACCGCGCGCCTGGAACACGGCTACCGTATTCATTATTACGACGACGGCGAGGGGCCGGGGATGGATGCCACCGTCTTTGACCCGCACGTCGATCTGCGCTTCGTCAATAACACCGAGCATCATCTGCTGATCGAGAACTACTACAATGAGACCTTCTCGTCGCTGACCTTCAAGTTTTACAGCACCGACGTGGGCCGGGTGGTCGAAAAGGACGGACCGGTCTTCGAAAACGTGCGGCCGCCGGCTCCTGACACGTGGGAGTTTAACGAGGAGCTTGAGGAAGGGGAGATTGTCAAAGTAGACTGGGCGGTTGAAGGCGCGGACGTGACCGTCGGGCGCCGTGTCTATGACGAGTTTGGCACGCTGATGTACGGCGACGAGCAGTTTGTCAGCAACTATATCCCCTGGGGGAACGTGTACGAGTACGGGCCGGGAGTCGATCCGGACAACGTGGATCCACGCGACATCCCTGACGAATAAGCGCCGGTGGCCGGGCCGGGCGGGGTAGCGCCAGCGGCTTGGGCCGGCTGCTTTCGCCTGTTGGCCAGCCGCAGCCGGGGTTCCTTCACGCCTTCTTTATAATTTGCCCGGTCCGGGATATTGACAGCCCAGAACAAATGGTCTACTATGTGTTCAGAACGTTTGTTCTACCCTCTTCCCCACAATTGGTGCTGGCGAGTCTGCACCCTCGCCAGCACCTCCCCTTTTAGGCAGTGGGCAACGGGTAGACGGCGCGTGGGGGATGAGGGCAGAGGTCCCGGTTGAGGAGATTGGAAAATGCGCAACGATCCACTTTCGGGAGCCGGGGGGCTCTGGGAAGGCGGCGTTAGCACGGCGTCGCTGCCGCAGGTGGAGCGCCGGGCGCTTATTGTAGCGCTGCTGCTGCTGGCGCTGTTCGCCTTTGAGATTTTCAATTTTGATACGACACGCTATGCGCTGCGCGATCTACTGGGCGACGCCAGCTTTGCCGGCCTGCAGTGGGCGGCCATTTTGGCAGTCGCTTTTTGCGCCATCGATCTGGCCGGCCTGGCACGGCTGCTCTCGCCCAACCAGGAAGGCGAGTCGTGGAGCGAGAGTAGTTATCTGATGGGCGCCTGGCTGCTGGCGGCGACGATGAACGCGGTGATGACCTGGTGGGCTGTCAACCTGATGTTGGTAGGCCAGTCGCTTGGCAATGAGGTCGTGAGCCGCGAGGAGCTGCTGCGCCTCGTGCCCATCTTCGTCGCCGTGCTGGTGTGGTTGACGCGCATTCTCTTTATCGGCGCCTTTTCCATTGCTGGCGACCAGATAACTACCGACGCGGCGGCCGGCCCGCCCCGGCTGCCCACGGCAAGCCTACCCGCCCGCCCGACTGATGCCGACCGTCCCGCAGTGGCGGCCGGGCGCGCTGCGGCGCGGGGCCCTCGCGCGCC
>CAZOGK010000039.1:0-18203 GCA_964579295.1 uncultured Ardenticatenaceae bacterium
TGCAGGACGGCGTCGTAGAGGGCGCGCAGCAGGGCGGCCACTTCGCGGCTCTCGGACCAGGAGAGTGAGCGCGGGTGGTATTGGCGCATGTCGGCAATGACCCCGTTGGCGGACATGCCCAGCGTCTCGCAGGTGAAGAGGGCGCGCGGGAGGTGGAACTCCTGCGTTACCAGGATCGCTTCCTCCACCAGGAAGACGTGGCGGGCGCGGTAGCAGGTATCGTAGGTGCGGCGGCCGCCGTAGTCGGGCTGGATGGCCTCCTCGGGCACGCCGCGCGCGATGGCGTAGGCCATCATGTGCCACGGCTCGTTGTAGTCGGGTGAGCTGTTATCGCCGCTCAGGAGGATTTGCTCCACCTTGCCCGCCTCGTAGAGCTGCACCGCCGTCTCCACCCGGTCGCGCAGCATCGGGCTGAGGCGGCCGCCGGCGTAAACGGCGGCGCCAAAGACAATGGCAACGCGGCGCTGCGGCGCTTCGGCAGCGCTGCTGATCTGGCCGCGGTAGCGCCACTCCAGTGCGGCGCGCCAGGCGAAGGGGAAGAGCGCGGCCAGCACGGCCAGCAGCAGGAGCAGCGTGCAGCCGCGGCGCAGGCAGCCGCCGAGCCGCTGCCGCCGGCCCGCTGGCTCGTAGGTGGGCGCCAGCTTCTCCTCGTGGTCCATAGGGCGCATTATAGTCAGGCTGCGGGCGGGCTCACAGGCGTGATCATCGCTCCTTAACAAAAAAGCCGGAGCGCCCGTAGACGCTCCGGCTCGGCAAACCGGCCCGGTCACTCCCGTGATGACGATGATAGAGGGATCAGGCAGCGACCTCGAGCCGGCGTTCCTGCTCGCGCTCGATGGCGCGCAACAGGGTCACGCGCTTCTCATGTTTCTCTTCGTACCGCGCCACATCGGCCAGCTCGGCGTCGCTCAGGGCCCGCAGCAGCGGCTCGATCTCATCCACGGTAAGGCCATCGAAGCCCGGGATGGGCATGCGCTTGATGCGCGCGTCAATCTCGCGCAGCACGGTCACGCGCTTCTCTTTACCCTGCTCGTAGTCACGCAGGACGAATAGGTCGGGGATGGTCAGGTTATCCAGCCGGGCCGCCACTTCTTTGGCAGTCAGCTCGTCGTAATCGGGCAGCGGCAGCGGCGCCGGCTCCTCCTGGGTGGCGCGAATCACCTCGTCGATCTTGCCGAGGAGCAGTTCCACCTGCCGGCGCAGGGCGTCGACCTTGGCGGTGAGAGCGGCCACTTCTTCGTGCGTCGCCAGGCTCACCTGCTCGCGCACGTCCTCAACCCGCTCCTGCAGCTCTACTTCGGCTTCCTCGGCCCGGCGCTGCACCTTCTCCACCACCTCGCGCACGCGCTCGCGGGTCTCGCCTTCCACGACCTCGCCGCGATCCTCAGCCCGCTCAAATACCTTACGGCTGCGCCGGAACATCTCCTGCGCCTCGTCATAAGCCAGGCCCCAGAAGCCGGCGTAAGCCCGCGCCGCACTTACGGGCACGGTCTGCAGCATCCGTAACTTATCGCGCCAGCGGCGCTCCTGTTCCACATTATCAACGTCGATGATCTCCATTCAGCACCTCCTGCTGGAACCGACCAGTCAAACTAGATGACGCGATGCGTCAGAAGTATCGTAACACAGTGCGTCATAGGTGTCAACTGCTGCCTATTGCTTACGGCGGGAATGCGCTTTGAGCGGGGCCGGCAAGATAGCGGCGATCCCTGCCGGTGGCCTGGCGCTGCCAAAGATGAGCCACTCAACGCTGTATGAGCAGCTATTGACACCCGCGGCGCCCGGCATACAATTGATACGAAGTATCGTTAAGGATAGATGGATAGACGATGAATGAAGGTTTAACTGCCAGACGCAGCGGCGTATTCCACGACATGAGCGCCCCCCTGCTGGACGTGGATTCGCTGACGGTGGCCTATACGCCGGCTGCCGCCGCCCCGCGCTCGCGCGCCCCCGAGCGCTATGCACTGCACGACGTGACCTTCCAGGTCGATGCGCGCGAGCGGGTAGCCGTGGTCGGCCCCAATGGCGCCGGAAAGAGCACGCTGTTTAGGGTGATTGCCGGGACGCTGACGCCGGACGAGGGGCGTGTCATGGTCTATGGGCACGACCCCGACGCACATATCTGCATCGCCTACGTGCCCCAGCGCAACCAGATTGACTGGTCCTTCCCCGTCACGGTCGAAGACGTGGTCATGATGGGCCGGGTGGGGCAGATCGGTCTCTTCCGCCGCCCCAGCCGCGCCGACTGGCGCTTCGTGCACGAGGCGCTGGAGCGCGTGCGCGCCGGCCATCTAGCGCATAAGCAGATTGGCGAGCTGTCCGGCGGGCAGCAGCAGCGCGTCTTCATCGCCCGCGCCCTGGCGCAGCAGGCGGAGCTGCTCTTGCTCGACGAGCCGCTGACCGGCCTGGACGCGCCCAGCCACGAAGCCATCTTTGCCGTGCTCGATAGCCTGCACGAGGACGGCGTGACCATCCTCGTCGCCACCCACGACCTCAATCTGGCCGCGGAGCGCTTCGACCGCGTGATGCTGCTGAACCGCGAGGTGGTCGCCTTTGGCCGGCCGGCGGAGGCGCTGACCCCCGCCAACCTGCTGCGCGCCTATGGCGGGCACATGCACGTCCTGCCGCTGGGCGACGGCCAGCTTGTCCTTGCCGATAGCTGCTGCGAAGGGCAGGAGGCCTGAGCGTGGCGCTCGACTGGCTGCTCGAGCCGCTGCAGTATGGCCTCATCCAGCGGGCGCTGCTGGCGGCGACGATGGTAGGTATTGTCTGCGCCGTGCTCGGCGTCTATATTGTGCTGCGCGGCATGGCCTTCCTCGGCGACGCGCTGGCCCATACGATTCTGCCGGGCGTGGTCGTCGCCTACCTGCTGGGGCTGCCGCTGGCGCTGGGCGCGCTGGTCATGGGTATTCTGACTGCGCTGGGTATCGGCTTTCTCACCGACCAGGGGATTGTCAAAGAAGATACGGCCATCGGCATCATCTTTGCCGGCAGCTTTGCCCTGGGCGTGGCCCTGCTCTCCACGGCCGGCAACTACTCAGTCGATCTCACTCACTTTCTCTTTGGCAACCTGCTCGGCGTCAGCCGCGCCGACCTCTGGCTCACGCTCCTGCTCGGCGCCGGCGTGCTCCTGGTCATTGCCCTCTTTTACAAGGAGTTCCTGGTCATCAGCTTTGACGCGACGCTGGCGCAGACGCTGCGCCTGCCGGCCACCTTCCTCCGCTACCTGCTGCTGGTGCTGCTGGCGGTGACGATTGTCGTCTCGCTACAGGTGGTGGGCATCGCCCTCATTCTGGCGATGCTGATCACGCCGGCGGCCACCGCCTCCCTGCTCACCCACCGTATGCTGCCGCTCATGGCCTACGCCGCGGTCATCGGCGCCTTTAGTGGCGTGACCGGCGTCTATCTCTCCTACCACCTGGACATCGCCTCCGGCCCGGCGGTGGTGCTGGTGGCCACTGCCCTGTTTGTCGTCGTGTTGCTACTGGCGCCGGGACGCGGCGTCCTGGCGCGGCGGCGGGCGGCGGCGAGCTGAGCCGCCATGGACCAGACGCTACACTCCCTCAGCCAGCGGCTGCGCGAGCAGGGATTCCGGGTCACCGGCGCGCGGCGCGCCATCCTGCAGACGCTGCTGGGCAGCGCCGGCCACGTCAGCGCCGACGAGCTGGCGGCGCTGGTCAACGAGCGGTCGCCGCGCGTGGGGCGCATGACCGTCTATCGCACGCTGGAGCTACTGCAGCGGCTGGGCGTCATCCGCGCCGTCTACCAGGGCAGCGGCGCCGCTCACTTTGTGCTACTGCACAACGGCCACCATCACCATCTCGTCTGCTCGCGCTGCGATGCCGTCGTCGAGTTTGACGACTGCCTGATGCAGGATCTCCAGGAGCGGCTCGGCGCTCGCTACAATTTCCAGGTACAGGGGCACGTGCTGGAGATCGTGGGGCTCTGTCAGGAGTGCCAGATAGACGAGCTGTGACGGCCGGCCGCCGCCTCATCCTCCTGCTGGCGCTGCCCGCCCTTCTGCTCGCGGGACTGGCGATTGTCTACTGGCTCTCGCCGCGCCCGATTGCCTTCACCCCCGGCCGTGCCGCGGCTGATGTCTCCACTCGCAGCGACATACGACTGCAGTTCTCGGCGCCGCTCGCCGCCCCTTATCCCGAGCTGCAGCTCTCGCCGCCGCTGAGCGGCCGGCAGCGCTATGAAGGGGATAGCCTCATCCTCATTCCCGACGCGCCGCTGGCCCCGGGCCGCGCCTATACGGTGACGCTACAGGGGCGGGCGGCCGGGGCGCGTCTGCCCTGTCTCCGCTGCTCAACGCTGCGCTGGCAGTTCTCCACTGCCGAGCCGGCCATCCTCTACGTCGCCTGGGATGCCGGCGACAATCCGCAGCTCATGCGCCAGCCGGCGAGCGGCGGCGGGGCGCAGCCGCTGACGGCGGCGCCCGGCGGCATTGGCGACTACGCTGTCTCGCCGCGCGGGGAGCGCATCCTCTATAGCGCGCGGCGCGAGGATGGCGGCAGCGACCTCTGGATGGTCAGCCGCAGCGGCGAGGGAGCGCGGGCGCTGCTGGCCTGCCCCGGCGCGACCTGCGAGGGCGCGAGCTGGGCGCCGGACGGCCGGCGGCTGGTCTTCGTGCGCCGCCTGCTGGAGGAAGAAGGCAGCGGGCCGCCACGCCTCTTCTGGCTGGACGCCGACACCGGCGACACTCAGCCTGTTTTCGCCGACGAAGGGCAGCAGGGGCTGTTTCCCCGCTTCTCGGCCAGCGGCGACTGGCTGGCTTTTGTCGATCCCGGCCCGCCCGCCGAGGTGCTGGCCTTCCCGCTCGGCGGCGGCGCGCCGCAGCTGCTCCCGGGCGAGATCGCGGCGCCGGTGAGCTGGCACCCGCGCGAAGAGCGCTTCCTCAGCCCGGTCATCACCTACGAGGGCGAGAGCGCCCTGATCCATCTCTTCGAGGTAGACGTAACCACTCAAGCTATCGAGGATATCAGCGGCGATGTAGGCAGCGAAGACGGCGGGGCGGCCTGGTCGCCGGATGGGGAGCTGATTGCCTTTGCTCGACGCCTGGCGCGCACCCCGGTGGGCCGGCAGGTGTGGCTGATGCGCGGCGGCGAGGAGGTGCGCCCGCTGACCAGCGACCCGGAAAGTAACTTCAGCAACCTGAGCTGGTCGCCGGACGGGCAAAGCCTGCTCGTGCAGCGCTTCGCCGTCGGCGGCCAGAGCGGGCCGGAGATATGGCTGCTGGCTGCGGACGACGGCGCGCTGACCCATGTCGCGCCGGGCATCTTGCCCGCCTGGCTCCCCTGACGGGCCCTGCCTCGTGCGCCGGCCGGCCGGCCACAGACTACGACTCGAAATGGGGCGAGCGCTTCTCCAGAAAAGCGGCCACCGCTTCACGATGGTTAGGCTGGCCCCACAGCTCCAGGAACAGCTTGCGCTCGGCGCTCTCCGCTGCGCCGCCGCCGGCCGAGGCCGCGTAGACGAGCTCTTTGGTCGCCGCCAGCGCGTCACGGGGCAGCTCCGCCAGGCGCCCGGCCCAGACGCGCGCGGCCTCCAACACCGGCTCGCCGGCGGGCACGATGCGGTGTACGAGACCGATGCGCGCTGCTTCACCGGCGCTGATGCTCTCCCCCGTCAGCAGCAGGGCCATGGCGCGGCTGGCGCCAAGCAGGCGAACGAGGCGGGCCGTACCGCCCCACCCGGTCGTCAGCCCCATGCGCACCTGCACGAAGCGCAGCTGCGCCTCCGCCACTGCCAGCCGCAGGTCGCAGGCGGTGATGATTTCGCAGCCGCCGCCGGCCGCGTCGCCGTTGATGGCGGCGATGACCGGGATGGGCAGCCGGGCCATGCGCGCCAGCGCGCCAGTCATGACCCGGTTGAGCCGCTCGCCGGCCGCGGCGCTCATTTCATGGCCCAGCTCGCGCAGGTCACCGCCGGCAATGAAGGCCGGCCCGGTGCCCGTGACGATGAGCGCGCGCAGCCGCGCGCTGCGCTCGGCCGCGCTAATGGCCGCAGCAAAGGCCTCCTGCGCCTCCCAGTTAAGCGCGTTGCGCGCCTCCGGACGGTTGGCGCGCAGGATACCGATTCCATCCTCTTCTTCGTAAACGATTGGCGTTGACATGCTGTGAGTGTAGCACGACGCCGGCCAGTTGACCGCAGCCGTCAAGCCATTTACGATCCGGCTCCATGAACGACGCGCCTTCCCCCCGCCCCGCCGTCTGGCGTGCCCTGGGCCTTGCCGCCGTGCTCCTGCTCGTGGGCGCCGTGGTGCTGATTGGGCTGATCAGCAGCGGCCTGCTCGACCCGCAAGCGGCCGGGCCGCTGCAGGCAGAGACGGCCCCCCGCTCCTTCCAGGTAGCGTCCGGAGAAGAGCTGCTGCGCTGGCAGAGCGAGCTACAGCTGCCCCAGCCGCCCTATAGCGTGCGGCTGGACGGCACCACCGACGGCGGCGGCGCCGTTGCCTTTGGCCTGGCCCTGGGCGCGGAAGACGACTATCTGGCTTTCCTCATCTCCCCTTCCGGCCATGCTGCCGTCAGCCGCCACGTCGCCGGCGGCAGCGAGGCGCTCCTGCCCTACCGCCCGGTTCCGCACGCGCCGGCCGGGCAGGCCAGTCACACGCTGCAGGTGGATACCGGCCGGGAAACGGTCGCCGTGTGGGCCAACGGGCAGCTCCTCTGGGAAGGCGCCTGGACGGGCGCGGCCGGGCAGGCGGCGCTACTGGCGCACAACCACGGCGCGCCGGCCACGGTCAGCTTCGGGCCGCTGCAGCTCTTTGCCCCCTAGCCGCTCTGCAAAGCGCCGCGCCAGATGGCCGGCAGCCGCTCCTGGCTAAAGACGACCTCACGAGCGCCTACGAAGTCGGCCAGGCGGCGCACGCCGGCGGCGACCTCCGGCCCCGCCTCCGCCGTCGCATCCGGCTCGGCATAGACGGCGTTGATTTCCAGCCGCTGCGCCTGCCGGTCCAGACGCGGGTCCAGCCGGCCAATGAAGCGGTCCCCGTGTAGGATAGGCAGGACGTAGTAGCCGTACTGCCGCTTCTTCTTGGGCACATAGATCTCGATGCGGAAGTCGAAGCCGAAGAGCAGCTCCGTGCGCTGGCGGTCGCAGATGAGGTTGTCAAATGGCGAGAGCAGCTCAGTGCGCGGCTCCCAATGGCCGGCGCGCAGCCCCTCCAGGCGCGGCAGATCGTCACGATGCAGATACCAGGGACCGCGCAGGCTTTCGGCGCCGTCCTGCAGCTGCACGCGCATGATCTCGCCGCGCTTCTCCAGGCGCTTCAGCGCCGCCGGCAGGTTGGCGTAGGCGCCGCGCATAAAATGGAAGCGGATCTGCGGCGGGCGGGCCGCGCCCAGGGCCCGCAGCGCCAGCGCCACGGCCTGAGCGTCTGCCTCTGCCTCGTCAGGCTGGCTGTCCGGTATCTGCCCGTCGAGATGATCCCGGGCAAGACCCCAGATGCGGGTCAGGCCGCGGCGTCCCGTAACGGCCAGCTCGCCCTCCAGCCACATCAGGTCCAGCATCTGGTTCAGCGGGCGATGGCTCGACCAGCCGTCGCTGGCCCGCTGCTCGACGACGCGGTCGTGGTCAAAGCCGGCAGCGGAGAGGGGGCCCTCGGCGGCGAGCCGCTCGCGGATGTAGTGGCGCAGCGGCTCATTGGCCTCAATCCAGCGCCGCGTGCCCGGCCGCCACTTCGCGCGCTGGCGCTGCATGGCCCAGTAGAAGAGCGGGTAATCTTCGGTCAGCACAATCGAAGCCACGTGGGCCCAATACTCAAAGAGGCTGCGCTCTTCGTAGAGAAGCTGGTCGAGCAGCTGCGGGTCGTAGATGCCCAGCCGACTCCACAGCACCAGCAGCGGGCTGCGCGCCACCACCTGGATCGGGTCGAGCTGCAGGCAGCGGATGGCGCGCACGGTCGCCAGCAGCGCTTCGCGGCCAGCGCGCGCCCGCGGCCCCGACAGCCCCTGTTTGTCGATTGCCAGCCGCCGCGCTTCGGCGACGGTGAGCGTCAGATCAGCCATTGAGCGTGCTCACGTGATGATGATCTGGTCATCTTCCAGGTCCACCTGCGCCAGCGAAACGATAGGGACGGCCAGCCCGGCCAGCTCGGCCCGGCCCGGCTCGTAGACTTTCTCAATCACACAGCCAATGGCGCAGAGGGTCGCGCCGCTCTGGCGGATCAGCTCGGCCAGCGCGGCAATCGTCTTGCCGGTCGCCAGGAAGTCGTCGATGAGGACAACCCGATCGCCGGCGCCCAGATATTGGGGCGAGATCATCAGGCGGACGACGCCGCCTTTGGTATGGCTCGGCGCCTCGGCCAGATAGTAGCCATCGGGCATGGTAATCGGCCGGTGCTTGCGCGCGTAGACGACGGGCACGCCCAGCGCCCGGCCGGCGGCGACCGCCGGCGCAATGCCGCTCACTTCGGCGGTGACTACCTTGGTAACGTCGCCGACATTCGCCGCGGCAAAGGCGGCCGCAAACGCCTCGCCCATCAGCTCCGTCAGCCGTGGATCAATCTGGTGGTTGAGAAAGCTATCGACTTTAATGATGCCCCGGCCGAGATACTCGGCCTCGTCCCTGATCCGCTGGCGCAGCGCTGCCATGCTATCCATTCATTCCTCCACATAAACCCACTCGGCAAAAAGAACTCCCAGGTCACAGCGGCACGTCTCTTCGGCGACGGCCCGCAGGCTCTCCGTGGTGGCTATCCCCCAGATATGGCTCTGATAGTAGTCTTGGAGAAACGCGGCAAAGGCCTCCTCGCCGATCTCATCGGCGAGCGCTGCAAAGAAGAGCGGGCCACGCCCATAGACGATGGCCCCATAGTCGCCCGCGGCGTAAGCGGCGACCGGCATGCCGACGGGCACATCGCCCCGGCCGCCGCGCTGCCAGCGCTCTTGCAGCGAATTGAGGAACTCCTGGCGCCCGGCTTCGCCGTACACTGCTTCAAAGTAGAGCAGGGTCGCGTACTGCGCCAGCGCCTCGTCCAGCCACGGCTCGTCAAGCTGGTCGTTGCCCACGGTGCTGTAGAACCATTGGTGGGCCACTTCGTGCGCTGTCGTCGCTTCGAGCTGGAGCGACGGGCTGAGCGCGCTGTCATAGAGCCGCAGCGCGTTGACGATGATGCCGGGGTATTCGACGCCCAGCGCCAGCGTCGGCGTGCTCGCCAGATCCAGCTCGGCGAACGGATAGGGGCCAAACTGCCGCTCGAAGAGGGTCATAGCCGTCGCCGCGTAGTCCAGCACCTGCTGCGCCGCCTGAGTGGATTCCGGGAAGGCATAGCTGTTAAGCGTCGTTTCGCCGATGGTGCGGCTGACCCGCGCAAAGCGGCTGCTGCCGGCCAGGTAAAAGTCACGCATTGGCCCGGCGAGGTAGGTCGCCTGCTGCCGGCTGCCGCTTACCTCGCGTGCGCTCTCTATGCCCGAAGTAGCCAGCACAAGATCCGCCGGCGCCGTCACGCGCACGCGGTAGAAGCTGCTCTCGCTATAGACGAGGTCGCCGTCCTGCGGCGGAATCTCGAGATTCCAGCCCTCGTCGTCATAGACGGCCAGGATGGGATAGAAATGGGCAAGCGCCAGGATATCGTCGCGCAGGATAAAGGTGCCATAGTGGCCGCCCCCTTGCTGCGGCACGCTCAGGTCGAACAGCAGGCTGGCGACAATCTGCTCCCCGGGCTGCAGCGTGTGCGGCAGCGGAATGCGCAGGGCGCTGCGCCCCAGCTCATATCCGGCCGCTACTTCCATGCCGTTCACCAGCAGCCGGCTGACCGTCAGGGCGCCGCCCATCAGATTGGGGTAGAGCCGGAGATAGATCTCCTGCAGCGGCTCACCGGTCTCGTTGCTGTAGAGGAACTCCTGCTGTCCGCTCATCTGCGTGAGCGACTCGTCAAGCTCGAGGGCCAGGTGGTAAACCGTCGCGCCCGGCAGCTCGCCGAGGGCCGGCTGCGCCAGAGCCACCAGACCCGGAGCGAAGTCGGCGCGCTCGTCCCAGCTCACGGGGAAGAGCGCGGGCGCCGGTAGCGGCGGCCAGCCCGTAAGCGGCGCTGCCGTAGCGGCTGGCGGCGGGGCCGTGTCCTGACCCTCGCCGGCCGGGTCTGCAGTAGGCGTGCTGCTGGGCTGTGTGGCGGTTATGACCGCGGGCGCCGTCGCTTCGGCCGGGAGCAACTCGCCGGCAGGCTCCGGGGCCAGCATGGTAGCGGCGCGGCAGGCGAGGAGGACAACCAGCACCAGCGCGAAGAGGAGCGACGCGGCAAAGGGGCGCCGCATAGCCTATTCCTTCAGCTCCATCCAGTTACGACCCGTGCTCACCTCGACCCGCAGCGGCACGTCCAGCTCGACCGTGCTGCTCATCGTCTCCACGACCAGGGCGCGTACGGCTTCCACTTCGTCTTCCGGCGCCTCCAGCAGCAGCTCGTCATGCACCTGCAGGATGATGCGCGCCTGGTAGCCGCCTTCACGCAGCCGGCGGTGCAGGGCAATCATCGCCAGCTTGATTATGTCGGCGGCCGTACCCTGAATCGGATGGTTAATGGCTTCGCGCTCGGCGCGCGCTACCATCTCCTGGTTGGTGCGCACGCGCGCCTGGAAGATAGGGAAGTAGCGGCGGCGACCGAACAGCGTCTCCACGTACCCCTGGCTGCGCGCCTGCATCTTGGTGCGCTCCAGGTAGTCGCGGATGCCCGGGAAGCGCTCGAAATATTCCTTGATGTACTTTTCGGCCTCGGCCAGCGTCAGCTCCGACTCGCGCGCCAGCCGGTAGGCGCCCATACCGTAGATGATGCCGAAGTTGACGTTCTTGGCGAACTGGCGCTGCTTGAAGGTCACCTCCTGCAGCGGCACGCCAAAGACGGCGGCGGCGGTGGCCCGGTGAATGTCCTGGCCCTGGCGGAAGGCTTCCAGCAGCGCCTCATCTTTCGTGATATGTGCCAGGATGCGCAGCTCTACCTGCGAGTAGTCGGCGGAGAGGATGACCCAGCCCGGCCGGGCGACAAAGCCGCGCCGGATACGCATGCCCACCTCAGAACGCACGGGGATATTCTGCAAATTGGGGTTGCTGCTGGCGATGCGGCCGGTCACGGTCCCTGTCTGGTTAAAGCTGCTGTGGATGCGGCCCGATTCCGCGTTGACCATCTCCGGCAGCGCATCCACGTAGGTGCTCTTCAGCTTGCCCAGCTCACGGTATTCGAGGATGAGATTGATGATCCCGGTCGTGTCCGCCTGCTTGAGGCTGTCGAGCACGTCGGCGGCCGTGGAAAAGTGACCGCTGCGCGTCTTGCGCAGGCCGCGATGGGGCAGCTTCAGCTTGAGGAAAAGCACGTCGCTGAGCTGCTGCGTGGAGTTGATGTTGAAAGGCTGGCCGGCAATCGCGTAGATCTCCGCCTCCAGCTCGCGCAGCCGCCCGTCAAGCTCCTGCGACATCTGCCGGAAGAAATCGACGTCGATCGCCACGCCCTCCCGCTCCATGCTGACCAGCACGTCGATAAAGGGCATCTCGATATCCAGAACGCGGCGCAGTCCCTTCTTCGTAATCTCCGCTTCTAACGGCTCCAGCAGGCGCAGGGTCATGTCGGCGTCGGCCGCGCCGTAGGGGGCCACGTCGTCAATCGGTATCTGGGCCATCGTCTTCTGGTTCTTGCCCGAGCCAATCAGGTCCGTGATCTCGGTCATCTGCACGCCGAGCCGGTGGCCCGCCAGCCCCTTCAGGCTCATGAACTTGCTGGCCGGGTCGGTCAGCCATTCGGCAATCATCGTGTCAAAGACCACCGGGCTGACGTTAATCCCATAGCGGCGCAGGATCATCATGTCGTACTTGGCATTGTGCGCCAGCTTGGGCAGCTCCGGGTCGGTCAGCGCCGGCTTGATGGCCGCAAGCACCTCGTCCAGCGGCAGCTGGTCGGGCGCCAGCTGTCGCTCGGTGGCGAAGAGAGCCATCTGCCCGTCTTCGCCGCGCATCTCGTCTTGCGCCAGATGGCCGACGGGGATGTAATAGCCTTCGGCCGGGCTGACGCTGAGGCAGATGCCCACCAGCTCGGAGGCCATCTTGTCGAGCCCCGTCGTCTCCACGTCAAAACTGAGCTGGCTGGCGCTTTCCAGCCTTTTCACCAGCGCGTCCAGCTGCGCGCGCGTGCGCACAATAATCGTCTCGGTCGGCGGCTGCTCGGCGCTCTGCGGCGCTTCCTCCATTGTCTCCACCAGCCGCACCGTCAGCGAGCGGAACTCCAGCTCCTGAAAGAGCGCCAGCACCGTCTCGGCGTCATATTCCTCGGCGACGCAGGCTTCCAGGTCGATTGTCACCGGCGCATCCAGTACAATGCGCGCCAGCTGCTGGCTGAGAAAGGCGCTATCCCGCCCTTCTTCCAACTTGGCGCGCAGCCCCTTTGGCTGCTCGTCAAGATGGTCGTAGATCGCTTCCAGGGTTCCGTAGGTTTCGAGAAGCTTGACCGCCGTCTTGGCGCCGACGCCGCGCACGCCGGGAATGTTGTCGCTGGTATCGCCAACCAGCGCCTTGTAGTCGACGATCTGCTCCGGCGGCACGCCCAGCTTCTCGACAACCGCTTCCCGGTCGTAGATCTTCTGCTCGGCCGCGATACGGCTATCGGGGAGCTGCACACGTGTGTTCTCGTCTACGAGCTGCAGAATGTCCTGGTCGCCGGTGACGATGAGCACGGGCACGCCCTCGGCGGCCGCCTGCCGCGCTACCGTACCCAGCACGTCGTCGGCCTCGTAACCCTCCACTTCGAGGATGGGCACGTTAAACGCTTCGACTACCTGGCGGATGCGCGCGATCTGGATGTCCAAGGCATCGGGCATCTTCTCCCGCGTTGCCTTATAGCCCTCATACAGCTCATCGCGCAGCGTCAGCCCGCTGTCAAAGGAGACGGCCAGATATTTGGGCGGGTCGTCGCCGAGCAGGATATCCATGAGCGTGCGCGTAAAGCCATAGGTCGCGTTGGTCGGCTCGCCCGCCTTCGTGGAAAAGGCCTCAATAGGGAGGGCAAAAAAGACACGATAGGCCAGGGCGTGGCCGTCGATGAGGACGAGTTGGGGGGCGCTCATTGGTTTCCTTTTCCTGCTCGATCGACCCGCGCAGCGGGTCCCGGTCCAGCACAGCAATCAGCCCTCCGGCCGGCTGCGCACGCGTTAGCCGCCCCTCTATTATAGCACATACTTTCTATACGCAGGAGTATCCACCGGCGCTTTTCATCCAGGGGATTGCTGTGAAAACAGGCTCAGCTCCAGCTCGTCCAGAGGCTCGCTGGAGCGAATGGCATAATAGCCCTCTGCCCAGAGCCGGACTGCGAGCCCGGACTGGGCCTGGATTTCCGCTTCGCTGCCGTCTTTGAGCAGGCTGACGAGCCCGGCGCTGCTCATGGGCAACGGACACTGCACGACAAGATGCACCAGCTTACCGTCCATCTCCAGATGGCTGAGACTGCAGCCGTTGTCGGCGGCCAGCTGCTGTAGCGTGCGCCGCACCGTGATCGCCACCGGCCGGGCCAGCGGCCGTTCCGCGCGCCAGACCAGCGCGTAGCTGTCGCTCTGGTCGGGCGCGACTACCACGCCGTCACTCTCCAGCTCGGCCTCCGCTTCAGCCGCCACCACTTCATCTTCAGGCAGCTCGGCGTCATCGCTGGCGGCTCCATCCGGCGCTACTTCAGACGCCGCCAGGCTTGGTAACACTGTTGCTTCTGCTGGCGCCGCCTCCTCTGGCTGCGCCGCTGCTTCTGGCTGCGCCGCTGCCACCGGCTGCGCCGCTGCTTCCGGCTGCGCCGCCGGGTCGTCTACTTTCGCCTCCAAGACGGCCAGCAGCGTGGCGGCAAGCTGGTCAGCCTGCGCGCGCATCTCACCCACCGCCGCCTCCGGCCGCGCCGCCAGCGTCAGCAGGTAGTCTCGCCCCACCGCGCGCGTGTAAAGCAGCAGATCGCTGCTGCGCGTCTGCAGGCGCAGGAACTGGACCTGGGCGGCGTGGCCGTGCATCCAGGTCTCGGCCACGCGCGTCGCCGCCTCCGCCGCCTGATCCGCCTCGAGGGTACCGGCATGGTCCACCAGTTCGCCGCCTATAGCCAGCAGCGCGGAGAGCACCTTCTCGTGCAGCGCCGCGCGCTGCAGCAGCGCCGCCATCATCTCCGCTTCTGAGCCGGTGATGGGCAGCGGCTCCACCGGCACGGGGACCTCACGAGACAGGGCATCGGCCAGTGTCTCCGCCAGCGCCGCCTCCAGGCCGCGGCGATGGAGGACGCCCTGTAGCTGCCCATCGTAGCGCGCCGGGGGCGCGTCGACGCCGGGCGGCAGCAGGGCCACAATGCGTAGGTCCGGCTGCAGGCTGCGCAGTACGGTAATGGCGCCCGAGAGCGCTTCGACCGGCACAATTGCCAGATCTTGCGCCTGTTCGGCGACGATGAGCGCGGCTTCGCGCTGACTGGGCGCGGCCGAGACGATGAATTCGCCGCCAGATACGAGCAGCTGGAAGAGATGCCCCGCCAGCTGGTCTTCCGGTTCAACCAGCAAAATGCGTTTCATAATGGGTTGATTCTACTTTTGGCCGGCGGTCAGGGCAAACGAAAAGCGGGCCAGCTGGCCCGCCTAGAGATAGTTGTTGCCACAGCCGGCGCTGGCTAGAGCACAGTCAGAGGTATGGCAATCGACTCGGGCCCGGCCGGCTCCGCTTGCGCCGTCCGGCCGGACAGGCTCCAGGCGCCGGCGTGCTCGATGCGCACCTCGACCAGCTCGCCCCGCAGCGGGCGCTCGTCGGCAAAGAAGACCAGCTTGCCGCGCGGGTCGCGCCCCTGCCAGCTACCTTTGCGGCGGCCCTCGACCAGCACTTCAACCGTCTCACCCAGGTAGGCGGCCATCTTCTCGGCGGAAATACGCTCGTTGAGCGCCTCGACGGCCTGGAAGCGGTTGCGCTTTTCCGCATCGCCCACGTCGTCAACCATCGAGCGCGCGCTGACCGTGCCTTCGCGGGCGCTGTAGCGCGCCAGGTGGATCTTGTCGAGGCGCAGCTCTTCCAGCAGGTCGTAGGTGCGCTGGAACTGCTCGTCCGTCTCGCCGGGGAAGCCGACGATAATGTCACAATGAATGGCCGCATCGGGCACGATGTCGCGGATATGCTCGACCAGCCGGCGGTAGTCGTCGGCCGTATAGCCGCGGCGCATATTGCGCAGCACGTCGTCGTCGCCCGCCTGCACAGGCACCTCAATCTGCGGCATCACTTTGGGCAGGTCGCGAACGGCGTGCAGGATGCGGTTGGTCATGTAGTTCGGGTGGCTGGTGAGGAAACGAATGCGGCTCAGCCCCTCGACGCCGTTCACCGCCTGCAGCAGATCGGCCAGGTCCGGCCCATCGGGCACGTCATAGCCGTAGCGGTCGACAATCTGGCCGAGCAGCACCACCTCTTTCACACCCTGCTCCACCAGCGAGCGCACCTCGGCGACGATGCTGCCCACCGGGCGGCTGCGCTCTTTGCCCCGCTTCTGCGGGATAATGCAGAAGGTGCAGGCGTGGGAGCAGCCGTAGACAATAGAGACCGGCGCCGAGACAAGGCGATTGCGCTGCTGGCGCGGCAGTATGACGGCGCCGTCCTGCAGCGCGTGACGCTGGGCCGTCTCCTCCTGCTCTATAGCCAGCACGTCGGATTGCTGCAGGTGGCTGATGAGCGGCATGCCATCGGAGGCCGGCTCCATGAATACGTCCACAAAGGGAAAGGTCCGGGCTAGCTTCTCGTTGCCGCGCACGCCGACGACGCAGCCCATAACGGCAATCGTCCGCTGTGGGTCGTTCTCCTTCAGCGAGCGCAGGGCGTGCAGCTTGTTATAGGCTTTGTCTTCGGACTGCTGCCGCACCGTGCAGGTCTCCAGCACGATGACGTCGGCATCTTCGGCCCGCTCAGTGGCGCGATAGCCCAGCTTCTCCAGCTGGGTCGCCACCCGCCGTGCATCCGCGTAATTCATCTGGCAGCCCGTAATCCAGAAATGGTAAGTCTTGTCAGCCATGGTCCAGCCTGAAGTTGGAAGCTAGAAGTTTAAAGCAGAGGGACTTCTGACTTTCAACTCTTTACTACAAACACCGCTTCGGATAAGCGAAATTCGATTGTATCCCCCGGGAAGCGGGGGGACAAGAACTCTAACACTTCGCGCGGCGCCTGGGCGAGCAGCACCCGGAGCCGGGTCAGCGTCGGCTCTGCCACCCCCATGCGCGCGGCCCAGGGACCAAAGGCCAGCCACTTCCACGCCAGCTCCTCGTGTTCCAGCACGAAGCCGGCCGTGACAAAAGCCTGCCGCCACTCGGCCAGGCTGAGGCAGCGGGCATGGCTGGGATCGCGCAGCCGCTCGAAGGCGTTGATGTAGCGGCCGGCCTGCTGCTGCAGGCGCGCCTTACGACCAGTGCTGAAGCTCCCTGGCACGACGTTATCGACGACGGCCAGCCGCCCGCCCGGCTGCAACACCCGCCTCGCTTCTGCCAGAAAGGCGGTCACGTTGGGGAAATGATGCGCCGCCAGGCGGCAGGTGATGAGGTCGAAGCGCCCGGCGACAAATGGCAGTTGTTCGGCATCGGCCGCCGCAACGTGTACATTGCCCATCCCCTTCTCCCCGGCCAGCGCGCGCGTCTTGGCGAGCATGGGGATGGTCAGGTCGCAGGCCGTCACCGTGGCAACATGCGGCGCCAGGGCGTGCGCCGTGTGGCCGGCGCCCGTCGCTACGTCCAGCACACGCCAGCTCTCCTGAGGCTGCAGCAGCTCGACCAGCCGGCCCAACGTCTCGCGCCCGGCATGGATCGCGCTGGCGGCATAGGCGTCGGCCTTGTCGCCAAACTGGGTCTGGACGCGCTGCCGGCTCGCGCTGCTCATCGGACCGCCCCCGCCGCGCCACTAGACAACGTTGTATTCCTCGATTAAGCGCTGTTCGGCAAAGCGCGCCAGATCGAGCATAGAAATGTCGAGCGTGCGCGGCGCGCCGCCGAGAATGATCTCGGCCAGCAGCAGGCCGGCGCCGGGGCCGTGCATGAAGCCGTGGCCCGAGAAGCCGGTGATGACGTAGTAACCCGCGACGGCGGGCACGGCGCCGATAATCGGATGTGCATCGGGCGTCACCTCATAGAGCCCGGCCCAGTGCGCCTGCAGGCCAGCCCGCTCCAGCAGCGGCAGCCGTTCGATGGCCCGCTCCAGATGGACCAACTCCCACTGCGGATCGACGCTCTCGTCGAAGCCGGGCGGCTCGTCCGGATTGGACATGCCGGTGAGCAGCCCCTCCCCCTCGCGGTGGAAGTAGAGGCTCTGGGCGAAGTCGATGACGAAGGGAAAGTCGGGCGCCAGCTCGGGCAACGGCGTGGTCGTCAGCATCTGGCGTCGCACCGGCGTCACGGGCAACGGCACGCCCGCCAGCCGGCTCAGCGGGTCGGCCCAGGGGCCGGCGGCGTTGACCACAACATCACAGGCAATCCGCCCCAGTGGCGTCTCCACACCGCCAATGCGCCCGCCGCTGACGGCAATCGCGGTGACCGGGGCGTCGCTAAAGGCGCGCACGCCCAGGCGCTGCCCGGCGCGGATGTAACCGGCGACGACGCCATTGGGGTCGGCCAGGCCGTCTCCGGCGTGGTAGGTCGCCGCCAGCACGTCGTCGGCCTGAAGCTGCGGCGCGCGCCGTCGCACCTCCTCGGGGCCGAGCCATTCGACGGCCACACCCAGCTCGCGCTGCATGGCGACGTGGCCGCGGAAGCGAGCCACGTCCGTCTCTTTGGTCAGGAGAAAGAGGTAACCGGGCCACTGCAAATCGATAGCCTGCCCGGTTTCCGCCTCAAAGCGCTGCAGCATGGGTAGGCTGAGCTGGCTGAGGCGCACGTTGATGGCTGTGCTGAACTGGTAGCGGATGCCGCCCGCACACTTACCGGTTGCGCCCTGGCCAAAATAGGGCTGCCTTTCCAGCAGCACGACGTCGCGCTCCCCGTTCAGCGCCAGGTGGTAGGCCGTGCTCGCGCCCATTACGCCGCCGCCGACGACCACCACGTTGGCGCGGCCCGGTAACTCTGCCATACCTCTCTCCTCTTACGCGAAGTCAGACCGGCCGGCGCCCGCTGGCCCGGCCGTTATAACTTGATTGTAGCCGGGGCCTCACTTTCTCTCCACCCAGGTCGGCAGGCCACAGCTCCCCGCCTCGGTCGGGATGAACAGCCGGTATGGCTCGCCCGCCTCTCGATAAGCCGGGGCAATGA
>CAZOGK010000039.1:18303-30686 GCA_964579295.1 uncultured Ardenticatenaceae bacterium
CGCGCTGGCCACCAGAAAGAGCCTATCTGGGGCTGCCGCCGACGTACTTAGCTGGCGGAGCATGACAGCCGTACCGCCGAGCTGGGTTCCAGTTTGCGCGTCGCCGTCAAAAAGGAGCGCCGCATTGCCGGCCGTGTCCTGCACCATGACGCGTTTGAAGCCGGAACCCTGTTGAGCCTGCAGGTAGGCAAACGTCTCGCCGTCGAGCCACACAGGATTAGCCCCCTCTGCCACCTTCTGCCATTCTGCGCCCTGCTCTCGCAGGAATAGCTCTGGCTCATCAATAAATGGTACGGAAGAGGCCAGCTCGTACTGCCCGCCCGGCGCGACGATGACGTTGCCGGGGGTCTCGTGCCACTCGCATTGTCCGGACTGGCACGAAGCCAGATCCAGCATACCGACCTCTGGCTGCTCGATTTCTTGCCCCTCGAGCCTGACTCGAACCACAGGAATGGAGTCGCCATGCTTACGCAGCGGAATCCACATCGCCCCGCTCTCGGCTATCAGCTCAACGGCCGGGCTGCCGGGAGGTTTCTCCAGAAGGTGGAACACAGGTAACTGCTCGTCGTCCAGACCGCGCAACGTGGCCACGAAGTAGCTGCCGCCTCGCGTCGGGAGCGCATATACCAGCTGATTAGGCAGCTCCATGTCAATCGTCCAGCCCTCAGCATGCAAGTCGTAACGCGAGACGCGGGCGCCCTCTGTCAGACAGACGAGGAGAAGGTCGGCGTTGGGGAGAGCCAGGCCGGCCGGTAAGGGTCGCGGCGTATACCGCCCCTGAACGAAGCTGTACAGCTCCCGCTGCAGCTCGACCTGCTCCAGCGAACCAAAGCGCGTGAAGGCGCTCCACCAGCGGCCGAGCGATGGTTCTTCGCCCAGGGCCGTCTGCAGCTCGGCGAGGGTGGGTACACCCTGCCGCGCGCTCGAAGGGGGCAGCTCGAGCAGAAAGGCCACGAGTGTACGCACTTCAAGCGGCAGCGGCTCGGTCACCGGCGCCGGCGTCTGCCCCTGCCAGTAGCGCGTAAGCGTCTGGAAGTAGGTTTGCACATCGGCCACTCGCTCCATCGCCGCCAGCGTGTCAGCTTCCGGCAGCAATGGACCTGCCAGGCCCATCTCCTGCAAGGTAGTCTGGAGAAGCGCCTGCCAGAAGAGGACGTGCGCGCAGCACTCCCAGCCCGTGATCTGCGGCGCCACCGCCGTCAGAACATAGCGCGCATAGGCGGCGTGGAGGGCCTCATAGCCGGCCTCGTCCTGGGGTCTGCCGAATAGTGAAGGCGCCGGCAGGGTAATCAACGTGCCGCTACCCAGCATTGCCCGGCCATCCTGAAAGCGGGCCAGGCTCTCCACGTCCCGGTCGAAGGTGATGGCAAGCTGCAGGTTATCCGGGCAGGCCCCCCCGAACCGGGCACAGAGGGCCGCGATATCCTTCTCCAGGGCTTGGGCCAGATCTTGCACCAGCGCTTGGTCCCGCTCGGGATAGGAGAATGAGGCGAGGGGTGTGCTGAGCGACTGTTGCGGGCCCCAGTACGCCTCCTCGGGCGGCGAGAGTAACCAGTTATCGCTGCCGCGGCGGAAGACATATGTCTGCTCGAGGACCGCCGGCCCGGTCGCGCCGCTGTTGGCCAGCGGCGTGTACGGCTGCGCTATCACCAGCTCGGCGCTGCGCAGCGCCGGGTCGAGCGTTAGCGACAGCTCTTCCGCCTGCCCGGCCGGCTCCAGCGCGAGGAGGCGGGCAACGCCGGTATAGCCCAACCCATCTTCTACCAGGTCGCGCTGCACGGCTGTCCAATCCTCGTCGCGCCCGGACAGCACGGTGCGGGCAAGCTCGACGTCGGAGGCAGCGGCCGCCCGTTCCGCCAGCTCGTGGCTGAGGCGCACGTCGGCGCGCGCCAGTTCCATGCTCTCGTCCACCCGCTGCTGCGCCAGCCGCCACAAAAAGACGCCGGCAACCACGGCGACGACGATCAGCAGCAAATACCAGCGCCAGCGCGACCGCGACACGCGCCGGCCGCGTTTCTCTTCACGCCAGGTCGGCGCCTCGCTCTGCTCGTCGGTTTTCCACTCAAAACTCATTGTCCACCGCCTGCGTACGACGCCTGTATAGCCTACTCTGATTCGTCTGCTGCTCCTTCGTGCAGCGCGCCATAGAGATGCTGGTAAACGGCATAGCCTGTGAAGATGCGCTGGATATAGGTGCGCGTCTCACGAAAGTCGACAGTCTCCAGGTAGAGGTCGGGATCAGAGCCGGCAGCCGCATACCAGCGGGCCGCATTGCCTGGGCCGCCATTATAGGCGGAGAGCGCGGCGTAGACACTGCCATCAAAGGCGCGCAGCTGCTGCGACAGGTAATAGGCGCCGAATTCAACCCCCACGTAAGGCCGATACAGATCGGCGTTGTCGTAATCAGGCCAGCTCAGCTGGCGGGCAATGTCGTCGCCCGTACCCGGCATCACCTGGCTCAGCCCCTGGGCGCCGGCTGAGGAGGAGACGAAGCTCTCGAAAAGGCTTTCCTGGCGGATGAGGGCGAACTGCAGCAGCGGGTCATAGCCGTAGCGCTCGGCCAGCGGCAGCACCAGGTCGCGGTAGTGGACCGGGTAGCTGAGCCGGCCGATCAGCCGCGGGGCCGCAAAGACATTGGCCCCCGTCAGCGCCATGACCCGTTCCGCCGCCAGAATGGATGAGCGGTAGAGACCCAGGTCGCGGAAGAAAAGGCTAAGCTGGTAGGTTGACAACAGGTCGCCGGCGTATGCCTCGCGCACGGCTTCCAGCTCGCGGCGCGCCGCCTCATAGAGACCAAGCTGCCACAGCTTCTGCCCGCGCTGCAGGCGCGCATCGGCCGCCAGCTCCGCGCTCAGGCTACTCACGACGGCGTCCTCCTCCAGCTCGAGCTGCGCGCGCAGCCAGGCGTCGGCCTCAGCCTGCTCCGCCGCTTCGTCGATCTCCAGCCGCAGCGCCGGCCGTGGGGTGAACGGCTCACTACCCGCCACCAGCTGCTGCGCCCGCAATGGATAGTAGCTGACCCCCGACAGGGCCGTGGCGGTTATCACAACCGGCTCGCGCGCTTCTTCCGGCAAGGTGCGCAGCAGCCAGATGAGCGCCGCCGCGCCGTAGTCGTGGGCCGGGTAAGCGGCCGCCAGCCGCTGCCAGATCGCCGTCGCCTCCTCCGTCTGCCCCTCCTGCCATTCGCGCAGGCCGGCACGGAAGAGCGCGCGCGGCACCTGCTCGTGCTGGGGGTACTCCTCGACCAGGGCCCAGTATAGGGCCATTGCCTCGGCCCGCTCGCCACGGCCGTCGTGGAGAAGGGCCGCCTGCCAGGTGGCTTCGGCCGCCTGTTCCGTACCCGGATGCGCGCCGCGCAGCTCCAGGTAGCTCTGCAGCGCCGCCTCGGCCATGCCTGCCCTGCCGTAAAAATCCGCCTCTTCGGCCAGCGCGCGCGCCGCATTGGCGCCGTCGTCAGTCGCGGCAAACAGGTCGAATTGGGCCAGCGCCGCCTCCTGGTTGCCCAGCCCTTCGTATGACCAGGCCAGATAGAGATGGGCGTCCGGCAAATAGTCGGCCGCATTGGCTTGCAGGTAGCTCTCGAAGGCGGCCACCGCCGGCGCATAGGCGCGGGCATAATAATCGACCAGCCCACGCTGGTAAAGCGATACCTCATAGCCGGCGTCAATCAGCTCGACCAGCCCTAAATAGCTTTCGTAGGCGCGTGGGTAGTTATTGACGCCTACGAGATAGCGCTCGTAGCCCGCCGCCGTATCGCCCGACCGGATCAGGGCCGCGCCGGCCCGGTAAGTCATCTGCCCGCGCGTGTTTTCGGTAACCGCCAGGTTGTGGATGGCGTCATACTGCGCCACGGCCTGACCAAAGTCGCCCGCGCCGAGGTAATAATCGGCCAGCACCTGCCGGTTCTCAATCTCCGTCAACCGGTGCGCCTCGGCTTCCAGGGCCGCGGCAAAGGCAGCCATGGCCCCCTCCTGGTCGCCTTCGGCCAGCGCGCAGCGGGCTATCAGGGGCTGGATGTATGCCGCCATATCAGGATTTTCCTGCAGATAGCGCCCGTAGCTCTGGCGCGCCTCGCCGCAGCGACCCTGCCCTTCCTGCGCCTGGCCGCGATAGAAGGCAGCGATGCTGGCTCCCGGCGTGGCGCCGCCAGATTCCGCCAGCCCCGGGTTCTGTGGGCGACCCGACCCAGCCGGCGTGGCATCTCCGGTAGCTGCGGCCAGCGCGTCATAGCGCTGCAACGTCTCGTCGGCCGCCGCATAGCGCTCCAGGCGCAGATAGGCCTGCGACAGCCCCCACAGCGCCTCGGCCTGCTGCTCGCGGGTCAGCGTTCCCGGCTGGCTCAGGCTGGCCTCAAAGCTGCGCTGCGCCGCGCCGAAATCCTCATGGTAGAGGGCCTGCTGCCCCTGGGCGATCAGCTCGCTCGGCGGCAGCGTGGCCGTCGGCGACGGGCTGGGCGTCGCCGTCTCCTGCGCCGGGGCCGTGGCCGTGCTGCCGGAGGCCGTCTGGCGCAGCGCCGGCGGCGCCGTCACGCCGGCGGCCAGCGTAGGCGTGGGCGCGAGCGTGGCCTCTGCCGTGCTCAGGCTGACGCCGGCTGACTCGGTGACGCGCTCTGCTTCCGGCGGCGCTGTACACGAAGCAAAGGTCGCCAGAACGAGGGCAACCAGCAGCAACTGCGCCGGCAGACGCGTGGCTTGCCTGAAGGCCATCATGGGACGCGGCGGCCGGTCACCAGCTCATAGCCCAGATAGAGCGGCGCTACCTGGGTCAGCGCCAGCCAGACCATGACAACCGTCCAGATCGTCTGGAAGGTCTGTAGCTGCTGGCGGTAGGTGGCCCGCATCTGGCGCGTGGAGTCGCCGAACTCGGTTGTCGTCACCATGAATTCGTCGAGCAGCGGCCCCAGATCGTCCACGCTGTCGTTCACCGCGGCCAGGTCACTGGCAATCTCGGTCATATTGGCGCTGATCGCGCCCAGGTTGTCGTCGGCGACCTCAAAGTAGCCTTCCAGCTCGCGCAGCTGTTCCGGCAGACCGTCAATGCTGGCGCCGATCTCTTCGACCGATTGGGAGAAAGGCACCTCTGGGTCGTAGTTGATGCCTAGATCATAGCGCAGCGGGATGCCGAGGATGGTCCGGTCAATGCGGAAGCGGCTCAAGGCCGTCAGCGTCTCGTCGATGGTGTCGGCTACCTCGATCAGGTCCGGCAGGCTGCTCTCGAACGTCTCCAGCCCTGCAGCCACGTCGTTACTGGTAATAACCGCGATCTGCCGCAACATCGGCTGTGTGTCGCTCAGCGACGCGCCCACGTTGTTTGCCGTCGCTTCCATCGTCTCCAAACTCTCGCCGAGCTGCCGGATGGTGCCTCTCGTCAATACCAACGTGTTGTTAATCGTCTCCAGGCTTTGCACGGTCAATTGCAGGTTACTATCAAGCGTCACACCCATGTCGGCAATCAGCCGGCGGCCGGCGTTGGCCCCGGCAATACTGAGCACGACGCCGGCGAGACCGATAACCAACATGACGATACCTAATAGGCGCCGCATCCTGCCTTATCTCCTCCTTTGCCAGCCATGGTTGGCTATGCGCTGGCCCGCGTCTGCCATCAGGGCCCTAGCTCCGGCTGGTAAACCGGTCCCGTCAAACCTTCGTATTCTAATGACTCTAGCGCCGATGCCATAGTCTGGCGCGTGGCAGGAGCGCCCGTATGAGCATCTCTTAAGGCGGCGAGCGCCAGCCGGACCCCATCATAGGTGGCGCCGGCATAGCTCCCGGCCACCTCGTCGAACGGCGTCACGAGCTCATAGTCGCGCAGAAATGGCTGCGGCAACGACGCCGGCTCAATAGCCAACAACGGCGGATGACCGAGGGCCAGGAAAGGTAAGGCCTCGGCCGCGTAGACCGGGGCCGCCGCCGCCGTCGTGTCCGGCAGCCAGTGGCCCAACACCACCACGACGTCGGGGTCGGCGGCCAGCGCGGCGGCGGCGGCGGCCGCCTGTTGTGCGTCGCCGCCGTCGTCCAGCGCCACCAGCTCGACGCGGTAGCCGGCCACGCCGCCGCTCTCGTTGGCCTCGCGCACGGCAAGGCGGGCGGCATAGATGGCATCGTAGCCGATCTCCCGCCAGCGCCCTTCAAACGGCGCCGCCAACCCGATCTTCACTGCGGGCGGCACCGAGCGGCAGCCCAGCGCCGGCAGCAGCGCCAGAAGCAGCAGTGCCAGGGGAAGCGGCACCAGCCGTGCCCGGCCGCTAGCGGCACCTAGCCACATTCTGCAGGTGTTCCTCGTAGGTAACGCTGAAGAGGTGGGCGCCGGGACGGCTGCAATCGGCTACGAAGTAGATGAAATCGCTGCTTTGCGGGGCGGCGACGGCCTGCAGCGAGGCCAGCCCGGGGCTGGCAATGGGACCGGGCGGCAAGGCTTCCACGCGATAGGTATTGTAGGGACTGTCGATCTGCAGATCAGCCGACGACAGCGGCGACTTCCACCAGGATGATGTCGCGGGGCTGTAGCCGAGCGCATATTGCACCGTCGGGTCGGCCTGCAGCGGCATGGGCACGCGCAGCCGGTTGAGAAAGACGCCGGCGACGAGAGGCCGTTCTTCACGAATAGGCGTCTCCCGCTCCACGATGGAGGCCAGGGTGACGGCCTCGTGCAGGCTCAGGCCCTGCGCCGCGTAGCCGGCCCGCAGTGCGCCGTCCACCTGCCGGCCAAAATTGTTCAGCATCATGGCGATCAGATCGTCGGTCGTGGCGTCGAGCGGCACCAGATAGGTGTCGGGAAAGAGATAACCCTCCAGGCTGGCCCCCGTTGGCAGCCCGCCCAGGAACTCAAAGTCGCTGAGCGCAAAAGCGGCGCGCCCATAGACGATGCTCAGGAAGCGATCGGCGTCAATCTCGGCCGGCGTCGTCGCCGCCAGATAGGCAGCCATCTCTTCCGCCCGCCAGCCCTCCAGAAAGCGCAGCGTAATCTCCTGCGCCCGGGCGTCGGTTAGCTGCTGGGCCACCTCGGGGATAGAAAGCGCGGGATCGACAATGAAGGCGCCCGCCTCCAGCCGGGAGTCCAGACCGTAAAAGCGGACGTAGTTGAGAAAAAGCTCCCGGTTGCGCAGCAGCCCCTCCGCTTCCAAGTTTGCCGCGACTACCCCGGCCGTCTCGCCGGAGGCAATGACAAAGCGGCTGGGCGGGCCGATATTGCCCGCCGGCTCCGCGAGCGCTTCGGCGTTGGCCACCAAATAGGACTGCAAATAGACACGCTCCGGGAGGCTTAGGCTCGGGTTACCGCCTTCGATTTGGATTACCGGTCCGTAGGCGGCCGCGCGCCAGCGATTATAGAGGAGGAGTATGGCGACTGCCATGGCCGTCGTCGTCACCAGAACCAGGAGAATGCGCGCCGCCCAGACGACGCGCGACGGGAGCTTACTGTTGGCGCTGGCGATAGGTCACCTCATCTCAAGCTCGGGCGGCAGCGGCGGCAGGCCGCCGCGCCGCGCGTCGAGATAATCCTGCAGGATAAAGGCGGCGGCAACGGCATCGACCCGCCCGCGCTGCTCGCGCGCCCTGGTGCCGCGATCGCGCATGCTGCGGCTTGCTTGTTTCGTCGTAAAGGTCTCGTCCCAGAAGGTATAGGGTAACTGCAGGCGCTCGGCCAGAGCCGCCGTGTAATCGCGGACCCAGGGCGCGAGCGGCCCTTCCTCGCCATCGAGCGTGAGCGGCAGGCCGACGACGAGAAAGCCGACGCTCTCCTGCTGTGCGATCTCCGCCAGCCGCGCAAAATCAGCCTGGCGCGACGTGCGCGGTAGGACTTCATACGAGCGGGCCAGCAGCTGCGTCTCATCGCTGAGCGCGATGCCAATGCGCTTCTCACCCATATCCAGCGCCATGATGCGCCGGCCTCGCGGCGGCGCGCAATCCTGTTCCACGCGGCTGTTTGTACCACAGAAGGGCGCTGCTCTCATATACGTTCATCCTACGGCCAGCGATGGGGCAATCAATCGACGGTTGTGGCGATTTCCGTCTGCACGCGCACGGGCAGATAGGGCATGCGGCCGAACCAGTCCGGGAAGACGCGCGCCGTTGGGTAGCGCCGCAGCGGCAGCCGCTCGTAGAGATAGGCCATAGCCACCTCCGTTTCCTGGCCGGCTACTTCGTCCAGCAGCTCATCCACGGCGAGCGTGGCCGCAATCTGCGCTTCGCCGACCATGTTAAAGGTCACCCGTCCCTCATTATCGACGCCGATGACCTCGCCGGCCTGGAAGCTCAGGCTGTCTGGCGCCAGCTCGTAACCCGGGCCTACCGCTGCGGCGAGGGCGTCATAGATAAGCCCGTTGGCCTGCGAGGCGTCGACAGCCGTGCCCTGCAGCTCGGCGCGCAGCTCCAGCGCCAGCCGGTCGCTCAGCTCGCCGGGAAAGTGCGAGTAGGTCTCTCGGAGCACGCTGCCGATCTGCAGCGAGTCGCGGGCGAGAAATTCGCCGGGCTCCAGCAGCGCCTCCATAGCTGCCATCGCATCGCTTTGCAGGAACTGCAAGACCTGCGAACGCAGCCGCTCCCGGTCTTCTTCGGTCACGGCCGCCACGTCACGCAGGCCGCCGCCGGAGACAGGTTCCAGATTGCGGACTTCTAGCTGTAGGCCCAGGAGCCCCTCGATGCGGTTAATCAGGTTGACGCCCACGTTGCCGGCTGGCCCCGGCTCCAGGGCGACCACCTGCGCTTCGGCCGTGGCCCCAATGGCGCCGGGCACTTGGACAGCTCCCACGGTCTCAAAAAGCTGCCGCGCGCCGGCCGACGTGCTGACCCGCGTGCCGGCGGGCACCGCCACGGGCTCCTCCTGGAGGTTGACAAAGACAACTCGCCCCCGCGCCGCCGCATCGGGCACCGACTGGATGCCCGTTGTCTGGACTTCGGCCTGCCAGCCGACCGTTACGCTGAGCAGACGGCCGGGAACCGATGCGCCGGTGCTGCTGACCGTCTCTAGCTGCGGGTCGGCCACGATCTGGCGCACCGCCCGCACCTGCTCCACGTCCGGATGCAGCGTGATCGTGGCGCCGGGTATGGCGTAGGCGGCGGCGACGACGACGACGGCCAGCGTGATCATGAAGAGCAGGATTCCCGCGTAATGCCACAGCCAGCGCTGCCAGGTTGGCCGTGGGCTCATGCGCCGGTACATCTCGCGCCGGTCGGCGACGTCGGGCAGCGACTTGAGCGAGCCCTGCTCGCCGAGACGCACCATCGCTCCCGGTCGGGTCGGCTCGCGCCAGCCGCGCCGCCCCCGCCACCAGCCGCGGCGCTGCGCTTCCCCGGCGCGCACCGTGCGAAAGCTAGGCAAACCCAGTGCCCGCGCCTGGCTGGCGATCTCCCCGTTGCGCGTCACCAGGCCAACCTCCAGCCGCAGCCCTTCCGCACAGCGGCGCAATCGTACCAGGTCGAGCCAGGCGCGCAGCGGCGGCTCAGCTTTCCCCACGGCGTCTGGCAGCACCAGCAGCACCCGCTGGTTGCCGGCTATCCACTGCAGCCGGTCGCAGATACTAACGATATCGTCTTCGGCGGAAAGGTAGATGGTCTCCATCGCACGCCGCGGCGCTGCCTCGCTCTCGCGCCGCCGGCCCTACAGGCCCGTGTGGCGCAGAATGCTCCGTCCGGTCATCTCGGCCGGCTGCTCGATGCCCAGCAGCTCCAGCACAGTGGGCGCCACGTCGGCGAGAATGCCGCGCGGCCGGGGGGCAAAATAGGCGTCGCCAATGATGAAGAAGGAGACGGGATTGGTGGTATGGTAGGTGTGCGGCCCGCCGGTCGCCTCATCGATCATCCGCTCGGCGTTGCCGTGGTCGGCGGTAACCAGGGCGACGCCGCCTTTGGCGACAACGGCCTCTACCAGCCGCCCGGCGCATTCATCTACGGCTTCACAGGCGGCAATGGCCGCTTCCAGGACGCCGGTGTGGCCCACCATATCCGGGTTGGCGTAATTGACGAGGATGAAGGCATCGTCATGCGTTCGGATGCGTTCCAGCACCGCTTCCGTCAGGGGCCGGGCGCTCATTTCCGGCTGCAAATCGTAGGTAGCGACCTGCGGCGACTGCTCCAGGTGGCGCTCCTCGCCGGCAAAGACTTGTTCACGCCCGCCATTGAAAAAATAGGTGACATGCGCATACTTCTCCGTTTCGGCGGCATGAAACTGCGTGCAGCCGGCGCTGCTCACCACCTCGGCCAGGGGATTGACGACGTTTTCATCAGGAAATACCACGTCAGCCGGCAGGTCGTCCTCATAGGCAGTAAACGTCACAACGCGCAGGTTTTCGATAGGCGGCCGCACGAATCCTTGAAAATCGCTAGCGACAAAGGCGCGCACGATCTGGCGCATGCGGTCGGCCCGGAAGTTGTAGAAGATCAGGCTATCGCCATCGGTCACTGCCGTATCGCCGGCGGTGGTGATGACCGTGGGCACGATGAACTCGTCGGTGACGTCCTGAGCGTAGGACTGCTCGATGGCATGCTCGGCCGTCTCCGCTTCCACGCCCTCACGCTCCACAATGGCCCGGTAGGCCAGCTCGGTGCGCTGCCAGCGCCGGTCGCGGTCCATGGCGTAATAGCGCCCGCTGACGGTGGCGATGACGCCGCCGCGTTGCTCCATAAATGCCTGAAGCTCGCGCAGGTAGCCGAGCCCGCTACGCGGCGGCGTATCTCGCCCATCGGTAATGACGTGCAGGATAGGCGCCAATCCCTCATCAATAACCATCTCAATCGTCGCGAACAGGTGGCGGATGTGGCTGTGCACGCCGCCCGGCCCGAGCAGGCCAATGATGTGCACCTTACCGCCGCGCTCGACGGCATGGGCAATCCCTTCTTTCAGCGGCGCCAGTGAAAAAAAGCCACGCTCCGCGATAGACATATTGATGCGCGTGAAATCCTGGTAGACGACGCGCCCTGCGCCGAGATTGAGATGGCCCACTTCCGAGTTGCCCATCTGGTCTTCCGGCAGCCCTACGGAGAGGCCGGACGCGTCGAGAATGCAGCGCTCCCGTTCACGCAGCCAGCGGTCGTAGTTCGGTGTGTGCGCCTGGGCCACCGCGTTCCCATGCTCCATCTCACGAATACCCCAGCCGTCGAGTATTATGAGTGCAACCGTGGGATAGCTCTTCATCGTCCGTCTACTCCTCGGCCTGGCGGCCTGAGCCAGCGGCTCATTCTCATCGTCCGGCATCCGGCCCCTGGCTCTTGGCCAGCCCGGACCCGGCTACGTGGATTCTACCAACTCTGCAGATGGGGCCAAATAGCGGCACAATGAGGCATGAAAAAAGGACGGCGGAAAGGCCCACCGTCCTTATCAGCTCCTCAGGCTGGACTCGAACCAGCAACCCTGCGGTTAACAGCCGCATGCTCTGCCATTGAGCTACTGAGGAACGCAGCATCGCGTATTTTAACAAAAGCACAGGAGAAGTCAAACCTGTTCATCTCCCTTTCAGACCCCGCCGCCGCGCCAGTTGAGCGCCGGATCAGCGGCCCGTGGCCCGACTGTCGCACAACGCCAGACCGCAGGCAATGGCCTCGTCAAGCGATAAGGATCGCCCCCGCGAACAGTGTTTGTTCCACGCCGCGGCCCCTAATGCCTCACAGCCGCGGGCAAGGTAGGGCTCGTGCTCGGCCTGCCTGCTGGGCGGCGCCGGCACACCCAGCGCCTGGCGCAGAGCCTCGGTAGCCCCCACAGCCGTGGCGCGCGCTCATCCGGGTGGTCGGCGCAGGCGATAACCGCAATTCCTTCCAGGCAACCGATGATGGGCTCCTTGTCGCCCAGCTCACAGAGAAGCTCCAGGCTCTCGCGCTGCAGGGCATAAGCCGCGGCAATATCGGCCTGATGCAGGGCGTTGTGGCCCAGGCGATTGAGTGAGTAGGCGATCCCTATCTTGTCGCCCATCTGCCGGCGGAGGGTAAGGCTATCGGCAAATAGCTCGCCGGCGCGGTCATGCTCGTCCAGCACCTCGGCGACGTCGCCTCATCAACTATCCACTGCCCTCGGCCATTCTCGACCTTGAATGGCTTCCCGATGGCTCCGGCTTTCTCTTTTCCTATCTCGACGAGTCGCACGAGGCAGCAAACATATTGTCCTATACCTGGGGCGCCACGTCTGTAACGCCGCTGACCGCCTTTAGCGATGAATACGCGGGCCGCTTCAGCATCGCGCCGGACGGGCAGCACGTCGTATTTGAACGGGCGAGCAGCGTCGAACAGAGTCCCGACCTCTGGGTGATGGGCAGCGACGGCTCGGACATGCAGCTCCTGGTCGAAGACGCCGGCCGGCCCGATTGGGGTATCGCCGCGCCCGATACCGACCCGCCGCCCACGCCGGTTGGCGACGAACGCGTTTTCCTTCCCTTCCTGCGGCGTTAGCGAGCCGGC